>CAMFKP010000012.1 GCA_945957385.1 uncultured Aeromonadaceae bacterium
ATGGCGACAAGCTGAGCTATGCGCTGGGCAATGTGCCGGCCAATGGCAGCGTGACACTCAATGGCGACGGCACCTTCACCTATACCCCGGGCAAGGATTTCCACGGCAGCGACCGCTTCACGGTGACGGTGAGTGACGGCAACGGCGGCACCACCACCAGTACCGTGACCATCGGTGTGGCGGCGCAGAACGATGCGCCGGAGATCGATGGCGGTTTAGTTTTCGCAGCAGAGAATCTCCCTTCTGGAACGATGCTGTTCAACGTCAACGACCGCTTTACCGGAAATGATCGGGATCGAGATGGTCAGCAGATCAGTTATCAGATTAGCGCGGGTAATGATGCAGGCTTGTTTTCGATCAACAGTGCAACGGGTGTCATCACACTCGCATCGGGCCAGCATCTGGATTACGAAACCGTACGTCAGCATTTACTGACCGTAACGGCGAGTGATGGCGCTTTGACTGACACGGCGACGGTGACGATCAATGTTATGAACATGAATGATAACGCCCCCAATATCATCGACGGTACGGTAACGGTGGCAGAGAGCATACCCAGTGGAAGCGTGCTCTTTAATGTCAATGACAGCTTCACGCACAACGACACTGATCGTGATGGTCAATCTATTCGCTATCAGATCACCGCTGGCAACGATAGCGGCTTGTTTGTGATTAACAGTTCGACCGGGGAGATAGCCTTAGCATCGGGTAAGCAGCTGGATTATGAGTTGGTGCAGCAATATCAACTGACGGTGAGCGCTAGCGATGGCATCTTAAGTGATACGGCGAAGGTGACGATCAACGTGAGCAACGTTAACGATATTGCACCTACGGCATCGGACAGCTCGATTTCGCTGATCGAGGATATGTCAAATACCAGCGCCAACTACACCATCAAGGTTTCTGACTTCGGCGTTTTCCACGATGGGGATGCCGGCGATACGCTGCAGTCGGTGCGCATTGATTCACTACCGGCCAATGGTGCGCTTTATCTCAATGGTACACAGATCACCGCGGCGATGATCTCTGCCGCTGGCGGTGTTACGGTCAGCGTTGCCGACATCAACGCCGGTAAGCTGATATTCAATCCGACAGATAATACGGATGCAGACAGTACGTTTAATTTCCATGTCAGTGACGGTGTGAATTGGAGCCAGCAGGGCTATACGGCCTCCATCACGATAGATGCCTTAGCCGATGCGCCTCTGTTGTCACTTGCTGCGAGCTCCTCCTCTGCAGCCGGAGGGTTGGCTCCAGGTGCTACCCAGGTTGGGAACGGGTTGACGCTGAGTTATTACGATAATGTTGATGGCCTGGATCGGACCACTGCGGCCTCTACGGCAAAGGTTGAGTCGGTACTTGAGGCGACAACACCGACTACGCAAAGCGTTGTCACCAATTTGGGGACTCAGCTCAATATTCCGGTCGATGATGCTTATAGTGCCCGTGGGCTGGTCTACCTCGAAGCTGGACACAGTTATACCTTTACCGGGTATGAAGATGACACCTTACGTCTGGAAATCGGTGGTAAGACACTGATTGACTTCGGCCATAACTCCTGGGGTAATTACGCCGCCAATTTCAAACCGGATGTCAGTGGTTATTACTCACTCGAGATGTTTGCCTACAATGGCGACGGTGTTGGCGCCATCTCCTTGAAAGTTGCGGTGGATAATGGGGCAGCCAAGGATCTGTCGACGGCGAACATCCCGCTGTATACCGATATCAGCCAGGTTGATGCGGCAGGGCTGCAACATGGCGCGTTGACGGCAGTGGGTGATGGCGGCTATTACGCCTCGACCTTTAATCACGGCATGCTGGGTTCAAGCATTCACTTGGCTGCCATTACTGCAACAACGCCGGATATGGATGGCTCGGAGAAGCTCAGTCTGGTGATGGGGGCGTTGCCTGAAGGGAGCGTGCTCTCGGATGGCACACATGCTTTCCTGGCTACCGCGACGAAGACATCGGTCGATATCTCCTCCTGGAACAGCGCCCAACTGTCATTGACCCCGCCGTTGGGGTTTGTCGGCACCATCAACTTGCAGGTAACCGCAACGACGACGGAAGCATCAAACGGTTCTCACGCCACGACGCAAGGCACACTGACGGTAGTCGTTGATGCCGATTCCATTCAAACGCTGCATGCGACCTATACCAATGTGGCGTCGACAGCCACAGGGCTCAGTGGGGAGTATTTCGGTTATAACGATGGCAATACGTCGGTTGCGAACAAAACCAGCGAAACAGGAGATGGTTCAGTTGGAAACATTGATAACTTTGCCGACGCGGCCAGCATCATCAAAACCAGAAGCGGACTCACCGTGGGCGAGATCGATCCGCAGGCCAGCGTTGACTCGCGCATCGATGCGCGGTTCGTTGCTACCAATCTGAACTATGGCAATGTGCTGAGCGGCAATCTGGGAAATGCGGGAGGCGCTTACTACTACACCAATGTGACGAGTGGCAACCTGGTGAAGTTTCTCAACAATAATGGCGCAAGTACCGATGGCAACAGCGTGTATGCCACCAACTGGTATGGCAATACCAGTGATGCGGTGATTCGGATGCTGGGTTCCGTCTATTTTGGCGAAGGCAACTACCAGTTCAAGGTCACTGCGGATGATGGCTACAAGGTGTTCATTGATGGCGTCGCCGTTGTGTCCTATGACGGTAATGCGGCTACCGTCACGACAACCGGCGGCACAGTGGCCTTGTCCGAAGGCCTGCATCAGGTCGAGATTGTGTACTGGGATCAAGCCGTCGCCGCGAACTTCAATTTGTCATTCAAGCAAACCACCGATTCTGCTTGGTCCGGATTCAATAGCGCCAATCTGCTGATGCTGCGCGAGGGCTACACCTTGAGTGATCTGCAAGATGTGGTACGAGCCAGTGACGGTAGCTGGATGGTTCGAACCGGCCAGTCGGTCACCGGCACCATGGGGCAGGATCTGATCACCGGCAGTGATGGACGGGATATCATTCACGGCGCTGAAGGTAACGACGTGATCAAGGCTGGTGACGGTGCTGACAAGCTGTATGGTGATTTGGGCGACGACATCCTGGTGGGAGGCAAGGGCAATGACCTGCTGACCGGGGGCGCGGGACATGACACCTTTGCCTGGTTGCATGGTGATCAAGGTTCGTTGTTAACTCCGGCGGTCGATCATATTGTCGATTTTGATAAGACCAAGGATGTGATTGATATCAGCGATCTGCTCGATCATAACGGCGACAAGAGTGCCGATGTGCTCAAGAGCTACCTGTCGATTGGCGCGGATACCAAGAACCTGACCATTGAAATCCATGATCCGGCAGCCGCGTCGGGGACGTCCGGAGCCGTGGTGGAGAAAATTGTCCTGGATAATGTCAGTTATGATCAGATGACGGGGGCAAGTGGTAGCACTGCGCAACAGGTGATTGATTACATGATTAACAACCACCTGCTGGATATTGATAAATAAGCGTGATGGTTTTACTGCTGAGCCCAGCCATTTGGCTGGGCTTTTTTATGTTGCACAGCGATGGCATGGCAATAAATCAGGCTCAGTAAGGTCCGTTATTTAGAGTTCAATCCGTTTCAGATGAAAGAGTGGCTTTCCCTCTGCTATCGGCATGTCAAAATTATGCTAAACTATTGTCACAAATATAAAAATTATTAATAAAACACTCGATTTATACGACAGCCGCTTGCCCGCATGGAGAGAAAATGGAACGTGCTCGGGAACATACCGATCAGTTGCTGGAATGCCTGGTTTTCTTGTCCAAATTTTATGCCGTACCCAATAGCCGGGATGCGTTGATTTCCGGCCTGCCATTGGTTGATGGTTGCTTGACTCTTCCGTTGTTTGCACGCGCCGCCGAACGGGCTGGCTTTGTTTCCCGTACATATCGTTCTGATATCACGGCTGTCTCGCCACTGTTGTTTCCTTGCGTGCTGCTGATGAAGGATGGCGGAGCCTGTGTGCTGTTATCTCGTGATGATGAGCGTCAGGAGTGCCAGATTATTCTGCCGTTGCTTGGCGGGGGGGAACAGACGGTGGCTCTGGCTGATCTGATGGCGCAATATGACGGCACCTGTATTCTGTTGAAGAAACAATTCAAATATGATGCGCGCTCGCCAAAAGTATTGGAAACCCGGCGTGGTCATTGGTTCTGGAGTACCTTGCTTGAATCAACCGGTATTTATCGCGATGTATTGATTGCATCGATATTAATTAACCTATTTGCGATTGCCAGCCCGCTTTTTACAATGAATGTCTATGACAAGATTGTGCCTAATCTGGCATTTGATTCGTTATGGGTATTAGCGATCGGTGTGTCGATTATATTCTTGTTCGATTTTTTAATGCGGCAATTACGCAGCTATTTTATCGATATTGCCGGAAAGAAATCTGATGTTCTCTTGTCGGCAAAAATATTTGCCAAGGTCATGGGTATTCGCATGGAGGCGCGCCCTGCCTCAACTGGAGCGTTTGCCAAACATCTGCAAGAGTTTGAAGCCATTCGGGAGTTTTTTACATCCGCTACGGTGGCGGCATTAATCGACTTGCCCTTTGCGTTTTTCTTTTTGCTGATCATCTGGATATTTGCCGGTTATATGGTGATTGTGCCGCTAGTGTGTATTTTGCTGCTAACGGCTTACAGCTTTTATATTCAGGAGCCGCTGAAACACAGTATTGAGGAGGGGTCTCGTCTGGCATCTCAAAAATATGCCAACCTGATCGAGGGCATTGCCGGGCTTGAAGCGGTTAAAGTGTTTGGCGCGCAGGGTAATTTCCAGCACAAATGGGAACAAGCGGTCGGTCATATGGCAAATTGGGGCATAGAAACCCGTCGTATCACCAATCGAATTTCCACCTTGGCCAGTTTTTCCCAGCAAATGGCGACGGTCGCCCTGGTTGTGCTCGGGGTTTATCTGATATCGGAAGGTGAGTTATCCATGGGCGGGATGATTGCCGCTGTGATGCTATCCAGCCGTGCCATCGCTCCGCTGGTGCAATTATCCGTATTGTCCACCCGATATAATCAGGCTAAATCCGCACTTGAATTGTTAGGTAAAATAATGGATAGCCCCAGCGAGCAAGAGGAGGATAAACAATATATCCAGCACTCGGTTTTGCAGGGGAATATTGATTTTGAAAATGTCACATTTCGCTATCCTGAATCGGAGCAGGATTCATTGCGCAATATTTCGCTACATATTCGCCAAGGTGAAAAAGTGGCGATTATTGGCCGCGTCGGTGCCGGGAAAACGACGCTGGAGAAATTATTGTTAGGCTTATTTCGACCGCAAAGTGGTTCGGTGCGGGTTGACGGTTATGATTTGGCGCAAATCCATCCGGCCGTTTTGCGCAGAAATATTGGGTGTGTACCACAAGATATTACCCTGTTCTTCGGTTCGATTCGCGACAATATCATTGTTGGCCATCCCTTGGTGGATGATATGCGCGTCTTGCGTGCCGCGCGGCGCGGCGGAGTAACCCAGTTTACCAATCGCGACCCGAATGGCCTGGAGCGTCAGGTGGGTGAGGGTGGCCGCATGCTGTCTGGAGGACAGCGGCAGGCGATTGCGTTATCCCGCGCCTTGCTGAATGACCCGCCGATTTTGCTATTGGATGAGCCGACCTCGAACATGGACAACCGTTCTGAGGGGTTGGTCAAAGAGGAGCTGGCAAGACTCGATCCGGCGACGACGCTGATTCTGATCACCCATAGAACCACGATGCTGGATGTGGTGGAGCGCTTGATTGTGCTGGACATGGGTATGGTGGTCGCAGATGGCCCTCGGGATCAGGTATTGCAGTTGCTCAAGGAGGGCAAGGTTCGTGCTCGGGAGGGGCAACATGAATAAGAAATTAGGCTTGCCTGCGGCGGAGCAGCTGGAGTTTGTCGATGACAGCTCTGCTGCCATCTTGCTCAATACCCCCACACGAGCCCGTGCCTTGTTATGGAGTTGTTTTGCGTTTTTTGTCATCGCCATTCTCTGGGCCGCCTGGGCCGAGCTCGATGAAGTGACGTCCGGCCAGGGTAAGGTGATCCCCTCGCGTCAGCTGCAAGTCGTCCAAAATCTGGAGGGCGGTATCGTCAAGCAGGTGTTTGTGCGTGAAGGGCAGGTGGTTCATCAGGGCCAGGAGTTGATGCAGATCGACGATACCCGGTTCCGCTCGGATTTCAGGGAGCGCGAACAGGAGATCATCAGCCTGAAAGGGGATGTCGCTCGCCTGCGTGCTGAGTTGTCCAGCCTCAAGGTGATCAACGACCCCAAGCTGAATTGGCGTGAGCAGATCGTCGTGTCATCCGATCCTATCGTCTTTCCTGACAGTTTTGCCAACGTCTTTCCGGACGAGGCAAAACGGCAAAACAGTGCCTACATGGTCGCGTTGAATAATTTGAACAACGAACTGTCGATCATGGGACAACAGATTGAACAGAAAGAGAACGAGATCTTCGAGATTAATAACCGGATCCAGACCTTGGGGCGCAGCGTCGATCTGGCCAGTCAGGAGTTGGCGCTGAATCGGCCGCTAGCCAAGGAGGGCATAGTGCCGCGTGTGGAATTGATCAAGCTGGAACGTCAGGTCAACGAGATGCGCGGCGAACTGGAAAATGCCCGTTTGCTGTTACCCAAACAGAATGCGCTGCTTCGGGAGACCATCCTCAAACGTAACGATGTAGCGCTGAAATTCCGCGTTGATGCGCAAAAAGAGCTGGATGACAAACAGAGCAAATTGTCGCAGTTGGCAGAGGGTCAGGTGGGTCTCAAGGATCGGGTGGAACGCACCAGCGTGTTGTCACCCGTGAAAGGAACAATCAAGACCATCAAGGTGAATACCGTCGGCGGTGTGGTTCAACCGGGTATGGATCTGATCGAAATTGTTCCAATTGAAGATAACTTATTGATCGAAGCGCGGGTTCTACCCAAGGATATTGCCTTCTTACGGCCGGGCTTACCGGCGATAGTGAAGATTTCAGCCTATGATTTTGCTATCTACGGTGGCCTGAAAGGGACGCTGGAGCATATCAGTGCCGATACGATTCAGGACGAAAAAGGTAATGCCTTTTATCTGGTTCGGGTGCGGACTGACAAGAGCTATCTTGGCGACGCCAGTAAGCCGATGCCGATTATTCCCGGCATGATGGCAAGCGTGGATATCATTACTGGCAAGAAGAGTGTGCTTGAGTATCTGATGAAGCCCATTATTCGAGCCAAGCAAAGTGCGCTGCGAGAGCGCTAGTTCCAACTATCAAGGAGACTGGATATGAAACACAGACTACTGGTCGTGGCGATCGCCGCGGCAGTGGGCTCGGTGAGCTCCATTGCTGTTGCCGAGAGTCTGGAACAGAGTGTGGCAACCACGATGTTGAACCACCCCCAGATCAAGGAAGCCTATGATCTCTATCTGGCCCGGACCCATCAGATTGATCAGGCGCGTGCTGGATATAAGCCCAAGGTTGATTTGAGCGCCGGTGTGGGGCCTGAATGGATTAATGCGGTAGGGGCTAGTGATAGAACCGATCTGACACGTAAAGATGCCGGCATCACGTTAAGACAGATGCTGTTTGATGGTTTCGATACCAGCAACAATGTGGACCGGACAACATCCGAGGCTAAAGCCCAGCGCCTGACGCTGTTCTCAACCGCTGAGGATGTGGCGCTGCGTGTGACCCAGGTGTATCTGAATGTGCTCAAGCAACAGGAAATCTATGATCTGTCGAAAGAGAATCTGGCCACGCACGAGCAGATCCTCAGCGACATTACCAAACGGACAACCTCAGGTGTGGGCTCCTCTGCTGATTTGACCCAAATCCAGGGGCGTGTGGCGCGGGCTTATTCCAATATGGCTGCCGCACAGAATAACCTGGATGATGCCAAGGCCGAGTACATTCGGGTGGTGAATAGCGAACCTACAGATCTGGTTGCGCCGTCGGCAGAAGGGATTACCTTACCCGCCACATTGGATGAAGCCTTGAAAAAGGCGACCACCAATAATCCGGTGATTTTGTCTTCCAACGAAGACATTGAAGCGGCCAAATACCAGCATGAAGGGGCGAAGGCGAATAACTACCCGAAGGTGAATGTTGAGGCCGGGCAGACCTGGTATGACGATGCCGATGGCGTCAAGGGCAACAAGGACGAAGCCAGTGTGATGCTGCGTGTCCGTTATAACTTGTATAACGGTGGCGCCGATGATGCCAATATTCAGGCAACCTCTGCGCTCTACTCTCAGGCGAAAGACATTCATCAAAATGCGTATCGGCAGGTAGAGGAAGGTACCCGTCTGGCTTGGCAGGCGATGCAGACACTGCGCAGCCAAAAGGAGTATCAACAACAGCACGTCGAGTACAGCTATGAGACGGTTCGTGCCTACAGACAGCAATTCACGCTTGGTCAGCGTACATTGCTTGACGTACTGAATACCGAGAACGAGTTGTTCGAGGCGCGAAGCAGCCTGGTCACCACCCAGTATGATGAGCTGTATGCGCAGTATCGTATTCTGAACGCGACGGGTGTTCTGCTGGATTCAATGAAGGTGCAAAAGCCGGCAGAATGGGCTCAATAATTTGCGTGAAACGTCAGTGTAATTGTGGTTATGGCAGGTGTTTAACACCTGCCACCCTCGTGTTTATCTCCGTTTTTCCACCTGGAGCCATCTATGGTTCCTGAATCCCGCCCTGGGTTGTTGCGTCACTGGCTGGTCGTGTTGTTACTGTTGCCGGGGCTACTGTTTGCTGTTCCATTATCCGATGACGATCTGAGTGCCATTCGTACCGAAACTGATTTTTATGGCCCGCGAGCAGGCAAGCGCATGCAGGCATGGCGCGAGCTGATACAAAAGGGCAAGCAAGAACGCTGGAGCGAACAAAAATCTTTGACCGAAGTGAACCGTTTTTTTAACCAGATGCGGTTTCTGAGCGATATTTCCTTGTGGGGAAAAGCGGATTATTGGGCATCGCCGATGGAATTTATCGGTGCCGGGGGAGGGGATTGTGAAGATTACAGTATTTCTAAATATTTCAGCCTGATTGAGCTAGGTCTGAATGATGAAAAGTTAAGAATGGTCTATGTCAAATCATTGACATATCAGCAATTTCATATGGTTGTTGCCTATTATCCCACACCGGCAGCGGTTCCGCTGATTCTTGACAATATTGATGTGGCTATCAAACCGGCGACTCAACGCAAGGATTTGGTGCCGGTATTCAGCTTTAATGGATCCCACTTGTGGTTGATGAAAGAACGCGGACAAGGTCAGCTGGCCGGCAGTGCATCGCGGTTGACGTTATGGAATGACCTAAGAAGCCGTTTTAGCAGTGAAAAGTTGAAACGTCCCAAATTGAATCTGGATGATTGAATCATGACTTTATACCGACAACTTCTGGTCACCATGCTGGCGCTGTTTGCCACCTTGTTTGTGGCTGCCTATCTGGTTCAGTTCAACTCGACACGCGCCTATCTGGCCGGACAGCTCGAATTATCGGTCACCAGCACGGCTAACTCGTTAGGGTTGGCATTGACGCCCTATTTGGAAACCGGTGATGCCGTTGGTGCCGAGTCGGTGATTAATGCTGCATTTGATGGCGGTTTTTACCGTCGTTTGCGCCTGGATTTGCTTGCCAGTCAGACAGTCATCCAGCGTGAAAATACGGCTGATATTCAAGGCGTGCCGCAATGGTTTTTATCCTTGCACCTGTTTCAGCCGGTTAGCTATGACTCAGTGCTGACATCTGGCTGGCTACAGCTGGGGAAGCTCAAGGTTGAAGGGCACCCTGGACAAGCCTATTTCGAGTTGTGGAACGGCATGAGTCGCCTGTTCATCGCCTTTGTCATCACCTTTTTACTGGTGACCCTATTGCTGATGCGTGCACTGCAATATCTGCTTAAGCCTCTGGACGAAATTTGCGTACAGGCGACAGAAATTGAACAACACCATTTTGGTCACGTGATTCCGTTACCCAGAACACTGGAACTACGTAAGGTCGTGCAAGCCATCAATACCATGGCTGCCAAACTGGCGATGCAGTTCAAGGAGCAGGCTGAAGCGGCGGAGCAATTACGTGAGCGCGCATTTCGGGATGCCGTTTCCGGTTTGGGGAATCGGGCCTATTTCGTTGGTCAAGTCAATGCATGGTTGGCGGAGTCCGGTCAGGGCGGCATCATGTTGGTTGCCGTCGATATGCTGGACGAAATCTATCGTGAAGAGGGCTATGCCGCTCGTGACAGCATGGTGAAGGCCGTCGCCAACAGCATGCAGGATGTCCTCAAAGTATATGAAGGGCATGCTTTGGCGCGTATTTCTGCAACCGAATATGCGGTTTTATTGCCGACGCTGGAGATGGGCGAGTTGCGGGAGGTCGCCGATCAAATTAACCGTACTATCGCTGAACTGGTGATCAATCCGATTGAGCGCGAGATGGCTATTTCCGTGATTGGTGTAGCACCACGTGAACGTGATGATGATCTCTCGGTGATGCTGACCAAGGCAGACAGCGCATTACGCCGTGCGCGTAGTGAGCGCCTGGGGGCTGTGGTGGTGGATAGCCGTGGCCAACATGATGACATAGGGCGTCTTGGCTGGCGTGATCTGTTACTCAATGCATTGCATAACAAGCAACTGATGTTCAAGGTTCAGCCTGCGATCCTTCTGGTTAATCAACAGCCGCACCATGCCGAATTGTTTACCAGCATTCATCGTGATGGCGAGGATTTCTTTGCTGGTCAGTTTATGCCGGCGGTTGAGCAGTTCAAGCTGGGCTCGGATTTTGATCGCTATGTGCTTGAGCAAGTGGGTAGTGAGTTGAGCCGTCACAAGGGGCTGCGCCTGGCCGTTAACCTCACTCAACACGCCATAGCGTCATCCGCTTTTCATGACTGGCTGGATAGCTATCTGCTGGCTCATATCGGTTTGGCAAACCATCTGTTTTTCGAGTTGCCGGAGTCCGCTATTGTGCACTCCCGGAGCCAGGTTGAAGCCCTGCTGAGTGTAATTCGGCGCCATAAATTCGAGTGGGGGGTTGATCAATATGGCCGCAACTTCCAATCGCTGGATTATCTGGAATCGCTGCATCCGGCTTATGTGAAGATTGATCATGGCTATACCGGTATGGTGCTAAAGGAGGAGGGGGATCAGGCGTTCCTGTCAGCCGTCTGTCGGGCTGCCCACAATGCCGGCATTGTGACTATCGCCACCCGGGTTGAAAGCCAGGAGCAAGTCAATGCGTTGTCACGTTTGTTTGTTGATGGATACCAGGGCTTTATCTCGCCCCCTTATCCCCTGAACTAATCCGAAGGGGAGTCGGTGACTCCCCTCTTTTTTTCGTGAGTTTTCGAGTGAACCTGATGACCGACCGCCCTGGTCTACACTCTACGAAGGTTGCTACTCGTGTCGGTGCGAGGTCGTCCATGTCGAGATGCCGTTATCTCCTGCTGGGGTGTTTGTTGTTATGCAGTAGTGGCCCTGCTAGTGCCGTGACGCTGGGATATGCCGATCATCCGTTTGCGCCGTACCAAACAGGTTATGGGCGGGAGCCTGCCGATCCCCCCGGCATGGCGGTTGAGTTGGTGTTGGAGTCGGCCCAACGGCTGGAATTGCCGGTGGTGCTAGAGCGGCTGCCCGTTCGGCGCTTGTTACAGTCCGTTCGCTATGGTTCGCTTGATGGGGTGTTCAGTTTTTCCTATTCCGCGGAGCGCAGTGGGTATCTGGCTTTTCCTTTAACGCGTGATGGACAGATTGATGCCAGTAAGGCGTTGTTTGCTGTCGATTATACGGTTTTTACTCGTCCAGGCTTTGATCTCCAGCCGTTGACTCAGGGCATAGCGGCCCTGCGCCACTATCGGGTCGGTGTGCTCAAGGATTCCGCTGTCGCCGAATATCTCGAAGGCGAACACATTCCATTTGAAGTGGCGCGGACTCCTGAGCTTAATCTGGATAAGCTGCGCCATGGCCGGCTGGATATGGTGCTGGCTGCGGAGCAGCCAACATACCAGTTGATACAGTCTCTGGGCTGGCAGCGGGAGATCCGGGGCTCTAGTCGGCCGTTATTTCATTGGAACTATTTTCTGGTTTTCAACCGGGACTTTTACCTGCAGCACTGGTCGTTGTGCGAAGCCTGGTGGGCGCAAATCCAGCAGCGGCGCCCAAAAGTAGTACAGGCGCGGTCGCCCCTGTACCGCTGAGCTTCAGGCGCACAGTTCGATGCGATTGAGTTCTGGATCCAGGATGCAACTCTCATAGTAGCCATCTCCCGTCACCCTGGGGCCGCTGACACAGGTATAACCATCTTGTTGCAGCTGTTGTGTCAGCGAGTCAACCGCATCACGACTTCCGAGCGCCAGGGCGATGTGGCCCAGGCCGAGAAACTGACGTTCAACTTCGTTATGCCCGCTATTTACCTGTTCCCACTGCATCAGTTCAATGCGACAGCCACTGGCAAAGCGTAAAAAATAGGATTGAAAGCCACGGGCGTTGGTGTATTTGGCATTGCACTCTAGCGCAAAGTAGCGCTGGTAAAACGCCCGCATCTGCTCCAGATCCTGACACCAGATGGCAACGTGTTCGATATACATGCTGGCTCCTAATTAGACATGGTGGCGATAGAGGCTGTCGGGGAGTTGCAGTGCGTGCCATTGCATCAGTTGTTCCAGGCGCACCAAGTTTTCCCGTGCGAGTGCCGAGCCTCTCAGACCCAACCATCTATGGAAAAAATGCAGTAATTGCTGATCATTTGCTCTTTTCATTTTGGACTCCCGCTGGATGTTGTTCTTGCCTTTCGTGATTAATCATCGCTCTAATACGGGAACATAAAAATTGCTCACTTTTTTATTTGGAGTTCCTCTTTTATGTCGGGGCGCCTCGAACACTATTACCAACGTCTGCTGGAACTGCATGGTCTGGCGCCGGTATCCACCACGTTGCAACAGCTGGCGGAACAGCTGTGCTGCTCGCGGCGCCACGTGCGATCCTTGCTGGGGGCCATGGTACAAGCCGGCTGGCTCGAGTGGCAGGCGGAGCCGGGACGGGGTAAACATTCGCACCTGCGGTGTCGGGTGGCACAGGATGCCTTTCGGCGCCATCAGGCTCGACACTTGTTGGCCGAGGGCAAGTTACAACAGGCGGTAGCCACGGTCGGCGCCTCGCCTGAGGAGATCTCCCGTTTTATTCTCTCGGAATGTGGCCGCGTGACCGAGGGCGAGCGCCAACTGTTGCGGGTTCCCTATTACCGCCCGTTGCCATCCCTACTGCCGGGGCAACCACTTCGACGTTCCGAGGCTCATCTAGTCCGGCAGGTGTTCAATGGGCTGACCCGGGTAAATGAGGAAAACGGGGAAGTCGAGCCGGACCTGGCTCATCACTGGCTCGCGGTGTCGCCGCTGTGCTGGCATTTTTTCTTGCGGCCCGCGGTGCGTTTTCATGATGGCCGTCGGCTACAGGCAGCCGATGTGGTCGCATCGCTGCAGATGGCGAGTACTCTGCCGCTATTTCAGCATCTGTTTCAAATTAACGCGCTATCGTCGCGGCAGATCGAGATTTGCCTAACCAGCGAGGATGTTCACTTGCCCTGGTTGCTGGCCCAAACCGATGCCATGATCCAGCCCGCCAGCTGCGTGCATCAAAAAGATCTTGCTGGGCGTCACCCGTTGGGATCCGGTCCATATCAAGTGGCGGAAAATAGCAACGAGCGGTTGCGGCTGCTGGCGTTTGATGACTATTTCGGCTTGCGTGCGTTGCTGGATGAGGTCGATATCTGGATGTGGCCGGCGCTGGCACAGCAACTGGAGCTTGGCGAACGACAGGTCTGTGGTCTCGAAGTGAGCACGATGAGTGATCTGGCGGGCGATAACCAGGAGATGGCCCTGGAACAGGGGGGCTATTTCCTGCTCTATGATCCGCGCAGTCCGCAATTACGGGCCGAGCCCAGTCGTCGCTGGCTACAGCAACAGCTGGCGCCGTGGCAATTGATGGCGGCAGTGCCGGCCGGTTACCGCCGTTACTGGGCTCCGGCCTACAGCTTGTTGCCGCACTGGCTGCACGCAGCGCCAGAGTCGGACGCGCTCTTGCCGGTGCCTGAGATCCGGCATCTAACGTTGGCTTACTACGAGCAGCAGCCGGAATACGTACTGCTGGCTGAACAGGTTGCCACGCGTCTGCGGCCGTTTGGTATCAGGGTCGATTGCCTGGAGCTCGACTATGCCACCTGGTGGCGCGGTGAAGCGGATGCGGATCTGTGGCTCGGCTCGGTCAATTTCCAGGCGCCTGCGGAGACGGGGCTGGCCGCCTGGCTACTGGGGACGCCGCTTCTTCGGGCTGTGATCTGTGGGGGAGACGAGGCATGCCTTGCCCGTTGGCAGCAACAGTGGCAGCAAGGCGTTCTGGCTCCGGTCGAGCTGATGAAAGCGGTCATGGTGCTGGGCTGGCTGCAGCCGTTATTTCATCACTGGCTGCGCTTGCAGGGGCCGGCCCAGGCGCGAGGCGTACGTCTCAACAACCTGGGCTGGTTCGATTTCAAATCGGTGTGGTTGAAACCTTGAACCGATTATTCGAGCAGGCTACGCAACATCCACGCGGTCTTTTCATGTAACTGGATGCGTTGGGTCAGCAAATCGGCGGTGGCCTCATCCTGCGCCTTGTCGACCAGTTCAAACAGCGAACGGGCGGTACGCACCACCGCCTCTTGGCCACTCACCAGCTGGGCGATCATCTCGGTGGCTTTCGGCACTCCATCACTTTCGGCAATCGAGGTCAGCGCACTGAACTCCTTGTAGGTGCCGGGCGCGAAGCAGCCGAGGGCACGGATACGTTCGGCGATCAGATCCACCGCCAAGGCCAGCTCGTTGTACTGGGTTTCAAACATCAGGTGCAACGTCTGGAACATGGGGCCGGTTACGTTCCAATGGAAGTAATGGGTCTTCAGGTACAGGGTATAGGTGTCGGCCAGCAATCGAGACAAGCCATCGGCAATCGCGTGGCGGTCGGTTTCACTGATACCAATATTGATGCTTTGTGTGCTCATGTTTTTTCTCCATCAGGATGTCGGGTCTTCATCGGCTACTGGAGTCACTATAAGACCCAATTTTTAGTAAGGATAATGAATCCTTTCGCTCATCCTAATCGAAAAATACGAACGCTTATTCGCTCTTGTCGTAAGGAAACCGATAATGACCGTAACGAATGACAAACACACACACCGCCAGCAGCAAGGCTGTGCCGGCGACGCCGAGCAGGCGTAGCGAGTCCATCTCTTTCATGTCCAGGATCAGATAACGGGCCAGGGCCACGATGGCGATATACAGCGGAATGCGGATTGGCAGCTTGCCCATCTCCAGATACATGGCCACCATCGCCAGTACCTCCAGATAGATGAACAGCATCAGCAGATCGGCCAGCGCCACGTTCATCACGGCGATCATGCTGTAGACCTGATGGCCAATTGCAAAAATGGTCGAGATGGCAACAATCAGCAGGCCGATCAGTTGGGCCCACTCCAGTAATTTATGTCCGGCGTCCTGCATCAGTTTTTGTGGCATGCGTTAATGCTCTGTTACGAAAATGTGGTGGTTATGATGACAATAAAGTGTGATGCATATCAAGAATTTCATCCCAGTTGGCGCCGCAACGCACGCCATTGCCGGCGCCGCAGCTGACGCTGGCCGGCATCGTCACGGCCCCCGGCTGGCATGTAACGCCGTTGCACAAAGGTCGCGGTCAGCTCCGCCAATGCCGGCACGGCCCGACAACCTTGCTGCTGCAACCGTTGCAGGTAGTGCTGCGGTGTTTCGCCCTCGTGCCGCGGGTAGCCGGCACGTGCCAGCAACTGGCAGGCCCGTTGGTAGTGGCGCAACCAGGGATCCTGCGGTGTACGGCGCTGTCGCAGCCAGTATCCACCCCAGATCAGCGCCGCGCAGAGGCCGGCGCCGGCTAACAACCCCAGCGCCCGACGCCACAAGCTGTCGCCAAATAACTGCTTGAGGAATGCCTCCTGGCGGGTGTGGTCGTAATTGAGAACCCACAGACTCCAGTGATAGTCGATGTTGGCCAGCATCAGGCGCAACGTGTTCAATAACATCACATGGCGATAGCGTGACAGGCTAAAGGGATCCTGTGCAATGAAGTCGCCTTCGCCCAGCAGCGTATCCAGCCCCTGGGTCAGACGGTCCGGCGCCACCATCATGGTGGGATCGACGCGTTGCCAACCGCCCGCCAGCCACACCTCGACCCAGGCGTGAGCATCGAATTGATGCACGCTCACCAGCTTCTCCTGTGGTTGGTATTCGCCACCCAGATAGCCGCCGACCAGGCGTGCCGGTATGCCGGCGGCGCGTAGCAGAAACGCCAGTGCACTAGCGTAGTGGGCGCAGAAGCCCTCTTTATTGCGGAACAGCAGCTGATCGATGCCATCTTGCGTGCCCATGGCCACCGGATTCAGCGTGTAGCGAAAGCCACTGTCGCGCAAATAGGCCATCGCCTGTTGCAACAGCTGTTTGTCATCCGGGTAGCGTTGACGCCAGCGTTGAGCCAGCGCGCGGGTCAGCGGATTGCCGTGCGCCGGCAGCTGCAGGGTGTCTGCGCGCCGGCGGGCACTGAGCCGAGGCTCCAGCGGCTGATCGGCGTGCCACTGCAGCGTGAAGCGGGCCTTCTGTAGCAGCGGAAGGCGGCTGAGCAGCACGCCGGTCGGGGTGCGAACCAGATTGGGCTCCTGGCTGACACTGCCTTCGAGCGTATAGAGCCAGCTCTGGTTGCTCGGCTCGGTCAGCAGCTGATAGCCCTGGCCGACCCCGCCAGGGGCGGGCATCGGTAGCTCACCGGCTAACGCCTGCTGCTGCCACAGGGTCTGCAGATAGGAT
Source organism: uncultured Aeromonadaceae bacterium (assembly GCA_945957385.1). GTDB lineage: Bacteria > Pseudomonadota > Gammaproteobacteria > Enterobacterales > Aeromonadaceae > Pseudaeromonas. Next base: position 16,844 of record CAMFKP010000012.1, read on the forward strand.
TGCTGCCAGGCGTGGCCATCAAACTGTTCATACACCAGAGTGCGCCAATAGCGAGCCTGCGGCGGCGGTGCATCAAAGCGGGCGCGGAACACCAGCTCGCTCGACTGCGTCAACTGACTGATCTGTTCCGGGTTAATCTGCTCGCTGAGCCCGGTCTTGGCCTGGCGGGCATCCGGCATTTTCCATAACGGATCCAGGCGCGGCATGATGACGAAAAACAGCAGCATCAGCGGCAGGCTCTGCAGCAATAACACGCTGGCTTGGCGTAACTGCGGACGCGCCGGCGCCGGGTAGTAGAGCGACAGTAAGGCGGCCAGATTCAGCGTCACCATCGCCAGCAGGTAAAACAGCATCAGCCAGTGCTGGTGATAGACAAACGTCAGCGCGCCGAGGAAAAACAGCGCCAGGATATGGCCGCCAATGTCGCGCCGGTGGCGACACTCGACAAACTTCAACGCACTGGCGACGACCAGCAGATTGAGCATGGCGTTCAGCAGGCCGGCGTGGCGCGAGATGAGCAAGATGCCGATGCCGCACAGCAGAGCCAGGCTGTTGAGCAGACGACGGGACGGCAGCGGCCAGCGACGGAGCAGATTGCCGCTGCGCCAGCCGATCGCCAGCAGGCTGACCAGGTAGACCAGCAGGTTCAGCTCGCCATACAGCGGTAGCAGTGCCAGCAGGTAGCTGGCACACAGGCAGGCCAGTGTGACCCGGGTTTGAGCCCCGTTTTGATGCCATTCACGTTGCATTCTGTACCTGCCTACTCACAGTCCAAACTCCTGGCATCTGCCTTGAGGGCGGTGTTAACCGACATACAGCGCCAGACGCATCAGCGCCTGCTCCTTGTGGGCGGCACCCTGGCCCGGTGCCAGTTGATTCCGGCCCAGCGCCAGCCCGTAAGTGATGCCGCGTTGCTCCAGTTGCAACACCGCATGGGTCAGGTAGCCCAGCCGCTCCTCGGTCTGCTGGCCGGGCGTCATTTGCAGGCGTAACCAGAGCCCCTGCTGCGGCTGGCCGGCAAAGGCTTTACTGTGCCAACCACGGCCTTGAGCCACCTGTTTCCAGGCGATGCGGCTCAGCGATTCGCCGGGGCGATAGGGTTGCAAGCCGGCCAGCTCGCTTGCGACACTGTGTTGCGTCTGGCGTCCGGCCGCGGCGCTCGGCTCCGCCGCGCGACTGGCGCCGTCGCTGGCCGCCGGTTCGCCGGGGCCGGGGTGCAGCGTCGGCGTCCAGGCTAGCGGCCGCGGGTAGATTAGCCAGCGGTGATCGACGGCTAATGAACTCCAGCAGTGCAGCAGCCCCAGGGGATAGTCACTGCCCAGATGCAAGCGCCCCGGCGTCAGCCAGCCGCGCCGCGTTGGTTGAAACAGCACCCCCAGCGTGGTGCTTTCCGTGCTGCTGGCCAGCTCTTCGCCGGTGGCGTCGGCACAACGGATCTGCAGCGCATACCGCGGCCGTTCGCTCTCCAGGCGCAGCGCCAGCCGTGAGGCCTCGCCAACAAAGCCTGGCTCGGGTGGCAACAGGGTCAGACGCAGGCCGGCCAGATTGCGGTAACAGTGGCCGAGCACGGTGACAAACAGGCTGGCCAGCAAAAAGGCGAGGGCGAGGATCAGGTTGTTCTGATAGTTGGTGCCAAGCAGGAACAGCGCCAGCACCAGCAGCAGATAGAGCAGACCGAGGCGGGTTGGCAGGATAAACAGCTGCTGATGACGCAGCTGCCACTGCTGGGCCGGCGGCAGACGCCGATCCAGCCAGCGCTGGTAGTAAGCGCGCAGCGTGGCAAAGCGCGCGTGCCGCGGCGGGCGGGAGTCGGGGCGCGCGGCGTGCATCATTGCACCGGATCGACGCTGGACAGCAAGGCGCGGCTGAAGCTGGCCGGACTGCCGATGGCGACCGGGCCGCTGCGCATGCGGTGCTCGGCGACCGCGGCAAACACCGCCTGCACGTCATCCGGCAGTACATGGTCGCGATGTGACAAAAAGGCCCAGGCCCGTGCGGCGGCCAGCAGGCCATGGCTGGCCCGGGGTGAGAGCGGATTCGGCACCCGACCCGGTTGCCGGCTAAGGTTGACCAGCGCCAGCAGGTACTCCAGCAGCGCCGGCGTGGCATGAACCTCGGCCACCGCCTGCTGCAGTGCCAGCAACTGCTGGGCATCCAGCAGCGGGCTGAGCGGGGCATCCTGATGGCGCAGCAACATCTGCAGTTCAGCCTCGCGCTGCGGATAACCCAGCTCGATGCGCATCAAGAAGCGGTCGAGCTGGGATTCCGGCAGCGGGTAGGTGCCGGATTGATCCTGCGGATTCTGGGTGGCAATGACGAAAAACGGCGCCGGCAGCGGTCGGGTGACGCCATCGAGCGAGATCTGGCGCTCGGCCATCGCCTCCAGCAGCGCACTCTGGGTCCGCGGGCTGCCACGGTTGATCTCGTCGGCCAGCAACACCTGGCAGAACACTGGTCCGGGGTGGAACACAAACTGCTGGTTACCCGGGTCGAGGATCGACAGCCCCAGCAGATCGGCCGGCAGCATGTCCGAGGTGAATTGCACGCGCTGGTAATCGAGACCGAGGATGGTGGCCAGCGCATGGGCCAGCGTGGTTTTGCCCATGCCGGGCAGATCCTCGATCAGCAGATGGCCGCGCGCCAGCAGGCAGCACAGCGCTAACCGGATTTCAGCCGGCTTACCGAGAATGGCTTGGTTAAGGCGCGTCAGCACCGGATCCAGCAACGACGTCATGGCAAATTCCTCTGGCTTGTTTCATTCATTATGTACCCGCCGCCGCGTTGGCGTCTGCGATCCGCTTGGCGAAGTGTCTGATTCATTTGAATATATTCGCTATCGGGCTTGTGGTCATCCACTGATCTGCCTAACCTGATGCTCAATCTGCACACTTGGCGGCGGGAGAGAGGACATGGATGGCATAATCGGTCTGGGACTACTGGCGGTCGTCGTGATCCTGATCGGCAGCGTGGGCGGCCTGCTGGCCATTGGCCGCTGCTCGGCTCTGGAGCAGGATCTGCGCAAGCTGCGTCAGCGCCTGGAGCAGCTGGAAGCCCGGCTGGCCGCCGGCGCCCCTGGGGTCACGGCCGCAGCGCAAACTCCGGCCCAGACCCCAGCCCAGCCCCCGGCGCTCGCGGACACCGCGCTGTCGCCGCCACAGGTCGCGGTGGCGCCGCCTGAGCCTTCAACCTGGTCTTCTCCCGTAGCGCCGCCCACCCTCATCTCACCCGACAATACGCCAACGGCACCGGACGCGCCCTCTGCTCTGGTTGCGGCACAGGTTGCGGCTTCGATTGCGGCACCCGTTAGCGTATCGCCCAGTGAACCGCCGCTTAAGCCATCCAGCAAGTCGGATGCGCTGCGCTTTGAGCAGGCCGTCGCCTCACGCTGGCTGGTGTGGGTCGGCGGCCTGGCGCTGGCGCTGGGCGCCGTGTTCCTGGTCAAACTCGGCATAGATGAAGGGCTGTTCGGCCCGCAGGCCCGGGTCTGTGCCGGTCTGTTGCTGGGCGCCGGTCTGGTGGTGGGCAGTGAACTGGTGCGCCGCCGCTCGGCGCCGGTGGTGGATGGCAAGCCCGATTATGTCCCCGCCGCGCTGGCCGGTGGCGGGGTCGTGGCCGGTTACGCCAGCCTGCTGGCGGCATTCGACCGCTATCAGCTGTTACCGGCCGTGCCGACCTTCCTGCTGCTGGCGCTGGTGTCCTTGGTAGCGCTGCTGTTGGCATTGCGCCAGGGACCGCTGCTGGCGGTGCTCGGGCTGTTTGGTGGTTACCTGGTGCCGGTGCTGGTTTCGACCGGTAACGGCAACATGCCCGGACTGTTGGGCTATGTGGCGCTGATCTCTGTCGCCGGCTTGCTGCTGCAAAGCCGGGTACAGCGGCGCTGGCTGTGGTGGGGAACCGTGATCGCTCACGGCCTGTGGTTGCTGCTGGCCTTGACGCTGTATGACGGTCAGCAGGTGTTTTTGTTTGGCTACCTGCTGGCCAGCCTCTATCTGTTTTCGGCGCTACCGGCACTGGGCTGGCGCTGGCAACACCGCTTCTGGCACTGGCCGCTGCACTGGTTACGCTGCCGGTCGGCGGTGGTCGATGTGCACTGGATCTGGCTGCTCGGTGGGCTGCTGTGGTGCGGCTGGATGCACTGGTTGCAGCTGCCGTTGCCGGGGTGGATGGCGCTGGCGGGCATGATGCTGGCGGCGGCCTGGCTGGCGTGGCGCAGCCCGGCGTTGATGTTGCTGCCGCTGTGGTGCGGCCTGTTGCTGGTATTGGCGACGCTCGCCGGCAGTGGCCACTGGGGCGACTGGCTCGATGGCAGCCGCCCGGCGCTGACGGCCTCTGCGGTATGGGCGCTGTGGCGGCCGACGATGGCGCTGGCGTTGTTTGCAGCACTGCTGGCGTGGCCGCGGTTGCGGCATGGCCCGCACTGTGGCCTGTGGGGCTCGTTGCTGGCTGGCTTGCCGCCGCTGGTGCTGGCGTTGATCTACTGGCGCCAGGCCGGCGTCGATGCCGCCGTGGTGCGCGGTGATGGCGGACTGTGGGCCGATGCCCATCTGCTGTGGCCGTTGCAGGCGGTGCTCTGGTTTATCTTCTGTTCGTGGTTGAGCACGCGCTCGGCCTCGCTGCGCCTGTCGGCGCGGGTTGCCGTGTTGGCCGGTGCTCAGGCGGCGCTGACGCTGGCGTGCTGGATGTTCTTTGCCGAATCGAGCCTGACGCTGGCGCTGGCGGTGCAACTGGCGTCGCTGGCCTGGCTGGCGCGGCGCGAGGCGGATCTGATCCCGCACTGGCTGCTCAAGCTGCTGGCGATGCTGGTGGTCGGCCGCCTGTCGCTGAATCCCTGGTTGCTGGATTACCCGCTGCAGGGCATCGCCGCTGTGCACTGGTCGCTGTACGGCTATGGCATTCCGGTGCTCTGCCTGTGGCTGGCGGCGCGCTGGTTGCCGTGGCGCGCAGGCCAGCAGACCCAGCGCTGGCTGGAGGCGGGGGTCATCCAGTTGCTGACGCTGTGGCTGGCGGTGGAGGGGCGCTACTGGCTGACCGGCGGCCAACCCTGGTCGGCGCCATTCGGCTTGCTGGATTGTGCCTTCCTGGCCAGCGGCTGGGGCGCGATGGCGCTGATCTATGGCTGGAAGAGCCGCCTCGGCGGACCGCTGGCGCTGGTCTACCGCTGGGCGGCGCCGCTGCTGCTGAGCTTGATGCTGCTGCTGACCACGTTCGGCTCGTCACTGTGGTTCAACCCCTGCTGGCGCCCGGAGCCGGTTGGTAGCTGGCCGCTGCTGAACCTGACGCTGGTGGCCTGGGGGCTGCCGACGCTGATCGCCCTGCTGGCGCTGCGTCTGTTGCCGCTGCCTCGGGCGCTGGCGCGGCTCACCGCCGGCTTTGCGTTTGTCTGCGGCCTGCTCTACCTGACGCTGCTGGTGCGCCAGGGATGGCAGGGCAGCCTGCTCAATGGCCCCAGCCTGCCCAGCGGCGAGCAGTACAGCTATTCGGCGCTGTGGCTGCTGACGGCGGTCGGTGTGATGTGGCTCGGTGGACGCTTTGGCCAGATGCGCTGGCGTCAGGCCTCACTGCTGATCCTGCTGCTGGCGGTGCTGAAAATCTTCCTCTGGGACATGGCCGATCTGACCGGCCTGTACCGGGCGCTGTCGTTCCTCGGCCTGGGGCTGTGTCTGGTCGGCGTCGGCTGGTTCTATCAACACAAGGTGTTGCCGGCCGCGCGCCGTCAGGCACAGCCGGACGCCGAATAGGCCGCATCGCCGGCGTTGTGCTGGCGACGGGAACCTGCGGCGCGCGCGCAGGTCGAACAGTAAGAGTGCGGTGGCATCAGGCCACCCGAACACGGCGCCAACGCCGGGCGATGGGCCCCCTCGGGGCAAGGAGGAGCGATGCGACGACTGACCCGCTGGCGCGTCCACCGGCGCAAGGTGCGCCGCGCCAACCTGTTGCACGGCTGGCTGAGCCAGAATCACCTGCATGTCGGCGTCGGCTTGCCGCCGCGCCCGCAACCACAACCGCCGCTCCCCGCCAGCCCCTTGCCGTGTGATGCCGATTAGCGGCTCCCAGCAGGGCACGTTAACCACGGCGGCCTAACTAGAGTGGCCTAACTACGGCGGCCCCGGCGCCTTGAGTTGTGCCGCGCTCGTCAATATACTGTAAATAAATACAGTGTATTGACGGAGGCATCCCATGGCGCAGGCACCGCGGATGACCGGCTTTCCTTCGCCGGCCCAGGATTTCATGCAGCAGGAGCTGAGTCTGGATCGGCTCTGCATGCCCCATCCCGAATCCACGTTTCTGGTCCGCGTCGCGGCCGGCGGCGGCCATCACGGCTACCCGCTGCAGGCCGGTGACGTGCTGGTGGTGGATCGGGCGCGTCTGCCACGGCGCGGCGACTGGGCGCTACTGGATCACGATGGCCAGTTCAGCGTGCAGCCGCTGCCCGCCACGGTGCCGTATGATGCGGCCGCCGACGATCCCGCCAGCCTCGGCAACGGCTGCACGCTGTTTGGCGTCGTCACCTACCTGCTGCGGGCGGTGAGTGCGCCATGAGCCGCTGCTATGCGCTGGTGGATTGCAACAGTTTCTACGCCTCGTGCGAGCGGCTGTTTCGCCCGGATTTGCGCCAGCGGCCGGTGATTGTACTCAGCAACAACGACGGCTGCGTGGTGTCGCTGAGCCGCGAAGCCAAGGATCTCGGCATCCCGATGGGGGTGCCCTACCACCAGATCCGCGACTGGGCGCAGCAGCATGGCGTCGCCGTCTTCTCGTCGAACTATGCGCTGTACGGCGATCTGTCGAACCGCGTGATGCGCACGCTGGAGCAGCTGGCGCCGCGCATCGAGATCTACTCCATCGACGAGGCGTTCGCCGATCTCGGCGGCATGCAGCGCTGGGATCTGGCGCAGTGGGGGCGCCAGGTGCGGCAGACGGTGCTGCGCCACTGCGGCCTGCCGGTGTGTGTCGGCATCGCACCGACCAAGACGCTGGCCAAGCTGGCCAACCATGTTGCCAAGCAGCAGCGGCAGGGCGACGGCGTCATCGTCTGGCAACAGGCGGCACACTGGCAGCCGCAACTGGCGCAGACCGAGGTCGAAGCGATCTGGGGTATCGGCCGCCGTCTGGGGCGCCAGTTGCGGGTGCTGCAGATCGACACCGCCGCCGATCTGGCCGCCGCCCACCTGCCGACGCTGCGCAAGCAGTTCTCGGTCAGCGTCGAGCGCATCGCCCGCGAGCTCAATGGTGTCGCCTGTCTGGGCTATGCGCAGATGCCGGCGGCGCGCGCCCAGATCCTCTGCTCGCGCTCGTTTGGCCGTCGCCTGACGCGGCAGCAGGATCTGGCCGAGGCGCTGTGCCACTTTGCCTGTCAGGCCGCCGAGAAGCTCCGCGCCCAGCAGCAGCGCTGCCGCGAGCTGACGATCTTCATCCGCACCCATCCGTTCGCGGCCAGCGGCCAGACGCCGCGTCCGGCCTATGCCAATCAGGCCGCCTGGCGCTTTCTGGAGCCCACCGCCGACAGCCGCGATCTGATGCAGGCCTGCCACGCCCTGCTGGCCAGCATCTGGCGCCCCGGTTACCAGTACCTGAAGGCCGGCGTCATCCTGCGCGACTTCTACGCCGCCGGCAGCTTCCAGCCCGAGCTGTTTGCCCAGGCGCCACCGCGGCCGCGCAGTGCCGAGCTGATGCAGGTGATCGACCGCATCAACCGGCGCGGCGGCGCACCGATCCGCTTCGCCGGCCAAGGGCTGGATCCGCAGTGGCAGATGCGCCGCGAACACCTGTCGCCGGCCTATACCACCGACTGGCGCCAGCTGCCGCTGGTCACGCTCGGCCCGTGCGCCGCCACGCTGATGCGGTGCCCGCCTGCCACAGAAAACCCAGTGCCGTAGAACTCGGCACCCGCTGCGCGCCAGCGCGGCCAGGAGTGCAAAGCGGCGCCTCTGCTTTGGAGTACAATCGTCCCTCACTCTCTAGTGGAATGTTCAAAGGAGACGACGATGACGCAGCTGGTGCAGCAGCAGATCGGCAATGTGGCGTTGGTGGTGGAAAATTACGATGACGCGATAGCGTTTTATACCGACAAGCTCGGCTTTGAGCTGATCGAAGACACCGATCTCGGCAACGGCAAGCGCTGGGTGCAGGTGGCGCCGGCAAATGCGACGGGCACCCGCTTGCTGCTGGCTCAGGCCAGCAACGCCGAGCAGGCGCGCTGCATTGGTCAGCAAGCCGGTGGCCGGGTTTTTCTGTTTTTAGAGACGGATGATTTCTGGCGTGACTACACGGCGATGAAAAGCAAAGGCGTCGAGTTCATTGAAGCGCCGCGCGACGAAGCCTATGGCACTGTGGTGGTATTCAAGGATCTTTACGGCACCAAGTGGGATTTGCTGCAGCGTCGAACCGACTGATCTCGTCACATCACTATGCTACGCCCGGGCGCGCGAGCGGATTAAAAAACCCAAGCGCGCGCACTATTCGTCGTCGTTGCGGTGTTCTTGATAAAACGATTGCGCTAGCCTAGGGACTCAAAAAGCGCAAGGAGCCTGTTGGCGCTGACAGGTCGCGCCACCCTCCACCCATCGGCACTGTGACAGCCGCAAGTCAGGGGCGGTAGCCATGATGTTTGCCAAGCGTCGCTCGGTAACGGCCCTAGTGAGTCCATATGCGATCTAGACGGCCATTTTGCCGCCTATCCATCAGTCAGTAAGGTCCGCTCGCTGGAATAAACTGGGAGGGATAACGGGATGCGCGTGCCATCTCGACGTGCGTTGGCGGAATAGATGGCGAGAATATTCAGAATATGTGGCATGCCGCCGCTTAAAAAAGATTGTTATAAGGCTTAGAGAGTTATGCATAACATCGAGAAAATTAGAAAGATAATTCCTCTTTGGTATGCTCAAAGAGCTTGGGCAGAGGCGTTATTGGTAAAGGTATTTGGTTTAGAAAAAGCAGACGATATCCTGAAGCAAGAATACCGAGGCAACAATCCTATTCCAGGAACGAACTGGATGTATAGAACACACGGCATTGGCGTAGATATATATCGCACGACTACGGTAGGCGGTATCGATTTTGACTTTAATAAACCAGATCCAGATGAATGGCGTTTACGCATATTCTTCGAGAAACAGTATAATGATGGTAATTTACCTTTTGACGAATACCGAGACCTATACGAGGATGAAGAGTTATTTCATCACGTTATGACTCAAGCTCTGGCGCAATAAGCCTATAACAAATAGTTTAAGTCGTTCGCTTCGCTCACTGGGACGCGCATAAAGCCGCGCGCCCCATAACTAAAATGTTAGGCTCCATGCACAGGGGAAAAGTATGTCTCCAGCATTCTGGTTTTGGTTTGCATTATGTTCCCTAATTGCACTAGCCATCGCCGCACGTTTTATCCGGAAAGAAACATATCCGAACCTTTCTGTCGCCATAAAAAGTGTCTCATTCATTGCGGGAATACTGATGCTGGTGTTTTTTATTCTTGGAGTTGTTTACGGTACGTTATTTGGGTTCTCTGGGTAGTCACCCTACACACCATTTCTCTGCAATCATGGAATTCTGGGGCGGCTTTTCATCGCAGTAATATCGGGCAACTCAAGGTTGGCGAGCCGGTTTACTGCAAAGCCAGTGCCTAACAAATAGTTTAAGTCGTTCGCTTCGCTCACTGGGACGTGAATAAAGCCGCGCGCCCCATAACTAAAATGTTAAGTTTCCTTGGAGAGAGAAGTGGGTACTGAGAAAAACTGTCGAATGTGTAACGCTAGTAAGACGCTACAGAAATCTCATATTATTCCTCGCTCATACTTTAAGAGTTTGAAAGGAAATTGTGGGCAGTTGTTTTCGGTTACTGTTGATGAAACAAGTGAAGCTAAATTAACCAATTCTGATCCAAAGGAACATCTGCTTTGCAGAGAATGCGAGCAATATTTGAGTGTTAATTTTGAGAAATATGGCACAAGACTTCTAAAGGACCGACAAAAAGTAAAGCGCAGTAAAGATTGCGTGGTCTTTGAAAACTTTAGGTTTAAAGAATTTTACTTATATCTCATTTCAATATTATGGCGTGCTTCTATATCTAGCTTGCCTAGATATAAGCATATCGACCTAGGTAACGAAATTAATCATTTGCTTTGCCACTGCCTACAAGAAAATAAGATAAGAATACAAACATCTCTTCGGCTTGATCACTTCTTTAAAATATCGCTAATTCGGATTGTTGATAAAACAGGGCAGCTAGATGATGAAGCAATAAAAAAGACAATGGTTGACTTTAATTTCGAAAGAGGTGAAGAAATTGACGACGGAATGCTTTACTACTTTATGGTTGATGGTTTTCTTATTATATACCATTTTTCTCCTGAGAAAGACATCCATACGGTAAGAACCAAGAAAAACTTTGCTCAAATTTTGAATAAAAATAGATTGTGTGTGCCAATTTCAGATCTTAGCAATTTTAAACAATTGGCTGATGGTTTCGCATCATTAACTAAGCAAGCGATAAAATATAACAAACGGTAACTTAACAAACAAAATCAGCATCGCCCGCAAGCGGGCTGGACGTCGCTAACGCTCCGCCGCTGTTTTGGGCGTTACATTTCTCGGTGCCACATAGGGAGCCCGTAGGTGCGATTAGCGTAGCGTAATCGCACGCATGGGGTAATCAATACCAAGGCTGGGAATACACGTAGGTTGGGCTGAGCATGCGAAGCCCAACGTTTACCGAGCCGCTAACGGCTTTTATAAATTAACACTGCCGATTATTAAACCGGCGATTACGGCTAGGCCATGGTGTTGGACTTAACCGCAATAAACGTTGGGCTTCATTTCATTCAGCCCAACCTACGTGCCGGGAAAACCCAAGAAAATGTACAGGCCATGGCGGTTAAATTCACCGATCTTAAACCATATAAAAAAGATGGCTGCCTATGGCTTGGTTGGTATGGATTTAAATTCTCAGACTCAGGGCTGTTTGTAGGTATAGAGTCTGGTGAACAACACAACAACAAATCTGTCTGTGATCATGACCTCTAGTCGATAATTTAAGGTCTTTCGCGTCGCTCACTGGGATGCGCATAAAATCGCGCACCCCGCACCTAAAACATTAAGCATCATTAAGGGTAACTCTGTGAAAAAATTATTACTACTTATCATCTTATCCTTTGCCGGGTACAAAGCATATACAACTTATTTTGTCTCTCCTCTTATAGGCGAATGGCAACCCGACAAAGAGTTTTTCCTTCATAAAGCATACGAATCCGGCGTCACTAAAGAGCAGGAGAGCTTTCTCATCGCCACGCTTGATAAATTAAAGTTAACCATCACAAAAGAAAAAATGAAATTTACATTCCCGAACATGAGTGGTGAGTTTGACTATAAGGCAGATAAAACCAGCGCAGACTGTTACAGCATTGATATTAAAGATGTTGGCCATTCATCTGCATGTTTGAAAAATGGGAAACTCGAAATGACAAATATTGAGACAGGCAGTGTTGAGCTATTTAACAAAGTCTCATAATTAACTGCGCATCAGTGCTCAAAAAAAGTTTAAGTCTTTCGCTTCGCTCACTGGGGTGCGCATAAAACCGCGTGCCCCATAACAAATTCTTATACGTCTTAAGTGTTGAGCAATGATCGAAATTGAATTCGAAGAGCCAAAATTGGAAAGATGTGAGTGTTGCCGCAACACGTCAACACGGTTAACCCGTTTTGTGTACCAAGATGGTGACGCTTTCGCAGTTTATTATGTCGTATTTACCGATGGACATGACGACAAGGTTGCGTATGTCCTTATCGGTTTGGGTGAGTGGGGCGAAGGCGCTGAGCCTGAAAAGCGAACGGCCTTTTCCGTGAAGATCTGGGACAATAATCAGAATTGGGCGGTAACGGTAACTGATAAAGATGAATCACCTTGGCGTCACGTTACATTTCTTGGTCAGATATTGGACAGAGATGAAGCAATTAAGCATCCTTGGATTAAAGACGTATATCACATCACTGATCACATCGTCGCTGACGACAATCCAGTAATTCAGTTCTTTGCATGATCCAACTTGTAACAAGTGCTTATTGCACAATTTTTACCACAAGCTTGCTCTGCTCTGATGGGCAGGGAAGCCAAGCTTTAAATACTCCACGAGTCTTTTATGCAACGCAATACCATAAATAAATATGCCCTCGCCGCATCCTTGCTTTTGTCACCGTCTTTAGTGCATGCAGACGCAGGGCTCCCGATGTTAATTTTGGCTATGCCAATATTTGCGCTCTCTATTATTCCTATCGTTATTATAGAAGCAATTTACATGCATCACTATCTGTCGCTGCCAGCACGAGTGGCAGGGCAGGTATCGCTAATGTCGAATCTTATTTCAATATTAGTTGGAATTCCCATGACATGGATTTTATTAGCAATACTGCAATCATGGACTGGAGGCGATCGAGCTTATGGTCTTGATTCCACACTTGGAAAAATTATTGCTGTAACATGGCAAGCCCCATGGCTAATACCGTATGAAGAAAATTTTGACTGGATTATTCCCATCGCAGGTATCGTCTTGTTAATACCATTCTACTTTGCATCTTGGTACTCAGAATATTTAACTCTCGAGAAAATATTACACCGCATTCCATCTGCAAAATTAAAGGTATGCTCTCGGAACGCTAACCTAATAACATATGGCCTCATGCTCCTGTGGCCAGTCTTGTCATTAATAATTCAAAAGCATTAGAAGTTTTGTTTAATAAGAAATTTAAATTGTTCGCTTCACTCGCTGGGTGCGTATAAAACCGCACGCCCACAACTACAATGTTATGACAACAATAAGATATGCGTGAACAAATAAAAAATCTTGTTTCTATAGGTGTTCTTCCTGCAGAGGCGGTTGCTAGCGTTGAAGAAGTAAAATCTATTGAACAAGCCGTGGGTTCGATTATTGGTCCGCTCACTGATGATGAGGCCGTGGCAATAGTCGCTATCTTTGGTGTTGATGATTTTTTTGGCATTGCTTGGTCTATTTTACACTTAGTTGAAACGGCACCACACTGGCCAATCAAAGAAAGTCTCTCAAGAATTGATAATCCGTGGATAACAATTCTTATAGAAAGAGCGAAAAATGCAGGTGCGTTGTGAGTACGTAGATTGGATTTCATTTGATTCAGCCCAGCCTTGTATTTTTTCTATTGTGTGTGATTAAAACTTTATGATTACTTTTGCGAAGCTTGCTCGGGAATGCCACTCATGAATAATATAACGCCCAAGATCACAATGACTTTGTTTGTCACGTTGTTAACTGTGGGTTGTGACCAATCTGATAGCCAAAGTGTCGAACAGCATATTAGTGATGCCCTACAAGGGAATAAATGTGATGCCTTGTTGTCATACGTTGATTCACTTCCGTCAGATATAGTTAGAAGACTAGAAAATGGCATGATTTTACCCAATGGTGAAATTATCCCCGACGGCATGACCGTCAAGGTTGATAATGTTTTTTTAAGACCTAAAAGTAACAGTGAGTGTGAAATCTATTGTCCTTTAAGTAAGGATGGGTCTCTCGATTCAAATAAATGCCACAACCTTCGGCAAGGTCTAGAAGCAATCATTAAAAACAAGAAAGGTTAAGCTGGATAACATGAAACCTAATATTTAGCGAGCCGCCTTTACTGTGTGGTGGTTATGAGGCGTAGTATTTAAATAGTGGATGAGTCAAATATGTTTTTTTTGCAAATTACTCCTGCAGTGTTGTGGAAGAGTCAGTGGTGCTTATGACGCCTTTATCTGGTCAGCCTCGTCAACTACCGATACGACAATTCACCATTATCGATATATTGCCGGGAATCATGTTCATGCTGGCATTTACGATTTTCCCGTGGCGTTTACAATGGCAACCCCCAGAATACGACACCATTGCCGAAGAAGTGGTTCAAATTAGGAATAGTGGTTTTTTTAAAGACACACGCACCAATTTGATTGCTTATCAGGGAGGGGTGGAATGGGGTCGAATTCTTGTGTGGCCAGGTTCTCCGATTAAAAATATGACGGGCTCGGTGATGATCAAAGCCTACCGCTATAAAAACAATCATAGTGAGTGGGTTGTGTTTCCGGCGAGCCTGCGGCAGGGGAGTAAATACTATCTGACCAGAGACGATTATGCCCGGTATGTTGATGACTGGTGGCAAGGTATTTACTCAACGCTGGCTATTGAGGTTGGCTTGATTGTTTGTGGTTTCTTTTTTTTATTTCGTTGGAATAGGCTTCAACTAGATTTTGTTCGCCAGTTTTACAAAAAGAATACACTTGGCGATGAGCAAGAAAAGAAATCATGAGCAAAAAATAAATGTGATGCGCATTCGGTGGATAATTGGCTTTGAGTGTTAATGCTGTCGCCGTCGTGTTTCACCGCTGATGGCGCGCCATATATTTTAATGACTCCGTTACAGCGCAACAATGCAGGCATGATGGATGAATAACAGTACCTATTATTATGGCATCGGGATGGTCTGTGGCTCTATTTGGCCGCTGTATTTCGGTTGGGGTCTTGTGGGCAGACATGGCATATTGGGTATGCTGGTGGGGTATGGCATCGTCTGTGCGCTTATTTCAGGCTATAAATTCCGCTTTGCCAATCCCTATTTTGGTTTTGCCGTTTTATTGGTCGGCCTGTTGAAGCTGGTGCAGGCGGTCTCTTTGATGATCGGTTTTACCTCGATTCTGCTGGTAACTTTCATCGTCGGTCATGAGCTGGATATTAAAAGTGGTGAACTAAGCAATGGCATAGCGGTCTTGATTACCCTGGTGCATGGTTTGCTCTGCTTTATTGTTGCCGCGTTGATGTCCATGTTGTTCCGCTTCATGGCAACCAATACTAATCCAGTCAGCTGATATGGGGGATAAATAGCGGAACTCAGCAGAATATTAATATGGCGCTGTTGGTCTATTTAGTCTGTTCACGCTATTAACGTGCGCGAGATATTGCGTCTATGTCAGCTCAACCTGGGTACTGCGGAATTTAAACAGCGGTGACGTCACCAGGGATCATCACCGCTCAGGGTCGATCACCCGTGGTGCGCAGCGAGCGTGCTTCATCTGTTATTCATCGCTGTTCGAGAAGGAATAAAGACGATGCGATTGTTTGTCATTGCCCTGCTGGCGTTAGTGTCACTGATTCCGCTGCTGATGGTCAGCACCAACGTCTGCGGTTTAAATAATGATGCCGGGGCCGTGGTGTCCGTTATTCTCGGCTGGATCCTGTTGCCGGTTATTCTGTTGCACGTCTGGAAAGGCAAACCCAATCCGGCGGTGATGGCGGTGGACATGGCGGATCCGATCATGCAGGCCCACATCGCCCGCGCCACAGCCCAGTTGCCGCGCTTTATTGACGGTTTACAGCGCGCAGAGTCAGCGGCCTATATCAAGTTCCCGTACCTCTTCGATGGCGAGATTGAACATGTCTGGGGCGTGGCCCATGCCTATCAGGATGGCGAGTTTGTGACCTCGCTGGCGTCAGCGCCGGTCGGCGCGCTGCCTGACACCCTGCCGCCGCGCCTCAGGATCCCGGCAGCCGAGATTGAAGACTGGACCCTCACCGATGCCCAGGGCCAGACCCAGGGCGGCTATACCATGTTGGCCACGGCGTTGATATATGAACAGCGCTACGGCAAGTTGCCGAAACACTATGCCGACGAGCTCAGGCACTTCGTCGATTTTACCTGGCCGCTGCCAGCCGGATAGGGGCCGCCAGCGGCATTAACTGCTTTACCCCTGGCCGCGACCCGCGCCATCACCGGCCTGAGCGCAGCCCCTTTCGACAGAACCGTGAGTGACTATGGCTAAAAAACGCGCCGCCCTCTGGGCCTTGGATCCGGATGACCTGAGCTGGGGCTGGCATGGCGCCAGCAGTGGTAAGCGCGGGCAGTTTGCGCGTCAGCTGAAAACCACCTCCGCCAGCGTGTTTGTCACCCATAGGCCCACCGGCATTCGCGTCGAGGGGCAGATCCCCGATGGCCACTACAGCAAGCAGCAAATGCAAGCCCGGCGCGAACAACTGGCCCGGCAACTCGTCAGCGAGCTGGAGCAGAAGGTGGCGCAACAGCTGCATATTAAAGGCCGCTGAAATATTGTTAGCGTACCCACAGAGGTAATCACAGATAGCCTTTCATGTTATCAGGCTGCGGTATTGATTTTTTATTGGAGATATCACCTTGAATAAGATTGCGGGCTTGTTTTCTTGCACATTACTGCCTCGCTTAATCGCGTTGGCTGATGGAGTTTAACAATGTTGAATATAGAGAATGAATATTATCTGATTCGAAATTTCAAACTGGATGATTATGAACAATTATTTGACTATCTGAGTCGTGAAGAAGTGTACTTATTTGAACCTGGTCAGCCAATAAGCCTCGAAGAAGCCAGGAAGTTGGCGGAGCAACGGGCAGCAGAAAATCACTTTTTTGCAGTAATAGATAAGTTGAGCAATCGGTTAATCGGTCATTTTTCATTTTTCCAAGTTGAGCCGCTTTATGTGAATACCTATGAGATTGGATTTATTTTTCATCCTGATTATCAAGGCCAGGGGCATGCTACGCGAGCGGCGCAGGCTTTTATAACACATTGGTTAGCCCAAAAGCAGGTACATAAAATTATTGCTACCTGTAATCCGGAGCATCATCGTTCGTGGCAATTGCTTGAGCGGCTTGGTTTTGAGCGGGAGGGCCGATTGAAGCACAATATTTATTTTAAAACGGTAGCAGGTAAACCGCTCTGGCAAGATAGTTATCTATATGGAAAATTGAGTGCCAGACAGGGGGATTAATATGCCGGCATGCTAAATTTAGTGCGGACCACGCACCTAAAATATTCTTAGTTTGTTTATTTTTTCCGGAATTTGTTTAGTGCTAACACGATATCGCAAGCAGACCTATTACCTGATGACAAATATCATCAGGGTCATCGACGCTCTTCCGTAATAATCAGGCCTGGAGATAAACGAACTGTATTACTGGCGAACGCGTCGGTGGGGGACGGGACCTTGTTACCCCAAAAGCCGGCTTGTGCGGTGGTGATGAGTGATAGCAGGAGATCAAAAATGGAGTTATTGGCTACTTACTTCGGCGCCGTCAAGTTGCTGGCGGTACAGCCGGTGGACGACACGCGCGGTGGCAAGCTGGTGAGTTATAGCCATGGGCAAGCGCAGGCGCTGGGCATCGATTTTTGTCTGCAGGAGGAGCGTGTCTACCGGCCACGCGCGGGCGCATTCTTTGGTATTCATTTCCAGAATCACCCGCAGCCACAGAGCAAGCTGATTACGCTGCTGAGCGGTTGTGGTCAGGATGTGATTGTCGATCTGCGCCGCACCGCGTCTACTTTTGGCCAGTGGCAGCTGCTGGAGCTGGCTGCCGACGCGGCCAATACCCTGTTCATCCCGCCAGGCTTCGGTCATGGTTTTCTGGCGCGCAGCGCCGATGTGCTGATGCTGTTCCGAGTTGACCGAGCGTTTGATCCTGCGCTGTCGTTGGCCATCAGTTACCGCGATCCGGCGCTGGGATTGCCGTTGCAAATCGATGAGGCTCTGCTGTCACCTCAGGATCGGGATGCTCCGCCCCTGGCATTGAGCCCCTGTAATTTGTAACTGCAGAGTCACCGTGACTTCAGCGCTCGCGCCCGCACTAGGGGCCGCTGCGGCGGCGTGCTAGGGTAGCGTCCGGTCAAGCGTGGTGGCGGGCAGATATGTGCCGCCGGCAAGGGGAGATGGGGATGAAACGGGCGTTGCTGGTGTTGTGTCAGGGGGTGGAAGAGTATGAGGCGAGCGTGTTTACCGACGCGCTGGGCTGGACCACCACCTATGGGCTGGAGCCGATTGCGCTGGTGACGGTCGGGCTGCGGCCCAAGGTGCGTTGCGCCTGGAATTTCACTATCGAGCCGCAATACCAGCTGGAGCAGATCGACGTCACGGCCTTTGATGCGTTGCTGATCCCCGGCGGCATGGGGCGGGCCGGCTTCTATGAGGATGCCTATGATGGCCGGCTGCTGGCGCTGATCCGCCAGTTCGATGCGGCGCACAAGCTGATCGCCTCGGTCTGCGTCGGTGCCATGCCGCTTGCCCAAAGCGGCGTGCTGCAGGGGCGCCGCGGCACTACCTATTGTCACAGCCCGGAGCGCCAGCAGCAGATGGCGGCGCTCGGTGTGCAGGTGCAGGCCGAACCGCTGGTGGTGGATGACAACATCATCACCTGCAGCAGTCCGGGACAGGCACTGCAGGTGGCGTTCATGGTGGTGGAGCGGTTGAGCTCGGCGGCGAACCTGGCGCGCATCCAGGAGGGGATGGGCTTTAGCCCGACCGCGTCGGGTTAACGGCGTGCCGCGCGGCCAGCGCCGGATGGCGTTAGGACAGCATTAAACAGACGGGCCCGTGATGGGCCCGTCTGCATTCTGGGGCCGGCCAGCCGGCCGACGTGTCAGTGAGCCTCAGGCCATGCCGAGCACCAGTTCGACGCTAAGCAGCGGTGCGCAGTCGTGGGTGGCTTCGCGTACCCGCCGGCACAGCGCCTGGGCCTCGTCACGGCTGATGCCGGGCGCCTCGGGGTGCCAATACAGCTGGATGCGCACGCGCCGCCCCTGTTTGGTCAGCCGCGACTCCAGATGACGCGGCTCGTCGCCGCGCAACACCGCATGGATACGGGTCTCCAGCTGCTGCTGCCAGTGACGGTCCGCCGGCAGGCACAGCAGTTCACAGCCGCCCTGGTAGCTGACGCGCAGCGCCGACGGCAGCGTCAATGCCACCATGATCAGGCTCAGCAGCGGGTCGATATAGCTGGCCAGCGGCTGCAGGCGCGTGCCCTGCAACAGAAACGACAGACCAAACGCCAGCATGACGCCAAGGCTCAGCAGCGCATCAAAGCGGAAGTAGTACTGCTCGGTAGCCAGGATCGGCGAACGCAGACGCCGGGCCACCCCGCCCAGCCACAGCGAGACACCGCCGCACACCAGCAGGCCGGTGAGGCCATAACCAATCAGCGGCCAGTCGCGGGTGGCGTATCCGCCCTCCAGCAGACTGAGCAGCGACTTGCCCAGCGTCAGCAGGCAGATCAGCGTCAGCACCACGCCCTTGAGGGTTAGCAGCAGCGGTTCACAGGCGGCCAGGCCATTGGGCCGCAAGCGGCTGGCCGGTTCGCGCAACCGATCGACGAGGCCGGACTCCACCGCAATCATGCTGGCGCACAACAGCGAAAACAGCGCATCCAGCCAGACGGCCTGGGAGTCGGAATAACAGGCAATGACGATGCCGAGCAGCGCAAAGCTGCCGTCGACCAACACCAGCAATCGCAGGATGCCGGCTTCATGAGTCAGAGAAAACATGCTGCCCCCTTAACCGCGACGGTTAACGGGACCTTGGACATGCAACGAGGAGAGGGACCAACCTACCGGGACGGGGATGACGAACGGGGTGACGAGGGGACGGTTAAGACTCTGCAGTAACCTGTGGTATAGCTCGTAGAGCATAAGATAGGGCAAACGCTCTGTTTGCATAACGCCTCCTGGGGCAAAAATGGTATCGTGTCGCACAAGCGCCAACTGGCGCGCAAGCAGTATGACAATCAACCCCGGCCGCAACAAGAGGCGGACCGACAAGGAGGGGGCGTGAACCTGATTTTTGATTTGGGCAATGTGCTGGTGCGATGGGATCCGGTGGCGATCACCCGCAGTGTGGTGGCAGGTCCCGGCGCCGTGCGTCTGGCCGAGCACCTGTTTGCCCATAGCGACTGGCTGGACGTTGACCGCGGCGCCCTGACGCTGGCCGAGGCGACCGCCCGTGCCGTCGAACGCACCGATGTGGATGAGCCGATTGTCGCCGCCGCCTTTGCCGCCGTGGCACCGTCGCTGCAACCGCTGCCGGAGAGCGTGGCGCTGCTGCGTGAGCTTCAGGCTCAGGGCCATCCGCTGTATGCGCTGTCCAACATGGGCCACGACAGCGCCCACTGGTTATCACAGCATGCGCCGTTCTGGGACGCCTTTCGCGGCGTCGTCATCTCGGCGCAGGAGCAGCTGATCAAGCCTGATGCCGCCCTGTTTGAACGCTTATTGCAGCGTTATCAACTCAATGCCAGCGACTGTGTGTTCATCGATGACTCCCAGGCCAACGTCGACGCGGCGCGGGCGCTGGGCATCACGGCACTGCACTTTACCGATGCGGCTAGCTGCCGTGCCGAGCTGGTAGCGCTGGGCCTGTTGCCAGCCTGAAGGGGCGAGCATGGCGCCCCGGTGACAAGCTCACGGGCGTGCCGCCGGGGGAAACCGGCTGCAAGCGATTTCATTGTACAAGGGATGGGCGATCAGTCTGATCCTAATCAATAAAGCTCGGGATCCGCTGCGCGCATGGCTTTAGCCCTTCGTGTGAAAGTGATACTTTTAGCGCGGCTTGCAACACATTGATACAGAGGGCCGACCTGCCCGGGGTCTGTTCTTTGTCTGTCAGCTCTGTGACAAACCCGACGCCTGCTTGTCGGGAACCCTGCCGCGAAGGCGTGCGCCTGGCCGAGATGGCCATGGCGCGGCGTTCTGGTCGTTGGCACGGTTTCTGATAGCGCTGCTGGGGCTGTCCGGGCTGTTTGCCGGGACAATTTATTTGGTGGCCATCGCTGGATGCCTGATGGGCGTTCACCCTGACCTTGAACAGCGTTGGCATCGACGGATGCCTGCAGCAAAGCGAGGAGAGAATGGATACAAGCAAAAACCAGACTGTGCTGGTACTCAACTGTGGTAGTTCTTCACTGAAGTTCGCGATCATCAATCCCGAAAGTGGACAGCAGTACCTGAGCGGTCTGGCCGAGGCACTGACCCTTCCGGAAGCCCAAATCAGCTGGCGTTTCGGCGAGGACGGTGACAAGCAAAAAGCGGCCTTGCCTGCCGGCGCCGATCACACCGCCGCGCTGACCTTCCTGGAAGAGCAGGTGCTGCATGGCCAGCAAGGACTGCTGGACTCGCTGGTGGCGGTAGGGCACCGCGTGGTGAACGGCGGCGAATACTTCTCTGAACCTGTGCTGGTGAATGATGAAGTCGAGCAGATCATCGAAAAATGCATCCCGCTGGCGCCACTGCACAACCCCGCCCACCTGCTGGGTATCCGCGCCGCCCGCCGTCTCTTCTCCTCCTTGCCTCACGTCCTCGTCTTCGATACCGCTTTCCACCAAACCATGCCTGCGGCCGCATTCCGTTATGCGCTGCCGGACGAGCTGTATCACGAGCACGGTGTGCGCCGTTACGGTATGCACGGCACCAGCCACTACTATGTGGCCGTCAAGGCCGCTGAATGGCTGGGCCAACCGCTGGAAGAGACCAACGTCATCACCGCCCACCTGGGTAACGGTGCCTCGGTCTGTGCGGTGAAGAACGGCAAGAGCGTCGACACCAGCATGGGTATGACTCCGCTGGAAGGGCTGATGATGGGTACCCGTTGCGGTAACGTTGACCCGTCTATCGTCTTCTTCATGGTCGATGAGCTGGGTTACACCCTGGATCAGGTCAAGGACGTGCTGAACAAGAAGTCCGGTCTGCTCGGTATCTCCGGCAAGACCAGCGATTTTCGTGGTATCACCCAGGGCGTGGAAGAGGGCGACGAGAATGCCAAGCTGGCCTTCGACATGTTCTGCTACCGCCTGGCCAAGTTCATCGCCTCCTACTATGTCAGCCTGGGCCGCGTCGATGCACTGGTGTTCACCGGTGGCATTGGCGAGAACTCGCTGATGATGCGCAGCCGTGTGCTGGAGCTGCTGGCGCCGTTCGGCTTTGTCGAAGACGTCAAGGGCAACGAGGCCGCGCGCTTCGGTAACGGTGGTCTCATTACCGTTGCGGATTCGGCCAAGGCGTTTGTCATTCCGACGAATGAAGAGCTGGTGATTGCACAAGGCGCTGCGCGTTTCGCCTAACCGGTTTGCCATACCGCAAAGCCCGCCGCGTCGGCGGGCTTTTTGTTGCCGCACGCGGAAACAGGGTTCCGCTTGTTGCCAAGCTCGGCTACGATGGGGCCGCAGGTTTATTGAATCAGATAAAGGAATTTGCCATGCAAGTACTGGTTACTGGTGGCGCCGGGTATATCGGCAGCCATACCGTCGTCGAATTGCTCAAGGCTGGCCACGATGTTGTGGTGGTCGACAACTTCTGCAACTCGCAACCTGTGGTGCTGGATCGCATCGAGACCATCAGTCAGCGTCGGCCGGTATTTTATGAACTGGATGTGCGTGATGGTGCGGCGCTGGACAAGGTGTTCGCCGCCCATGCCTTCGATGCGGTGATCCACTTCGCCGGCCTCAAGGCGGTGGGGGAGTCGTGCCGCATTCCGCTGACCTATTACCAGAACAATATCGCCGCCACGCTGACGCTGTGCGAGGCGATGAGCCGCGCCAATGTTTTCAATCTGGTATTCAGTTCGTCCGCCACCGTCTACGGTGATCCGCAGTCGGTACCGATCCGCGAGGACTTCCCGCTGTCGGCGACCAATCCGTATGGCCGTTCCAAGCTGATGGTCGAGGAGATTCTGCGCGATCTGGTGCGTGCCGATGCGCGCTGGGGCGTGGTGCTGCTGCGTTACTTCAACCCGGTTGGCGCCCACAGCAGTGGTCTGATTGGCGAAGATCCGAACGGTATTCCGAATAATCTGTTGCCGTTTATCACCCAGGTGGCGGTTGGCCGTCTGCCGCAGTTATCGGTGTTTGGCGATGACTACCCGACTCCGGATGGCACCGGCGTGCGCGACTATATCCATGTCGTCGATCTGGCGATCGGCCACCTCAAGGCGTTGCAGCGTATCGTCAGCGATCGGGGCGTTTTCACTTACAACCTCGGCACCGGCAAGGGATATTCGGTGCTGGAGATGGTCAAGGCGTTCGAGGCGGCATCCGGCACGGCGATCCCGTATCGCATCACGCCACGCCGGCCTGGTGATATCGCCGAATGTTGGGCCGATCCCGCCCTGGCGCGTGATGAGCTGGGCTGGAGCGCGGAACGGGGTCTTGAGCAGATGATGCAGGATAGCTGGCACTGGCAATCGAGCAATCCGCAAGGCTATAAGTGCTGAACGGGGCTGAAACACGATTTCCGCATTCGGTCACAGAGTCAGGTGCAGTCCGGCAGTAAATAACGTACTATGCCTGTCTCTGTGCGGATGTCCGCCAGGGTGTCTACAAGAAGAATGCAGTGAGCTTTTATCTCTATGATGCTCTATTTCCTGTCGTTTTTTGTGCTCTGCTTTGCGATGACCGGCATCGCCCGACGTTACGCCATCTGGCGGCACGCGATGGCGATCCCGGAGTTCCGGCACCATCATCTGGAGCCGGTACCGCGAGGCGGTGGCATAGCGCTCGTCATCACCATGATTGCCCTCAATCTGCTGATGTACCGTTATCACCTGATCGACATTGCCACGGCGCGTAGCCTGAGCTTCTCCGGTATTTTCCTGTTGCTGGGGTGTATCGCCAACGATCTTAAACCCTTGCCACCGCTCGGGCGCCTGGCGTTGCAGGTCATTGCCGTAGTATTGGCGCTGGTCTGGTACAACCGCGACCTGATCGTCATCGTGCTCGATAGTTATCTTTATCTCTCCGGATTCTGGATCCCGGTGCTTGGCTTGTTGTTGCTCGGGCTCATCAAGCTCAACAATGTGATGAACGAAGTGGATGGCATGGTAGCCAGCCAGGCGTTCACCATGGTGTTCGCATCGGCCTGTCTGTTGGCTATCTCGGGTGAGCTGCAGTGGACTGTGCCGTTGATCCTGATCTGTGCGCCGATTCTGGGTTTCCTGGCCTGGAACTGGCCGCCAGCACGCATCATGATGGGAGATGCCGGTAGCAGCTTCCTGGGGTTGTTTATCAGCTTGCTCGGCTTGCACCTGGCCGGTGACACCTCGATCAATCTTTGGGTCTGGCTGGTGATGATGTCGGTGTTTATCAGCGATGTGCTGACGACGCTGGTTTGTCGTCTGCTCAAGGGGCAGGAGTGGCGGCCGTCATTGCATAAGATGCACGGTTACCAGATCCTGGCCCGCCGCTGGGATAGCCACTTTTATGTCACCTTGTTGCTATGTGCGCTAAATTGGCTGTGGTTATTCCCGCTCGCGTGGTTGGCGATGGAGTTCGAGAACTATGGTCTCTTCATCTGGATCGGCGGTCTGTCACCATTGGTTGCAGCCTGCGTCTACTTGCAGCGGCATAGCGACGACGAGTCTGAAGCAGCCCACGCGGTGTAAGCCAGCTGCGACGATTGGTTTGCCATAACAAATAAGCCCGCAGTCGCGGGCTTATTTGTTGCTGGAATCCGATCTGGTTATGGCGTGACGGTGCGAACACCATCCGGGGCGCCGACCAGCAGGACATCGGCTCCGCGATGGGCAAACAAGCCGACGGTGACGACACCGACCAGGTTGTTGATGGTGTTTTCCAGCCCTTTGGCATCAGTTATCTGCAGGCCGTGGACATCCAGAATGTCGTTACCATTGTCGGTGACAACACCTTGACGATAGACCGGGTTACCACCGAGTTTACGCAACTCGCGGGCGACATATTCGCGGGCCATCGGGATCACTTCGACCGGCAAAGGGAACTTGCCGAGGACGTCAACCTGCTTGCTGTTATCGACGATACAAACAAACTGCTTGGCAACGGCAGCAACGATCTTCTCGCGCGTCAGCGCCGCACCACCGCCTTTG
This sequence comes from uncultured Aeromonadaceae bacterium, assembly GCA_945957385.1. Taxonomy (GTDB): domain Bacteria; phylum Pseudomonadota; class Gammaproteobacteria; order Enterobacterales; family Aeromonadaceae; genus Pseudaeromonas. The sequence continues at coordinate 41,524 of CAMFKP010000012.1, forward strand.
ATCATCTCCATCTGACCATTGATTTCGTCGGCACCATCGACATAGATGTCGAAACCGTCAATGTCGTTCAGATCCATGACCGGAATGCCAAGGGCCTTGAGGCGTTCTGTTGAGGCGACTGAGCTGGATACCGCTGCCTTGATCTGATCCTTGATGCTGGCGAGCGCATCGATGAAAAAGTTGACGGTAGAGCCGGTGCCGACACCGACAATGGTGCCTGGCTGAACATAGGCCAGTGCCGCCTGACCGGCCGCTTTTTTCATTTCATCTTGAGTCACTTGCTTCTCCTGCGTGTGTGGCTGCGGCGGATTATAGCGAAGAAGTGACGTCACTGCAGCGTCAAGCTGGCCAGTGCCAACGACGCGAAGGGGTGAGAATTTCCGGTAACGGCACATCCCAGCTTTCTACCGGAATGGTTTCAACTTGCTGGCAATCGTGGGCCAGACCAATCGGGTAGGGGCCAAGGCGGTGATGATGCCAGCTGCCGAGAGTGCGATCATAGAAACCGCCGCCCATACCGAGGCGGTTGCCGAGTTGATCAAACGCCACTAGTGGTGTGAAGAGGACATCGATGCTGGCTTTGCTGATGATCTGCTGACAATTTAATTCCGGCTCCGGAATGCCAAAGCGATTACTTGTCATCGGGGTGGTCGGCGTAAAATCGACAAACAACAAGTGCCCTTTACTGAAGGGATGTAAGACCGGCAGGCAGACTGCAATCTCGTGTTGCCAACACCATTCAATCGCCAGGCGGGTGTCGATTTCACCATCGCTGGCCAGATAGAGAGCGACGCGCTTTGCCCGGCAAATCAACGGATGCTGTTCAAAATGGTTAACGAGTGACTGTGCCGCTTGCCGTTGGGTTTCGGCTGAAAGTTGGCGTCTGAGTTGACGCACTGAATTACGCAGCGATTGTCTGGTAATCATCGAAAGGAACCCCGGTGGTGCCGTTGCAGGTCGTGGCCCTTGAACCCAAAAGGTTCAAGGCGGAAATCTGGATCCAACCGTAGGCTTCTCGGTACGGGCCGAGCATGCTCAATAGTCAGAAGGCGACTTCCTAAGGTAAACATATCGGCTCAGGGACTTTAACCCGCTGACGCACACCCCAGGGAGAATCTTTAACTAAATTTTACTGACGCAGCAGACGCCCCTGCTCCTGCAGGGCCTCTTCTATGGTGCTTTGCAGCATTCTGATGCGCTGATCCATAGTTTCAGAGTATTGGCGGTTCTTGTTTTTTTCAAGTGCCAATTCATGACAAAAATTGAGGGCCGCCATCACTGCCAATTGCTCATTGTTGCTGCCACGTGAACGCTGGCGCATTTGAGCCAGCAGCTCATTCAGCTCAGCGGCGGCTGCACGCAGAGCATTTCCTTGTCCTGTTTGGCAAGAAAGCTTGTAGATGCGTCCCATGATATTGATTTCTACCGCTTCAATCTCGGTGGTCATGCGATCCTCAGTATCTCTTGCTGCAGTGGGGCTTGATTCTTAAGGGGCGACTATATAGTGCAGATCCCCAAGTTTCAAGGCTTGGCTGGTCGTCAATCAGTGGCAGTGATAGGATCATCGCCTTTCTTTAGAGTGAATGCCGAATTCTTGTTCAGGGGAGCCAAATAATGAGCGGATACAATCTGTTTGAGCACTACGAAGAGGCGTCGGCACTGCTGTCGTCTCTGGATGTCATGGCTTCTCCTGCGGAGTTACATGGTGTGTTGTGCGGCCTGTTGTGTGGTGGCGCGCCGGTGGCCAAGAGCCTGTGGTTGCAGGAGTTTAACGATTTGGTAAACGACGGTGCTCCATTGCCTGAAGGGGTGACAAGCTGGCTTCGTGAACTGTTTGCCGAGACCATAGCGGGTTTGACGCAAGAGCGTAGTTTGGTCCTGTTATTGCCTGACGACGATGAGGGGCTGGAAGAGCGTTTGCTGGCCACGGCTGAATGGGCGCAGGCCTTTCTTGCTGGTTTCGCAGTAATGCAGCGTGAGCTGAATAAGGTCTCCGAAGAGCTGCAGGAGATGCTGGGAGATATCAGCCAGATTACTCAGATCGATCAGGAGCTTGAAGAGAACGTTAGCGAAACCGAGGCGGACTATATCGTTATCTATGAGCATCTCAAATTGGGTGCCATGATGGCGTTTGAAGAGTGTGGTGATCGTGCCTCTTCTTCGTCTAGCACGGCACCGACACTGCATTAAAGAACGACATGGGATGCAAGGACGGCGGCATGATGCAGTATGATTTTGCGATTGTCGGTGGCGGTATGACGGGCGCCACGATGGCGCTAGCCTTGGCGCATATGGGGCATGAGTCTCGGCGGCCAGCGCGTATCTTGTTGCTCGATCAGCGTCGCCTGGGAGATGGGCCTCATCAGGGGTTTGATAGCCGAGCGATAGCCCTTTCATATGGCAGCGAACAGATACTACGGCAGTTAAATCTGCATCAGGCATTTCTAGGTAGTTGTGGCACCATTTCTTCGATTCATGTCAGCGACCGAGGTCATTATGGTCGAGCTGTAATGACTGCTGAAGAGTATCACTTGCCACATTTAGGACGGGTAGTCGAATTAAACGATGTAGGCCATGGTTTGTTGAAGCAATTAAACAACGAGCCACAGATTGAATATTTGGCCCCGGCCTCAGTAGTCAAAGTGGAGGTTAAGTCCACTGGGGCTCGACTCCAACTGGCTGATGGTGGTGTGATAGAAACGCCGCAGTTGCTTTTAGCCGATGGCGGGGAGTCGCACTGGCGCTCCGCTTTGGGATGGCGTTGGCTGGAGACGGATTACGGTCAACGAGCGTTGGTGACTACGGTACAAAGCCTAGACGCAAAGCCAGGGCGTGCTTGGGAGCGCTTTACCAGCGAAGGCCCATTAGCGTTGCTTCCGTTAGGGGATGGCCGTTTTTCTGTGGTCTGGACTTTGGCTCCCGAGCATGCCGAGCAATTGATGCGTTTGGACGATAGGTTGCTGCTACAACAATTACAACAACAGTTTGGCTATCGTGCTGGACGGTTTAGCCGCATAGGCCAGCGTGCTGTCTATCCACTTGTTATGCGTAAAACGCTCGATGTTGTTCATGATGGCTGTCTGTTGCTTGGTAATGCTGCTCATCAATTGCATCCTGTTGCGGGGCAGGGATTTAATCTTGCTCTTCGTGACGTAGCGACTTTTTACCATCTGCAGTCGGTGCGTTGGCTGGCGGGTAAGCCAGCCGGTGGCGCTGAGCTGGCGAATACGTATTTGCAACAACGACAGGCTGATGTCTCTCGGACGCTGCAGATGACCCATGGATTAGCGATCCTGTTTGCCAGTGATGCCAAACCCATGATTTTTGGACGGTCTCTCGCACTCTGGGCTATGAATCGGTGTGCTGCTTTAAAATGGCCATTAGTGCGTCAGGCACTGGGTATACAGGAGTCATTACGATGACTATGCAATGCGATGTGGTTGTCATCGGGGCCGGGATGGTCGGGCTGGCATTGGCGTTGGGTCTTCGTCGTTGTGGTCTCAGTGTGCAGGTCGTGGAACAAATGCCTTCACCGGATCTGCTGGCTGCAGATCATCGAGTCAGTGCGCTGAATCTGGCCTCTGAGCGGGTGTTGCGTCACCTGGGGGTGTGGGAACCGATTGCTGAAAAACAGCGTTATCAGCAGATGTCCATTTGGGAGCAAGATAGTTCTAGCCGGCTGTCGTTCTCTGCGGCCGAGTTATGTCTACCTGCATTGGGATATATAGTGCCTAATCAGGCAGTGATGAAGGCTATGTACCTGGCTTTGCAGGATAGCGGCGTTGTTATGCGCTATGGCTGTAAGTCAGCTCGGATACACGCCCATGACGAGGGCGTCGAGATTGAATTCTCACAGGAGACGTTGCGAGCATCATGGTTAATTTCCGCCGAAGGTGCGCATTCGCGCGTTCGTGCTGATTTCAACTTTCCGACGCTTGAGTGGGATTACGGCCAAAGTGCTGTGGTGGCTACGATAGCCACAGATCTTCCACATCAGGCTTGTGCTCGTCAGGTTTTCCTTACGTCTGGGCCGTTAGCGTTGTTACCGTTAACTGAGCCGCACCTCTGCTCTATCGTGTGGTCTGTTCCTTCTGCACAGGCTCACACTTTGCTTGCTTTGGATGAGGAAGCGTTCTCGCACCGCTTGTCGGCGGCGACTGGAATGGAGTTAGGACTGTGCCGGCTTGTTTCGCCTCGCCAATCGTTTGCTTTGCGGGCACGCTATGCGCGCGATCTGTTACGTGCGCGTTGTTTATTGGTCGGCGATGCCGCGCATACCATTCATCCTCTTGCGGGTCAGGGTGTGAATTTGGGACTCATGGATGCTGCCGCTGTGATAGAAGCGGTAGAGCAGCAGGTGCAGCAGGGTAACTGGAACGGTTGCCTGGATTTTCTGGCTCCAACCCTGCGGTGGCGTAAAACGGAGGCCATGCAGATGTTGGCCGCGATGGAAGGCATCAAACAGTTATTTGCTTATCGCGGCCCATTTCGTTTGGTTCGCCGTATTGGTATTGACGCTTTGCAGCACGCTCCAATCATCAAACGACAACTGGCATTACTGGCTACCGGTAACTGCGGTGAATTACCGCTTATGGCCAGAGGCAGTTAATCCAAGTTGCTGCAATTGGTTGTGGCTGCGCGGTGTTAATTGACTCAATAGATCGCACTCGCCAACAGGGGCCAGCAAGATGTTGCCTTGTAACCGATCACATCCATATTCCTGCAGCAAACTGGCTTGTTGGCTGGTTTCAATACCTTCTCCGATCACGCGTTTGCCCATGGAGTGACTCATGCGAATAATAGAATTGACCATTTGTCGGTCTATTTCGCTATCAATCATCTTCTGCGTAAAACTGCCATCCAGTTTAATGAGATCAAACGGTGATCTGCTTAAGTAGGTGAGCGCGGAATAACCGGTACCGAAGTCATCAAGTGTCAACTTGAACCCTGCGCTGTGTAATTTACGCAACATGGCCTGGCCTGCGGTGTAGTCGAGTCGGAGGGCTTGCTCGTTGATTTCGATAGCGACCCGTCCAGGAATGATGTGGTAATTCATCGTCAACTTTTCCAATACGCCAAGCAAATCCTGATCCAGCAGTTGATGACCACTTAAATTGATCGCGACTTGCAGCCCGGACATGCCTGCGATGTCAAGTTGACGGAGTTGGTTTAGCGAGCGCTCTATTACCCAGTGGCTCAATTCACGCCCCTGTCGGCCCGAATCCAAGATGGGCATGAACTCGCTGGGTAATATCGTACCTTCTAACGGTATCTGCCAGCGGCATAGCGCTTCAATCATGCACCAGCGTCCGGTGCTGATGTCTATGACGGGCTGAAACTGTAATTGCAGCTCACCATTCCGTAAAGAGAGCGGGAAACGTTGTTCGATGAACTGTGTCCTGACTGATCGCTGCTGTAACCTGTGGTCGAATACCTGATAATAGGGTTCGCTTTGTAGATTGACTTCATTCAATGCCAATTCGGCTTGCCGCAAAAGTTCTGTCGCATCTGTGCCTGCTGTTTCGACATAAACAATACCAGCGGCAAAACGCAGGGTCTGTGGATAACCTCCAAGCCTGATCGCGTGCTCCAGCCGTTCTTGTAATTTGGACATAATCAGGTGCAATTGTTCCTGATCTTGCAGATGGGTTAACAGCACAGCGAACATGTTGCCCTGTAAGTAACACAGCAAATCCGATTCCCGCATCGTATTGCGTAATACTTCTGCAACTTGTTGTAATTGACGTTCGCCTTCACCTGGCTGAACTAGGCGCTGGCGCGTTCCTCTTACTTCAAGAAGAATCAGCGCTAGCTGTTCTGGATGTCTTTGCAAGGCAGCGACATGACGCCGTACTTCGAAGATGAAACAGTCACGATTGGGCAATCCAGTCAGAGCGTCGTGCAAGTTACGTTGTTCTAATAAATGACGCTGTTTATCTAATTGTTGCCGCTGGTCATCGAATAGATGATTCAGTCGATAGCTTAATTCTTGAAGATCGCTGAGTTCGTCAAAGAGCGGTCTGATGTGACGTGGGCTCGGTGTGGGATCCAACGTCATTAAATCCGCTTTTAATGCCAGTAAACGGCGGACTTGCAGACAAAACCAGATGATCAGCAGCAGACTCATTAAACACAGGAGCCATAATTTATAGCTGTCCTGGGTGGTGCTGAGCAGTCCCATTGATGGTTCGTCGGGCAGAAGTAGCATCAAATATTCTTCGTCACCTGGCGGAGTTGTTTCCAGATGGATTAATACCGGTGAATGTGCAGCGAGTTGTCTTTCTTGTAGTAAGACAACCAGTTCTCCGAGTGAACGAATAGGTTGATGTTCCAGTTCTTGTAGTGATTGTAAAAGCGGTTGACCGATGGCTGTTTCTTTCAGTTGAGGCCACACACTGCTCATAGCCAGTGCGCGCCAATCTGGTTTGCCATCATCAATTAATGGCAGATTGCCTACATAGAAAAGAGGCGCTTGCATTTGCGCAGATAAACGAGTCAGCGCCTCATTTAACGACGAGACAATCAGCAGTCTCCCTGGCTGATGGTCTTGGTAGCGGTTGATGGTTTGCAATAACAGGCACTGATCTTGGCAACTGATTCGAGTTTGGACTCCTGACTTAGGTGGCACTCGACGTAGCATCTCGTTGATGACATCTAATTCGGGCTGAGTTGCTCCTTCAAGCTGGGGTAATGCAGCATTATCGGCGAGCCACAGTACACGCAGTAACGGAGATGGTAGTTGGCGCGGACGCGTTGATGATGGTTGTTGCCAATAATTGATGGCAGACGCACTGTCCTGCCTAGCTTGCTCCTGCACCAAAAAATGTAGCCATCGAGAAGCATCACGTTGACGACTATCTTGTGCAACATTGCTTCTGTTTTCGATAAGCAGGTTGAAACCCAACACTAAAATGCTTGCCACAAGCAAGATGGCCAGCGTCAGTTGTAATTTGAGAGGCAGGACTCGGCGATATAAAGACACGTTTGGTTTCTCACCAAAAAAGTGGCCCATAAGCAGGGCTGTTATTTTTTATGCATGTGTTAACCATAATGTAAAGCATGACTGGCGCCCAGCACACGAGGTGTGTTTTCTCGTCGGGATCTCGAAATAGTCGTCACATTTTATGTGTACATTTGGTACCAGATTCAAGAAATGAACAGCGCGCTTTTTATGTTCCCACATAGAGCTGTCTACACTGCCAAAAGAGGTTGACCAAATCCGGTTGCATCGACAGTAGACTAACTGGGAGTGAATCATGAGCCATGTGCCAAGTGAGCTGCACTATACCTCAACCCATGAGTGGTTGCGGCTGGAGGATGATAACGAGGCCGTTGTTGGTATTACTCATCATGCCCAACGTCTGTTGGGGGATATGGTATTTGTCGAATTGCCGGAACTAGGCACTACTCTGATGGAAGGAGACGATGCGGCAGTTGCCGAATCAGTCAAAGCGGCCTCAGATGTATTCACTCCTGCTTCGGGCACAGTAATTGGTATCAATGATGAATTGGAAGGGGCTCCTGAACAGATAAATAGGGATTCTTACGGGGCTGGATGGCTGTTTAGAATAAAGCTATCTGATCTCGATGAGCTGGATGAGCTGATGACAGCCGAGGAGTATCAACAGTTAATTGATAGCGAATCTGATTAGGCTTGCGTGATTTATAAATGACTTATTATGCAGTTATTGCGCGATAAATTGATTTAAAATTTATGTAAAACGTTTGCGCATTGTTTTTTTTGTGATAATTTAAATGGCATTCAATGAGGGCGTGTCTCTCTTGAACATGCGATCGTGTATCGCGATTCCGTAGCACTTGTTTCAGCCCGGGAGTAATTCCGGGCTTTTTTTATAGCTAATAGACCTATCCTGGATAGTGACCGATATGGGGGCGGCGACTAGGTCCAGCCAGATGAATGTCAACAGGATTGAATGCTTTGATTGCCTCAAAACAAAAATCACCCAGAGCCTGATGTAACGATGCCGGAGCGTGGTTAGTGATAAGAATGACGCTTTTGGACAGGTTTTTACGCCGCCGAAGCAGATGCCCTAAAAAACTCGATTGGCTTTCCAGAAGCTTTGTTCTGTTAGAACCAATCTCGTCGATGATTAACAAATCGACCTCTTCCAGTGCCCGACGATAACGGTTGCGCTCATCCTGATCTTCTATGACACCGAAGAACAGCCGATCTACGATCGATGACCATTGTTGGAAAATGACTGACTTTTGATGTTGTGCAATCAGTTCATGTGCGATTGCTCCTGCCAGAGTCGATTTTCCAGTACCATATCCACCATAGATCAGGACGCAACTCCCACCATGCGCCGCCCAATGCTCAAAGCCGCTAATAAAGGAATGTGCAGTCTGGATGGCATATTCAAGTGCGGGATCTTGATGATCCATTCGCTCAAATGTCCAGTCTGGGCTAAGGTCGGCCTGGGCGATCAATCGGGCAATCCGTTGCTGGCGAGCTTGTTGCTGTAACTGCAATACATCACGATTAGCCTGTGACTCATACAGACGCCGCAACTCCTCATAGCTGAGTTCTTGGTCCGCTGCGGAGTGACGACGTAGGCGCTGGATTCGTTGCATCAAGGTATTCATCTGTTTGTTCAGCTGCGGATCCCGTTCCAGTCGTCCGGCTTCCGCTGTCGTACCTGTTCGGTTCTGCGACAATTCGTGCTCATCTTTCATGGTGAGGTAATCCTGATTCGGATGGTTCATTCAGACGTCGGGCCTCATCGATCATCTGCAAGGCTCGTTCACTGGGTTGACCGGGAAGCGCTTGCGGATCCGGGGGCACTTGTTGAAATCCAATGGGTACGCTTGTGTTTGGCGTTTGACGCACATAACGGCGGGCCTTGAGTTTCTTGATAAATTTAAGCATCCACTGATGCTGAGTAGCATAAACTTCTGGGCGCCCTAACCAGTAAGCAATAAACTCGCCGAGTTCTTCTTCTGCAAAATGACTGTCCGCCAACCCACACAGTTTGGCGAGATCTGCAAAGTTCTCACTTGGACGCCAGTCCGTCTGCATCGAATGGCTCGTCGCAGCTAGGGGCAGCATAGTGCCGGTTTGTGGAACTAACGGTAAGCACAGTCGGCAGCCATGGTAGTTGGCTGGCTGGGCGCTGTTATTGTCTCGCAACAACCCGACATCAATTAATTCACGTAGCAGGGACGTTAACTGGTTGGCGGTGACCTGATAGCTGAACCCACCAATGCAATGTGGATCCTCAACGGCTAAGGAGCGACCAAGCACGGGATAGTTGATTAACACATAGCCTTGCGGGTCAGCCTGTCTGCGCAGGTGTAGGTAATACAGACTTCGCGCAGGATGGCTGAGTGTCGGCAGGCTTAGTTGTGAGTATTCAGCAGGTGTCATCGATTAAATTGGGTAAAAATGATGAACCATTATCAGTGAACTGATGCCCTTCGCCAATCATTTCACTACGCAGCCTTGACTCCGAGCTGTGTTGGCGACATTTTGCGAGCGATTACTCAACACCTATAAAAAACCGGCATCAGAGGGTTGAAAGCTTTAGTTCTGATGTTTGGTTGACTACGCTCAAAATGTAACAACGAACTAATTCAGCAGGCAGCACATGTTGTATTCAGGAAAACAGAAAAAAATTCTGATTATCGATGATGAGCCAGTATTCCGGGCTACGCTGACTGCTTTTCTCCAGCAACAGGGTCACATTGTGTACCAAGCAGAAAACGGTGCCGATGGTTTGGCGGCCGTGGCTGTTTATCATCCTGAACTCGTGATGTGTGATCTCAAGATGCCCGGAATGGATGGACATCAAGTGATTCAATGTATCACTCAACGCTTTCATGAGTTGCCAGTCATTGTGGTGTCCGGAGTGAGTAGTCTTGAGGCCGTAACGCGCGCCTTACGCGCCGGGGCTCGAGACTACCTGATGAAGCCATTGCGGAATTGGCAAATCGTGGCTGATGCGATAACTGAAGTCTTTGCCTCGTTAAGTGATGACAACGAAGTGGGTGAGTTGAGTCATCATTTGAGTCGATTACACCGTGACGACCTAGCTGCGACGCAGTTACTACAAGCAATGGCCCCACCAAAGCAGCAAAAACTCAACCATTGGATGGCCAGCTATGAATCGAATAGCCCTCTGCTGATTCCTGAATTCCTTGAACTTAATGGACAGTTATTGGTGATTGTCATGGAGTTATCCTTCATGGGCGCGGATGCGGCATTCATCGGAGCCATGATTCGTTTCTTACTGCATGGCCCATACCGGCAATACCAACAGGGCGAGAGCCGGTTGCTGGCATCTCCAGGTAATGTGCTTGAATACCTGAACTGGAATCTGTATGAGTCTGGATTGCAGACCAATATCAACATGGCAGTCATGCTCTTTTCGCAAGATGATGAACAGATCCGTTTTGCCAACGCAGGTCTGAACTCCCCCTCTTGGTTACAACGCGCCAATGGCATGCCTTTGGGCATGTTACGACAAACAGACTATCCGACATTTCAACGAGTATTGAATAAGCCATGTCAGTTATCATTTCGTACCGACAACGGCGACTTATTAGAGATTGAATTGAAATCCAACCTGCAGTTCAGTCACTGATGTTTGTCACTTTGGCCGTCGTCGGTCCCAGGGACTGGCGCCGGGCACAGGTGAGCAAACTGTGTCATCGCAATTGCTTGCATGATTTGACGCCAGTGTTGTTCGGCATCTGCACCGAGTTGTTCAAATACCTCCGCCATCAGTAAGCGTTGATTGCCAGACAACCGTTCCTCCATTTCAAGACCAGCAAGGCTCAAATGGAGCCTTTTTATGCGTCGATCTCGCGGGTCTGCCTGTACGTCAATTAATCCAGTCTCAATCAAGGTTCTCAATGGGTTATTGAGCGCCTGTTTACTAACGCCAAGAATGCGTAACAGCTCATTGATACTTAATAGCGGATGGCGGCCCACGAAATAGAGAATGCGGTGATGTACCCGCTGCAAGCCTTGTTCGGCGAGCAGTGCATCTGGCCCGCTGGTGAAGGCGCGAAAAGCAAAGTGAAACAGTTCCAGAGCCTGATTCAGTGAGGCGGGTTTATTTTGTGCTTTCATATTGACTTGTTGTCATCCGCTGGCAAGATAGGTCAACTTAACTGACGTATTTAACCTGCCATCACATCGGAATGCAACCGGCAGATGGCCCAGCAGACGCATCGACAGGAGGTCAGCATGTTTGCCGAGCGGATCCAGCACCTTACCTCATCCATCATTCGCGAAATTCTCGCCGCAGCACAGCAGCCTGGCGTGATTTCATTTGCGGGTGGTTTACCAGCGGCCGGCAGCTTTCCCGAGCCGGATTGGTCAGTGCTACCTACCTATGTGAAGCAGTATGGGATGAGCGAAGGCGAGCCTGAGTTGCGCGAGGCGATTGCTGCGGATGCACGAGCCAAGGGGATCCGCTGTGATGCTAATCAGGTATTGGTGTTGTCTGGGTCGCAACAAGGGCTGGATCTGGTCTCCAAGCTGTTTATCGATCCGCACAGCAGTGTGCTGGTTGAGTCACCAACGTATCTTGCTGCGTTGCAAAGCTTTCGCCTGTTCCAGGCGGACTGCCAAGGTGTGCCTCTCAAGGGCAATGGGCTGGACATGGCGACGTTCGAGAGCCAGGTGCGCGATCATAAACCGCGGTTTGCCTATTTGATTCCCAGTTTTCAAAATCCGTCCGGTACCTGCTATGACGTCGCTGCGCGACGCGAAACCGCAGCCATGCTTGACCAGTACGGCTTGCCGTTGCTGGAGGATGAGCCGTATTGCGAGCTGGATTACGATACCATTGAGAAGCCGCCGATCTGTTCGTTGTTGCAACGCGCACCGTGGATTTATCAAGGCAGCTTCTCGAAGATACTGATGCCTGGACTGCGTGTCGGCTATCTGATTGCACACCCTAGCCTGATTGCACCGTTAGTTCGGTTGAAGCAAGCCGCCGATCTGCATACCAACCGACCTGGTCAGTGGCTAGCTCTGGATTATTTACGGTCGGCCGAAAAGCCGCAGCGTCTGGCACGTCTGCAGTCCTTCTATCGGGAACGTCGCGATGCTTTTGCCGCGGCGTTGGACGAGGAGTTTGCCGACATCGCCGAGTGGCAAGTGCCATCCGGCGGGTTGTTCTTTTGGCTGAAGCTCAAGCAGGTGCGAGATACTCGTCCGTTGTTGAAGCCAGCATTGGAAGCGTGTGTCGCATTCATGCCGGGGGAGGCGTTTTTTGCCGAAGAAAACCCACCGCATGGCTATATCCGTCTGAACTTCAGTCACACAGAACCGGAGCTGATGGTTGAAGGACTACGCCGTTTGCGCAAGGTACTTGAGACCCAGTGAGACCCTCCTGTGCCACTGTTATTCGGGGGCTAGGATATCCAGAGATGAGTAAAGTACGAACACAATGGTTAATTGGCGAGGTGGCTGACGCCAGTGGACTCAGTACGAAGATGATTCGTCACTACGAGTCGTTAGGTCTGATTCGCCCGCCTGTTCGCAGCGAGGGCGGATATCGTTATTACGATCAGCAGGCGTTGGATGAATTGATCTTCATTCGTCAGGCGCGTGAGCTGGGATTTGGTTTGCCCCAGGTCGCTGAGCTGTTGAGTTTGTGGCGCAATGAGTCACGCCATGCCGCCGATGTTCATACGTTGGCGGTGCGGCATCTTGCCGAGTTGGATAGCAAGATTGCCCGCTTGCAACAGATGCGGGAGGTGCTGGTCGATGTGGTGGCCAAATGTCATGGCGATCAGCGCGCCGACTGTCCGATTCTTGAACAGTTGGCAACAGGCGCAAAAAAAGGTTGCCATAGCTGAACCGACTGGTTGATCCTCAACAGGCTTGCGCTTCCCTGACCTCGACGAGGAGACTCCATGAAACTCTATTATGCCCCTGGTGCCTGCTCACTGGCTTCTCATATAGCCCTGTGTGAACTCAGATTACCGTACACGCTCGAGCGTGTGAATCTCAAAGACAAGACCATCGCTGATGGTCGGGATTTCCGTTCGATTAACCCGTTAGGCTATGTGCCGGCGCTGGAATTGAACAATGGCGAGATCCTGACCGAAGGGTCAGCCATTCTTTTCTATCTTGCCGATTTAGTCCCTGGTGCCCATTTGGTCCCCCCTGCTGGTGAGGTCGATCGCTATCGTGTACTGGCATGGCTGAATTTTATTGGTAGTGAATTACATAAAAACTTCTCGCCGTTATTTGCTAAGGACACACCCGCAGAATATAAAACGGCCGTCAGTGAACGACTCGCCGTACGGTTTGCACACGTAGATGGGGTGCTGGCCTACAGTCCCTATCTGGCCGATGGCGAGTTCAGTATTGCCGATGCCTACTTATTCGTCGTCAGCAATTGGGCGCCGGTTGTGGGGTTTGATTTATCGCCTTATTCCCATCTGTTGGCATTCCAGGAACGTATCTTGGCCCGACCGGCAGTGCAAAAAGCCATGCAGGAAGAAGGACTGCGTTGAGGCTATTGCGGCGATGTGGCCGCAGGTTTATCGCGCGAATAATCGAGGGGGCAAATGCCCCCTCGATTATTTTGTCGTCATGGGCATGGCTATTGGGCTAATGCGTTCGTGATCTAAATGAGCTCCGTCACGGGCCATCTTCTATGTAGCGAATCAGCCATTGCCATAGTTACACGCGGCATGACGTAGCTTTTACCCATATCCATGGTCAGCGATTACCCCAGTTGGAGGGCTGATTACCGTCATCGGCGCTGGTGGTTGTCGCCAGTTTCTCTGCCCGAGCAATCGGTTACAGCATTGAGCGAGCAGCCTGCTTGGCGTCTTACCGTTAAAAGGCGTGCATGACCACAACCCAGGACGTCAACCGGTGTCGTTGACACGGCTAATCGCCGCCATCACCAAATCGTGTCGGATATATCCGCTTCAGCCATGGACCGGCGAGCCGGCTTTTCGGCCTATTTGGCAATAATTCAGTCTCGTGATGCCGTGGTAGGCGGGAAACGCCCTGGCATGGCACTGTGGCATCCATGGTTGCGTGAGTGAAAAACTTACAAAAATGTTCATTCCAGATGTGAAGAACCGCACAAAAAGCATGAGGTTTGTTCTCTTCATCGCGGTAACAAGTTGGTTGTTCAAATATTAACTTCTTAAAAAACAATATTTTAAGTTGTTTTTGTGCTTTGGTACGCGCTGTGCACTCCTATAGACGTCAACTGTCAACAAGGAGATATCGACATGGCGCTTCGTCAATGTGCAATTTACGGCAAGGGTGGTATCGGCAAGTCTACCACTACACAAAACCTGGTGGCCGCGCTGGCCGAAATGGGCAAGAAGGTGATGATCGTCGGTTGTGACCCCAAGGCCGACTCTACTCGTCTGATCCTGCACGCCAAGGCACAGAACACCATCATGGAGATGGCGGCCGAGAAGGGCTCCGTTGAAGATCTGGAACTCGAAGATGTGCTGCAAATCGGTTACGGCGGTGTACGTTGTGCCGAATCTGGTGGTCCTGAGCCAGGAGTCGGCTGTGCTGGCCGTGGTGTTATCACTGCCATCAACTTCCTCGAAGAAGAGGGCGCCTACGATGCCGATTTGGACTTTGTTTTCTACGACGTACTCGGTGACGTAGTGTGTGGCGGTTTCGCCATGCCAATTCGTGAAAACAAGGCTCAGGAAATCTACATCGTCTGCTCCGGCGAGATGATGGCGATGTATGCGGCGAACAATATCTCCAAGGGCATCGTGAAATATGCCAAGTCCGGTAGCGTGCGTCTGGGCGGCCTGATCTGTAACTCCCGTAAGACTGACCGTGAAGATGAACTCATCATTGCGCTGGCCGAGAAGCTGGGCACCCAGATGATCCACTTCGTACCACGTGACAACATCGTTCAGCGTGCCGAAATCCGTCGTATGACTGTCATCGAGTATGACCCGAAGGCGCAACAAGCCGACGAGTACCGCTCTTTGGCCCGTAAGGTGGTCGACAACAAGCTGCTGGTGGTTCCGACTCCGGTCACCATGGATGAGCTGGAAACTCTGTTGATGGAGTTCGGCATCATGGATGAAGAAGACGAGAGCATCGTTGGTAAGACCGCCGCCGAAGAGGCCATGGCCTGAGTGATGTCGGGGCCGGCGCTGCGTCGGCCCGGGCATCCTTCGCCAGAAGGAGATACAGCATGACAGACAGAACGCGTGAACAGAATGAAGCGTTGATCCAGGAGGTCCTTGAGGTCTACCCGGAGAAGGCGCGCAAGGACCGGGCCAAGCACCTGACCGTCAACGACCCATCACTGGAAAAAGCCAGCAAGTGCATCACCTCCAACCGTAAGTCGCTGCCGGGCGTCATGACCATCCGTGGTTGCGCCTACGCCGGCTCCAAAGGGGTGGTGTTCGGACCGATCAAGGACATGATCCACCTGTCTCACGGTCCGGTAGGGTGCGGCATGTACTCCAGCGGTGGCCGCCGTAACTACTATACCGGCCTGACCGGGGTCAACAGCTTCGGCACCATCAACTTCACTTCCGATTTCCAGGAAAAGGACATTGTCTTCGGTGGCGACAAGAAGTTGCTGCAGATCATCGACGAGATGGAGACGCTGTTCCCGCTCTCCAAAGGCATCACGGTTCAGTCCGAGTGTCCGATCGGTCTCATCGGTGACGATATCGAAGCTGTATCCAAGAAAGCCAGTGCCCAGACCGGCAAGGCTGTGGTTCCGGTGCGTTGTGAAGGTTTCCGTGGCGTATCGCAATCGCTGGGACACCACATTGCCAACGACGTGATCCGTGACTGGATCCTGCCGAACCGCGACGACGTCGCTTTCGAGGGGACGCCGTATGACGTTGCCATCATCGGTGACTACAACATCGGTGGTGACGCCTGGTCGTCACGCATCCTGCTCGAAGAGATCGGACTGCGTGTGGTTGCACAGTGGTCTGGTGACGGTACTCTGCCAGAGATGGAGAACACTACCAAGGTCAAATTGAACCTGGTGCACTGCTACCGTTCAATGAACTACATCTCCCGTCACATGGAAGAAAAGTACGGGATCCCGTGGATGGAATACAACTTCTTTGGCCCGACCAAGATTGCCGAGTCACTGCGCAAGATTGCAGCCCAGTTCGACGAGACGATTCAGAAGAATGCCGAAGCGGTGATCGCCAAGTACGAGGCTCAGACCGCAGCCATCATCGCCAAGTACAAGCCACGTCTGCAAGGCAAGAAGGTCATGTTGTACGTCGGCGGCCTGCGTCCGCGCCACGTCATCGGTGCCTATGAGGATCTGGGCATGGAAATCGTTGGTGCCGGTTATGAGTTTGCACACAACGATGACTACGACCGGACCTTGCCGGAGCTGAGCAATACCGCGCTGCTGTTCGATGACGTCACCGGTTACGAGCTTGAAGAGTTCGTCAAAACAGTGAAGCCGGATCTGGTCGGTTCAGGCGTCAAGGAAAAGTACATTTTCCAGAAGATGGGGATTCCGTTCCGTCAGATGCACTCCTGGGACTACTCAGGTCCGTACCATGGCTACGACGGCTTTGCGATCTTCGCCCGTGACATGGACATGACGCTGAACAACCCGTGCTGGTCACAACTGACCCCGCCCTGGAAGAAGTCTGCCTGATCGGCAGGGAACGCAATCCTTTAACCCGTCAGTTCACAGATGAGTGGCGCGGGAGGAGATGGATATGAGTCAGAATGTAGAGAACATCAAAGCCTGTTATCCGCTGTTTGAACAGGATGAGTATCAAAGCCTGTGGGAAACCAAGAAGCAGGGTTTCGAAGAGGCACACAGCGATGCCAAGGTCCTCGAGACCTTTGAATGGACCACGACGGCCGAGTATCAGGAACTGAACTTCAAGCGTGAAGCCCTGACCATCAACCCGGCCAAGGCCTGCCAACCACTGGGCGCGGTACTGTGCTCCTTAGGGTTCGAGAAGACGTTGCCCTATGTGCACGGCTCTCAGGGCTGTGTCGCCTACTTCCGCACCTACTTCAACCGTCACTTCAAGGAGCCGGTCGCCTGTGTCTCCGACTCCATGACCGAAGATGCGGCGGTGTTTGGTGGTCATGGCAACATGAACGATGGCTTACAGAACGCCTTTGCGCTCTACAAGCCGGAGATGATCGGTATCTCCACCACCTGTATGGCTGAAGTTATCGGTGACGACCTGCAGGCCTTCACCA
Organism: uncultured Aeromonadaceae bacterium; assembly: GCA_945957385.1. Classification (GTDB taxonomy): domain Bacteria; phylum Pseudomonadota; class Gammaproteobacteria; order Enterobacterales; family Aeromonadaceae; genus Pseudaeromonas. Next base: position 58,709 of record CAMFKP010000012.1, read on the forward strand.
ACAACGCCAAGAAGGACGGTTTCGTTCCCAACGAGTTGCCGTTGCCTTATGCCCATACTCCGAGCTTTGTCGGCAGCCATGTCACCGGCTGGGACAACATGTTCGAAGGCTTCTGCCGCTCGCTGGCCCCGGCGGCTGGTAGCGTCGGCAGCAATGGCAAGCTGAACCTGGTCACCGGTTTTGATACCTATCTGGGTAACTACCGTGTTCTCAAGCGCATGATGACCGAGATGGGCGTGCCGTTTAGCCTGCTCTCCGATCCGTCTGAAGTGCTCGATACCCCGGCCGATGGGGAATACCGCATGTACTCCGGCGGTACCACCCAGGCCGAGATGAAGGATGCGCCGAACGCTATCGACACCCTGTTGCTGCAACCCTGGCAACTGGTGAAGACCAAGAAAGTGGTCGCCGAAAGCTGGGGCCAGTCGGCCACTGCTGTGGATGTGCCGATCGGTCTGGCGGCGACCGATGAGCTGCTGATGAAAATCAGCGCGCTGACTGGTAAGGCGATCCCGGAGTCTCTGGCGCTAGAGCGTGGCCGCCTGGTGGACATGATCACTGACTCCCACACCTGGTTGCATGGCAAGAAGTTTGCCCTGTACGGGGATCCGGATTTCGTGATGGGGCTGACCAAGTTCCTGCTCGAACTGGGTGCCGAACCGACCGTGATTCTGTGCCACAACGGTTCCAAGAAGTGGGAAAAGGCGCTGAAGAAGGTCCTCGAAGCCTCACCGTATGGCCAACAGAGCGAAATCTATGTCGGTTGTGACCTGTGGCATCTACGTTCGCTGATGTTCACCAACAAGCCGGACTTCCTGATCGGCAACAGCTATGGCAAGTACATCCAGCGCGACACGCTAGCCAAGGGTAAGGCATTTGAAGTACCGCTGATCCGCCTCGGCTTCCCGATCTTCGACCGTCACCATCTGCATCGCATGACCACCTGGGGTTATGAGGGCGCCATGTACATCGTCACCACCTTGGTGAATGCCGTACTGGAACGTCTGGATGAAGAGACCATGGTGCTCGGCAAGACCGACTACAACTTCGACCTGGTTCGCTAAGGTCCCTGCGGGTGGAGTGTCTCTCCACCCGCTTTTTTGTCTGCGTCAAGGAGTGACCCATGCCGAATGTCATGTTTCGTCAGCAGGCCGATGGCCTCTACTGCTATATCGCCAAGCGCGATCTGGAAGCAAAAATAACCTCGATGGAATTTGAAAGTGCCGAGTGCTGGGGGGGGCGGTTTGAACTGGCTGATGGTCAGTCCTTCTATCTGCAACCGCTGAGCCAGATGCCGGCTTTGCCGACCACGTTGCGAGTCACCCGCGCTGACGGTGACGACTAATCAGAAGGAGCCCCCCATGAGTACGCTTCTTGAGAGTCAGGTTTATTGGCGACTACTGGCGCTGTCACAGCAGTTGCCCTCGGTGGAACAGGGACGGTTGTTTGACTGGATCTGTTCATTGTTGACCGGTCCGCTAAACAGTGCGGCGTTGGAGACATTGACCCTAAGCCAGTTACAGGCAGCTGCGCTGCCCGAGATGGCCGCACTGTCTGCGGGGCAGTGGAGCGCCCTGGTTACGCTCTTGCACGGTGAGTTGCCGGCACACCTGGATCCTAAACCGGTGGCCGGTGCTGCAGAGGGGGCCATGCGAGCTGCGTTTGCCTCGAACGATGGGCTAACCATCAATGGTCATTTCGGCTCCTGTCCTCTGTTTTTTGTCTATCAGTTAACGTCCACAGAGCACCGCTTGATCGACATTCGTCGCTTCAGTGCCCGTGATGCCGAGACGGCCGGTGGCGAGAGCAATGAAGCGCGCGCCGAGCTGCTGGCGGATTGTCAGTTGCTGTTTTGTGAGGCGATTGGTGGCCCGGCAGCGGCTCGGGTCATTCGCCATGGCATTCATCCGGTGAAGATCAAGCGCGATCCCGTCATCGCGGTGCAACTGGTCGAGTTGCAACGTCTGTTAGGTGGGCAGTTGCCACCCTGGCTGGCCAAGGCCTTGGGTCGCAAGGATGACCTGGCCAGCCGTTTTGATCTGGAGGTGGAGGAGTAGTGATGTGACGATTCTGCCCCCAGCAGGAATCGATATCACGGCTGCCGATGTTAACGCTTGGCACTAGGCGACAAGTTATAAGGCTCGGGGCGGCTCTGGCTGGGGGGCGATCCGCCCCGATGCCTCCTTGTGTCGCCAAGCACCCAATTCGCGCCTGTACGGCGTGATAACGACTGTGATGTGTCTCTCATGTCGCAAACGCGACAAAAAATAATCAATAAAAATCAAAGCATTAAAGTTGGTTTGTCCTTTGCAGTTCACTCATCAGGCGCAATGGCGCCAGCGCAGTCGCAGGAGGCGTTATGAAGGGAAATGAAATTGCTGCCTTGATGGATGAACCGGCCTGTCAGCATAACAACAAGAGTAAATCCGGGTGCAGTGCTCCCAAACCAGGTGCTACGGCTGGAGGCTGTGCCTTTGATGGTGCCCAGATCACCCTGTTACCGATAGCCGATGTCGCCCACGTCGTACACGGTCCCATCGGTTGCGCCGGCAGCTCCTGGGATAATCGCGGCAGCCGCAGTTCGGGCCCGCAACTCTTCCGCCTGGGGTTCACCACCGACTTGAGTGAACAGGACGTCATCATGGGCAAGGGCGAGCGTCGCCTGTTCCATGGTATTCGCCAGATTGTCGAGCGCTATCACCCTGCCGCCGTGTTTGTCTATAACACCTGCGTACCGGCAATGGAGGGCGACGATATCGATGCCATTTGTCGCCTGACCTCGGAGCGGCTGGGGGTGCCGGTGATCGGTGTTGATGCGGCCGGTTTCTATGGCAGCAAGAATCTGGGTAACCGCATTGCCGGGGATGTGATGGTCGATAAGGTGGTGGGTCAGCGCGAGCCAGCTCCCTGGCCTGAGCATGTCGCCATATCTGCTGAACGCGGGCACAGCATAGCGCTGATCGGCGAATACAACATTGCCGGTGAGTTCTGGCATGTGCTGCCACTGCTGGATGAGCTCGGTGTGCGGGTACTGTGTACCCTCTCCGGCGATGCGCGTTTTGCCGAGGTGCAAACCATGCATCGCAGCGAACTGAACATGCTGGTTTGTTCACGGGCGCAGATCAATGTGGCACGCAAACTCGAAGAGCGTTATGGCACCCCCTGGTTCGAGGGCAGCTTCTATGGTGTCCGCGACATGTCCGATGCCTTGCGCGGCATCGCCACCACACTGGGTGATGCCGATCTGCTGGCGCGCACCGAAGCGTTGATTGCCAGAGAAGAGGCGCGGGTGGATCGCCTGTTGGCAGAGTTCCGTCCCCGTCTGCAAGGCAAGCGCGTACTGCTGTATACCGGGGGCGTTAAATCCTGGTCTGTGGTGTCAGCCCTGCAGGATCTGGGCATGGTGGTGGTGGCCAGTGGCACCCGCAAGTCGACCGAGGAAGACAAGGCGCGGATCCGCGAGCTGATGGGCGAGGATGCCATCCTGCTCGACGAGGGCAACCCACGCCAGTTGCTGGACACCGTGTATCAGCAAAAAGCCGACATGATGATTGCCGGTGGTCGCAACATGTTCACCGCGTACAAGGCCCGGCTGCCGTTTCTTGATGTCAATCAGGAGCGCGAACACGCCTTTGCCGGCTATGACGGCATGGTTGAACTGGCTCGCCAAATCTGCCTGACCCTGGAGAGCCCGATCTGGGCCCAGTCACGTAGCAAGGCGCCATGGCAGGGATCAACGCAGATGACAGGGGGTTGATATGGCGCTGGTGATTAAAAACAGTAAACCGATGGCCACGCGGCCGATCAAGAGCGGCCAGCCGCTGGGAGCGATCCTGGGTAGCTTGGGCCTGGAGCGCTGTATTCCGCTGATTCATGGTGCTCAAGGGTGCAGTGCCTTTGCCAAAGTGTTCTTTATCCAGCATTTTCATGAGCCGATTCCGTTGCAGTCCACGGCGATGGATCCCATTGCCACCATCATGGGATCTGATGACAACATAGTGCAGGCGCTCGCCACCTTGTGTGAACGCAACAATCCGCGGCTGATCACCTTGATGAGTTCGGGGCTCGCCGAGGCGCAGGGGGCTGTGCTGACCCGGGCCATCAAGAGTTTTCGCCAGGCCTGGCCGCGTTATGAACGGGTCGAGATCGTGCATGTCAACACGCCGGATTTTTATGGCTCACTTGAAAATGGCTATGCCAGTCTGGTGGAAAGCCTGATCGAACAGCTGGTTCCGCAACAGTCGGTACGGGCGATTCGCAAGAAACGCGTCAACTTGCTGCTCAGCCATATGTTAACGCCGGGCGACGTTGAACAGATCCGCACCTATGTCGAAGCGTTTGGTTTACAACCTGTCATGGTGCCGGACTTGTCGGCATCGATGGATGGCCATCTGGCGCGAGGCGACTACCTGCCGGTGTCGCAGGGCGGCAGTGATCTACAGTCGTTACGTCAGTTGGGACAAAGCATCGCCACGCTGAGCATTGGTGCCTCGATGCAGCGCGCTGGCCAGTTGCTACAGTCACGAAGCGGGGTCGCCAGCTATCACTTTCCGCACCTGATGACGCTTGCTGAAATGGACAACTTCATTCTGACGCTACAACAGTTGAGTGAACGCCCCGTGCCTGGCTGGATCGAGCGCCACCGTGGTCAGCTGCAAGATGCAATGATCGATACCCACAGCTGGGTCAATGGCCGGCGTTTTGCCATCGGCGCTGAAGCTGATCTGCTGGTGGCCTGGCTGGCGTTTGGCCACAGTGTCGGTTTAAAACCGGTCAGCATTGTTTCACCGGTCAATCAACCGTCGCTCGCCGGGCTCCCGGTGGAGTCGGTGCAGATTGGCGACCTGCAGGATCTGCAGGATGGCATAGCGCGAGCCGGCGGGACCGACCTGGTACTGGCCAATGCCCATGGCGCCGATCTGGCGGCCGAACTGGAACGCCCACTGTTGCGTATCGGTTTTCCGATCTATGACCGTTTTGGTGAGTTTCGCCGCGTGCGCCAGGGTTATGCCGGCATGCGCGATACCCTGTTCGAACTGGGAAATTTGATGCAGGCCGATTGCCATGGGGTGCCGCCCTATCACTCCGCGTATAAACAACATTTCGCCGCAATGGCACAGGAGGTGTGCTGTGACTGACCACATTGAGCGCCAACTGCATTTGGCCGAAGGGGCGATCAGCAGCTTGAAAGTGGCTTTCGCCAGTGGCGATCACAAGCGGGTTGATCAGCACTTCGGCTCCTGCGAGGCCCTGATGGTGTATGGCATTGCCCCGGACCGTGCCGAACTGTTACAGGTCACCGAATTTCGGGTGGAACAGGGACACAGTCTTGCCAAGTTGGAGAGCCGGATGGAGGTCATCGCCGGCTGTTTTGCGGTGTTCTGTGTGGCCGTAGGGGAGTCCGTATTTAGGCAGCTGCTGGCCGCCGGTGTGCGGGCGATCCGGGTCGACAGCGGAACACCCATTAGTCAATTGATACGCCAGCTACAACAACAGTGGCCGGAGGGGGCGGAAAGTGGTCGCCGTCAACAACGTCGCGAACGACAGGATGATCGACTCGCTGCGCTGGCCGCTTCGGACTGGGATGATGAATAACCCACAACATGCAACGCAAGGAGAGAGTCGATCATGAGCATGACCATCACTGGCCTGACCCGCGGGGGCAGACCCTGGCAGCCCAAGTTTGTTACCGCCGTCAACTACGAGACCTGCATTGGCTGCGGCCGCTGTTACAAGGTCTGTTCCCGCGATGTATTTGATCTCAAAGAGAAGAGTGAGGTCATGGGCGATGATTTTGATGATGAGGATCAGGACGATGTCGCCATGGTAATGACGGTGGCCGATGCCGATGACTGCATTGGATGCGGCGCCTGCTCCCGGGTGTGTCCCAAGAGCTGTCATAGCTACAGCTAAGGGCGCAGCGCAGGGTTTAGAACGGTTTATTCCACACCACCAACCGAGGGTAACCTCGTTTGCCCGGCCTGATGGCCGGGCTTTTTTTGTCGTCGGATATGGTCAGAAGATGCGGTCGTGGCGAGGTGCAAGGTTGCGTGCCCTGGTCTGACGGCCGGGATTACTCAGGCATGCCGGCATCGGTGTAGTGGGTGATGAGGCGGGACAGGGTGTCGTCGAGCTGTGCCTCGATGCGTGGTAACTCATGGCCGTAATGTTCCATCAACCGTACAGCCTGTTCCCGGTTCAGGGTCCGTTCGCCGAGTAAAAATTCGCGCTCCGGCAACTGCTTGTCGTAACGAGGAACGAATTCGAACTGCACGCCTGTCAGCGGGTGACGCAGATAGACCTGTTCGGCCAGCTTGCAGAAGGTCTCGATATGCTGGCGGCCGTCCGGCCCCAGACAGCCAGGTTCGATGCGAAACAGCAACGTCATGGGGGCAAGCGGTGACGATGCGTCAATGGTCATGGAGTGCTCCTTTATTAACAAGGCGATGTGCTAAAGGTTAACTGTCGGCTCGGCGTTTGCCGATACTGACAGTGCCACGTTGTGACGGCGATGGGTAACCGGAGCTGTCGGTCAGGACATTATGGTGAATTGGCATGCGATTCCGCGGGTTACTTGCCGGCAACTGATTAGCCTGTCCCGCTGCTCTCCTTGTTTTTGACCACCGCCGACAGGCACAGGTTGGTCTGTTGTACAAAATGGGTGAAGCTAAAAAAATCATCCCGGCCCAGCGCCTTGCCGGACTCGGCACGATCGGCATAAAAGACCCCAATTGCCTGCTGATCGATGACGATCGGCGCCAGGAAAAAACCCTTGTGACTGACAGCGTTCTTGATTTCAGGGCTGACCAGCGGACTCCAGCGAGGTTCACTGATCGCTGTGACCCAGACCGGCTCCTGATTGAGCAACAGCTGGCTGAACAGGTTATTGCGCTCGCTGACATCCAGCGTAAAGCGCTGGCGCAGTAGTTCACCGTCGCGGCCGGCGATGAAGCGCGGGATCAGCTTTTTCTTGTCCCGGCCCAGCATCAGCACCAGCACCCGCTCCATCCCCACACCGCGTGCTATGCCTTCGAGCGCGGTGTGAATCATCAGGTTCACATCGGCCTTCTCCATCGTCATGAAGGTCAGCTCGCGCAGCATGCGCAGCTGCAGCACTTCGCTGCTCTCCACGGGCTCGATCGGTATTTCTATTTCGGGTTGCAACAGTGCGTTGGCCCCTTTATCGAGAAACGGAGTCAGCATCTTGGCGCCATAGCTGGACACCATGCGTACCGCCTCGTAGTTGCAGCGTTTGAGGCGTTGGCGAACTTCTGCCACATCCAGCTCCATGGTCTTGGCCAGTGCGGCGATGCCCTGTTGCAGTTGGGCCGGGGTGGTGCGCGGGTCGAGCATCAGGGCACTGAACTGATCCGCCTGACAGATGGCCTGCAGCTCGGGCGTGCGGCGTTGGGGGTCTTGCAATGAGCTGACCAGCAGTTTGCCCATGTTCCATGACTGGGCCAGACCGATCGTCAGTTTACTGAACGTGGTGCCGAGCGCCTCACGCACTATCTCCTCTTCCTGCTTTGGCGAGTCCAGTTGCCGCAACCGCTCATCCAGCTCCTCGGCCATCGGGCCGCCAGAGCTCCAGAACGCACTTTCACCCAGGTGGCGCAACAGGGTGGCAATGAAGGCCTCTTCTTGCGTCTCTTCGCTATAGGCATCCAGCAGCATGCGCGAGAGCATGCCGGCATGGAATGACTGGGCCATCAGCCGCAGCAAGCGCTGATAGACGCCGCCGCTGATCTCGTGGTTGCGCAACAGGCTGTCCACCAGGGTTGCCGTGATGCAGATGTGTTTGAGGGCGTTAAAACCCAGCAGCACGGCGGCGCGACTCATGGTGGTGATCTGGGTACCGCTGCGGCGGTAGGTGACGCTGTTGGCAACGCGCAGGATGCGCGTTGTCAGGCCATGATCGTGCAATACCGACTGGCCGAGGTTGGCCAGCGAGGCGGTGTCGTCATTGGCCATCTGTTCCAGCATGCGCACCGTTGAACACAAGGCGGGCATCTCGCGGACACTGATGCGTTCAACCCAGGCTTCGGTCCCCCGGGTGGCGGCTTTACTGCTCATGATGGCGACACTCGACTTGTCAGAAATAACAGGCATGTCTTAAGCATATGTCTGCGTTGAAAAAACGCGAGCAGCACCACCTGAACAGCGAGGTGGATCCCAACCGGCTTGCGTGGCGCGGGCTGTCGAAAGTGTGACAAAGCCGACAATTGCACCGGCCATTGTGACCACAAAAACGCATCTTTAAATGTTAATTTATTGAATTTTAAAGATTAATTGATTGGCTCGCCATTTGCTCTCTCTCCTGTTGTCGCCATCGGGTGTCACAAGGAGTTCCTCATGATCCAAATCGATTCCGCCGCCCTGTCGGCCCTGCGCACGTTAGCCGCCGCGCTGCCGGAAACGGTGGCCGGTTTGCGGCTGGTACCCTCCGGTGATGCCTGTCAGGGCTGGCAACTGCACTTGATGTGGTGCCGGCAGCGTGAGGCCAACGATCTGTGCTGGTCACAGGAAGGGGTGACGCTGATCGCCGATCGTCGTCACTGGCCGACGCTACAAGGCTGCGAGATCGTGCTGGCCGAACGTCACGGCGAGCCAGGATTGAACATTCGTCTGCAACCAGCGGGCTGCCAGTGTGAACGCGGCAGTTGCAGTCCGGCTGAACCGGCCCAGCGGGCCGGATAATCCCCAAATAACCATCCGCGGGAGGTGTGAACCATGTGGAATTACTCGGAAAAGGTCAAAGATCACTTCTTCAATCCACGCAATGCCCGCATCCTCGAGGATGCCAATGCGGTGGGTGATGTCGGCTCCATCAGCTGTGGTGATGCGTTGCGACTGATGCTCAAGGTGGATCCGGATAACGAGGTGATCCTCGATGCCGGTTTCCAGACCTTCGGCTGCGGCAGTGCCATCGCCTCCTCTTCGGCGCTGACCGAGATGATCATCGGCAAGACGTTGGCTGATGCGGAAGGAATCAGTAATCAGGATATCGCCGACTACCTCGATGGTCTGCCACCGGAGAAGATGCACTGTTCGGTGATGGGTAAGGAGGCGCTCGAAGCTGCCATTGCCCAGTACCGTGGCGTCGAGTGGTGTGATGACCACGAGGAGGGCGCGCTGATCTGCAAATGTTTCGCCGTCGATGAGGCGAAGATCGTCAAAGCCGTGCGCGAAAACGGCCTGACGAGCCTGACCGAAGTGATCCATTACACCAAGGCTGGCGGTGGCTGCAGCACCTGCCACGAGAAGATTGAACAGGTGCTGGACAAGGTGCTGGCCAGCGGAAGTTGCAACGAGGCCCAGCAAAAGGCCTACGCCAAGTCCGGCTCGGTGGCGATGCCGGCGGCCAGCGTTACCGCCGCGGCCAAACCGGTAGCTGAACAAGGGGGGCCATTGTGGCAACAGGTCTCGGCCGTGCTGGCGGAGATGCGTCCCCACCTGCAGGCCGATGGAGGCGATGTCACGCTGATTGGTGTCAGTGACGACAAGGTTGAAGTTGCGCTCTCCGGCAATTGCATGGGCTGCATGATGACCGATATGACGCTGGCCTGGATCCAGCAAAAACTAATGGAAGCGCTTGGCCGCTATATCCGCGTCGTCAGCGTCACCGAAGCCTTGGTCTGACAGGGAGAGACACGATGAAAGCCATCTATCTGGACAACAATGCCACTACCCGGCTCGATCCCGTGGTGCTGGATACCATGATGCCATTTTTGACCGAACACTACGGCAATCCGTCGTCGATCCACGGCTTTGGCGACCCGGTGCGCAAAGCCATAGAGCAGGCGCGCAACCAGGTCGCCACCCTGCTGGGAGCAGAACACGCCACCGAGATTGTCTTTACCTCCTGTGCGACCGAAGCGAACAGCACTGTGCTGTTGTCCGCGGTGGAGGCATTGCCGGATCGGCGCACCCTGATTACCAGCGCCGTCGAGCATCCGGCGGTGCTCGAGGTGTGCGAACACCTGGAGCGTCAGGGTTACACGATCCACCGCCTCGGTGTCGATGGCTGTGGCCGTCTCGATCTGGCCGCCTATGAGGCACTGCTGAGTGACGATGTGGCGCTGGTGTCGGTGATGTGGGCCAACAACGAGACCGGAACCCTGTTCCCGGTCGAGCAGATGGCGCAAATGGCCAAGGCGCGTGGCATCCTGTTCCATACCGATGGCGTGCAGGCGGTGGGCAAGCTGCCGATCAACATGGCGCAATCGGCAATTGATTTCCTGTCGTTCTCCGGCCACAAGCTGCACGGGCCAAAAGGGGTGGGGGCACTGTATGTACGTCGTGGCTCCCGCTTCCGTCCGCTGCTGCGTGGTGGTCATCAGGAGCGCGGGCGTCGCGCCGGCACCGAGAATGCTGCCGGCATCGTCGGCCTCGGCATGGCATGCGAGCTGGCAGAGTTGCACATGCCGATGCTCACAGGTCCGATCCAGGCTCTGCGCGATCAGTTGCAGGCCGGCTTGCTGGCGAAGATCCCCTGCGCGCGTGTCACCGGCGATCCGGAACACCGAACCCCGAACACGCTGAACATCGCTTTCGATTACGTCGAGGGGGAGGCGATCCTGCTGATGCTCAACCAGTTGGGTATCGCGGCGTCCAGCGGCAGCGCCTGTACCTCAGGCTCGCTGGAGCCCTCCCATGTGATGCGGGCCATGGGCATTCCCTATACGGCCGCCCACGGTAGCGTGCGTTTCTCACTGTCGCGCTATACCCGTGAACGTGAAATTGAACAGGTGCTGACCCATTTGCCGATGATCATCGAGCGGCTGCGGGCGCTGTCCCCCTACTGGCAACAGAACAAGCCGGCCTTGGCGCAACACGGTGAGTTTGCCCCGGCCTACGGTTAAGCCTCCGATAATAACCACCCACTCTGGTCTTGCTTCTGCCGCCCATACCGGGCGGCTTTTTTGTCTCGTCGCGCGACTACCCGGCCGATTGTCGGCTAGCCGACAATGTGGGGCTCCGGGTGCGACAAGGCGCTTGTCTCTCTGCTTAATTATTTGAAATATATTGGATTTATATTGGAATGCTCCTTGCTGCATAGCTGTATCCCTGTCGGCGAGGAGCGTTGCATGGCCGCCACTTTGATCATCAATGACACCACGTTGCGCGATGGCGAACAGTCCGCCGGCGTGGCGTTTACCCGCGACGAAAAAGTCGCAATCGCCTGTGCGCTGGAGGCGGCCGGCGTGCCCGAGCTGGAGGTAGGGATCCCGGCGATGGGCGAGGAGGAGTGCCAGCGTATTGCCGCGGTGCGTCGTGCTGTGCGCCACAGCCAGCTGATGGTCTGGTGTCGCGCCCAGCCGTCGGAGATCGAACAAGCGGCGCGGCTCAAGGTCGACTGGGTCGATATCTCGATGCCGGCGTCGAGCCAGATGTTGGCGCACAAGCTGGGCCTTAGTCGGGATTGCGCCGATGACACCCTGGCCGCGATGGTGCACTACGCCGTGAGCCTGGGGCTCAAGGTGTGTGTCGGCTGTGAGGATGCCTCCCGTGCCACAGACGATGAGCTGGCGGCGTTGGCACGCCTGGCGGCCGCCGCCGGAGCGCAGCGTCTGCGCTATGCCGACACGGTCGGCATCCTCGACCCTTTTTTGACCTATGAACGGCTGTCGCGGCTGCGCCAGCATTGGGCGGGCGAGCTGGAGATCCACGCCCACGATGACCTCGGGCTGGCCACCGCCAACACGCTGGCGGCGTTTCGTGCCGGTGCCACCCATGCCAACACCACTGTGATGGGGCTCGGCGAGCGGGCCGGCAACGCGCCGCTGGAGGAGGTGGTGCTGGCGCTGACCCAGTGTTACGGCGCCGAGACCGGCGTTCACACCCGACTCCTGCCGGGATTATGCCGTCAGGTCGCCCAGGCGGCCGGGCGCCTGATCCCGACCCAGAAGTCGCTGGTTGGCGAGCTGGTGTTCACCCATGAATCCGGGCTGCATGTCGATGGCCTGCTCAAAGACCGGCTGAATTATCAGGGTGTGGATCCGGCTTGTCTGGGGCGCGAGCACACCCTGGTGTTGGGCAAGCACTCGGGGCGCCACGGTGTCGCGGCGGTGTACGCCCATCTGGGGTATCAGCTGCGGGCCGACGAGATCGAGCGACTGTTGCTGGCGCTGCGCCAGTTTGCCGAACGTTATAAACGCAATCCGGAAGAGACCGAATTGCATCAACTCTATCAGCACTGCCGTGCCATGACGGCAGCTTAACCAGCAAGGAGTACGCGATGGAATGGTTGGAGAGCCTGGATGGCATTGATGAGCTGGAGAGCGCCGAGGCGTTTCTCGATTACTTTGGCGTGGCCTACGATCCGGCGCAGGTGCGGATCAGTCGTCTGCATATCATGCACCGCTTTCATCAGGCGTTAAGTGTGGCCTGTGCCCCGGATGATGGGCCCGGACGCCAGGCGTTGGCGGCACGGCTGCTCGCCGAGGCCTACCAGGCGTTTGCCGGCATACCGGTACGTGAACAGTCGAGCCTGCGGGTCTATCAGCGGCTGGAGCCGCAGTTTGTGCCCTTGAGTGCACTGTGTGAGGTGATGCCATGAAAGCCCAATTTGATTACGGTGCCGAGGTGCGGGTGATCCGCGCGATCCACGACGATGGCAGCTTCCCCGGCAAGCAGCGCGGCGATCTGCTGCTGCGCAAGGGCAGCGTCGGCTATGTGCGAGATGTCGGCGTCTTCTTGCAGGATCAGATCATCTATCAGGTCTATTTCATCGAGCTTGGTTATACCGTCGGCTGCCGCGAGCAGGAGCTGGTTGCGGCCGATGCGCCCTGGATTGACAGCGTCTACGAGTTCGGGGACTGGGTCGCGGCGGTGCATGGCTTAAGTGTGCGTGGCGAGCTGGTGGTGCAGGGCGGCGATATCGGCCAGGTGATGACGGTGCGCCGCGATCTGTCTCCGATCCGCTACGAGGTGTTGTTTGGTGATCGCCTGTTGCAGGTGCCCCTCGAGGTGTTGCGCTGGCCACTGGCGCAGGAGCGCACCCATGGCGCGGAGGTGCAGGCATGAGCTGGCAAGCCTATTCCCGACTGCAACTGGCACTGGCCCACTTTGGCCAGCCGTTCTGGATGCTGACGGCCGATCAGCTGCCGGAGCTGGAGCGGCAGCTGGCGCGCAAACTGATGCTGGAACACCAGGTGCTGGCCCACCCGCTGGCGGCGCAGATCCAGGTCACGCCACAGGCGATCTATGCCGCCCGCGCCGAGGTGCTGGCGCGCTACGGTTCCGAGGAGGCGCTCAATCAGGCACTGCAACAGGCCGGCCTCAATGATGCCGAATTGCAGCAGGCGCTGTTGCATGAACTCAGCGTCGCGGCGGTGCTCGATCAGGTGGTGGCGGATATCCAGCCGCTGAGTGAAGCCGAAGCGCGACGCTACTACCTGGATCACCCGCGGCGCTTCTTGCGTCCGGAGCGGCGTGAGGTGCGCCATATCCTGATCACCACCGACGAGCAGCAACCCGAAAACCTGCCGGTGCTGGTCTTGCGCCGCATGGTGCAGCTGCGCGGTGAGCTGCTGGAACATCCGGAGCGGTTTGGTGAGCTGGCACTGCGTCACTCCGAATGTCCAACGGCGATGGAGCGCGGCCGCATCGGTTATGTTGTCGCCGGCCAACTCTACCCCGAGCTCGACAGTGCGCTGTTTGCGCTGCGCCTGGGGGAGCTCAGCGAGGTGGTGGAAAGCCCGATGGGACTGCACCTGTTGCAGTGTCTGGATATTCAGGAGGCCGAACCGATGCCGATGGAGCAGGCGTTACCGCTGATCATCGAGCGTCACCTGCAGCAGGCGCGGCAGCAGCAACAACGGCTGTGGCTCAAGCGTCTGCAGCGGCGGGCCCAGGATGTCGCCGTCACGGCGACAGATCCCCAAACCACGGATCCCTGTCATTAAATGCGAGCTTAGGGCCCTGGTTGTCGGGAGCGAGTGCGCAGCACAGCGCAGGTCTCGGCAGTCAGGGGCCGAGGTTCGCTCGCCCGCTGTGGCGCGGTCGGGAACCTGTACACGCTGCGGTCAACGGAAACAGCTCAAGGGCGCCTTCGGGCGCCCTTGAGCTTGTTTGCAGGGGGGGGACGCCGCCGGGCTTACAGTCCCAGTGCCGGCTTGATGGTGGCCACCCAGCCCTTGATGCGTTCGGCGGTCTGATCGGCCTGATTGTCCTGATCGAGTGCCAGACCGACAAAATCGTCGCCATCCAGGGCAGCGGAGTCGTTGAACTCGTAACCGGCGCTGGACCAGAAGCCGACCACTTCGGCGCCGGCGGCACTGACCAGATCGTACAGCTCGCCCATCGCGCTGACGAAATCATCCGGATAGCTTTGCTGATCCCCCAGCCCGAACAGCGCGACGGTCTTACCGCTCAGATCGGCGCTCTCCAGCTCCGGGACAAACTCGCCCCAGCTTTCAGCCTGACAGTCGGCGTCCAGCCCCGGCAGTTGGCCTGTGCCCAGGGTCGGGGTGCCGAGGATCAGGGCGTCACAGGCCAGCAGGTCGTCGATGCTCGCCTTGTTGATGTTGACCGGGGCGGCCACGGCGTCACTGCCGAGCGCCTCGTGGATCTGCTTGGCGACTTTACGGGTCTTGCCGGTGTCGCTACCAAAAAAGATGCCTACCTTTGCCATTGTGCTGCTCCTTAGTCCCGTAAGCGGGCTGTCCCTGATGGAATACCGTGACGGCTGCCACGGCCTTTGCCACAAGCGTTGCATGGATAGTGCCGTCGGGAGAATGTTCGCAGTGCATTGAAATATAAGGAATTTAAATTATGTCACTACCCGATGGTCTGTGCGGAACCCGACAATGGCGGTCGCAATGTGGCATCTGCTGCGTGTTGTGGTGCGCGCAGGCAGGCCGGGGAGCCACGCCGTTCTCTGCGCTGCGGCCGATTATTTTGAGCGGCATGATGAATTAATATTAAATATTCAGCATGCTGTGGTGGATAATTCGATTTTTATTTTCACAGACTGCCTGGTTATTATTATTTAAATAATCGTTTTGTTTTATTTTGTTGATTATGTTGGTTTTTATTTTTGTAGATATATTTCCATCACTATTGGTTTTATAAAGCGGATAATAAATCTCGATATATCAACCATAAAAAATGGAGAATATCATGACAATATTCTCCAAAGACCACAGGGAAAAGATTACAGCGCCTTGAGGATCGCCTCGACGGTCGCCTTGGCATCACCGAAGCACATG
>CAMFKP010000013.1 GCA_945957385.1 uncultured Aeromonadaceae bacterium
AGGAGGCGCTGCCGGGCTTTGCGCCGCCGCGGGTGCCGGAACTCGGTGCCTTTGAGGAGTGCACGGCGGAGAATCTGGCGGCGGTCTATGCGGCGCCGGAAACCCGCCACCATCTGACGCGGTTTCGCTGGTCGCCGGAGCGGGTGGATGCGGCCTTGTGGCAGCAGCTGAAGGCACGCGCCGCCGCCGAGGGGTGCGAGCTGCTGACGCTGGTGGAGCAGGAGATGGGGCTGGTGCCGGCACCGGCGCACACGGACTGGATCAATGACGATCAGCCGGTGTGGACCGACATCTGCTTCCTGCGGCTGTATCTGGATAACCATGACGCGGCCTTGCCCTGGTTGCCGGCGGAGCAGCCGCCGTATGTGCTGTTCGATACCATCAAATGCAACAAGTTTCCGGCACGGACGCCGAATGCGCCGCTCTGGGACCTGCTCGAACAGGTCGTCACCTTTCAGATGACGCAGTACGGTTTTGATGGCTTCCGCGTCGACATTGGCCATACCTTGCCGCCGGAATTGCTGCAGCGCCTGTTTGCGGCCATGCACGCCGGCCATCCCCATCCGCTGATCATCAGCGAGGATCTGTTCAACCGTAACCATGCCCTGGCACGCCAGACCGGCTACAACATCATGCTCGGCAGTGGCTGGAACGTGATGGCCGACATCAGCCAGGCCGGGCTGCAGCGCTATCTGCGCGAACTGGCCGAGCTGCAGATCCATGTCTTTGCCTGTGCCGAAACCCCGGATACCCCGCGCATCACCAGCCGTCCCGGTGGCGAGGCGTTGTCGCGCATGCTGGCGGTATTCAACAGCTTCTTGCCTCACGCCATTCCATTTCTCAATACCGGGATCGAGGTGTATGAGCGCCAGCCGCTGAACTGCGGGCTGGCGGATAACACCGGCGGTGCCGAGATACCGCGCGCCTTTTTCGACCCCATGTGCATCGACTGGGCGGGCCCGCAGACCATGATGCCGCTGCTTCGGGCCCTGCACGCCTGGCGCGAGGAGCTGGCCGAACTGCGCCAGCCGGCCGGATTCAGGCTGCATGACGCCCCTGCGGAATGTGTGCTGTATGGCTACCGCCAGGGCCGACGCCAGCTGCTGGTGGCATGCAATCTGTCGACACAGACGCAGTGCGAATTCGCCCTGCCGGGAGGTAACGCCGGATGGCAATACCTGCTCGACAGTCAGGCCAACGGTGCGCCCTCGGCGGATGCCCTGACACGGCTGGCTCCGCTCCAGGCCCGGATCTATTTCCATAACAACAATGAGGCATGAGTGATGAAACAAAAACGGATCGTGGTATGGCATGAATTTGATGGTCAGGGCGACACCTCCATTCAGGTGCTGGAAGAGCGCTGCGCCGCCTTCAGCGCCCTGGGTCATGGCGAGATCGTGCCCGAGGTCATGAACATCAGCGAGCTGCGTGAGCGCCTGGCAAAGATCCATCAAGGCGGTGAAGCGCCGGACATCGCCTTTGTGCCGGCGGACATGTTGTCGCTACAGGATCAGGCGCTGCTCTCACCGCTGGATCCCTGGACGGTACAGGCCGCGATGGCCAAGGAGCAGTGGGCCAGCATGCAGCTCAACGGGCGGCAACTGGGTGTGCCGCTGTTGCGCGGCAACCACCTGGTGATGTTCTACAACCGCGAGCTGTTGGCACAACCGCCCGCCAGCTGGGAGGCCATCCAGGCGCTGGCGCCCGGGCTGCAACAGGCGGGCATCACGCCGCTGGCGGCCGATTGCCGTGATGCGTACTGGTTCATTCCGTTCCTCACCGCCCATCAGGGCTGGGTGCTGGAGCAGGGCGAACCGGCCCTGTATCGCGAACAGACCCAGCAGACGCTGGCCTTCTTGCAGCAGCAACTGGCTGACGGCGTGCTGGCCAGCCAGCAGGGGGCGACCCAGCTGCTGGATGAGTTCATCGCCGGGCGCAGTGCCGCCATCATCTGCGGCGAGTGGATCTTCAACTATCTGGCGCAACAGATGGGGGATCGTCTGGCGGTGGCCGGCCTGCCGACGCTGCATGACCAGCCGATGGTGTCGATGACCTCGACGATTGGTTTCGTCTACCCGGGCCACTCGCTGCAGGGGCCCAATCGCGAGCAGATCCTGTCGTTTACCCACTTCATGCTGAATGACGAGTCGCAGCGCCGCTGGGTCAGCGAGGTGCAGCGCTGGCCGGTCAACCAGCGGGTGATTGACCAGCAGATGCAAACCGCCTCACCGGCGCGGCGCACCATACTGGCGCTGCGGCAGCAGTGCCGGCCGATCCCGCTGGAACGCATCATGTTCGATGTCTGGTATGCCATTGATGTCGGTTTGGCGCGCTTTTTCGACAAGCGTTGCGATGCCCGTGAGGCCGCCGCGTTCATGCAGGTCTGCGCGCGGAACCAGATTGGCAGTCAACTGGCCGCCTTGATTTAACCCCCCAATAACTAGGAGAGCACAATGAAAGTCACCGTCTTTAGCCAGATATCGATCGATGGCAAATTGACCCTCGGCCAGGGCAACTCCAGCAAGGAGCTGTTTGAACTGTTTGATGAAGAGGACATGCGTTTCATCCATCAATTTCGCGGTGAGGTGGACGCCATCATGGTTGGCCGCAACACCATAGTCACCGACGATCCGCAGCTGACCAACCGTTATGGCAATGGTCGCAATCCGGTGCGGATTGTTCCGACCTCGACGCTGGATTTTCCCGAATCGGCCAAGGTGCTGAACACGCCGCAGCAGACCATCATCGCCACCACAGAGCGGGGGCGCCAATCCCAGATGGTTGACCGCATCCATGAGTGTGGCAAGGAGGTGGTGTTTGCCGGCGAGGAGCGGGTGGATTTTCCGCAACTGTTTGCCTCATTGGCCGAACGCGGCATGCAGCATGTGATGGTCGAGGGCGGTGGCCAGCTGAATTGGCAGATGTTCGATGCCGATCTGGTGGACGAGATCATCCTGATGCAGCTGCCGATCATCATCGGTGGCGCGGACAACGTCACGCTGGCCGACGGGGAAGGGTATCGCCAGCTGGCCGCCACCCGCCGCTTCCAGTTGGCGGAGGTGGAGCCGCGTCGCCACTATAACCTGATGCGTTTTACCCGGGAACGCGCCACATGCCAGTAACCCTGTCCCCACGGCCGCCCCTGGCGGCCCTGATCTTCGATATGGTCGGTGTGCTGGTGGACAGCGAGCCGTTGCACATGCAGGTCGAGCGCGCTTCGCTGGCACGCCTGGGGGTCACGTTGACCGCCGCACAACAGGCGGCCATGGTCGGTACCGGCCAGCAACAGATGTGGGCACAGTGGAAAAAAGAGTATCAACTGGAGCTGGATGTCGACACGCTGCAGCGGCAACATAGACAGCGTTACTGGCGGCGGTGGCGGCCAGTGATCTGGCGCCGATGCCGGGTGTCACGGCGTTATTGGCGTGGGCGCAGCAACAGGGGCTGCGCTGTGCGCTGGCCTCGTCATCGCCGCGGGAGTTGGTGCAGGCGATGCTGACGCGCATCGGGTTGCAGGCGGCGTTGCCGGTGCAGGCCTGTGGCGACGAGGTGACGCTGGCCAAACCCGATCCGGCGTTGTTGCAGCTGGTGGCCCGGCGCCTGGGGCTGCCCGCGGCGGCGTGTCTGGTGATCGAAGATGCACAGCACGGGGTCAGCGCGGCGCTGGCGGCCGGCATGCGTTGTATCGGCCTGCGCAATCCCCACTCCGGGGAGCAGGATCTGCAGCGGGCGGAGCGGGTCATGAATAGTCATTCGGCCATATTGGCGTACCTTCAAGGAGAGAGAGATGTTCAGGGATAAATCGTTCCGCCAGGAGCTGTGGCAGATTGCCCTTCCGGTGACGATACAGAGTGTCATCATGTCGTTGCTGGCGATGACCGACCAGCTGATGGTCGGCCAGTTGGGGGTGGTGGCCATCGCCGCTGCCGGGATCAGTGCCAAGCTGACGTCGATCGTCGCCGTGGTGCTCAACGGTCTGGCTTCGGGCATGGCGATCTACGCCGCCCAGTTCTGGGGGCGTGGCGAGCGTCACCGCATCCCGCCGCTGCTCGGCTTTGGCCTGGCGCTGGGTCTGTTGCTGGCCGGGGCGCTGGCGCTGGCGGTCGGCTGCTGGCCGCAGCAGGCGATGGGCTGGTTCAGCCAGGATCCGCAGCTGCTCAGCCAGGGCGCGGGCTTCGTCCAGCTGGTGGCGATCAGTTACCTGCCGCAGATGATGACCCTGCTCTACTCCTCGTTGTTGCGGGCGACCGGCGAGGCGCGGCTGCCGATGTATGCCAGCAGCAGTGCCGTGGTGCTGAATGTGCTGCTCAACTACCTGCTGATCTTTGGCCATGCCGGCTGTCCGCGTCTGGGGCTGAGCGGGGCCGCGGTGGCGACGCTGATTTCACGTCTGGTGGAGCTGGCGATCATCCTGGCGACGCTCTACTGGCGCGGCCATGTGCTGGCCATCACCCGTTTCGATCGCCAGTGGGGATTGCCGGCCGGGATCTGGCGCGGCTTTATTGCCACCACGATTCCGATCGTGCTCACCGAACTGCTGTGGGTGATGGGGGAGAGCGCTTATGCGATGGTCTATGGCCACATGGGGACCGATCAGCTGGCGGCGATGACGATGACCTACCCGCTGCAGGGGCTGAGCATCGGCCTGCTGTGCGGCCTGTCGGCGGCGGCGTCGGTGCTGGTCGGTCAGCGCCTCGGTGCCGATGACTTCAGCGGTGCCATCACCTGTGCCCGCCGGCTGTTACGCCTCGGGCTGGCGGCATCACTGCTGGTGGGCTTGCTGCTGGTGGTCGGGGCGCGCAGCTATGTCAGCCTGTACGACGCCAGCGCTGACGTGCAGCTGCAGGGGCAGTGGTGTGTCTGGGTGTTTGCGCTGCTGCTGTGGGTCAAGGTTGGCAACATGATCATCGCCGGCGGCATCCTCAACAGTGGCGGCGACAGTCGCTTCGTGCTGGTGATGGAGTCGCTCGCCACCTGGCTCATCGGCGTGCCGTCGGCGTTTATCATGGCGCTCTGGCTGCAGCTGCCGATCCACTGGGTTTACCTGGTGCTGTCGGTCGAGGAGCTGGTGCGTCTGGCGGTTGGCTACTGGCGGCTGCGTTCCCGCCGCTGGGTGCGCAACCTGGTGGCGACGCCGGCCGACGACGCGGTTCCCCAGCCCTCCTAGCCGCGATTATTAAGTCAGATTTAATAATCGCTGCACAAAAACAGTCGTTTTGACGAGGAATCTACCCACTCAGCCGCCCGGAGCCCTTCTGCTCACCGCTGCCGGGCGGCATAATCATGGCCTGTTTTGTGTGGGGTGAGCGTCTGCTATGTCCAGCCTGATTGACCGTTTTGTAGATAGCCTGTGGCTTGAGCGTGGCCTGTCGGCCAATACCCTGGCCGCTTACCGCACTGATCTGGGCAAGCTGGCGGCGTGGCTGGATCAGCAAGGTAGCTCGCTGCTGACGCTGCAGGCGCTGGATCTGCAGGCCTATCTGGCCTGGCGCGTCGATCACGGCTTCAAAGCCACCTCTACGGCCCGTCTGCTGTCGGCGCTGCGCCGCTTCTATCAATATCTGATCCGTGAACAGCTGCGGACCGATGATCCGACCGCGCTGCTGGCCGGCCCCAAGCTGCCGCAGCGTTTGCCCAAGGATCTGAATGAACAGCAGGTCGATGCGCTGTTGATGGCGCCGGCGGTGGATCAGCCCCTCGAGCTGCGCGACAAGGCGATGCTGGAGTTGCTGTACGCCACCGGGCTGCGGGTTTCCGAGCTGGTGGGGCTGACGATCGAGAACATCAGCCTGCGTCAGGGGGTGGTGCGGGTCGTCGGCAAGGGCAACAAGGAGCGGCTGGTACCGATGGGCGAGGAGGCGCTGTACTGGCTGCAGCGTTATCTGCAGAGCGCGCGCACCGCGCTGCTCGGCGGAGTGAGTTGTGATGTGTTGTTTCCGTCCAGCCGGGCACAGCAGATGACGCGGCAGACGTTCTGGCACCGCATCAAGCTCTACGCCGAGCGCGCCGGGATCCGCGTCAACCTGTCGCCGCATACGCTGCGTCACGCCTTCGCCACCCACCTGCTGAACCACGGCGCCGATCTGCGGGTGGTGCAGATGCTGCTCGGCCACGCCGATTTGACCACCACCCAGATCTACACCCATGTCGCCCGCGAACGCCTCAATGCCCTGCATCAGCAGCATCACCCGCGGGGCTGAGCGGGCACGGTTACAGCGGCAACCCTTCGGACTCGGCTTGCGCCGCCTGTAAAAACGCGCGCAGCAGTGCCAGCTTGGGCTCGGCCTCGATACGGGCTTGCGGCAGCAGCAGATGCGGCGCCAGCTGCAACGCCTGCTCTAGCACCGGCAGTATCTGGCTGAAGGTGGCATAGCGGGTATCGCGCCCCACCTTGCTCAGGCTGCGCAGCAGGCCGATGGCGCCCAGCTGCTCCAGCAGATCGGCATCATGCAGCAGCTGCGCCTCGATGGCCGTCGGGCGCGCCAGGGGGTGATGCTGGGCGATGGCCTCTTGTACCGCGCCGATCTTGTGGGGCGCAAAGCCCCAACCGGTGAGCAGCTGCGGCACAGTGGCGACGGCGTAGGCGACGTTATCCCACTGCGCCAACGCGACCGGATCGGCCGGTCGATGGCCGATGAAGACCCCGAGATCGTGCAGCCAGCAGGCGGCAAACAGGATGTCATCATCAAAGCGTGCATCGCCGGCCAGGCGGCAGGCCAGCGCATAGAGTCGCGGTTGGTGGCTGAATTTGTCGCGCGGTTGCGCGTGCTGTGTCAGGTAATGTTGCAGGGCGTGGCGCCACTCCGACATCGCCGGCTCCTTAAAAACATCAGGCCGCACTGGGCGGCCTGAATGACGGGACTAGAGTCCGAGTTTCTTATGCAGGTAGTGGATGTTGGTTCCGCCCTGCTGGAAGTGCTCGTCACGCATGATCTCTTTTTGCAGCGGCACATTGGTCTTGATGCCTTCGACGACAATCTCGTCCAGCGCCTGACGCATGCGCGCGATGGCGATGTCACGGTTTTCGCCGTAGCAGATCAGCTTGCCGATCATCGAGTCGTAGTACGGCGGCACTGTGTAGCCGCTGTAGATGTGGGAATCCCAGCGCACACCCGGACCGCCCGGCGCGTGGAACCACTCGATCTTGCCGGGCGCCGGCAGGAAGGTGTGGGGATCCTCGGCGTTGATCCGGCACTCGATGGCATGACCCTTCATGCGGATGTCTTCCTGCTTGATGGTCAGCGGCTGGCCGGCGGCGATCTTCAGCTGCTCCTTGATCAGGTCGATGCCGGTTACCAGTTCGGTCACCGGGTGCTCAACCTGGATACGGGTGTTCATTTCAATGAAATAGAACTCGCCGTTCTCATACAGGAACTCGAAGGTGCCGGCGCCACGGTAGCCGATCTCCAGACAGGCACGCACGCAACGCTCGCCGATGAACTTGCGCATCTCTTCGGTGATGCCCGGAGCCGGCGCCTCTTCTACCACCTTCTGGTGGCGACGCTGCATCGAGCAGTCACGTTCGCCCAGATACAGGGCATTGCCCTGGCCGTCGGCCAGTACCTGGATCTCGATGTGGCGCGGGTTCTCCAGGTACTTCTCCATGTAGACCATGTCGTTGTTGAAGAACTGGCCCGCTTCGGACTTGGTCAACGCGATGGCGTTCACCAGCTCGGCTTCGGCACGCACTACACGCATACCGCGACCACCGCCGCCACCGGCAGCCTTGATGATCACCGGATAGCCGATGCGCTTGGCAATGGCGGCATTTTCCTTGGCATCATCGCCAATGGGACCGCCTGAGCCTGGTACGCAAGGTACACCGGCCTTCTTCATCGCATTGATGGCCGAGACCTTGTCCCCCATCAGGCGAATGGTGTCGGCTCTGGGGCCGACGAAGATAAAGCCGGATTTTTCCACCTGTTCGGCGAAATCGGCGTTCTCGGAGAGGAAACCGTAACCCGGGTGGATCGCCACGGCACCGGTCACTTCGGCAGCGGCGATCAGCGACGGCACATTCAGGTAGGATTCCTTGGCCGATGGCTTGCCGATACAGATGGTCTCGTCGGCCAGCTTGACGTGCTTGAGATCGCGGTCCGCGGTTGAGTGAACCGCCACCGTCTTGATACCCAGCTCCTTGCAGGCACGCAGGATACGCAGCGCAATCTCACCGCGGTTGGCGATGACTACTTTGTCCAACATGGTCAGACACCCCTTATTCGATGATGAACAGCGGCTGATCGAACTCGACGGTTTCGCCGTTGTTGACGAGGATGCTCTTGATGACGCCAGCCTTGTCGGACTGGATCTGGTTCATCATCTTCATCGCTTCGACGATGCACAATGCATCACCGACCTTGACCTGGCTGCCTTCCTCGATGAAAGGACCGGCATCCGGGCTGGCGGAGCGGTAGAAGGTACCGACCATCGGAGAACGCACGACATGCCCGCTCAGTGCCGGTGCAGCGGCAGCAGCCGGGGCGGCTGCCGGCGCAGCGGCCGGTGCCATCGCCACTTGCGGCGCAGCATAGGCGACCGGGGCCGCAGCCACGACACCACGGCTGATACGGACCGATTCTTCACCCTCGGTGATTTCCAGTTCGGCGATGCCGGACTCTTCAACCAGTTCAATCAGCTTCTTGATTTTACGGATATCCATTTGCATTCTCTGTCAACTTCTCTAGCTGTTAGTTGGAAGACCGGCGCAGGGTGCGCACAGCCGCTAGTAAAGCAAATTCATAGCCATCGGCTCCGAGGCCGCAGATCACTCCCTTGGCCACATCGGACAGGTAAGAGTGATGGCGGAACGGCTCACGGGCGTGGACATTGGAGAGGTGGATCTCGATAAACGGGATCGCCACCCCCAGCAAGGCATCACGCAGTGCCACGCTGGTATGGGTAAAGGCCGCCGGATTGATCAGAATAAAATCGACCTGACCCATCGCCTGGTGGATGGTGTCCAGCAGCGTTGCTTCGGCATTGGACTGGCAATGGAGCAGCTCCACGTCCAGCTCCGCCGCCCGTTGTTGCAGGCGGGCAACGATGTCGTCAAGGGTATCGGCACCATAGATAGCCGGCTCGCGTTTCCCCAGCAGATTCAGGTTGGGGCCATTCAGCAGCAGGATACGTTTTTTTGCGGCCATCGTGCAGTTATCCTCGGCAATCATGCGGCGATCTTACCAAAAACTGGGATTAAATCACCTGTTGTCCATTTTTTAGGCTTTGAGTTGCCTGCCGGCAAGCGAAACTTCGCAATTATATTGATTTCGTGAAAATTGGCAGCACTTTACTGGTCTAATCACTACAAGATGACCCTCAGAGCCCGAATTTGGTTCCCTGGCGGGTGGCAGAGTGGACGTTTTTAGCGCAATTGTTACCATCCTGTGCTATTCAGTCGCCGGTCAGCAAGGTAGAATGTGACCAACCCCCCAATATCATTACGCGAGAGTCAGGAGAAAGGGATGCTGAAGCGTGACATGAACATTGCCGATTATGATGCCGAGCTGTGGGCGGCGATCACCGATGAAACCGTGCGTCAGGAAGAGCACATCGAACTGATTGCCTCCGAAAACTACACCAGCCCACGCGTAATGCAGGCCCAGGGTTCCCAACTGACCAACAAGTATGCCGAAGGCTATCCAGGCAAGCGCTACTACGGTGGTTGCGAGTACGTCGACATCGTCGAGTCGCTGGCTATCGAACGCGCAAAGCAACTCTTTGGTGCGACCTACGCAAACGTTCAACCGCACTCTGGTTCGCAAGCCAACAGCGCCGTCTACATGGCCCTGCTGCAACCGGGTGACAAGGTGCTGGGCATGAACCTGGCCCATGGCGGTCACCTGACTCACGGCTCACCGGTGAACTTCTCCGGCAAGCTGTATGACATCATTCCTTACGGCATCGACGAGACTGGCAAGATCGACTACGTCGAGCTGGAGCGTCTGGCGCTGGAACACAAGCCGAAGATGATCATCGGTGGCTTCTCTGCCTATTCCGGCATCGTTGACTGGGCCAAACTGCGTGAAATCGCCGACAAGATCGGGGCTTATCTGTTCGTCGACATGGCGCACGTAGCCGGTCTGGTCGCGGCCGGTGTCTACCCGAACCCGGTTCCGCATGCCCACGTCGTCACCTCTACCACACACAAGACGCTGGCTGGTCCGCGCGGTGGTCTGATCCTCTCTGCCGAAAACGACGAAGAGCTTTACAAGAAGCTCAACTCTGCCGTCTTCCCGGGTGGTCAGGGTGGTCCGCTGATGCACGTTATCGCCGGCAAGGCCGTCGCGTTCAAGGAAGCGATGGAGCCGGAATTCAAGGCGCTGCAACAGCAGGTCGTCAAGAATGCCAAGGCCATGGTCGAGGTGATCAAGTCTCGCGGTTACAAGATCGTCTCCGGTGGTACCGATAACCACCTGTTCCTGATCGATCTGACCGACAAGGAACTGACCGGTAAGGATGCCGATGCCGCACTGGGCAAGGCCAACATCACCGTCAACAAGAACTCGGTACCGAACGATCCGCGTTCTCCGTTCGTGACCTCCGGTATCCGTATCGGTTCACCGGCCATCAGCCGTCGTGGTTTCAAGGAAGCCGAAGCTCGTGAACTGGCGGGCTGGATCTGTGACGTGCTGGATAACGCCGCAGATGAGAAGGTGCTGGCCGATACGCGCGAAAAGGTACTGGATATCTGCCGCCGTTTCCCAGTCTACGCCTGAGTCCGATTGTCGTGATATCGAAGAGCCGCTGATGCGGCTCTTCGTTTTTCTGCTGTTGTCTGCCTGCCGGATTGGGTTCAACCGGTCGGGGTGGCTCTGTTACACTGCGTTATCTGATTGACGGCGAGGAGTCCGCAGCCCATGCATTGTCCCTTCTGTAATGCCGATGATACCAAGGTGATCGATTCGCGTCTGGTGGCCGAGGGGCATCAGGTGCGGCGCCGTCGCGAGTGTGTTGAATGTCATGAACGTTTTACCACGTTCGAAAGCGCTGAACTGGTGATGCCGCGGGTCATCAAGAGCAATGGCAGTCGTGAACCCTTCAATGAAGACAAGCTCAGAGGCGGTATCCAGCGTGCGCTGGAAAAGCGGCCGGTCAGCATGGAGTCGGTGGAAGAGAGTCTGAACCGTATCGAATCGCGCCTGCGCGCCACCGGTGAACGCGAGGTGGATGCCAAGCTGATCGGTAATCTGGTGATGGAGGAGCTCAAGATCCTCGACAAGGTAGCCTATATCCGGTTTGCCTCTGTCTACCGCAGTTTTGAGGACATTCGCGAGTTCGGCGAAGAGATTGCCAAGCTGGAGATGTGAGCATGTCACAACAGGATCGCCGCTGGATGCAGCGGGCGCTGGAGCTGGCCGCGCGCGGTATCTATACCACCCACCCCAATCCCAATGTGGGGTGTGTACTGGTCGATGCGCAGGGTGAGATGGTGGGCGAGGGCTGGCATCACAAAGCCGGTGAACCTCATGCCGAAGTCCATGCACTGCGCCAAGCCGGGCTCAAAGCGCGCGGTGCCACGGCGTATGTGACGCTGGAGCCCTGTTCGCATTTTGGTCGCACGCCACCGTGCGCAATGGCTCTGGTCGAAGCCGGCGTTCAGCGAGTCGTCGCGGCAATGCAGGACCCCAATCCGCTGGTGGCGGGACGAGGACTGCAGATGCTGCAGCAAGCCGGGATCGCCGTCAGCTGTGGCCTGATGCAGGCCGAGGCCGAAGCACTCAATCCCGGGTTTATTAAACGGATGCGCTGCGGATTACCTTATGTCCGTTTGAAGCTGGCGGCATCGCTGGATGGGCGTACGGCATTGGCCAATGGCCAGAGTCAGTGGATCACCGGTCCGGCGGCACGGCAAGATGTCCAGTGCTGGCGGGCTCGCAGCAGTGCCATTTTGTCCGGCGCGGATACGGTGCTCAGCGATGATCCGTCGCTGAACGTGCGCTGGCAGGAGCTGCCGGACGAGATTCAGGCCGATTATCCGTTGCCGGCACTGCGGCAGCCGTTGCGCGTCCTGGTGGATGGACGAGGCCGGATCCCGGCCTCGGCCAAGTTGTTCTCGCTGCCTGGCGCTGTGTTACTGGCCCGGCAACAGGCAGTGCCTGGCTGGCCTCAGGCATTAGAAGAGTGGATTGGGCCGAGTGCCGAGCGTGGCAAGTTGGATTTGCACGCTCTGCTGCAGGAGCTGGGGCGTCGTGGCATCAATGACATCTGGGTCGAGGCGGGGCGCCAGTTAGCGGGGGCGTTGCTGCAGGCCGGATTGGTCGATGAGCTGATGCTTTACCTCGCGCCCAAGGTATTGGGCGACACGGCACTGGGATTGTTGAACCTACCGGAGTTGACGTCGCTGGCTCAGGCGCCACAACTGGTCTGGCAGGATGTGCGGCAGATAGGGGATGACTTGCGATTGACGCTGCGTCCGGCAGCAGAGGAGAAATAGGATGTTTACCGGAATCATCGAGGCAGTCGGCGAGATTGTCAGCATGCAGAGCAAGGGGGCGGACGTGTCGTTGCGCGTTCGCAGTGGCAAGCTCGATCTGGCGGACGTCAAGTTGGGTGACTCTATTGCTACCAATGGTGTCTGTCTGACTGTGGTGGCGCTACCAGGCGATGGTTATGTGGCGGATGTTTCCGCAGAAACCATAGCGCGTACTGGTTTTGCCCATTACCGCAATGGCCAGCGCGTCAATCTCGAAAAAGCACTGCAACCCACCAGCCGGCTCGGCGGGCATTTAGTCTCCGGACACGTCGATGGCGTTGGTGAGGTGGTGGCGGTATCGCCGTTAGGGCGTGCAATGGAGTACTGGATTGAAGCACCGCGCGAGCTGGCTCGCTATATTGCCGAGAAGGGGTCGATTACCGTCGATGGGATCAGCCTGACCGTGAACAGTGTGGATGGCGCGCGATTTCGTCTGACGATCGTCCCGCATACCTCGCAGGAGACCACGGTGACCGATTGGAAAGTCGGTGTGCGCGTCAATCTGGAGGTGGATGTCATTGCGCGTTATCTGGAGCGGTTGGTATTGGGTGAACAGGCCGCCGTGTCACGCCCTGAGGGGGGCGTCACTATGGCTATGTTGGCAGAACAGGGTTTCATGCGTTGAATAATGTTAAGGATGCAATGAGATGGCTTTGAATACGACTGCGGAGATCATCGAAGAGTTTCGTCAGGGGCGCATGGTTATCCTGATGGATGATGAAGATCGGGAAAATGAAGGCGACCTGATCATGGCTGCCAGCATGGTGCGCCCGGAAGATATCAACTTTATGGCGCGCTATGGACGCGGTCTCATCTGTCTGACGCTGACGCGTGAGCGCTGCCAGCGTTTGAATTTGCCCCTGATGGTTGGCAATAACGGCGCCCAATTTTCGACCAATTTTACCGTCAGTATTGAGGCCGCCGAAGGTGTCAGTACCGGCATCTCGGCAGCAGATCGCGCGCGCACCGTGCTTGCTGCGGTCGCACCAGAGGCTAAAGCCAGTGATCTGGTACAACCGGGGCATATTTTCCCGTTGATGGCGCAACCCGGCGGGGTGCTGACCCGTGCCGGTCATACCGAAGCCGGCTGCGATCTGGCCCGGTTAGCCGGGCTGGAGCCGGCGGCAGTCATCGTCGAGATCCTCAATGAGGACGGTACCATGGCCCGGCGTCCGGATTTGGAAAAGTTTGCCGCCGAGCACGGTATCAAGCTGGGCACCATTGCCGATTTGATCGAATACCGCAACCAGCATGAAACGACGGTGGTCGAAGTGGCGCGCGCCATGCTGCCGACCGAGTATGGTGAATTCGAGTTAGTCACATTCCGCGATACCATCGACAATCAGCTGCATTTTGCGTTGTGCAAAGGCGATGTCGCCCAGCAGGCGGCGCCGTTGGTCCGCGTACATTTGCATGATTTCTTCCGGGATGTGTTGCTCAGCGATCGGCTGGCGGCCCGTAGCTGGCCGATCCCCAAGGCGATGGCCAAAATCGCCGACGAGGGCGGTATTCTGGTCATTCTGGGTCACGATGGCGGTCAAGCTGAACTTCTGGCTCAGGTCGAGCAGTTGGCCGCAGGGGCCGCAGCACCCAAGCGGGCCCAGGCATCACGCCGTGTCGGAGTCGGCTCGCAAATCCTCAAGGCACTGGGGGTCAGCAAGATGCGCCTGTTGAGTGCGCCGACGCGATACCATGCACTCTCCGGCTTCGGGTTGGAAGTGGTCGAATACCTGCCGGAGTAACTGCCGCGCGCCGGGTTAATGTGTGTGACCCGGCGCACAGGCTTTTGTCATCGCCGTCTTGTGCTAGAATACGCGCACTTTCACGCCATACAGACAGGATTTCCTATGAAGGTCATCGAAGGAAACATCGCCGCCCCTGAGGCGCGAATCGCAATCGTGGTATCCCGCTTCAACAGCTTTATCAATGATCGCCTTGTCGACGGTGCTCTCGATGTCATCAAACGTCAGGGACTGGTTCCGGATGAACAGATCACGCTGGTGCGTGTGCCGGGTGCGGTGGAAATCCCGCTGGCCGTGAAGAAGCTGGCCAAGAGTGGCAAGATCGATGCGATCGTCGCCCTGGGCTGTGTTATTCGTGGTGACACCTACCACTTCGAGCTGGTGGCCAATGAAAACAGCAAAGGCATGGCGCAAGTCATGCTTGAGCATGAGGTCCCGGTCGCCTTTGGTGTTCTGACCACAGATAATGTTGAACAAGCAATCCAGCGCGCAGGTACCAAGGCGGGTAATAAGGGTGCAGAGGCGGCACTGAGCGCACTGGAAATGATTAACGTCCTGAAAAATCTGGACGTCTAAGGAGTCGCAGAGTGAAACCATCCGAACGCCGCAAGGCCCGCCATTTTGCCGTACAGGCCATCTACCAGTGGCAGATGACCCAGGACAACGTGGCGGATATCGAAGAGCAATTCAAGCTGGAGCAGCCGATGAAGGGAGTCGATATTGGCTACTTCGGCGAGTTGCTGCTGGGCGTGGCCAGCCATGCCAACAAGTTGGACACGACGTTTTCTCCGTTCCTGTCGCGCAAGCTGGAGGATCTGGATATGGTCGACAAGGCCATTCTGCGTCTGTCTACGTTTGAATTGCTGTATCGCAAGGATGTGCCATACCGCGTCGTGATTAACGAGGCGATTGAACTGGCCAAAGCCTTTGCGGCGGAAGACAGCCACAAGTTCGTCAACGGCGTACTCGACAAGGTCGTGAAGTCATTGGAAAACTGATGTTGCTCGTCTTCGAGAACGCCATTAAGCCAGCAACTGCTGGCTTTTTGTTTTATCAACGCCAAATCAGGAGAATCAGACGTGGGTGAATTTGACGTAATCCGTCACTTTTTTCAGCGCCCTCCACGGCGTAAGGATGTCGTCACCGGCTCTGGCGATGATTGCGCCTTGCTGCGGGTTCCTGCCGACGCCTTGCTGGCTGTCAGTACCGATACCTTGGTGTCAGGAATCCATTTTTTTGCCGATATGGACCCGGTGCGGTTGGGACATAAAGCGCTGGCGGTGAATCTCTCGGATTTAGCTGCCATGGGGGCGGAGCCGCGTTGGGTATCCCTTGCCTTGACGTTGCCACAGATTGATGAGGCATGGTTGGCCGGGTTTGCGCAAGGCTTCCTGGAATTAGCGGACTTCTTTCATGTCGATTTGATCGGTGGTGATATGACGCGGGGTCCGTTATCCATCACGGTCTCTATCAAGGGCGTCGTTCCAGAACAGGGCGCAATGCATAGAAATGGTGCAAAACCCGGCGATGCGATCTGGGTTACCGGTGAGCTCGGGGGGGCGGCACTCGCGCTCCAGCATCAGTTCGGTCAGGTGATGTTACCGTCGGAGGCGTTGCCCTCATTGTTAGAACGACTCGAGCAGCCAACACCCAGGGTGGTCGCTGGGATGGCATTGCGCGGTGTTGCCAGCAGTGGGCTCGATCTTTCTGATGGTTTGGCTTCGGATCTGGGACACATTCTGCGCGCCTCCGGGGTGGGAGCCCAGATTGAACTGGACCGCTTGCCGTTACCTCAAGCGTTGCTGGCGCAGCCGGACGCCTTGCGCTGGCAGTTGGCATTGGCTGGCGGTGATGATTACGAGTTGTGCTTCACGGTGCCAGAGGCGCAACGTGGCGTCCTGGCGACCGCGTTGGCTAACGCTGGCGTGAACATTAGCGAGATTGGACGCATTGTGGCAGGCGCTCCGCAAATAGAGTGGCTTTACCGTGGCGAGCCGGTATCGTTGGTGCTCAATGGTTGGGATCATTTCAAGGAGTCGACATGATTAAACCTGAATTACGCCGCTTGAGCTGGCGCAATCCGCTGCATTGGTTAGCCACCGGTTTTGGTTCGGGTCTTTCACCATGGGCACCAGGAACCATGGGCACCCTGTTCGCGATCCCGTTGTATCTGCTATTGCCTGTGATGAGCTGGCCCCTCTATCTGTTACTTCTGCTTTGCGGGGCGGTGGCCGGTATCTGGATCTGTGAGTCAGCAACCCGTGCGATCGGTGTCGATGATCATGGCGCCATTGTCTGGGATGAAATTATTGGCTACGGCATCACCCTGTTTCTGGCTCCACCGGGCTGGATATGGTTACTGCTGGGTTTCTTGCTGTTTCGTCTGTTCGATATTGTCAAACCCTGGCCTATTCGCTGGTTTGACCAACATCTGTCCGGTGGTATCGGCATCATGCTAGATGATGTGGTGGCCGGTATCTTCGCCTGCCTCTGTCTGCAGTTTTTGGCACATTTCGTGCTTCCTCTCTAAATCGTGATGCGTTGCCAACCGGATAATGTTCCGGCTGGTAACGCATCATGGCGTTCAATATTTCATCTTTGTTCCGTTCTGTCGCATAAGGTGCGACATGTTCCCGGTTGAGTCTTTTTGACAAAACAGAAAGAAACACTACCGCAGCTGGTCATCTTGGTGGATGAAATGGCGAATGCATTTATGTGTCGACTATGATTCTGCCTGGTCTTTTTATGACGACACAATATGCTTTAAATGTGATTTATTATAGTGATTAAGTGCATATCCATCTGCGAAGATGCGATTTACACAGCATAACAAACGAAGTAATTTGAACTGGTTTGTCACTAAAACGCAGAATAAACTGCCTCTGGGCTCGCTCTCCCGGAGGTTTCTCCAGTAAGAAATACGCGGGGGCGGAGCCCCTGCCGAGGTTGTGTCATGTCCTTGCTTGAAGTCAGG
Source organism: uncultured Aeromonadaceae bacterium (assembly GCA_945957385.1). Lineage (GTDB taxonomy): Bacteria > Pseudomonadota > Gammaproteobacteria > Enterobacterales > Aeromonadaceae > Pseudaeromonas. The sequence goes on from CAMFKP010000013.1 coordinate 17,189, forward strand.
AACCTGCGGATTGAATATCCGTCCCGTCGCGGTGTGATGGCCGCGGTCAAGGATCTCTCCTTTTCTATCGAAAAAGGTGAAATCCTCGGTGTCGTCGGTGAGTCCGGGGCCGGAAAATCAACCATTGGTAATGCCATCATCGATCTGCTGAGTCCTCCGGGCCGGATTGCCAGTGGTGATGTATTTCTCAATGGCAAGCAGATCTCTGGCCTTAGCCCGGAAGAGATGCGCAAAGTCCGAGGTGCGCATATTGGCTTTATATTTCAGGACCCGATGACGTCGCTCAACCCGTTGTTCACCGTTGAACATCAGTTGGTTGAAACCATTGAGGCCAATACCGAACTGCGTGGTGATGCCGCTGTGGCGCGCGCGTTGGAGTTAATGACGGCGGTCGGGATTCCACAGCCAGAGCTCCGCATCAAGCAGTATCCTCATCAATTTTCCGGTGGCATGCGGCAGCGGGTGGTCATTGCCATTGCGCTATCTGGTGACCCTGAGTTTCTGATTGCCGATGAACCGACGACGGCGCTTGATGTGTCGATTCAGGATCAGATTCTTGAACTCATCAAAGCCCTGTGTAAGGAACGCCAGGTCGGTTGCATGCTGGTCACTCATGACATGGGCGTGGTCTCAAACGTTACGGATCGCGTGGCGGTCATGTATCGCGGCGAGTTGATGGAGATTGGTCCGACGGCCGATGTGCTAGGTAATCCACAGCATCCGTATACCAAGAGTCTGATCGCCGCTGTGCCGCGCTCGGATGTCAAATTGGTTCGCTTTCCTCTCGTTAGTTATATCGAGGAGGCGGGTGAAAGCTCCACATTGGATCTGAAGCATCACTGGTTAGGTCAGGCGCAGGATCAGCGTAGTTACGAGGGCGCATTGCTGCGCGTCGAGAACGTGAGTCTGCGTTTTATAACCAAGGATTCACTGTTTGAATCCCGTCGCCAGTATGTGCAGGCCAATAATGATGTCAGCTTCGAGATCCACGAAGGGGAGACCTTCGGTCTGGTCGGAGAGTCGGGCTCTGGTAAATCGACGATCGCGCGGGTCATTGCTGGTCTGTATCCGCCAAACGACGGCAAGATTGTTTTCGAAGGGATCGATCTCACTGCGCTGAAGAATGAGGCTGAACGTCGCCCACTGCGCCGTCAGATGCAGATGGTGTTTCAGAATCCATATTCATCGATGAATCCGCGGATGAAAGTGGCTGACATCATTGCCGAGCCGATCCGCTTCCATAAGCTGGCAGAAAATGAACGCCAGATCGAACAGATTGTCGCCGACTTGCTGGATCACGTTGGGCTGGGTCGTTTGGCTGGTTTCAAGTTCCCACACGAATTTTCGGGCGGACAGCGGCAGCGGATCTCGATTGCACGTGCGTTGGCAACGCGTCCGCGTTTGCTGATCTGTGACGAACCAACATCTGCTCTGGACGTTTCAGTTCAAGCGCAAATCCTGAATCTGCTCAAGGATCTGCAAGATGAGCTGAAGCTGACCATGCTATTCATCAGTCATGATCTGCCAGTGATTCGGCAGATGTGCGACCGCATTGGTGTCATGCAAAAGGGCGCACTCTTGGAAGTCGCTGCGACAGAACAACTCTTTACGGCGCCGACACACGAATACAGCCGTAAACTGATTTCCCTGATGCCGGAGTTCAAGGGGATGAGCCGTGACGGACTGCAAATTGCAGGCTGAACACGTAACCGGTGCCAACTAACAACAACAGCAACACGGAGTAAGCAATGAAGAAAGGATTTACCAAGATCGCAGCCGCGCTGTTTGCTGCCGGCATGAGCTTCAATCTCTATGCAGCCAATGTCACTGTGGCACTGGATGCTGATCCGGAGTCTCTGGACGTCTATGAGCAATTGTCAGGGGGGATCCTGCAGTTTGCCCACATGTCTTATGATCCGCTGGTTCGCCTGACCAAGGATATGAAGTTTGAAGGCCGTCTGGCAGAGAGCTGGGAACAGCTGGATCCCAAGACTGTCCGCTTCCACCTGCGCAAGGGTGTGAAGTTCCATTCTGGTAATCCGTTTACTGCCGATGACGTTATCTGGACTTACAACCGCATTCTCAAGTCAGAAGACTACAAGGGCTTGTTTGAAGTCTATGAAGGCATGAAGAAGGTCGATGACTATACCGTCGATCTGGTGGCCAAGGTTCCGTACCCGCTGGTGCTGCAAAACGCTACCTACATCTTCCCGATGGACTCCAAGTTCTATACCGGCAAGACCGAGGATGGTAAGGATAAAGCCGAAATCGTTAAGGCTGCAGGTACTTATGCCGCTACCCATGTTTCCGGTACCGGCCCGTACAAGGTGGTTACTCGCGAGCAGGGTGTAAAGCTGGAACTGGAACGCAATGCCGATTACTGGGACAAGGCGTCAGGCAGCAATGTCGATAAGCTGAAGATTGTTCCGATCAAGGAAGATGCAACCCGTGTCGCGGCCCTGTTGTCAGGTGATGTCGACATGATTGCTCCTGTTGCGCCGAACGACCAGGATCGCGTGAAGAAAGCGGCCAACGTCAAGTTTGTCACTGAACCGAGCGATCGTATCGTCCTGTTTGAAATGAACCAGAAGACCCAACCGGCATTTGCCGATAAGCGCGTCCGTCAAGCCGTCAACCTGGCCGTAAACCAAAACGGTATCGTCGAAAAGATCATGAAGGGGTTTGCGACGCCAGCCGGCCAACTGAGCCCGGCCGGTTACCTGGGACATGTGGATGATCTGAAGCCGGGTTACGATCTGACCAAGGCTAAGGCGTTGATGAAAGAAGCCGGCTATGACAAGGGCTTCAAGGTCACCATGATCTCCACCAACAACCGTTACATCAACGATGCCAAGATTGCTCAGGCCGTTGCCGCCATGCTCTCCAAGATCAACATCAAGGTCGAGCTGAAGACCATGCCGAAGGCGCAATATTGGCCAGAGTTCGACAAGTGCGCCAGCGATATGCAAATCATCGGTTGGCAATCTGACACCGTCGATTCAGGTAACTACTTCGAGTATCTGGTGCAGACGCGTGATGACAAGACTGGTAAGGGTCAATATAACTGCGGTGGTTACTCTAACGCCGAAGTGGATAAGCTGATTGCCGAGTCCAATGCCGAAGTGGACGTTGCTAAACGTTCCGAGATGCTGAAGAAGATCGAGAAGATCCTGGCAGACGATGCTGCCGTACTGCCGATCCAGTGGCAAAACCTGGCATGGGCTGGCAAGAGCAAGTTGAACGTCGACGAAATCGTCAACGGTCGTGACTTGCCGGTTTACGGCAATCTGAAGGTCAGTGAGTAAGAGTCCAGCAGGCCTTGGTGCCCGTTGGTCTAATTAGACAGGCGACCTGATCCTGACGGGATCAGGTCGCCCTGTTACGTTAGTGGTAAGAAAAACCACCCGGTGCTCCAATCGGGTGAGGCAAGGACACTCCTGCATGTTTACGTTTCTGATAAAGCGGCTGATTCAGGCCGTGGTTGTGATGTTCGTCATCAGCCTGGTGGCGTTTGCCATCCAAGACAATCTGGGGGATCCACTGCGCGAGATGGTCGGGCAGGGGGTATCTGAGGCTCAGCGTGAGGCACTGCGTGAAAAACTGGGGCTCAATGATCCCTTCATGGTCAAGTACAGTCGTTTCCTGACCGGTGTTGTGCATGGTGACTGGGGAACGTCATTTATCTTCAAGAAACCTGCCTTGCAGGTGATTCTGGCCAAGTTGCCAGCGACGCTGGAGCTGGTGCTGGGAGCCACCCTGATTATTGTCGTGCTGTCGATCCCATTGGGGGTCTACTCGGCTATTCATCCGCGCAGTTGGTTAACCAAGGTGATTATGGGAGCCAGCATCATAGGTATTTCCGTGCCTGTGTTCCTGACGGCCATTTTGTTGATGTATGTCTTTTCAGTACAGCTTGGTTGGCTTCCGTCTTATGGCCGTGGCGAGACGTTGAATCTACTGGGCTGGGATTCCGGCTTCTTTACCATCGATGGGTTGAAGCATCTGATTTTGCCGTCGGTTGCCCTCTCTTCGATCATGCTGCCGCTGTTTATTCGCTTGGTGCGTGCAGAAATGCTTGAGGTGCTGAGTTCTGAATACATCAAGTTTGCCTGGGCTAAAGGGCTGGACAAGAACAAGGTCTGGTATCAACACGCGCTAAAAAACACCATGCTGCCGGTTATTACGGTGGGCGGGGTACAGGTGGGTACCATGGTGGCCTATACCATTCTGACGGAAACGGTCTTCCAGTGGCCCGGCACGGGCTTCCTGTTCCTCGAGGCGATCAACCGCGTCGATACGCCGTTGATTACCGCCTACGTTATTTTTGTCGGCCTGATCTTTGTTGTAACCAACACGCTGGTTGATCTGCTGTATGGCGTGATTAATCCGACTGTCAATCTGACCGCGAAGGGAGCCTGATGATGAGCCAAGTTCAAGTGACCAGTCGTTGGACCCGCTTTCGGCAGTCTGATCTGGTGTATTTTTTCCTCAAAGATAAAGTGGCCATGTTCAGCATGGCGGTGTTTGTCATCTACGTGGTGCTATCGCTATTAGCGCCGCTGATTTCGCCACATAACCCCTATGATGCGTCGACCTATGACATCATGGATGCCGAAATGCCGCCTTCTTGGCTGGACGGCGGAGATCAGCGTTTCCTGCTGGGCACCGATAATCAGGGGCGCGATATATTGAGTACCATCTTGTATGGTTCTCGCGTTTCATTGTCGATCGGTCTGTTCGCGGTCGGTCTGCAGATGTTTCTCGGTATTGTGATGGGGCTGATTGCCGGATATGCCGGCGGCCGGATCGATAATTTGTTGATGCGGTTTGCCGATGTGCAGCTCTCCTTTTCCACCATGATGGTTGCGATCATTGTTTCGGCAATATTTCAGGCGGCACTGGGCGGGGAGTTCTATTCACAGTATGCGATCTTGATGCTGGTGGTGATCATCGGTATTTCTGAATGGCCGCAGTATGCGCGCACGGTGCGGGCCTCCGTGCTGGCTGAAAAGAAAAAAGAGTATGTTGAAGCGGCAAGGGTGATGGGGTTCAAGGCGCCGCGCATCATGTTCCGGCATATATTACCGAACTGTTTGTCGCCAATTTTGGTTATTTCGACGGTACAGGTTGCCAATGCCATCATGTCAGAAGCGGCGCTCTCATTCCTGGGGCTGGGCATGCCGGTTGATAAGCCTTCGCTGGGTTCGTTGATCAGCATCGGGTTTAACTACATTTTTTCCGGATCCTGGTGGATTACCGCTTTCCCCGGATTCTGTCTGGTGTTGCTAGTGTTGGTTATTAATTTATTGGGCGATTGGTTGCGAGATGTATTTAATCCGCGAATCTACAAGGGTTGAATAACCAATATTGATATCCGCTAGGCGAAGCATAGGCTTCGCCTTTTTTGTTTCTTTATTTATTTGATGCAAATACGCAGCAATATGCTGCACGAGTGAATTACGTATCGGTAATTATGGTGGCATATTTCATTCGAAATTAATTTGGCGATTTTTTCTGCTGCAGAAAATGCAAAAGATTCGTTATAAGTGCCGCTTTAACCCCCTCGGTTAGATTGTCAGCGCAAACGGTTATTTGGCATACTGCCCGCGCAGTCAGGATCGACGCAGTTAATCAGCAACGGAAGGAGGACGAATATGAGCGTTATGACACTACGACATAAAGTCGCGTCTTCTTTTACTCCGGATACTGATAAAACCGCTGCTCGTCGGTTCGCTGCCTGATCTCTTTTTTCACAGGCCGCGGCGAAAGCGGACTGTGGAAACCTACCGAAACTCCCAGTCCTGTTAGCCCGGCCTCCAATTATCCTTTGGAGGATGTTATGCGTCGTTCAGTTTTAATGAATTTGGCTCTGTTGTGTGTAAAGGCAGATTTGGCGTTGGAACACGCCAAGATGCGTAGTGCATTGCGTCATGCGCGAGTTGAGATGGGGCAATACTCTCCACATCTGCTGAGAGACATGGGGTTGGACGAGTCGTCAGTGGGGCAAGAGTTGGCTTGTCGTCAACGTGAGTCGCTGCGTCTGGTCTGTCGTTCCCGTCAGCGGCATAGGTGGCCCAGACAAGGCTAAGCGCGGGCAGGCACCCTACTTGGAATGTTAAAAGATGCGGTGACCTGCTAATTATTTTCTTGCTAACAAAAAACGCCCCGCAGGGCGTTTTTTGTTGCTGGCGTGCAATCAGTAGTGTGGTGGAGGCGTTTCTTCTGCCTGACTGGCAACGGGGGAGCCGGCGTTTTCCCGAACTTTCTGGATCAACAGATCCACCTGGTGGCGCAGTTTCTCGATTACGCGTTGCTGCTGGGCTAACTCTTCACTCATCTGCTCCAGAGCGTGTTCCTGAAACGCGACCCGCGTTTCGAGATAATCCAGCCGTTGTGTCAATGATTCCGACATGGCGCTCTCCTGATGTTATGTCAAAGGGCTGGCATCATAGCTTGTCACTCTGCGCTAGGACACCCCTCAATGTGATGGAAATCGCTGTCAGCATGCCAGCGGAGAGGACGTGCACCTATCGGGTTCACTATTTTTCGATAATTGCCGTGCGAGGCCTGTTGTTATGCCCCTGAGTGCGGTTAGTATAAAACGCTTTTAAGACGCGTCTCTCTATAACTGTCGCAGAGAGCCAAGATTGGGTGTTTGGAGAAAAGAATGAAACAGATCCTGAAAGTTTCCCTGCTGGCCGCGGCCATGAGCCTGGTCATCACCGGTTGTCAACAAGATGAGAAAAAGGCCGACGCCGCCGCAGGGAAAGCGCCGGAAGCCAAAGCTGAAGTGAAGCAAGAGGCTGCCAGCTCTGCGCTGAAGACTTTTGAAGAAACCTCTGCCTATGCCATTGGCCAGTCTATGGGGCGTTATATTGCCAACACCCTTGAGCGTCAGCAGGAGCTGGGCGTCAAGCTGGACAACACTGTCATCATGCAGGGCGTAAAAGATGGTCTGGCCAAGAAGTCCTTGCTGGATGAGAAGCAGCTGGAAAAGGCACTGAAGGATTACGATCAGAAGATCAATGAAGCGGCAGCCAAGAAGGCCGCCAATGATGCCAAGGCCAGCCTTGAGAAGGGTAAGAAGTTCCTGGAAGAAAACGCCAAGAAGAAGGGCGTGACTGTGACCAAGTCTGGTTTGCAGTATGAAGTTCTGACCGAAGGCAAGGGCAACAAGCCGAAGGCATCAGATATCGTCAAGGTACACTATACCGGTACCCTGATCGACGGTACCAAGTTTGATAGTTCCTACGATCGCAATGAACCGGCTGAATTCCCGCTGGATCATGTCATCCCGGGTTGGACCGAGGGTGTACAGCTGATGAACGTTGGTTCCAAGTACAAGTTCTACCTGCCTTCCGAGCTGGCCTATGGTGAGCAAGGTGCAGGCTCTATCCCGCCTAACTCTGTACTGGTATTCGAAGTCGAACTGCTGTCTATCGGTAAGGACAAGGCTGAAGAAGCGGCTAAACCGGCCGAAGCCAAGAAGTAAAATTCGCTCCTCTCAAAAACGGCCCCCTTGGGGCCGTTTTTTTATGTCGAACAGAGACTAGCGCTGCCAAAATGGCTTTTGTGCTTCATAACGCTGCTCGCAACGAGTGAGTCCGATATCTTTTAGTTGGTGTTCACTCATCTCGGCTAGCTGTTTGCGTGAGCGATAGTTGTGTTGCCAGGCTAACTGCACGCTATGCCACTTCTTAAGCGTGGCTAATACCTTGCACCAGAGCGCGAAACGGATTTTCCTTGTGGTGAACATGGCTTCATCTCCATACTGAACCTGACGCTATTCTTCTGTGGCCGGGGTCTATCGGCAAACGGGTTAATCTGAGTGGGGTATTAGCTGAGCTTATGTCTGTCTTGATGCATCGCCTGAAAGCGTTAGCCGTGTTGGATGCTGTGCTGCGAACCGGCTCTTTCAGTGCTGCCGCGGCCTCGCTGTTCATTACGCAGTCCGCAGTCAGCCAACATATCAAGCAGTTGGAGCAGGAGGTTGGAATGCTGTTTGAGCGTCAGCCAAAGGGATTAAAGCCCAGCTGTCGCGCGGAGCGGATCCGGCCATTTTTGAGTCAGGGCTTGGCCCAGATGGAGGAGGGGTGGCGTCAGCTCACGGCGCGAGAGCAGGATAATCAAGTCTGTATTACAGTGCTGCCATCATTTGCTAGTTGCTGGCTGTTGCCTCGTCTCAATGGCTTTAGTCAGCAGTGTCCCGACATTGAGTTACGGCTGTCGATGAGCGACCAGGTTCAGGATTTACATGCTTCCACACTCGATTTGGCTATCCGTTTTGGACCTGGTGATTATCCCGGTCTTGTTGTGACGCCGTTGATGGCTGATGAGTTGTTTCCGGTGGTGGCGCCTGCCTTGCTGGCGCGATTGGGTGCGCCAACCTCACCGGCAGATCTGCAACGGTTTAGTTTGCTGAAGGATAACTCTCCTGATGCCATGAATTGGCACGGTTGGCTCAAATTGACCGGCGAGCGTGAATTTACTCCGCAGCATCAGCTCACCGTATCCGACTCGGCGCAGTTGATTCGTTTGGCTGTTGCCGGCCAAGGTGTCGCATTGGCCCGTCGTTCACTGGTCGAAGAGGAGTTGGCTTGCGGAACCTTGACCCGCCTATTCGATACGGTTCTGCCATCACCTTACGCCTACTATTTAGTGCAGACGTCACGCAGCGTGTTACGGCCTGCGGTTCAGTGTTTTGTCCAGTGGTTGCAGCAACAGGTGGCGCAGGGAACGACTGTTTCTCACTGTGATGCCAACCAGTCTGGGTAATCAAGGCAATAGCGATAAAGCGGTATGCTTCGCCCATCTGGCATGGTTTCGATGATCTGATCCTGATAGCAGAGTCCACTCTTACGCATTACCCGGCCTGAGGCGAGATTGTGCGGGAGGTGCTGCGCTTCTATTCGATCTAAACCCAGCTCGCAAAAGCCGAACTCGATGAGCGCTCGGGCGGCTTCAGTCATCAAACCTTGTCCCCAGTAGGGGCGACCCAGCCAGTAACCCAAAAGTCCAGTGAGTTTGAGGTGTTGGTGTTGGCGCTGCTCTTCCATCAGCAGACTGATACTACCGATGACCCCCTCTTCGGCACGACAAACCGCCAGGATTAGTGCGCGATTTTCACGCCAGGCGCCTTCATGACTCTCGATCCAGCGGGCGGCTAATCCGCGGGGGTAAGGGTGCGGAATGAGTACGCTGCCGGCGGCAACGTCAGCATGTCCGGCGAGTTCTTCAACGCGCCGCACATCGGTCAACGCAAAGGGGCGAAGCCACAGGCGTGGGGTATGTATTTCGGGTATTGGCATGCCGCTTCTCCATACCTGCTCACATGCCTGCTTTGGTCATTTATCCCAGCCGGCGTAACAGGCTTTCTCGTTGTCGCATGAAAGGCGCATCCCAGGGTTTAGGTTGGCCGGGTTTATTGATATGACAGGCGTCCCCTGTTTGCAAGAAACGACGCATGCCTTCTGCGTTCAGCCAGTAAAAAATGCCCCAATTGGCAAAGTTCCACTCTTCGTTATAGGGGTGAGCCTCATAGTCGATGTAGTGCAATCCTTGTGTGTTGAGCACGAAGTTGGTCGGGAAAAAATCGATGTGAAATCCAGCCTGTTGTAGTTGCGAAGCCATCTGAAAGATCGGTTGGAAATGGCGGTCATCCAGCCCTTCATGTACCAGGAGATCACTGATCAGGCGGCCATCTACGAATGTCTTGGCCAAACAGTAGTGCTCCTTGCTATATCCCAACAGACGTGGGTGAGCAATTCCCGCCTGCTGCAGTCGGTCATAACTACAGAGTTCAAATTCGAGTGCCTGGGCAAATGGAATGGTCTGATGCTCGGTTGGGCAATAGCGCTTCAAAACCAGATGCAAAGGGTGCTCGGAACTTGGCTGTGTACGTTGATAGAGCCAGGACACGGCGGATTTACCCCGCCCCAACTCCTGCAGCGGACGATAGTTTATCTCGCCTAACCAGAGCGTGTCCTGTTCCAGTCGTAGCAGATGGGGTGTGGCAATAGTATGTAATGACATGATTCCTCCTGGGTGTGGATGCATTCTGCGGTGGATTTAGGGGGCCGGCTTCCAATTCTTGGGTGGAAGCGAAGGGCGGAACCAGTTTGATCCAGAGGTGGATCTCAGCTGAGGCTTGTCTTCATCTGACGACTGCATGATGATGGGATCGTTATCCTATGGATCTGTCCTTAGCTCAGGAGCAACAGATGCAATCTATCGCGACCTTGACGTTTGCCCCCTCACTTGACTGCGCCACCGAAACGGATGTGCTCTACCCCGAAGGGAAACTCAGATGTGCAGCTCCGCAATTTGAACCGGGTGGCGGGGGCATCAATGTCGCCCGAGCGATTCATATGCTGGGGGGCAAGGCATTGGCTATTTATCCGGCGGGTGGACCCACCGGCGCCCATCTGACGCACCTGTTGCAGCAGGAGGGGCTAACTGTCGACGTTGTGACAACCCAGGATTGGACTCGTCAAAATCTGCATGTGTTTACCCGCGAGCAAAAGGAGCAATACCGTTTTGTGATGCCTGGTGCCACGCTGCACGATGAAGAAATCCATGCATTGCGTCAGCGCGTAGCGGCCCTTGCCGCCGGCTCTTTGCTTGTTATCAGCGGTAGCCTGCCGCCGGGCATGGATGTGGCGGATCTGGTTGATCTGCTGGTGTTTGCTAGGCAGAACCACCTGCACTGTGTGGTGGATAGCTCAGGCCCGGCACTGGAGGCGGCGGTTCGTGAAGGGGGGTTATTGCTGATAAAGCCGAATCGCAAGGAGCTGGCTGCGCTGGCTGGAACAACGCTGGATTCACTGGAACAGGTGGTGGCGGCGGCACGAGATCTGATTCGGCGTGAGGTTAGTCGTTATATCGTGGTGTCACTGGGTGCGGATGGTGCGTTGGCGGTCAGTCGAGAGCAGCAAGTGCTGGCAACACCACCTGCAGTGACGGCGTTAAGCACTGTGGGGGCCGGCGACAGCATGGTCGCGGCGTTGACGCTGAAGCTGGCGGAACGGGCATCGTTGGAGGAGATGTTGCGCTGGGGGGTGGCGGCTGGCACTGCGGCTACGTTACGACATGGAACCCAATTATGTGATCCACAGGCGACGGCCAGACTGGCTGCCGAAGTGCATATCGGACGCTGACAACATCAGATGTTCGTGTCCGAGCTGGCGTTGAAGGAGCAGACACGAATGTCGGTTCGCTCCTGCCAACCAAGATGCCGATAAAATGCCAGCGCCGAGGCGTTGTCGTTATGGATAAACAAGTGCGTCTTGTCGATCCCCGCGCTTTGCAGCGCGGTTATGCTGGCCGCGAGCAACTGCTTTCCTAAGCCTTGACGCTGCCAGCGCGTTGCCACGGCTAAATGCTGCAGATAACCGCGGCGACCATCGGTGCCGACGAGAACCGCACCCACTAACTCGTCATCATGCCACAACACCTGGCTTAGCTGCGGGTTGCGGTGTAAATACTCGGTGATAGCCTGCCGTGAATCACACTGCCGCAGCGTCATACCACTGCTGGATTGCCACAGCGCGAGTACGGCATCGTAATCATCTGCTTGCATTGGCCGTAACCGAAAAGACATCAGGAAGCACCCCAGTTCACGGGGCGGACAAGGCGCAGCGTTTTGTTCAATACGCCATCCTCAACATCCAGCCGATAGTCACCGGATGCCACATACAGTTGTAACTTATCTTTGTTCAGACCTTTGAGTGCGATGAAATCCGCGGCTTCGCCTACGCTGGCGAATGCCTGCTGTCCAGTAAACAGCCCATAGCACCATGGCCCTAGCGCCAAAATTTCATCACCGTCTTGGAGGCGGAGTGCTTTGGCTGGAGAGGATAATACGTAGACCGCGTACCTGGGATGGTTGCGTACCATGGGGATACTGGCTTTCTGGTAGTCAATGGCGACCGCCATCAACAGCGCGGATAACAGAACCAGAGGGATCAGAAACCGTTGCAAGGCATCCTCCACAGTGGGTGAATATTTCACTCTACTGTACGGGAATGCGGTGGTCTCTGCTACCGCATTGCGTCACTTTTGTACACCCAAGCTGTTGAATTGCAATCTTAAAATAAGGCGCAGGGTGGTGCGGAGACCACCCTGCAGCAGATGGGTTTTATACGAGACCGATATCAGAATAACCCCAAGCCTTTCAGCATGACGATCAGTATCAACAACGGGCTGATATAGCGCAGCAGGAAGAAGAGTACGTGAATCATGCGTTGATTATGGAGTTGGCCGCGATTGCTGAGCGCTTGTTGCAGACGTTGTGCGCCCCACGACCAGCCGACAAACAGACAGATCAGTATGCCGCCCAGTGGTAACAAGATATTCGAAGACAGGTAGTCGAACAGATCAAACATGGTTAAACCAAACAGTTTGACGTTCGCCATGCTGCTATTGGTCAGCGCACACGTTGAGCCCGCCATCGCCAGAACCAGCAGACTGATGAGCGTGGCTTTACGGCGTGAGATGCCAAAACGTTCATGGATGATAGCGACCGGGACCTCCAGTAAGGAGAGCATGGCACCGGTGGCGGCAACGGCGGTTAACACAAAGAACAAGACCATCAGCAGATGCCCCATCGGGATCTGGGCAAAGACGGCAGGAATGGTGATGAAAACCAAAGACGGGCCGGCAGCTGGTTCAAAACCAAATGTAAACACGGCCGGGAAGATGGCTATGCCGGCGAGCATCGAGACGAACAGATCGGCCGTCATTACGCGTAGTGTCGTTGTCGGAATATTCTGTTGGTCGCGGAAATAACTGCCATAGGTCATCATGGTGCCCATGCCGATCGACAGCTTGAAGAAGGCCAAGCCCATGGCCATCAGTACCACAGAGGCATCGATCTTGCTGAAATCGGGTTGAAACAGAAACCGGATCCCCTCTGATGCCTTGTCAAGACTCAGGCTGACGGCGCACAAGATCAGCAGCAACAAGAACAGCAAGGGCATCAGCTTCTTGGTCACCGCTTCGATCCCTTTGGCCACGCCCAGCAACAGGATGCCGCCGATAAAGATCAGCACCAGCCACTGCCATAGCAGGGATTGCAGCGGATCCTGAATCAGTTGATTGAAAGCCGAGCCGGTTACTTGCGGGTCGTTGCTCAGAATGGAGCCTTCTACCGCTTTGAGAATGTAAGCGAAGACCCAGGCGACAACCTCAGAATAGAAAGACATGATGAGAAAAGCTGCCACCATGCCACAAGCCCCAATCACCCACCAGGGAAAGCCGCGTGGCGCCAGGCGCTGTAGTGCGGTAATCGGATTGGCCTTGGCCTCACGACCGATGGCGATTTCGGCCATCATCACAGGCAATGCGATCAGCAAGGTGGCCAGCAAGTAGACCAGCAAAAAGCCGGCCCCACCATTGGCGCCGGTCATATAGGGAAATTTCCAGATGTTACCGAGACCGACGGCGGAGCCCAGGGTGGCGGCCAGCACACCAAAACTACTGGTGAAACCATCACGTTTTACGCAAGGGGTGGAGTGACTCATATCAGGTATCTTGCTCTGTAGGATGAGAAAATGGCGAAATAATATTTCACCAGAAAAAATTCTGGCGGATTTTTTCATTAGGGCTCTGCCACGCCAAGTGTTTTTTGCCTCGAGAGTAGATGGGGAGATAAAAAGGCAAGCCAACTCACGCTTTAGCGTGAGGCATATGATGAATAGTAAAAAAAGCGCCCTGCCTGAGCAGGGCGCGAGTCGGTTAGTTATCCAGGGTTAACAGCGGCAGATCATCCCAAATTAGTGGGTCCTGATCGGTACCGCCCGAGAAGTTCCATGGCCCGGTTTCGGCTTGCAATGGCCGGTAGGTGCTGGATAGACCATCCAGATCCCAGGTGGTGACATAGAACTTGATCCCCTTGAGTGCGTCAGGGCGTCCCAATGATGCACTTGGGAAGTCAAAGTTGATGGTCTTGTTCACCTTGTCGACGCTGATGGTCGGCGCGGGTGCGATCGGTTCACCAAATTGGCTGCCGTTCGCCCCCTTGCTGCTATACAGACTATTTTGCCAACCGAAGGCGACAACCTGACGGTGCCATGTTTCACCATCGGGCATGGCGCCACGAATTTTAGGCAGAACTGTCTGCCCATCGGCTTGTCCTGGCAGATGAATGAAGATGCTGAAGCCGACATGATCAAATCCATTGGTTGGCACCCAGGTATCGGTGACGTTCGCCATCTTCAGACTAAGACGCACATTGTTACCTGCATGGAACACTTTGGCTTCTTCTATTGCCAGTTGTGGCGCCACCTTGTCGAAGCTGTTGTCACCCGGCAACCCATAGCTACCCAGAGGGCCGCCACTGCCTTCTGCGGCATCACCGCTATCGTCCAGCGTAATGGCCGGTGTATCTGGATAGGTGAGCTGACTTTGGAAATGGATATCCGGCAAGCTGCTGCCATCTGCGGCTTCATACAGGGCGAGACGGTGGTTTTGGGTCCCCATCTGGAAGTCCCGAATGGCCAAAGTGGCTTGCCAGTCGCCATGGCTATCGACGGTGACCTCGGTGGCTGAATCCAGATTGCCATCGACGACCAGCTTGATTGTGCGACCGGGGGTGCCGGTGCCATTGAGTGGCAGATCGGCGCTGAGTACCTTGCCTGCCAGCTCGGTGGTCAGTGTCATGCTCTGGTCCACCGGGGGTATGACGCCTGTGCCATCAGCTAGCAACAACAATGCAGATTTAGCCGGTAGAGCCAGCGTCAGAGTGCCATCTTCGGCCGTGACGATCTCCTGAGCCGTGTTTTGATTCAAAGCGTCAATAACCTGTAGGCGGCTTCCGGCGGCCAGACCTGTTGGCATGTGGTTGAGCAGTACTGTCTGACTGGCGGTGTTAAGAATGACATATGCGTCACTGCCATCCATATGACGACGATAGGCGAAGGCACCGGCGCCGGCACTCTCTTCCGCCAACACGTTCAGATCCCCTCGCGACAGCACCTTGTGCTCATGTCGTAGCGTCGTTAACGTCTGAATGAAACGATACATCTCGGAGCTGGTGTTGAATGAATCGACCTTATCGCCATCTTCGCGATAGCCGCCATTGAACATCGCATCGCGGTAACCTGTGAATGCCTGCTCAGTGCCTTGATAGATGACCGGGATCCCGGGCAGGGTCAGCAGCGTAAACAGGGATTGTTTCAGGTCATCCTGGCTGGCTTGAGCCAACAAGCGAGCCATATCGTGGTTTTCGATGAAATTTCCCAGCCGGTATGGGTCCGGGTACATTTCCATCATTTTGCGCAGGCGGAAGCCCAGTTCGGCGGTGGGCTTGCCACCGGCAAATACCTGACTCATGGTGGCCTGCAGCGGGAAGTTCAGCACCGACTCCAGTTCCGGTTTTTCCTTGGTGCCAAGGTAAGCAATCAGCTTTTCTTCGCCTTCGGTATGGAAGGCGGTAGACGCCTCAAAGATTTCGCCCAGGCTCAGGAAGTCGTGGCGTCCGGTTTCCTCTGCTTTCGCCAGAATACCGTCCTGGCTATGGAAAAAGTCGTTATAGAAGTCATGCTCGACAAACTTGACGGTGTCTACTCGAAAGGCATCCACCCCGACTTGATCGATCCAGTAGCGATAGCTTTGTTTCAGGTAATCGCGCACGGCCGGCGTGGCCGTGTTCAGATCATCCAGATCCGAAAGCTGGTAGGTAAATTGCTGCGTTTCGTTATTGTGATCGGCAATGGCGGGTGTCCAGTGGTAGATCGCGGCTTTTTGCGCCGCTGCGCTATTGCAATCATTCAGGTTCAAGGGGGCTGGCAAGGATTGCCCGGCGGCTAATGCGCCGGGGATGAGCTCAAATCCTTTACAAGGCTGCGCAGGATCATAGTTGCCTTTATAGGTAAAGAAGTTACCCAGGTGGTTAACGACCACATCCTGAATCAGATACATGCCACGCTTATGCAGACCAGTCGCCAGTGCCTGATAACTGGCCAGGTCACCGAAATGTTCATCCACTTTTTGCAGATCCCGGGCCCAGTAGCCATGGTAACCCCCATAGTTTTGCGCCGGATCCCACCATTGATTGGCTACGGGCGGCGTGGTCCAAACCGCGGTTGCTCCCAGACCGGCGATGTAATCCAGTTTTTGTTGCACACCGACCAGGTCGCCACCGCTGAATTTTTTTTCGCTGCTGGGGTCGTATTCACCGGCACCTTGGTTGTTATTGCTGGCATCGCCATCATTGAAACGGTCAATCATCAAAAAATAAATTATCTGATCGCGCCAGTCTGGTGATGCAACATGACGATCGGGGTTTTGTACATTGGGCTCATTCTTATCACTGCCACAACCAGATAGTGCGAAAATAATCGCTGAAGCCAGCACTCCAAGCCGGATATTGCGGTTTTTATCCATCATATATTCCAGGTTATTTGAACGGGTGTGCTGATTTTAGATGTGGCGCTTCAAATGAAATTAGCATTATGCGCCAATGTGTTGGCTATGGGTGCCAGTCGAATAAAGTGTGATCCGGCTCCTGATGGCTACAAGCTGCGAGCTTGAAAGCCTTCACCGCCGTTATCCAGTTGCAATACGACCTGTTCATCCGTCCCAAACTGGAACATCAGGGGCGTGGCGTGATGCGGAGGCTTGATGACACCTTGCCATGACCAGGCTTGGCCACACATTTCACCGCGCAGTAGGGTATGCACGGGGCGGCCATCCGGGGCTTGCCAAGTCGCCCGAACCACTGGCCAGGCATCGCGACTGAATAGCCGAACCAGTAGCCGCGATTGCGCATCTTCATCCTCAAAATGGATAATTTGATGGCAGACCACGGGGTGCTGACCAAGCAGTACCGGAACGTCGAGGCAGTAGTCTCTACCACCATTGTTATCCACATAAAGCTCGGTTCCGGTGCGGTATTCGATTCGAAAACGCAGTGGATCGTGAACTGGTAGACTCGGAGTTGACCACAGCTCGATCTCCGGTTCGAGAAAGCGCTCAAAAGTCGCTGCATATGGCCGCCAGATACCATCCTTGTCTTCGCACAGTACCTGTACCGACTTATCGAACGCCAGATTGCGCAAGTAAAGCCAGATACGCGCGCCACTGTATTGACGCAAACTGCGGTGTTGCAGTTGATTAATGGCGTAGTAGAGGCTGATGGCGGGCGTCTCCCGTTGCGGGTCTGCCGGTGAGAAATAGCGTTGTCGATAGGCTCCGGGCGACATGCCAAACCAGGAGCGGAAGGCACGTTGAAAGCTGGGAGCGTCCTGATAACCGAGCATCAAACCGACTTTTAATGCCGAATTTTGGCGATGACAAAGCAGACTGACAGCGCGGTTGCGCCGGACATCTTCCAGCAGTTGGCTATGGCTGGTGCCGTGTTGTTGCAACTGACGTTGCAGACTGCGCGTCGGGAGCGCGAGGTGAGCGGCGAGTTCTGGAACGCTCAAGCGGGCGGGCAGTGCCTGCTCCATCACATGTTTGATTCGCTCCAGCAGGCCTCTGGGTTGTGCGCCCAAGCGATGCAAGCGGTGTAGCACGGTCGTCAACGCGCAGTGTAACGGTTGTAATTCAGACGTTAGGAATGTCTTGCGCAATGCATAGGCGACATGCAGTGCCGGCTGCCGGCCAAAGGTCGAAGGCAACAGATTAGGCAAGGTCTCATCCGCCTTAATCCGTTGCGGCCATTCAAGCCACCAATGAATACGCGGGCTGCATTGACTGAGGTTAAGGTGCCAAAGCTGTATCAACCACCACAAGGATGCCAGATCGGATGAGGGGTTCAGCGCGGTAAAACTGATCGTCAGTTCCTGCTCGCTTTCCCGCCATTCTGGATACCATGCCAGGCCAAGCAACGGCATGCTTTCGCACCATTGCTGTAATGCCTGCATTGCGTCGCTGGCGGAAAATGCGGCGTATTCTATCAGTCGCAACAGATCATCCAGTTGCCAGATCTCTTCACCCAGTGAGATTTGTTGACGCTGGCATGTCGCGGTAAGTTGCAACAGGAGGGCTTGCCGCTGAGCTTCAAGTGATGGACTCATCGTAGCTCCGGCAGGGCGACTTCACCGCGAATCAAGGCTTCTTTTCGCGACTTTGACCATTGCTTCAAGGCATATTCCAGACGTAACGCCCGGCGGTGATCCCCCACAGCCGAGTGCCATTCCAGCGTCAGTGGCCCCTTGCCACGCAGTGCCCGGGCACCATCACCTCGGATATGTTGCTGCAGGCGTCGAGCCACATCGAGACTGATGCCGGTATACAGTCGCTGATCCCGATCGCGTATTAAATAGAGGTACCACTCGCCGTTCATCGTAGATGCTCGAACAGCAGGCGAAGCGGCGAGAGTAGTATGAGTACGGCCATCGCCGTCAATAACAGATTCAACAGAGCTTTGGGCCAGGATAAATGCTGGGCTTCTGCCACCCCCAACCACAATAGCCACAATGACCAGAACCCAAGTATGAGTTGCAGCCCGGCCAGTATGACAAAACCAGGTTGTGCGGACAGTTGTGTCATCTGCTCCGGCGTTCTGGGTAAAAACAGCGCTTGGCCTTGCTGCAGGGTCATCATGAACCAGACGAGCAGACCTAACACATTGGGTAATCCGGACCAGGCCATGACGGTACGAAGTTCTGCGCTGTCTGCGTCGCCACCCAACCAGTGTCCAATGCGGGCCAACAACCAGCTACCAATCCACAGTTCTGCCCATCCCAGTAGGGGCCCTAATAACAGACATACTGGCAGCAGGAGCCAGAGTGACATCTGGCTGCCCAAACCATGGCCACTGGCTTGTCCCAACGCCGTTGCCACACCACTCAGGGCAGCGAGCGTCATCACGTTATAGCCAGGTGCCTCATCGAGCAGGCGACGAAAGGTTTGTCTCGGGCGCCACCACAGGCTTTGCCATGGATTGAGTGTCAGGTATGCCATACGTCAGATCTCTCTGCGCAACAGAAGTTGCCAAGGATACACCAGTCGCCCCAGAGAGATGAACGGAAAGGCACAGGGGCTGCATCTTGCTGCTATCCGCAGGCTTAATCCATGAAAAAGCCGGCTCGAGGCCGGCTTGATGTACCGCAGACAGATTAGAAGTCGTAGCGCAGGCCGACGGCAACAATGTCATCGGTATTGATGCCGTTGCTGGCGGTGAAGCTGTTGTCATTCAACAGATTGATGCGGTAGTCCACATAGGACTGGAAGCTATCGTTGAACTTGTAGGTGGCATTGACGCTGACGTATTCGTTGGCGGTATCGTCAATGTTCTGGCTGCTGTCTTTGACGTCAGAGCGGATGTAAGCCAGGCCCGGCGTAAACTTGTCAGCAATAGTGTATTGAACAACGGCCTCATAACCACGGTTCTTGTGCGCGTAACCGTTGTTAATGAAGTAGTGGTCGCGCCCCTCAGAAACGGTGGCTGCGGCATACAGGTTATTGGCGCTGTAACGCAACCCGAGGCCTGTCAGCTGGGCGTCATCTTGACCACCGAAGGTGGCTTGTTGTTTCTGATCAGCAGTCTTGCCAGCACGGTTGTAGACGGCAGCCATGCTCAGGCCCATCGGCGCGTCATAGGAAAGACCAACCGCATAACCTTCGTCACTGCCCAGCATCCACTTTGCACTGTCGTCATTTTGTGGAGTGTTCTTGCCGGTGAATTGCAGACCAAGTGTGACACCATTATTGGTATAGGCGTACTTGAACAGACCGTTAGTACGGCCAGTACCGAACACTTCGGTGTTTTTGCCTAGACCATCACCACCAAACTCTGGCAGGACGTCGGTGTAGTCATTCACCATGGAGAACAGACCATCCTGACGGCCGTAGGTCAGTTGCCCGAAGGTGGCATGACGCATACCGGCATAGCCCAGACGCAGTTCATCATTATTGCTGCCGGAGGTGGGCAGATTGTACTCGGCCTGACCGATACCACTCAGCTCGCTATTGATTGCCGTCTCACCTTTCATACCAAGACGGAAGTAGCTTTGATCGCCGCTGAGCTCGTCATTGCTGGTACCGTAATACAGGCCGGTTGCACGACCGTAGACATCGAGCTTGGTACCATCCTTGTCATACACATTGGCTGCGGAGGCTGAGCCGGCAACCAGTAATGCAGGCACAGTCAGGCAAAGGGTTTTCATCTTATTCATTGTTGTGTCCTCCAGAAATCGCCGGTCTGGCAGGGATACCAATCCCGGCTAGTTGTCTGGTCACTCTAATCAGCGAAAAGTAAACGTCAGTTCAACGTGATTGCAGTCACACGGTTGAAAGTAAACGGCAGCTCAACGACCAGAACACTGCCATCAAACGGATGATGGGGGATGTGGCGTGTCGCGCCGGCAACACGCCGGCGTGAATTAATAGCGGCGCGGTTGCTCGGGGTTTTGTCGGGTCTTGAAGCGGCGATGCAACCACATATATTGCTCTGGTGCATGACGGATGGCGTTTTCAATGACGCGATTGCTGCGGGTGGCATCGACGATATCATCCCCGGTTGGGAAGTCGGTCAGGGGGGCTTCGATAACCAGTCGGTAGCCTTGATCATGGGCTAGCCGCAGGGTATAGCAGGGCAGAACGCGGGTGTTTTTGACGCGAGCTAGGGTCGCGGTACCTGTGATGGTCGCACTGTCTGCAACCGCAAAGAATGGCACAAACACACTGGCATGACGGCCGTAGTCATGATCCGGCGCATACCAGAGTGCTTCGCCCTGGCGCAACGCTTTAATCATGCCTTTGATGTCGGTGCGATCGAGCAGACATTTATTCGAACGTGTACGTCCGCGGACTTGGGCATATTCGAGTACTGGGTTGTCATTTGGACGATAGACCCCCACCCCTGGCTGCAATAGACCAAACATTCGGGCATTGAGTTCCAGCGTCAGAAAATGGCAGGACAGCAACAGCATGCCGTGACTACCTGCGAGTGCTTCACGGACATGCTCTTCTCCGTCAATTTGCATGAGGGCACGCATGCGGCGATCCGGCCAGTACCATGCCATACCGACTTCAAAGATGGCACAGCCAACGCTTTCAAAATTACGGTGCAGCAATTGCTCCCGTGCGGCCGCCGAGAGCTCAGGAAGTGCGAGTTCCAGATTGCGGCGGGCGATATGAACGCGGCGCTTCAAAAAGCGCATGGCCAAACGGCCTAACATGCGACCTAAACGCATCTGGAATGGATAGGGCAGTTGTACCAGTAGCCATAACAGACCTAATCCGCACCAGAGTAACCAATAACGTGGATGAAATAATGTGGCGTTCAAGGGAGGGGTATGCACAGGACCCATGGCTCACAACTCCATAGATAGTAAAACGCCGAGCATGTTAGCAGATGTCGCCGCATTCAGGCGAATCAGCTGACGGTGCTGTGTTAGAATGTCGAGCATTTATGATTGTTTGAGTACAAAGCATGAAAATCACGCTGCCTGATTTTGCCAATGCCCGCGTTCTGGTGGTGGGCGATGTGATGCTGGATCGTTATTGGTCTGGTCCGACGGGGAGAATTTCTCCCGAGGCGCCGGTGCCGGTCGTCAAAGTCGAGCACAATGAGGTTCGCCCCGGCGGCGCGGCGAACGTCGCGCTGAACATTGCCGCTCTAGGAGCGCACACGGCGCTGAGTGGTTTTACCGGTGACGACGAAGCGGCAACCTTGCTAAATCAGCGACTCAAAGGGGTGGGTGTCGAGGCCGATTGTGTTGCGGTACAAGGGTTGCCGACCATCACTAAGCTACGAGTCCTGAGCCGTAATCAGCAGTTATTACGTCTGGATTTCGAAGAGAGTTTTGCCGAGGTGGATGCTACACCGTTGTTGGCGCGGCTATCTGCAAGGCTAACCCGGATTAACCTGTTGGTATTGTCTGATTATGCCAAAGGCGCATTGCAGCAGGTTCAGCAGATGATTGCGATGGCGCGGGCACACGGTGTGCCAGTGCTGGTGGATCCTAAAGGTACGGATTTTGAAAAATATCACGGTGCGACCCTGCTAACGCCCAATATGTCCGAGTTCGAGGCGGTCGTGGGCAAGGTCAAGGATGAAGCCGATTTGGTTGCCAAGGGGCAGGCGTTGATGGCGCAGTGCGATTTGCAGGCACTGCTTGTGACACGCTCTGAACATGGTATGACGTTGTTGCAACGTAACCAACCCGAACTGCACCTGCCGGCACAAGCGCATGAGGTGTTTGATGTTACCGGTGCTGGCGATACTGTCATTGGTACGTTAGCAGCGGGTTTAGCCTCCGGGATGGCATTACCGCAAGCCTGTGCTTTGGCCAATACCGCGGCCGGTATTGTGGTTGGTAAACTGGGCACGTCAACGGTCAGCCCGCTTGAGCTGGCGCAAGCGTTGCATTTAAACGCAGAGACGGGTTTTGGCGTGTTGAGCGAGCAACAATTGCTGGTGGCGGTCGAGGCCGCGCGCCGCCGTGGCGAGTCAATCGTTATGACCAACGGCTGTTTTGATATCTTGCATGCTGGCCATGTGGCTTATTTGCAGCAGGCTCGCCAGCTGGGTGATCGTCTGATTGTCGCAGTCAATGATGATGATTCTGTTCGTCGCTTGAAGGGCGATGGGCGTCCGGTCAATCCGGTCGAACGGCGTATGACGGTTCTGGCTGCATTGGGTGCTGTGGACTGGGTTGTGCCATTTAGCGAGGATACCCCGCGTCGTTTAATCGCCAGCGTTTTGCCTGATTTACTCGTTAAAGGTGGGGATTATCAGCCGGAACAAATTGCCGGTTATGATGAGGTGAAGGCCAATGGTGGTGATGTCAGGGTGTTGAACTTTGAAAATGGCTGTTCAACCAGCGCCATCATCCAGACGATTCGTCAGCGCGATACGGATTAATTCATCAGCTAATTGATATAAAAAAACCGGTATGGCCGTGATGAACCATACCGGTTTTTTTGTCTTGGCTTAGCGAAATTAGGCTGTTTTTTGCAGCTCGGTTAGCTGTCTGTCCAGCATGATATAAAGTGCCAACGCCAGGCTATCCTCACCAAAGAAGTTGCGAATCCCCTCCAAATCCTCGACCGTGGCTGCGGTATAATGCTTTTCTTCATCATCGATGAGTGTCATGCGCTGACAGACAAATTTGTCGGTCCGGGTTTGAAACAACTTCAGATAAGCCAAACGACGATTGTCTTTATGGTGCCGCTCTTCGACGTTACAGATTTGCCAACCGACGAAACAGATATCCCGCGAATCGTCGCGCCGGACTGTTTGTTCTTGTGGCTCATCGTTTACACCACTACACAGATCCGGTCGTTCTTTGATGATGGCATCGCGATGATCCTGATCGGAAACCCGATGCAGGTTGCCGCTGGGCTGGCTCTGACCAAATAGTTGTTTTGCCTTGTCCCACAAGCTCATATGTGCCTCCTTCGACCAGCACAAGCCTAATAAAATGAATCGGTTGCATGAATGTTAACCGGTTACTTCATTGAGAAAACGGGATCGTCCTCGAAAGAGCGAAAAACAGCCAACTGGTTTTACCCAAAAATGCGAGCAAAGGCTTGAAACGAAAAAAGGGCGCTATTGGCGCCCTTTGTGTTCGTGTGAAGAGGGGGTTAGCTTTTGGTCAACCCGTTGTTGACGTCGACGAGATCCTGCTCTTTGAGTGAGCCGGCGATCTGTTTGAGTTGCAACTGCTTGAGAATGAAGTTGTAACGCGCGGCAGACAAACGTTGTTTGGCTGAATAGAGGTTACGTGTTGCATCGAGCAAATCGACAATTGTCCGGGTACCTACTTCATAACCGGCACGGGTTGCTGTCAGCGCGCTTTCGGCAGAAATAACGGATTGCTGATAGGCGTGGACTGAACCAATCGCCGCAGTGACATCATTGTATCCGCGGTATAAATCGGCTTGGATGCTGCGGTACGTTTGTTCCAGGTTTTCACTCGCTGCGACATAGTTGAATTGCGCCTGCTTGACTCGGGAGTCAATGGAACCACCTGTGTAGATAGGTACATTAAACTGTACCCCCACATTCGCCGAGTTGAGCGTGCCATCATCGTAGCTGGCTCCGGTGTTCTTGTAGTCGGTGTAGTTGGATCCCAGGCTGGCAGTCAAATCTAGAGTCGGTTCATGTCCGGTCTGTGCCAAATCGATCTGTTGCTTGGCGATATCCTTGCTAATACGTTGGCCGTTTAATGTTAAGTTGCCATCCGCTGCGCGCTTCATCCAGACATCGGATGGATCGCTCAAGGCCGCAGGGCTGAAACGCTTGGTATCAAGCACGTCCAGTTGCTTATGGTCGCTACCCGTTAGCTGACGCAAACCTTCGTAGCTATTGGTCAAGTTGTTTTCGGCCGTAATGACATCGGCGGTCGCCAAGTCATAGGCGGCTTGCGCTTCGTGCACATCGGTAATAGCTGTCATCCCGACGTTATAACGTTGTTGGGTTTCTTCCAGTTGGCGTTTGAGCGCCTCCTGATTGGCTTTTACGTACTCCAAGGTGTCCTTGGCTGACAAAACGGCAAAATAGGCATTAGCGGTGCGCAGAATCAGCGATTGTTGTTCCAGGCTGTAATTGACATCGCTCAGCGTCGCTTGTTTGGAGGTGATGTCACTGTTCAACCAGTTACTGCGGCGAAAGAGTGCCTGAGATAAGCCGAGTGAGGCACCTGCGGTTGCAGCCGTCTGCTTATCGGATTGATTGGTCTTCTGATAACCGGCATTGGCGCCCAGATTGATTTGCGGCAGATTGGCGGCATCACTTTCGTTGATCTTCTCAAAAGCGGCATCACGAACCGCTTTGCTTTGCAGTAATTGCGGGTCTTTTTCTTGAGCCTGACGATAGATTTCGAGCAGATTTTCTGCACCTGCAGTGCTGCTCAGGCTGACAAGAACCAGCGCAGACAAGAATCGCATTTTCATAGAATATTATTCTCCGTTGAGCCCCTTGGGCCGGAACCGGTGATGGGCCAACAAGCCCGACTAGAGACAGTAGGTGTTCCGAGTGTATGAAAAAAAGGTTATGGCGCCATTAATATAGTGATTTGTGGGCAAAAAAAAACAGTAGAAGCGCTTACCATTTGCCGCTTGTTAAGGTTAACCTGCGACTTTCCCGCTACCTAGCCTTGCCTTGTGATCGGAGTCAATCATGCCTACGCCTTTTTCCTTGCCTGAGCCGCATTTTAATGCCGCAGATGTCGAGATCCTTGCCCAGGAGACCTGTTTCAAAGGCTTTTTCCGCATGAATCGTTACACGTTGCGGCACCGGCTGTTTGCAGGGGGGTGGTCGGCCCCATTGACGCGGGAACTCTTTGAGCGAGGGCACGCGGCAGCCATGCTGCCTTATGATCCTGTTCGCGACCAAGTCGTGTTACTGGAGCAGTTTCGCATTGGCGCCGTTGATGGTCAGCATTCGCCATGGCTTCTGGAGATGGTCGCCGGCATTATCGAGCCGGGTGAGCAGTCCGCTGCAGTGATTCAGCGTGAGGCCGTTGAAGAAGCGGGATTAACGGTGGGGCGTAGTCGATTCGCGCTCAGTTATCTGGTCAGTCCTGGCGGCACCACCGAGCGCATCGACGTGTTCATCGGTGAGGTTGATAGCTCCCTGGCCAGTGGCCTGCATGGTCTGGCTGACGAAGGGGAGGATATCCGAGTGCACGTGGTTAGCCGTGAACAAGCCTATCGTTGGGTTGAGGAGGGTCGGATCGACAACGCGGCGACAGTGATTGCCCTGCAATGGCTGCAGCTGCATCTGGATGCGATTCAGTCAGCCTGGGGGGCCGCGGTGTGATCTCGGTCGGGCGCCGTCACGTTCCAGATATCGCTGGTTTGCATAGAGTGTGTGAAATTAACTACATGGGGTTAATGAAGCTGCTGCCGCAAAAAGCGTTTGATGAACGAGGATATTGCTTCTGTGCCGCAGATGGCTTGATGTTTACCCTGCGGGTGCTGGAAGAGGGGCGGTTTACGACTTTGGTAGAAGTGTCACAAAATAACGAAAATTTACCACATTATCTGCGCGCATACCTGCAAGTAAGGCTGTATCATGACGCACGCATGGCCGAAGTGTGTGTCAGTCAGCAGATTTCACGCCTGCAGCCCAGTTATCATTATCCCAATGCGAAGATGCATCACAGGGACGAGAAAGAGCAGTGCAACCACTTCCTCGGCGAATGGTTACGCTTCTGTCTCGTTCATGGTTATAGCGCTTTTACCTTTGTTGCGGACTAAGTAAGAAATCAGCCCCAGTGGATACAGTAACGCTTGCTGCCGGGGGCGGCGATCAACCGATACGCCTGCTCCAGATTACCGATACCCATCTCTTTGCCGAGGCAGAGGGTCAGCTGCTGGGCATCCGAACTGCAGAGAGCTTTCAAGCGGTACTGGATGCGGTTAACGCGCAGCAACAGCCGTTTGATCTGATCCTCGCCACCGGGGATCTCTCCCAAGATTACAGCACGGCCTCCTATTCCCGTTTTGCGGATATGGTGCGCCCATTAAGTCGCCCAGTATTCTGGTTGCCTGGAAATCATGATGATGGCCCGCTAATGCGGCGCGTGATGCCGGATTTTGGTATCAGCGATGCGCGACAAGTCCTGCTGCCTAACTGGCAAATCATTTTGCTGGATACCCAGGTCTATAGCGTGCCCCATGGCTGGTTGAAGCCGGAGCAGATGAGTTTCCTTGAGCAGTGTCTGAGCTCTGAGCCGGAGCGTTATAGCGTCATCTGCCTGCATCACAACACCTTTCCCGTCGGCAGTACCTGGCTGGATCAGCACGATTTAAAGAATGGCAGCGACCTGCTCGGCTTACTGGAACGTTTTCCACGCGCCCGCTTGGTGCTGTGTGGTCATGTGCATCAGGAAACCGATCTGGAACACAATGGTGTCCGTTTTATTTCGTCACCATCGACCTGCATTCAGTTCGAGCCCTTAAGTCGAGACTTTGGGCTCGATACCAAGGGGCCCGGTTGGCGCTATTTGCAACTTTATCCTGATGGCCGAGTGGAGACCCAGGTCTATCGTCTGCCCGATGGCCATTTTGTGCCGGATGGTGCGGCGACGGGTTACTGATGACCACGCTGATCTACCTGCATGGCTTTCAGTCTTCCGGTCGTTCTGCCAAGGCTTGTCTGCTTGGCGACTATCTGGCGGCCCATCATCCTGACGTCACTTATCTGCGCCCGACGCTGCCGGATACACCATGCGAGGCCTGGCAGGCAATTGGCCAGCAGATTGAAGCGGCACTGAGTTCAGGGGCGGTTGGCCTGATCGGCAGCTCGCTCGGCGGTTTTTGGAGTACCTGTGCCAGTGAGCGTTATGGATTGCCGGCAGTGGTCATCAATCCCGCCGTACACCCGCAACATCTGTTACAGCACTTTCTTGGCCCGCAAACCAATCCCTACACCGGCGCCAGCTATACGCTGACGACGGAACATATGCAGCAGCTGGCTGCACTGGATATTCCGCAGCTGACACATCCCGAACGTTTCTGGCTATTGCAGCAGCAGGGTGATGAGGTGCTCGATTATCGTCAGGCGAGTGCTTATTACGCCGCAGGGCGTGTTACCCTCGAGGCGGGTGGTAATCATGCCTTCATCGGATTTGAGCGTTACTGCCCGGAAATTGTAAGATTCTTCCACATTTAACTTCAGCAGAAGCCCCGACATGAGCAGCAGCAACTATCAGGCAGACGCCATTGAGGTCCTCAAGGGCCTTGAACCCGTGCGCCGTCGTCCCGGCATGTATACCGATACCAGCCGTCCGAATCACTTGGGTCAGGAGGTGATCGACAACAGCGTCGATGAGGCGCTCGCGGGTCACGCGCGCAGCATACAGGTGATCTTGCACGACGATCAGTCTCTAGAGGTGATCGATGATGGCCGTGGCATGCCGGTAGATATCCACCCCGAAGAGGGCGTGCCGGCCATTGAACTGATTTTCTGCAAGCTGCATGCCGGCGGTAAATTTTCTGGTAAGAATTACCAGTTCTCCGGTGGTTTGCACGGTGTCGGTATCTCGGTGGTCAATGCGTTGTCGACCCGGGTCGAGGTCACGGTGAAACGTGATGGCCAGGTGTACGAGATGGCGTTCGAGCATGGCGATAAAGCCAGTGACCTTGCCATCACGGGCACTTGCGGCCGCCGGACCACGGGCACCCGGGTCCGCTTCTGGCCCGATGCCAGTTATTTTGATTCGCCCAAGTTTGCGGTCAGCCGCCTGATTCATCTGCTGAAAGCCAAGGCCGTGCTCTGCCCCGGATTGACGATCAGTTTTGAAGACAAACAAAGTGGTGAGAAGCAGGAGTGGTGCTATCAGGACGGATTGCGGGATTACCTGACTGATACCCTCAAGGCGGTACCCATGCTACCGGAGGCGCCGTTCACCGGCAGCCTGAGCACCGAGCAATCGGCGGTCGACTGGGCGTTGTGCTGGCTACCGGAAGGTGGCGAGAGCCTGTCGGAGTCCTACGTTAACTTGATCCCGACGATTCAGGGTGGGACCCATGTCAACGGTCTGCGCCAGGGGCTGCTGGATGCGATGCGCGAGTTCTGCGAGCTGCGCAATTTATTGCCCCGCGGCGTCAAGTTGACGCCGGAAGACATCTGGGATCGCTGCGCCTACATACTGTCGGTGAAGATCCAGGATCCGCAATTTGCCGGTCAGACCAAGGAGCGACTCTCTTCCCGCCAGTGTGCCGCATTTGTTTCCGGTGTCGTGAAAGATGCGTTCAGCTTGTGGCTCAACGCCAATATCGATGCCGGCACCCAGATCGCCGAATTGTGTATCAGCAGTGCGCAGCGCCGTCTGCGCGCGGCCAAGACGGTGGTGCGCAAGAAGGTTACCCAGGGGCCGGCGCTGCCGGGCAAACTGACCGATTGTGCCTGTTCTGACCCGATGCAGGGTGAGCTGTTCCTCGTCGAAGGGGATTCGGCCGGCGGCAGTGCCAAGCAAGCGCGGGATCGGGAGTTCCAGGCCATCATGCCGTTGCGTGGCAAGATCCTGAATACCTGGGAGGTGGATGCCTCCGAAGTGCTGGCTTCCGATGAGGTGCATAACATCTCGATTGCTATCGGCCTGGATCCGGATTCTGACGATCTCTCCGATCTGCGTTACGGCAAGGTCTGCATTCTGGCCGATGCCGACTCCGACGGTCTGCACATCGCCACCTTGCTGTGTGCGTTGTTCATGCGCCATTTCCGTCCGCTGGTGGAGCGGGGGCATGTCTATGTCGCCATGCCGCCGTTGTACCGTATCGACCTGGGCAAGGAGGTGTACTACGCCCTGGACGAGAGCGAGAAAGAGGGGGTGCTGGAGCGGTTGCGGGCCGAGAAAAAACGCGGCACACCCCAGGTAACCCGCTTTAAAGGCCTGGGCGAGATGAACCCGAAGCAGTTGCGGGAAACCACCATGGATCCCAACACCCGTCGTCTGGTACAGCTGACGCTGGACGAGACAGAGAGCACCCTGCAGATGATGGACATGCTGCTGGCGAAGAAGCGCTCCGGCGATCGTCGCGAGTGGCTGGAAACCAAGGGGAATCTGGCCGAGGTGCTCTAAGCCTGCCTCGCGAAAGCGGATGACACAGCCCGGCCATAGTGCCGGGCTGTTGTTTTGTCGGCCGCCCACGTCGCTATCTGGCTCGACCCGGCTAGCGTTTCGCGGTTTACTGTCCTCTCTGACCGGTCATACAGAGCCGAATGGCAGGTGTCGTCATGACATGGAGCGCGGTATTTCGTTCGTTACACTCTCCCAACTACCGGATTTGGGCCGCCGGGGCCCTGGTGTCCAATATCGGCACCTGGATGCAGCGGGCAGCGCAGGACTGGCTGGTGTTGACCCAGCTGACCGCGAACAATGCCGCCGCCGTCGGGATCGTGATGGCATTACAATTTGGCCCGCAGCTGGCGTTATTGCCGTGGACGGGGCTGATGGCCGACCGGCTACCGTTACGCCAGATCCTGATGTGGACCCAGGCGCTCTCAGGGGTACTGGCACTGGGGTTGGGAGTCATGACGCTCGGTGGCTGGGTACAGCTGTGGCAGGTCTATCTGTTTGCGTTGCTGCTGGGGTGTGCCAACGCGTTCGATGCGCCGGCGCGCCAGATCTTTGTCGGCGAACTGGTTTCCGCCGCCGAGCTGCCGAATGCCGTATCGCTGAACTCCACCTCGTTTAATCTGGCCCGCCTGATCGGGCCGGCGGTGGCCGGTCTGGTCATTGCTTCGCTGGGAACCGGCTGGGCCTTTATCTGTAACGGGATCTCGTTCATTGCGGTGTTGTTGTCGTTGTGGGCGCTGGATCCGGCCCATCTGTATCGGCAACCGCGAGCCTCACGTCGGCATGGTGGCTTGCGTGAGGGATTTGCCCTGGTCTGGCAGCGCGATGATCTGCGTCTGATGTCGATCATGCTGTTTCTGATCGGCACCTTTGGACTGAACTTTCCGATCTTCATCTCGACGATGGCGGTGCGGGCCTTCGCGGCCGATGCCAGTGGCTTTGGTCTGTTATCGTCGATCATGGCCCTTGGCACCGTGGCCGGTGCCCTGTTGGCAGCCGGGCGCGAGCAGTTGCGCTTTTCGTTACTGGTCTCGTCGGCGGGCTGTTTTGGCGTCGCCTGTGTGTTGGCGGCGCTGGCGCCAGGCTACTGGTGGTTTGCCATGGCGCTGGTGCCGGTCGGCATGGCCGCGGTCACCTTCAATAATGCCAGTAACAGCCTGATGCAATTGACCACGGCCCCTGAATTGCGCGGTCGGGTGATGGCGATCCGCATGGCGATCCTGATGGGGTGCACGCCGCTGGGGGCGCCGCTGCTCGGTCAGGTGGCCGATCTGTTTGGCCCGCGCTGGGCGCTCGGGGTCGGTGCGCTCTCCGGGTTGCTGGCCGCCGCGGTGGGGCTGCGCTATCCACGTCACCTGCGTCATGGCTAAAGCGGCGGCACCACTTTGCGCTATCTGGCGGCAAGCACCAGACTTCAGATAACCGATGCCGCAGGGCGCGTGGCCGCCGAGGGGATCGCGTTGGGAGGAGATATGCGGATCCTGATGATGCTCTGGATGCTGGTTGGCGTGCCCTGGGGGGCGTATGCCAATGACAGCTTTAATAGCGAGTTCAGTCATGTTGCCGGTAGTAGTGTCATGGCGGCGGGGTTTACGCTGGTGGCAGATCGCTATCTGGCCAGCCCGGAACCGGCTTGGGTTGGTTTTGGTCTGGCGACCAGCGTGGGCGTGGTCGGGGAAACCGCCTCCTGGTGCAGTGGCGGCCATTTTTCCTGGCTGGATCTGGGATCGGATGCGCTTGGCGCTGCGTTAGGCGCCTACGCCAGCCAGCGCTGGTGGTTGCGCCCCGAAAGTGACAGTCGCAACCATTACCTCGGGTTGACGGCAGGCTATCGCTTTTGAGTGTGATATCCACTGACGCCGAGAGTGGCAGGCGCGAGCGATCTGGCCAGGAGCGGCACCCCAGTGATCACTCACTGCGGCCCGCTGCTGGTAACCAGGCGTTTGGCGCGGATCCTTTCCCGGTTTCTTGCGGCCAAGCGCGGGTCTACCTCGGGTTACGATGCCCCAGTGACCACTCACTCGCCCCGGCCGTGACGGTCATGGCTGCGCGCGTGTTGCGTCATTTCCTTGGGTAAAAACTGCCCTTGGGTTTATAATCCGCGCCCAAATTCCTTTGAGTCATAGCCAGTTTACGGGACGGTTTCATGTCTGAGTTCCTGAACGAGGTCGGCAAGCGCCGCACCTTCGCCATCATTTCGCACCCCGATGCGGGTAAGACCACCATCACCGAGAAGGTGTTGTTGTTCGGCAATGCCATCCAGCGCGCCGGTACCGTCAAGGGCCGCGGCTCGGGCCAGCATGCCAAGTCGGACTGGATGGAGATGGAAAAGGAGCGGGGCATCTCGGTCACCACCTCGGTGATGCAGTTCCCCTATAACGACTGCCTGGTCAACCTGCTGGACACCCCGGGCCACGAAGACTTCTCCGAAGATACCTACCGTACGCTGACGGCGGTGGACTGCTGTCTGATGGTGATCGATGCGGCCAAGGGGGTTGAAGACAGAACCCGCAAGCTGATGGAAGTCACCCGTCTGCGCGACACGCCGATCCTGACGTTCATGAACAAGCTGGACCGTGAAATCCGCGATCCGATGGAGCTGCTGGACGAAGTGGAGAACGAGCTGAAGATTCTCTGCGCCCCGATTACCTGGCCGATTGGCTGCGGCAAGTTGTTCAAGGGGGTGTACCACCTGTACAAGGACGAGATCTACCTGTACCAGTCCGGCCAGGGGCACACCATCCAGGAGAAGCGCATCATCAAGGGGCTGGATAATCCGGAGCTGGATCAGGCGGTCGGCGACGATCTGATCGGCCAGCTGCGCGATGAACTGGAGCTGGTGCAGGGCGCCTCCCACCAGTTCGATCTGGAGGCGTTCCGTAACGGCGAGATGACGCCGGTGTTCTTCGGTACCGCGTTGGGCAACTTCGGCGTCGATCATATGCTCGATGGCCTGACCGAATGGGCGCCGTCGCCGATGCCGCGCACTACCGACAGCCGGACCGTCGCGGCCAGCGAAGAGAAGTTCTCCGGCTTCGTGTTCAAGATCCAGGCAAACATGGATCCCAAGCACCGCGACCGCATCGCCTTCATGCGCGTGGTCTCCGGCAAGTACGAGAAGGGCATGAAGATGCGCCACGTGCGCCTCGGCAAGGATGTCAACATCTCCGATGCCGTGACCTTCATGGCGGGTGACCGTGAACAGGCCGAAGAGGCCTATCCGGGCGATATTATCGGTCTGCACAACCACGGCACCATCCAGATCGGTGACACCTTTACCCAGGGTGAAAACATGCGTTTCACCGGCATCCCGAACTTCGCTCCCGAGCTGTTCCGCCGCATTCGCCTGCGGGATCCGCTGAAACAGAAACAGCTGCTCAAAGGCTTGGTACAGCTCTCCGAAGAGGGCGCGGTGCAGGTGTTCCGGCCGATCGAGAACAACGATCTGATCGTCGGTGCGGTCGGGGTGCTGCAGTTTGATGTCGTGGTCTCGCGGCTGAAGAGCGAGTACGGTGTCGAGGCGCTGTACGAGCCGATCAACGTCAGCACCGCCCGTTGGGTGGAATGCAAGGATCCGAAGAAGCTCGACGAGTTTGAACGCAAGTGTGCGTTGAACCTGGCGCTGGATGGTGGCGATAACCTCACCTATATCGCGCCGACCATGGTCAACCTGAACCTGACGATGGAGCGTCACCCGGATGTGGTGTTCCACAAGACGCGTGAGCACTGAGATCGGTATCCCGTTGGATAAGGCGGCCTGCGGGCCGCTTTTTAGTTTGTGCCGTTGTGATAATGGAGGAACGGGTATCTATTTTAAATGAATGGCTGCCCGGAAAATAAAAACGTTTTACATGTTGTTTTAAATATAAAAACAGATTGTTCAGTGTCAGTTAAATATATTTTCAAATGCATCCCTTTATTATTTTTTAATTAAATCGCGCAATCGTTTTTATTTGTTTCGGAGTGTATCTCTCGGGTTTCCATTTGCATCATGCACAGATAAACGTTTTTATCTCGTTGTTTTAAAAGGGGTTTGTTTTTAGATCTCATTTTTTATAAATAAAAACGTTTCTCCGGGAAAGTGGTGAAAAAATGAGTAATTAATGTGACAATGCGCCGCTTTTTTTGACCGGTGAATACTACTATTGGCCGCATCAATTCCCTCCTGCAAATAACAGGTTACACATATGGTCTATTTACACTTTGTTCTCGGCCTGGCGCTGGTGTTTGGTCTGGCCCTGCTCGGTAATATCAAGTCATGGCGTAGCGTCAAGGTACGCTACGTGCTGCAACTGCTGGTGGTGGAACTGGCACTGGCCTGGTTCATGCTGAACTCCCAGGTCGGTCTGGCGATTGTTGGCGGTTTTGCCGATGGCTTTGGCAAGTTGCTGGAGTTTGCCGGCCAGGGCACCGACTTCGTGTTCGGTGGCCTGCTCAACGATGGCAAGTTCTCGTTCTTCCTCAAGGTGCTGATGCCGATCGTCTTTATTTCGGTGCTGATTGGCATACTGCAATATGTGCGTCTGTTGCCGTTGATCATCCGTGGTATCGGCAGTGTGCTGGCGCGCATTAACGGCATGGGTAAGCTGGAGTCGTTCAACGCGGTCAGCTCGATGATTGTCGGCCAGTCCGAGAATTTCATCGCCATCAAGAACATACTGCCGCACCTCAACGAGAAGCAGATGTACACGCTGGCCGCCACCGCGATGTCCACCGTGTCGATGTCGATCGTCGGGGCCTACATGCAGATGATCGAGCCGCGTTACGTGGTGGCCGCGCTGGTGCTCAACATGTTCAGCACCTTTATCGTGCTCAATATCCTGAACCCCTATCAACCCGATGACAGCGTGACCCTGCCGAAGCCGGAATTGGATGCCAAGGACGCCGAGGCCCTGGCCGATGGCGACAAGCACCACACGCCGGCGCGTGAAAACTTCTTCGAAATGCTGGGTGAATACATCATGGCCGGGTTCAGTGTCGCGGTGATCGTCGGTGCCATGCTGATCGGCTTCATCAGCTTGATCGCGCTGATCAACTACCTGTTTACGGCGGTGTTTGGCATGAACTTCCAGACCGTGATGGGCTATCTGTTCTATCCGTTGGCCTGGGTGCTGGGCATTCCGTCCGCCGAGGCGATGCAGGCTGGCAGCATCATGGCCACCAAGCTGGTGACCAACGAGTTCGTGGCCATGATGGATCTGGGCAAGATCAGCGCCGGCCTGTCACCACGCACGCTGGGCATGCTGTCGGTGTTCCTGGTCTCCTTTGCCAACTTCAGCTCCATCGGCATCATCGCCGGTGCCGTGAAAGCCTTGAATCCGGCCAAGGGCAACATGGTCTCCCGTTTCGGCCTGCGCCTGGTATACGGATCGACGCTGGTCAGCCTGCTGTCGGCGGTGATCGTCGGCGTCATGCTCTAGTTTCAAGCCGTAAATGCGTTGTTAGCTGCTGTTCGGGCCCCGCGGGGCCCGTTTTATTATCTCTCGCCACGCGGCAGCGACCGTCGGGCTGACAGCAGGCCGCGGCAGCGGTAGCCTGACGGAGTGAAATTTGCCAGGAGCACGCCGTGCTGACCGATACCCATGTCCATCTTGATTTGCCGGAGTATGCCGATGACCTGTCGGCGGTGCTGACCGCCAGTTGTGCCGCCGGTGTGGCGCGCTGGATTGTGCCGGCGGTGAACGCGTCCGCCTGGCCGCGCCTGGTGCAGCTGCACCAACAACACCGCAACCTGTTCTACGCGCTGGGCTTGCACCCCTGGTTTTTGGCGGATGACGACGCCGCTGCGTTGCGTGCATTGGCCAGCTGGCTGGAACGGCAACCGCCGGGACTGGTGGCGGTCGGTGAGTGCGGGCTCGACAGCAAGGTGGCGGTGCCGATGGCCCGGCAGTGGCAGGCCCTAGAGCAGCAGGTCGCCTTGGCCTGCCAATACCACTTGCCGTTGATCCTGCATAGCCGGGGTAGCCATGAGCCCCTGCTCGGTATGCTGCGCCGGCGCCGACCTCCGGCCGGAGGGGTGCTGCATGGGTTCTCCGGTTCGCGACAGCAGGCGGAGCAGTTTATCGAGCTGGGGTTTGCATTGGGCATCGGTGGCGTGATCACCTATCCGCGGGCACAGAAAACCCGCCGTGCCGTGGCGGCACTGCCGGCGCAGTGGCTGTTGCTGGAGACCGATGGGCCGACGATGCCGCTGGCTGGCTATCAGGGACAGCGCAATACGCCGGCCCAGGTGGCGGCAGTGCTGGCCGAGTTGGCACAGTTGCGCCAGGACGATCCACCGCAGTTGGCCAAGCAGATCGCCGATAACGTGGTGCGGATATTTCCCCGGTTGCTGACCGGCCCCAGCGCCGAGTGAGGGGCGTCGGGCTGGTCGTACAACGCAGGAGCGGGAAAAACGTTTTACCTCGCCAACAACGTCGGCCTGTTTGTGCGGCATTCAGTATCCGGCCTTATCGTGGCGCCGCAGGATCGTTATAATTAGCGCGGCAGCCGCCTGCTAGCGGCCCATGCATGGTGTTGTTGCGCAAAAGCGTTTGCCTTCTCAGCACCGCATCAGCACTGGATTTATGCTGTTCACCATCAGGATGCCACTGCCGTTTTACCAGGTGGCCTGCGCCACGGTTAGCACCGTGGCGTTGATGTTTTTACGGGGCTGAAAAGCGTTTGCGCGCCCCCAATGAGCCCGAGGTGAGGAATGAACGAAGTGTTGTTGTCGATGGCGGTGGGTGCCGCGGTCGGCGTGCTGTTTGCCGCGTTGAAGTTGCCGATCCCGGCTCCGCCGGTGTTATCGGGAGTGATGGGCATTGTCGGGGTGTACCTTGGTGCCCAGGCATGGGGATATCTGGCCCGACTATTCTGACGTGGGCCAGCGTTGTGATGAGAAGACCGGGATGACAGGAGGTCATCCCTGAGGCCCGCAGCCCTTGGTTGCGAGTGCTCGTTGCGGAAAAACTCTGCATCTTCTGCCCGCGGGCTTGCGGAACCCCCGGCGGCAGGTCACGAGGCGACCCGAAAGGGTCATAATTTGACTCTCAATAGAGCTATGGAGCAACTGATGAGCGATATCCAGCAAGCGGCCCAGCGTGCCTTGAACCTGATGGACCTGACGACCCTGAACGATGATGACACCGATGCGCGCGTGATTGCGCTGTGTCATCAGGCCAAGAGCCCGGCCGGCTTGACCGCCGCGATCTGCATCTATCCGCGCTTTATCCCGATTGCCCGCAAGACGTTACGCGAAATCGGTGCCGAACAGGTGCGCATTGCCACCGTAACCAATTTTCCCCACGGCAATGACGACATCGAGATCGCGGTGGCCGAGACCCGAGCCGCGGTGGCTTATGGTGCCGACGAGGTCGATGTGGTGTTTCCGTACCGGGCATTGATGGCCGGCAACGAGGCGGTGGGCTCCGCGCTGGTGCGGCAGTGCAAGGCGGCGTGTGGTGACCAGGTGCTGCTCAAGGTGATCATCGAAACGGGCGAGCTGAAGAGCGAAGCCTTGATCCGCCGCGCCTCCGAGCTGGCGATTGCCGCCGGTGCCGACTTCATCAAGACCTCCACCGGCAAGGTGCCAGTGAATGCCACCCTGGATGCGGCGCGCATCATGCTGGAGGTGATCAAGGCCACCGATAGCCGTGTCGGCTTCAAGCCGGCCGGTGGCGTGAAGAATGCCGAGCAGGCCGCCGAATATCTGGATCTGGCCGCCTCGATCCTGGGGGATGACTGGGTCACTCCGCGCACGTTCCGCTTCGGCGCTTCTAGCCTGCTGGCCAGCCTGCTGGCGACGCTGGGCCATGGTCCGGCACCGGTCGCGGGCAGTGGTTACTAAGCCGCTGGCAGGAGGCGCGATATGTTTCTGGCGCAAGAGATTATTCGCAAGAAGCGCGATGGCCTGATCCTCACGGACGCCGAGATCCAGGGCTTTGTCCGTGGTATCGCCGATAACAGCATCAGCGAGGGACAGATCGCCGCGCTGGCGATGGCGATCTATTTCAATGACATGACGATGGCAGAGCGCATTGCGCTGACCTGTGCGATGCGCGACTCCGGTTGTGTGCTCGACTGGACGCCGCTGGGTCTCAATGGCCCGATCGTCGACAAACACTCTACCGGTGGCGTCGGGGATGTCACATCCCTGATGCTGGGCCCCATGGTTGCCGCCTGTGGTGGCGTGGTGCCGATGATCTCCGGGCGTGGGCTGGGGCATACCGGTGGTACGCTGGACAAGCTGGATGCCATCCCCGGCTACCGCACCGCTCCGGAGCTGGAGCTGTTTCATCGTACCGTGCAGTCGGTCGGGGTGGCCATCATAGGCCAGACCGGTGAGCTGGCTCCGGCCGACAAGCGCTTCTACGCCACGCGCGATGTGACCGCCACCGTCGAGTCGATTCCGTTGATCACCGCGTCCATTTTGTCGAAGAAGCTGGCAGCCGGCCTGCAGGCGCTGGTGATGGATGTCAAAGTTGGCAGTGGTGCCTTTATGCCGACGGCCGAGCGCTCGGCCGAGCTGGCACGCAGCATCGTTGCCGTCGCCAACGGCGCCGGTTGCCGCACCGCCGCCCTGTTGACTGACATGAACCAGCCGCTGGCCTCGAGCGCCGGTAATGGCCTGGAGGTGCGTGAAGCGGTGCGCTACCTGACGGGCACCGAGCGCAACCCAAGGCTGCACGAGGTGACGATGGCGCTCAGCAGCGATCTGCTGGTGGCCGCCGGCTTGGCGCAGCATGACGTTGAGGCGCGTCAGCGCTTGCAAGCCGCGCTCGACAGCGGGGCGGCAGCCGATCGCTTCGCGCGCATGGTGCTGGCGTTGGGTGGCCCGGCCGACTTTGTCGAACGCCACGATGTCTACCTGCCGCAGGCCCCGCTGGTGCGCCCGATCTTGAGTGAGCGCAGTGGTTATGTCGCGGCGATGGATACCCGGGCCATTGGCATGGCCATCGTGGCGATGGGGGGCGGGCGCCAGCGCGCCGGTGATGCCATCGATTACCGCGTCGGTTTCAGCCAGTTCTGCCGGATCGGACAACAAATCGAGGCCGGACAGCCGCTGGCCTGGGTACACGCCCGCAGCGAGTCGGACTATCTGGCCGCCGTTGTGGCGTTGCAGCAGGCCATCCGCCTGGATGAGACGGCGCCCGAACCGCAACCCGAGGTGTACCGCCGTATCGGTGCGGCCGATATTGGCCAGAATTAATGGTGGGCGACGGTGGTCGCCTACCTGCATGCCGTAAGGAGCGTGTGATGAAACGAACCTTTATTCTGATGATGGATTCCCTCGGTATCGGCGCCGCGCCGGATGCTGACCGTTTCGGCGATAGTGGCGCCAATACCTTGGGGCACATTGCCGCCGAGTGTGCCGCTGGCCGTGCCGATAACGGACGTCATGGCGCACTGTCCATCCCGAACTTGACTCGGTTCGGTCTGGCGCATGCCTGTGCCGAGGCCTGCGGCAGCTTCCCTGCCGGCCTGGATGCCAGCGTGGTGCCGCAAGCGGCCTATGCCCATGCCCGCGAGCTCTCCTCCGGCAAGGATACGCCGTCTGGTCACTGGGAGATGGCGGGGTCTCCCGTGCTGTTTGACTGGGGCTATTTCAGCGAGCGCGAAAACAGCTTTCCGCAGGCACTGCTTGATACGTTGGTCGCCAAGGCGCAGTTGCCCGGTTATCTCGGTAATTGCCACTCGTCGGGCACCGTGATTCTCGACGAGCTGGGCGAGGAGCATATGCGTACCGGCAAGCCGATTTTTTATACCTCGGCCGACTCGGTATTCCAGATCGCCTGCCATGAAGAGACGTTCGGCCTCGAACGGTTGTATGCGTTGTGTGAACTGGCGCGAGCCGAGCTTAACGCCGGTGGTTACAACATCGGGCGGGTGATTGCCCGGCCGTTTGTCGGCAGCCGTCCGGGCGAGTTTGCCCGCACCGGTAACCGTCACGATTATGCGGTCGAACCGCCGATGCCGACGCTGCTGGATCGCATGAAGGCGGCGGGTGGAGAGGTGATCGCCATCGGCAAGATCTCCGATATCTATGCCGGTTGCGGTGTGACGCAGAAGGTCAAGGCCACAGGCCTCGATGCGCTGTGGCAGGCGACGATGGCGCAATTAACTGCCGCGCCGGACCAGAGCATCGTGTTTACCAATTTTGTCGATTTTGACTCCAGCTATGGCCACAGACGTGATGTTGCAGGTTATGCCGCGGCGCTGGAGTTTTTCGACCAGCGTTTGCCGGCGTTTTTGGCCGGGTTGCAACCGGGAGACCTGGTGGTGGTGACGGCAGATCACGGTTGTGATCCGACCTGGCCGGGCACGGACCACACCCGTGAGCATGTGCCGGCGCTGTTTTTTGGTGCCATGGTCCAAGCCGGCTCGCTTGGGGCATTCGACACCTTTGCCGATATCGGCCAGAGCATAGCGGCCTATCACGGCTTGCCGGCGCTCGAGTATGGCCGTGCGATCTGGGATCGCTAAGACGACGATAAAAATCTGGCCGCGCACTGCCAGCGCGGCCATCATAAGACCAGTGCTACAGGAACCAATAAGGAAACACAAAATGGCCACACCCCATATCAATGCCAAAGACGGTGCCTTTGCTGATGTTGTTTTGATGCCGGGCGATCCGCTGCGTGCCAAATACATCGCCGAGACCTTCCTCGAGGGCGCCGAGTTGGTGACCGACGTGCGCAACATGTACGGCTACACCGGTACCTACAAGGGGCGCCGAGTCTCCGTGATGGGCCATGGCATGGGTATCCCGTCCTGCTCCATCTATGCCAAGGAGCTGGTGACCGAGTACGGCGTCAAGACGCTGATCCGTGTCGGCTCCTGCGGCGCGGTGCGAGATGATGTCAAGCTGCGCGATGTGGTGATCGGCATGGGGGCATGCACCGATTCCAAGGTCAATCGCATGCGTTTCCGCGATCATGATTTTGCGGCGATTGCCGATTTTGAACTGGTGCGTCATGCGGTGGATGCTGCCAAGGCCAAGGGCATTGCAGTCAAGGTGGGTAACCTGTTCTCTGCCGATCTGTTTTATAACCCGGATGCCACCATGTTCGATGTGATGGACAAGTACGGGATCCTGGGGGTCGAGATGGAAGCGGCCGGTATCTATGGCGTGGCGGCCGAGTTCGGTGCGCGCGCCCTGACCATCTGTACCGTATCCGATCACATCAAGCGCCACGAGCAGACGACCTCCGAAGAGCGTCAGCTGACATTCAACGAGATGATTGTCATCGCGCTTGAGTCGGTATTGCTGGGCGATCAGGCGGCCTGAGCCGTTCCTATCTAGGCGCAACAGGGCAGCCATGAGCTGCCCTGTTGCTTTATTCCTGCCTCTGACCAGCGCCAAATTAACGGTGTCTCCGTGGCAAACGCGTCTCAGACTTGCCTGCGGCGCGGCCTGCCGTTACCCTGAGCCGGCTTTTTTCTATCCGATTTGCGTACAACAGGGAGTCGTAACGCCAGATGCCGTTCTCATCATTGCCCGAACACCTTGCCGACTGGGGTCATTGTCTGACCGCGGCCCCCGTCTACCTGCCTGCGGGCGACGCCCTGCAGCCGGCGACTTCGTTACCGTTTGCTGCCGGCTATCTGGTGCTGATGGGCGAGAGCCTGTCTCGTGACCAGCTGCTAGCGACGGTTAAGCAGCTTGCCGAGCGAGGTGTGCAGTGGGCATTGCTGACGCCGTTTACCCTCGCCGAGACCGAGGTAGTCGTGCTGGCGCTCTCTGCCTATGACAGTGAACTGGTTGCCTGGTGCAAACAGCAAACCTGGCCACTGGATGCGGTTCATATCGAGCGCTTGCCCACGCTGTCGCAGCCAGGGTTGATCTTGATGGACATGGATTCGACGGCCATCCAGATTGAATGCATCGATGAGATCGCCCGTCTGGCCGGGGTCGGTGAGCAGGTCTCTGCGGTGACGGCGGCTGCGATGCAGGGCAAACTCGAATTTGCCGACAGTCTGCGCAACCGTGTCGCATTGCTCAAAGGCGCGCCGGTATCGATCCTTGACACGGTGGCGGCCAATATGCCACTGATGCCGGGTTTAACCTTGCTGGTGGACGGCGCCAAGGCGGCAGGTTGGAAGGTCGCGATCGCCTCCGGGGGCTTTACCCGTTTTGCCGGCAAGTTGCAGCAGGAGCTGGGGTTGGACCATATCGAGGCCAATGAGATGGGCGTCGAGGGTGAAACGCTCTCTGGTCTGGTGCACGGCCGGATTGTTGATTCGCAGGTCAAGGCGCAGACGCTGCAAAAACTGCAGGCCGATTATGGTGTCGCGGCCACCCAGACCGTCGCCATTGGCGATGGTGCCAATGATCTACCCATGCTGAAACTCGCGGCCCTGGGCGTGGCGATCCATG
Source organism: uncultured Aeromonadaceae bacterium (assembly GCA_945957385.1). Lineage (GTDB taxonomy): Bacteria > Pseudomonadota > Gammaproteobacteria > Enterobacterales > Aeromonadaceae > Pseudaeromonas. The sequence continues at coordinate 59,030 of CAMFKP010000013.1, forward strand.
CCAAGCCGATTGTACGCGAACAGGCTCAAGTCGCGATCCGGCAAGGTGACCTGGAGACAGTACTCTGCCTGTTACAGGCTGGAACCCGTATCGACGGACTCTTATAAGTCTAACCTGTCTACAAAAAGGGAGCCTTGGGCTCCCTTTTTTGTTTTGTTATCGGCAATGCATCAGGCGCGAGGCGCGGAGGGCAACTCGCCACCGCTCGGGGTCAGGCCAACACGGAACAGTGTTGCGGCTGTGGTATCCAGCAAGTCGCAGACCCCCACCACGCTCCAGAGGGTTTCTTCCAGTTGCTTGGCTTTGTGAATGGCATACTTGGCGACATAGTCCAATTCAGCGGCAATGAAGTCAGTATCTGGGCGGCCGGTCCGCGACAAAAACAGGCGGACAGAATAAAAACCGCCTTTATGTAACGCGCGCTGAATGAAGCGCCGTTTATCTTCCAGGTTGAAGAAACTCTCCTCGAGTCGACTCTCGTAGATAAGATTGCCGTTTTGATCGGTTAGCCGGGCGATAAAGAGTTCGCGCTGCAGCGGGGCGTCACTACGGTTAAGCTCGCGTAGCGGTAGCAGTAACAGTTTTTTTAACAACTCGCCCTGAAACAGCGGCATGACATTGAATGGTTTTTCCAACGTTGATTCGGTGAGCAAGCGCAGCAGTGCCCGTGGTTTGTCGATGCTGCCGATGGCCCCGAGGCGACTGGGCTTGTTCTTGCTCAAATAGAGCGGGTGGTTGAACAGGTGATAAGTAAACAGATTACGCAGTGCACGCGAAAGCCCGCTGGTACGCCGCATCTCGTGGGTTGCTCGCAGCTTGTCTGGATTACTGTCGATCAGACGCTGGAAGAAACGGCGCCCGACGTGCAGTTCGGGTTCGCCATCGATACACAGATGCAATACCGTGTGGGCCTGATTCGTGTTGATGACCCGATAGGGCAACCCCTGTAACTTGACGTCCCGTGTCAGGGCTTGCAGCTGTGGTAAGTTCAGCAACAGCAAATCGCCTTTTTGACACGCGAGCGGTTTTTCCAGTTCCAGTTGCAAACCATGGGTTGATATGTCACGTGTCCAACCCAGCGCAACTGTGCTTGGTGTATGGATGGACACCGTCGTTTTGTGGCTATAGCGTCGCTCCTTGCGTAATTGCGCATAGTGCAACATCTCCAGTTCACACTCCGGCACATCGGTTTGATGCGCATAAATCTGCAGCTGATTGGCCTCATATCGAGTCAGTGCGTCAGACAGATAATCACGCCGTTGCAGATCGTCATCCACGGCGATGAGTTGTCCGACATAGCCGATCTCAGCGAGCTGTTGCTTTAGTTGTTCCAGATAGCCGGGCGGCAGATTTTCCTGGGTGATCAGGTTGGCTATGGCACCACTGCCCAGTTGCACGGGTTCCAATTCAAACTTGAAGACGCGCCAACTGGGGCGGCGGGCCCCGACGGTGAAGAACAACTTGCGCAAGCCGCTGGCATTCAGCTCTTCGCTGGTGGCGGAAAAAAAGTAGATATGGCTGCGTACCGTATGGGTGAAGGTGTAGAGCCAGCAACACTTGTAATCCCCGGGTTGGGCGAGCAGCTGCTCCATGCGGGCCGGAGAAAACAGACCCGAGAGTTTGTCGTGATTGCGTTCGTCACGCCAATATTCCAAAACGGGCTGGTTGTTCTCGCTTTTAAGCGCAAAACGTAACGCTGGAGCTGCTCCCTGACTGAAAAACAGCGGTAATCCTGTCATCCGCGGCAGGTAGTATTGCTCGTATCCCTTGGCCTCAATGGCGCTGAGTAAGTGTTCAATGCCAACACGATAGTGCAGTTTGTTGTTATCTATGAAGGACGCCAAATAGCCGTCCAGTTCGCTGTCTGGCTCGGCCCGCAACAATTTCAACCAGAAGCGCCCATCACGCGCTTCTTCACCCAAAATCTGATAGAGCACGGGACGATTGATTACAGCGGCGGGGGTGTCTTTTTGCAGCCCAGTAAAGATCACCTGACACAGGTCACCCACCTCGAACGGCACGGCCTCGGCGAGTAACAGACGCACGCCGCCGCAGGAGATATCAGAGGTTTTAGCGCCGTAGACGGTCTGCTCATTCATGATCAGCTGCACTGGGGAGCTGTAATGCATGCGCTCTTCGCGGCGGTAGTAATAGCTGGCAAAGGGGATCGCATCGACCTCGAAACGAAAGCGATCATGGCCCGGATCTTGAGCAAGGCTACTCTCTTGCTGCAGACGTTGCTTCTGGCTTTCTAGAACTGTTTCATAGACGCCCAGCGTGTAGTTGCCCTGATAAATTTTTAGGGCGTTTTCAAAAACTTCGATGTCTTCAGGGGGCATGAAATGCTGTATGCCCTTGTAAACATAGGGCATGGCATTGCGCCGGGCGCGCAGGTCTATGCTGCGAATACAGGGAGAAGCCTTGCGCTTAAGCTCCATTTTCAACAGAAAACGGGTATTGTTGCTCTCGTCGTGCGTCATCCGGTTGAAAATTTCATCAAAATCCGGATCCGGCAACAAGGGTAGCAGCTGTTCAAGCAGCGGATGTGGCTTCTGTGTCTCCATAGCCTGAAATGTCCGTTCCATCGTTTACTCAGGGTGTGGCTGAATCTAGTTTACTATATCGGCCATGTCTTTGTTTTCTTGAAGAGTTTGTGTGATGGCAAAGAGTAAAGTTGCGTTTGTTTGTAATGAGTGCGGGGCGGAATTTCCTCGCTGGCAGGGGCAGTGCAGTGAGTGCAATGAATGGAACACCATTTCAGAGATTCGACTGGCGCCAGCTGCGGCTAAAGGCAGCGCTCGCCTCTCCGGCTACGCCGGTGAATTGAGTGCCAAGGTGCAAACGCTGTCAGATGTCTCGCTGGCAGAGATCCCCCGAATCAGTTCTGGCTTCAAGGAGCTGGATAGAGTCCTGGGCGGCGGAATTGTCCCCGGCTCTGCAACCTTGATTGGCGGGCATCCGGGGGCAGGAAAGAGCACGTTGCTGCTGCAGACCATGTGTTTGTTAGCCGAGAAAATGAAGGTGCTGTATGTCACTGGCGAAGAGTCACTGCAGCAAGTGGCGATGCGTGCCAGCCGCCTGCACTTACCCAATGACAAGCTGCGCATTGTGTCTGAAACCAGTGTTGAGCAGATATGCCATTTGGCGCAACAAGAAAAACCGTTGGTGATGGTCATTGACTCCATCCAGGTGATGCATGTGGCGGAGATCAGCTCAGCACCAGGCTCGGTCTCGCAAGTTCGTGAAGGGGCCGCACAGTTGACGCGGTTTGCCAAACAACACCAGGTTGCCATCTTTATGGTTGGTCACGTCACCAAGGATGGAACTCTGGCCGGCCCCAAGGTGCTGGAACACTGCGTCGATTGCTCCATTCTGCTGGAAGGGGACGGCGACTCCCGTTATCGCACACTGCGGTGCCACAAAAACCGTTTTGGCGCCGTCAATGAGCTGGGCGTTTTTGCCATGACGGCACAAGGCATGCGAGAGGTCAGCAACCCCTCAGCCATTTTCTTGAATCGTGGGGAAGCCGATAGCCCTGGCTCGGTGGTGATGGCGATCTGGGAGGGCACGCGCCCGCTACTGGTTGAATTGCAAGCCTTGGTGGATTATTCGCAACTGAACAATCCTAGACGATTAGCGGTCGGCGCCGAACATAATCGGCTGGCTATGTTGTTGGCGGTGATGCATCGTCATGGCGGGTTACAGATGGCCGATCAGGACGTCTTCGTCAACGTTGTTGGTGGGGTAAAGGTTGAAGAGACCAGTGCCGATTTACCGTTGATATTGGCGATGGTATCGAGTTTTCGGGACCATCCGCTTCCACGCGATTTGATTACCTTCGGCGAAGTAGGCTTATCCGGTGAGATTCGCCCGGTACCTTCTGGTCAGGAGCGGCTACAGGAGGCGGTCAAACATGGATTCCGGCGCGCAATCATTCCCAAGGGTAATTTGCCCAAAACCTCGATCGAGGGGATGGAGGTGGTTGGTGTCTCTACATTGGGTGAAGCACTGGAGCTCTTGTGAAAACAATCAGGCCCGCTTAGCGGGCCTGATTTAGGGGTGAGAGGGGTGCTCGTGTTCAACATGTTCTTCGAGTAGATGCGCGAGTTCACGTTGCAGCATATCGGCATTCCCGACGTTCAACTCAATTAACCGTTTCAGGTGTGATGCGCTATCGATATCAATGTGATGGCAATAGAGCCCAAGGCGTTGTTGACCCACATGACTTGGTTCAACTTCCATCCGAATCTCGATATCGGAACCTCCCAGAGCGAAGCTCAATTCAAAGCGCCCTTCAGTGTCCGTTGGCCATCCATCAGGCTCTTCTACTAGCGCGCCTTGCAAGGATAAGTCCAGCAGGCGGGTGGACCAGCACTGTTCTCCCTGGCATAACTGGGCTGGCGTAGAAAAGATGACTCTGAAAAAGCGTCGACGGTCTATCATGGCGTGTCTCCTGAATGCGTTGCCTTTAGTTTAGGCATAGCTGGCCCTGACCGTAAGTCTGAACAACGAAATCTGTGCACCGGCAACAAGAGCCATTCAGGCCGCTACGATGTCATCAATGATATGTAGTGCCGCAACGAGGCGATCCTCCAATCGGAAACGCTCTTCCAGCATGGGGCCCAAACGATTCAAGTCTTCATCCAGTCGCATTAGCATGTCATCGTCCAATTCGCCTTGGCCGTAGAGATCATTAAAGTGCAGTGCGACTTCGGTGGTGGCTTCAATGCGGGGCAAAATGCGGTTGACGATGGAAAGGCGACGACCGCTCGCCTTTTCGATGGCGCTAACAACGGTATGGTAGATCTCGAAATGACCTGCTGAAATATAATCTACCAGCTGGTTACAGAAGTCTTGAACCGCATGGCTTGATGGGAGGCATTTTTTCCGACTGCCCTTGGCATCGACCAGCCCGACAAACTGTACCAGCAAAGCATGTCTGGCATTCAGTAAGGCATCAATCGATTCATGTTTGCCAGCGAACATCTGGCGGGTCTTGTCGAGTCGAGTGAGCATATTGTCTCTCCCTTGCGGTGTAACATGTTTGTTATCTCCATTAGAAGGAGTTCCGCTTCGGCTGGTCAAGAGGACTTGGGATCAATCTTTACGCTCTGTTAACTGAGGCATGGTTTAGCGGCTAGCTAGCCAGTTGTTGAGAGAGTGTTACAATCTGTCAACTTGTTAAACTGCCTGGTTATCTCATGCCTCAATTAAACAACGATCGCTATTTACGCGCGTTATTGCGTCAGCCAGTCGATATGACTCCCGTTTGGATGATGCGACAAGCGGGCCGTTATCTACCCGAGTACCGTGAGCTTCGAGCTAAGGCGGGTGATTTCATGACGCTGTGCCGGAACCCGGAGTTAGCCTGCGAGGTAACATTACAGCCTTTACGCCGCTATCCGCTTGATGCAGCTATCTTGTTTTCCGATATTTTGACGATTCCGGATGCCATGGGGTTGGGATTGTCCTTTGGGGCGGGTGAAGGGCCAAAATTCGAGCGGCCCATTCGTTCTTTGCAGGATGTACTGTCCTTACCAATTCCGGATCCTGAAGATGAACTTAGGTACGTCATGGATGCGGTCCGAGTCATCCGCCGTGAATTGAATGGAGCTGTACCGTTAATCGGATTTGCTGGGAGCCCATGGACTTTGGCCACGTATATGGTGGAGGGAGGGAGTTCTAAAACCTTCTCGCGCATCAAGCAGATGATGTTTTGTGAACCACAAACACTGCACACTTTGCTGGATAAGCTGACCATCAGCGTTACTGATTATTTGAATGCACAGATCCGAGCTGGTGCCCAATCCGTCATGGTATTTGATACCTGGGGTGGGGTGTTATCAACACCGGCCTATCAGGCCTTCTCACTACAATACATGGCCAGAATTGTCGCAGGGCTAATTCGTGATCATGATGGGCAACGCATTCCAGTGACCTTGTTCACTAAAAATGGTGGTCAATGGCTCGAGGATATCGCCGATACTGGTTGTGATGCCATAGGTCTGGATTGGACGATTGAAATCGGCGATGCAAGGCGGCGAGTGGGTGGTCGTGTCGCGCTGCAAGGGAATATGGATCCCTCCACGCTCTATGCTCCGCCTGCAGTTATTGAAGGTGAGGTAAATAGAATTCTGGCTGGTTTTGGCGCCGGCAGCGGGCATGTGTTTAATTTGGGACACGGTATCGCCCAGGATGTCGACCCCGCTCAGCCAGAGTGCTTTATTCAGGCTGTCCATCGGTTCTCCCGCCGTTATCATCAATAAATGACAACAAAAAAAGGGCCGACATAATGTCGGCTCTTTTTATTGGTTGGATTAACCCGCTTGACTCATCAGCCGCTTATATTCGCGAACTTTGGCGAGGAATTGACGCTTGGCTTTCCCTCCCATGCCTTCGCTCATTGGCAAGTCAACGCGCATCGCATCAACGGGACGACTGTTGATCCGGAATTCATAGTGCAGGTGCGGTCCTGTTGAGCGGCCGGTATTGCCTGATAGTGCAATCTTCTGACCCTGTTTAATTTTTTGCCCTGGCTTGACCAGTAGTTTGCTCAGATGCATATAGACGGTTGTGTACTTACCACCATGGCGTATTACAACATACCGTCCCATGTCGCGATGGCTGGTAGCCTTGATTACGACACCTTCACCTGTGGAAAGAACTGGAGTACCAACACGAACAGAGAAGTCTGTACCGTTATGGGGCTGTACTCGTCCGGTTACCGGATTGCGGCGATTGGGGCTGAATCCGGAACTGACACGGCGCTGACTGGGAATTGGGAAGCGCATAAAGGTACCACCGCCAGAGAAATTACTTGCCGTTTCATCATAAAACTGGCCATCTGCATTGCGGTAAGCACTAATATTGCGACCACTTATATTGAAGGTCACGGCCAGAATCTTGGCGTCATCGCTGTGCGGCTTATCAAACAACACCTGAAACGTATCACCTTTATGTAGATCACGGCGGAAATCAATTCGGCCACGGAACATATTGGCGACGCGATGTATCTGGTTATTCGTCAAACCGGAATTTCGCGCGCTAACGACAAAAGCCCCTGCGATTTTGCCTTTAATTACACGACTTGGCTTGGGTACAGCTTTTTTAGCTGCGGCTTTGTCGTCGACCAATGCGGTTGCTTTAGCCGGCTCTTTGCTATCTGCAACTTGCATGGACTTGCTAGCTGCAGGCGTCGGTTGATCGTCATCCTCAGAAGTCAGTGCGGTATTGGCTTCAATACGAGAAATGTATGCGTCACCTTGGCGTGTAAATAACACACGGCGATCACCATCCAGGGGTATCGCCAGTTGTTGCAACACGTTGTTCTGATCGATCAAGAAGGCGAGTTTTTGACTGATCTTCAGCCTGATCAATGAATTTTGTATATCAACTTCCAGCAGCTTGTGCAGCGTTTTGGCTGGCAGGTTCAGCGTATTGAAAATGACGGATAGGTTGTCATCCCCTTTGACCTGATAGTCGAGCCATTGTGGCTCCGGGGTCGAATCCTCGTCCAAGCCGTCCACCGGATTGGCTTCGTTGCCAAGCAGTTCATGATCCGGAACGGTAACATATTCAGTATCCGCGGCTGGGATGTCGGCTAGAGCGGCATCGGCGGAAAGGTCTTGCTTATTTACACTGATTGGATTGTTGGCCAGCAATTCATTCGGGGAGGGAAGAAGAGTCACGCTGGCGACTGAAAAACCTGCCAACATCAAGATGGCGTACAGGTGCTGTCTGGGAATAGGTGGGTCCCACTCCGCGATTTTGCTCAGCGGAGCTAAAAATCGTTTCATCCTGTGTTCCTGTTGTTGGATCTGTTAATAACGCTAATCGCGGTTTTATATCATTTCATTTGCCCATGCCGAAGCAATCGCTCTACATGGCATTATCAAAACCGGATTTGTATCACGGATAGTGGGCACTCACCAAGGTTTTTACCGCTGCCATAGCTGCATGCGCGTTTGCATGCTGATTTTTTCAGCAAAACCAGCAGAGGCTTCGGTGACAATCTCGGAGCGCTCGGTTTGTGCCGATCACGAAGCGTGAATTCGTGATCGGGTTGTGCTCGATTTTTCGAGCAAAAAACGTGCCTGCAATGTTAGCGCATTGGGGTGTCAAATCGATGACCGAGTGCGCTTTTTTAACTGTAAGGGGGAATGGCTGAACTATTACGGGGCGCACGAGGTATACATTGAACGCTTATGGTTCACGCCCTGCGAAGAAGTGATCAGTATCCAGCCTCAAAATTGATCTGATAATCCAGCGGTTCATGTTGTAGATAGTGCAGATAATTGCGCTCGAATATGCGGATCACCTCTGTCGGCAAGCTCCAGGCCGCATTGTGCGGCGTAATGATCAGATTGGGTAAGGTCCATAATGGATGGTGCGGTTCCAGAGGTTCCTGTTCAAACACATCCACTACTGCGGCTCCAGGATGACCCTGCTTAAGTGCCTGATATAACACCCCTGATTCAATAAGATCGCCGCGGCCGACGTTAAACAGCACGCTATCGCTGCGGCATAGGGCCAAGAGATCGGCGGTCAACAGATGACGTGTCTCACGAGTCGCTGGCAATATCGATACAATCACGTCAGCTTCCGGGAGCAGGCGGGGCAATGCAGATATCTGATAGGTTTCGTCGAACCCGGCGACTTCTCTGCCGCTGCGATTGACTCCGATAACGGACATGCCAAATGTGCGAGCTGTTGCGGCAACATGCTGCCCTATGCTACCGGTACCGAGTATCAGCATTTGCCGTTGACTCAATGGTTGATAAGGATGAGCGGCCCAATGATGGTGTTGCTGTTGTTCGCGGTATATCGGTAGATGCCGCGTCATGCTAAGAAGATGAGCGAAAATATATTCACTCATCAGGGGGCCAAAAATGCCTCTGATATTCGTTAATCGATAGTCTCTTCTCATGTCTGGGGCCATCAAGGCGTCTACACCGGCATAAGTTGATTGTGCCCAGACCAGTTTTTCGGCGTACGGGAGTGCGGCGGCAATCAATGCGGGTTCACCAAGTAACATGTCAGCCTGTGGAGCCATACTTCTGATCTGGTCCGGTTGTTCGGCACTCAGAATGGTCAAGTCACCTAAATTAACTTTTTCGATCAATGTCTTATAACAAACATTATCTCGGCTCAGCAGTAGTAAGGTCGGCATTTGGTTCTACTCCCCCATTCCCCAATAACGTTAATCTGTACCACGAGTTGTGGTGATTCCCAAGGTCGGATGTTGCGTTCGGGTGCATTACTTGGGATGAGTGCTTACAATAGCCCGCCATGAAGATTGAGGAGATGCGAAATGTTTGGTGATAAGTTCTACAAGCGACTAGATAAACTTGAGCCTTGGCAGCAAACGGTGTTCGCATTGGCGCTAGCTGAGCGGATGTATCCCAATTATCAGCTTTATTCTGAGAGTAGCGGTCAAGGTAGCGCCCAGGTGTTTCGACATGCCCTGGATACGCTGTGGCAGTATTTGACTGAGCGCGGATCTCGCCTCGATTTGTCGGCAGAGCTTGAAGCCTTGGAAGAGCATATCCCTGAGCCAGTTAAAGAGGGGCATTATGGTGCCTACCCGGCGCTCGATGCTTGTGTCGCATTAAGTTGTGCCTATAACTCCGTTGTCTGCCGGATTGGGGAAGAGGCAACCGAGGCTAGTCATGCGTCAGTTGGCAGTGTCGCTGGCTTCCTTGAGATGCTGGCCGGTGAGGAGCTGTCAGACGATGTGCTCTACGAACAGCCGCTTATGAATGAGGAATTGGAGTTTCAGGTCAACTTGCTCAATCAGGTTTCTCGGCCAAGAGATGCAAATGAAATTGGCGCCATTCGTCAGTTGGCGGCTCAGGATGGTGTATCCAACCTGGGTATTACCCTAAGCGGTGATTGATACCGTGCCAGTTTCAGGGCGTTTCCTGCAGCAGTTGATCACGCTGGGAGCGCTTTCTACAAGGTGTTGTTGCGTTGATTAATCCGCTTGCCAGTGCCAGTGCGGACATAAGTGTGAAGAGGATGGCACTTCTTGTCGAAAAGCTGTTCATTCAGGGCACCAATACTGATAAAGCCTTTGCCTGAGCTGTTTTTTTTGACTAGATTGGTCGCTGATTTCAATTAGCGCCGCATAAAAAAGGACAGTCTATGAACAAAACTGAGCTTGTCGATGCTATCGCAGCCAAGGCTGACATGAGCAAAGCCCAGGCCAAGGTTGCACTGGAAGAAATCCTGAACAGCATCACTCAAAGCCTGAAAGAAGGTGACCAGGTTCAGCTGGTTGGTTTCGGTACCTTTAAGGTGAACCATCGTGCTGGCCGTACCGGCCGTAATCCGCAAACGGGCGCTGAAATCACGATCGCGCCGTCCAACGTTCCGGCGTTTGTGGCAGGCAAGGCATTGAAGGATGCTGTGAAGTAATCGGCAGCTATGATGCAAAGACCCGGCAGATGCCGGGTTTTCTTTTTTATGCCTCCCGGACCATGTTCGCTATGGTTTGACTATTTCTGCTAAAGTGGCCGCCGCTGACGTGGTTGTTGGAGATAGTTCATCTCGTGACGCCGTCATTAGCCGTCTTCATGTTTTCGAGGAGTCTTCGGTGGCTTATCAGTACATCCTGTTTGATCTTGACGATACCCTGTTTGATTTCCCCGCCGATCAGGCGTTGGCATTAGCGCTGCAACACTATTCTGTGACGCTGACGGCCGAATTATTGGCGGATTATCAAGCATTGAACCATGCACTCTGGCAACAATATAACGTCGGAGAAATTGATGCGCAGACGCTTAAAGCTGCGCGTTTTAGTGTGCTGGCGCCGCTCGCAGGTACCGATCCCCTGACATTGAATGCTCGCTTCTTACAAGAAATTCTGGCATGTAGCCAACCGTTGCGCGGGGTTGAGCAGACCCTGTCGCGATTGCATGGTCGTGTAGGGCTGGGCATCATCACCAATGGGTTTGCAGACGTTCAGCGAGCACGTTTGAATCGCAGTCGACTGGACCGTTATTTTGATTTCATGTTGATCTCGGAGGAGGAAGGGGTGCCTAAACCGGATCCGCGTATCTTCCTGTCAGCGCTGACCCGCATGCCCGATGTCAGCGCTGAGGATGTGTTGATGGTGGGCGATAATCCTGGCACGGATGTCGCTGGCGCGACTGCAGCAGGCATGGACAGTTGCTGGTTCAACTTACGTCATCAGCGTATCGCGGTACAGGCGACACACGTCATCGAAGAGTTTGAACAACTGCTGGGTCTTCCGCGCATCCGGCCGTTGCTGGCGTCCTGAGTTATTCCAACTCCACCGTGATGTGCACCAGCCCGGGAATACTAGCCAGTTGTTCCCGGATGGTTTTGCTACTGTGTGACGCGCTTTGTACGCCAACAATGGCGGCAAAGCGCCCTTCACCTACCCGCCATACATGCAGATCATGCGGTATCAAGGTTGCGTCGGCCAGACGCTGATAGATCAGTGTTCTTACGCGACCATGGTTTTCAACATCGACCAATATCGTTGATGTTTCAACCAGCAGGCCCCTGGCCCAGATCAAGATGACCACGGCGCCAACTACGCCCATGAGCGGATCCAGCCAGGACGCGCCCCAGAACAGTCCGCCCAGCAGGGCTATGATGGCCAGGATGGATGTCGCGGCATCCGTCAATACGTGCAGGTAGGCGGCCCGCTTGTTTAAATCGCCATGGGGGTGAGCATGCTGATGGTCATGGTCATGGTCATGGTCATGGTCATGGTCATGGTCATGGTCATGGTCATGGTCA
>CAMFKP010000014.1 GCA_945957385.1 uncultured Aeromonadaceae bacterium
TTTATTTCATTCCGCATCTCTGTAGTTACTAGGCGTTGTGCGGTGATTAAGGGGCGCTCGAGACAACTCCAGAAGCGGGTGCAAAGGAGATTCTTTTGGCTGGAAAGGAAGGCGGTTACCTCGTTTGTTCTAGTGCACCCATCCTTGATACAAGTGAAGGCCGGGAGCAATCGCTACCACCGCACATCCAGGCGAAGAAGTGCTACGAGCGCTACCTGAAGAAAGTTGCAGGTGCCAAATTTCTTGTGACGATGGAGGAGCCTAACGCCACCAAGCCAGAGCCGTTGGAGTTCAAGATTGACCATCAGGGGTTATCACTGTCGCGTGCAGCCATCTCAGCAGTCGGCATCATCATTTCCAAACCTGCGCCGAGGGCTGGCTGAGTGGATATCGAATTCTACTCTTGGGGAAACTTGCTGCCTGACCTCGACCCTGGCAAGTTGGCGCATGAAGAAGCGCGCCGGCTTCTCACAGCGTGCCAACAGAACCCTGCGTTCGAGGTTGTGGAGCTGCGGCGCTTTGAAACACGCAACGGAGCACAACAAAGCACAGTTGTCATCGACGGGATTGTCGTCGAGTGCTGTGATGGAACGGTACCGTCTCGTAATTCGGTTGGTGTTAAGAATCGTGAACGCCTGCTGTTATTACATGGCCCTGGGCTAACGACGCCCCACGAAGTTCTGGCTTTACGCGTTAGCTTCCCACCGACCCCACACCAGAACCATGTCTATTCAGGTGAGCCAGCCTCACTATGCTTGTACTTCGAACCTTGGAGTGCTGTAGAACGTACGTGGACACCAGCAAAACATTTGCAGCGCATTCTCTGGTGGCTACGTGAGACCGCCCTTGGGACTCTGCATCGGAGTGATCAGCCCCTTGAACGGATGTACTTCGTGTCATCTTACCAGATAGTCTTGTCGTCCGATTTTAATGAACGCGTGGCGAATCAGTCTGAAGTCTTGCGATTAACGTGCGCTCGCCCACAAGCCAATAGATCGGTACTGCGAGGGACGTTCGTACCCAAAGACAAAACGAAAGCTGATGCCGGTGGCCCTAGGTTGGATACTCTGATAGTAAAGCTTCCCCCGGTGGTTTCAACAGGTATCGAGCGCTACCCCGCAACATTAGGGCAGCTCCATGACCAGCTGTTGGCCCGTGGATCTGAGTTTGTAATCAGTTTGGCCGAGGCAGTTAAAACGGTAGCATCAGGTATTGGACTTCCTATTCATACCCCCAATGTGCAGAACACTCTTATTTTGCTGCAGCTTCCTGTAGCCCGAGAGAAAGGTGCGGAGCCTGAGCGAATTGATGTCATCGGATTTGTCGTACGCAATACCAACTTAGCCAACCTCGCAATCGCATGCCAGGCTGCCGTTGATGGACTTGATGGCAAGGCCTACGCCAATATTCCCATTTGGGGAAATGAACCAGCCGCTCCTGCAACAACTTCTTGGTGTGAGTTGTCTATTGAACCGGTGGACGTTCGGATTTCCTTCTCTCCCAAAGACGCTCGTAAGGCCTCTGGTGTTTCGAATGAAGGTGCAGAAATCCAAGCCGTTCTTGCCGGTGTCGGAGCGCTCGGTGGTTGCATGGCTGACTTATGGAGTCGCGCTGGGTGGGGACACTGGACCCTTATTGATGACGATATACTGAATACACACAACCTCGTTCGTCATATTGCAAAAGATCGACATATAGGCTGGGCAAAAGTCGATGCTGTGGCGGACATGGCAGGACTAACTTGGCCCAATTCGCAGAAGCCAACGGCAATTATTGCAAAGGTCACTGACTTCGATAATGAGGCGGTCAAGGCTGCCCTAGCAGAGGCAACTCTGCTGGTCGATGCGACCACAACCCTAGAGGTGCCGAGAGACTTGTCGGACCGTGACGAGAGTCCGCGCATGGTCTCGACCTTCTTCACACCCTCTGGTCGTGATTCCGTTCTCTTGTTGGAGGATGCAGCCAGAACGGTCCGCTTGAGCTCCATAGAGGCCCAATATTACAGAGCTATTATAAATAGCGATTGGGGCGAGTCTCACCTAAATGGGCATTACGGGGCCTATTGGGTAGGTGGCGGATGCCGGGACCTCTCCGGAGTCTTACCCCAGGAGGTCGTACAATTGCATGGTTCAATCCTTGCTCGCCACATTCGATTGCTTTCTGCACACCCAGAAGCACAGATTCGCGTGTGGTCAATGAATGATGTAACAGGGGCTTTAGCTTGCGAAGTAGTTCCTGTAGCGGCACCCCAAGAATCAATTCTCGGGGAATGGCGGATTGTGTGGGACGAGGATCTTACCCAGAAACTTAAGAGCATCCGCGCCGCTTCGCTCCCGAACGAGACAGGGGGGGTAATCCTTGGTTATGTGGACCAAAAGCGGAAAACAATCCACGTCGTAGATGTGCTGGAGGCTCCGACGGATAGCGTTGCCAGTAGAGTTGGATTCCAACGAGGCGCAACAGGCATGCGAGAGGCGATTGAGCGAGCGGCGGAGCTGTCAGCGAATATCGTCTGCTATCTTGGCGAATGGCATTCGCATCCTAGAAATTCGTCCGCAATGCCAAGCACTACTGACGTCGATTTGCTCGCCTACCTCGCCGAGACCTTGGTTATGGATGGGGTACCCGCATTGATGATTATTGTTGGCGAAGCCGATATTTCTATTTCTCTTGGGCAAGGAGATGCCGCATGAATGACAACAAGGAAGAAAACCTCGACGCTATTGGTCTAGCTCTCTCGGGTGGTGGAGTCCGCGCTGCCGCCTTCCATGCTGGAACTCTACGATATCTGGCGGAACAAGGACTTCTAGAAAATGTTATGCATGTATCTTCCGTCTCCGGAGGCAGTCTGTTTGTTGGCATGGTGTTCAGGCACGCTAACTACAGTTGGCCAAGCTCTGAAACCTACTTGAATGAGGTTTTGCCACGGGTCCGGGAAACACTTATCACACATTCCTTGCAACGCTCTGCTCTTGCTAGGCTGGTTTGTAACCCTTTTAACTGGCGCTTCGCTCTTTCCCGAGCAAACGTCTTAGCACAGGCCATCCGAGGTTTGTGGGACGTCAAAGCATCGCTGAGCACGCTCAAAGGTGCTCCGGTCTGGTCAATCAATTGCACCACGGGAGAAACAGGGCGTCGCTACCGTTTCAAGAACGGAACTATGGGGGACTATGAACTTGGCTACGCCGCCGTAGAAGATTTCAGTCTTGCCAGAGCGATGGCTATCTCAGCTGCGTTTCCAGGTGGCATCGGTCCTCTAACGCTCAAGACAAACAGATTTCACTGGAAGAAACGCAAAGACTGGAATGCAGACGAAGCTGATTCGTATCAACCGCCGTTTGTCCATTTGCATCTTTATGACGGAGGGTTGTACGACAACCTAGGTATTGAGCCAATGTTCGACGTAGGACGGCAAGAGCTAAAAAAGGATGACACTCTTCGTTCAAACATTACCTATTTGCTGGTATCTGATGGTGGCGCACCACTTGCTCGCGCGGCCATCCCACACCCCTTGAATCCTTTCCGTTTTAAGCGGATTGCTGATATTGCGTTGGACCAGAGCCGTGCCCTACGCGTGCGATCGTTTGTGAGCGTCCTGCAGAAGAATCCCTCAGCGGGTGCCTATGTAGGCATAGGAGCAGATGCCAGACCCTCCATCAAACGCTTTGCCAAGGGGCGCGAGACTATTGCTTCAGTGTTGCTGGCTAGAGATTGGCTCTCGGCCGCTGATGTCAGTCGCGCCGCCACCTATAGCACCAATCTTTGCAGAATGGACGAGCCAATTTTTGACCTTTTGGAGCGCCATGGCTATGAAACAGCCAAGTGGAATGTTGAGCTGATGTCTCAAAAGCAGGGTATGAGCTACGTACGCAAACTGTCAGAATTGGAACAATGAATATGGAATTAAAGCCAATTAAAACGAGATTCCGCGCATACCAGCTCGGAGCACCAGGATCCTCGTTCTCCTATTTTGCAGACGAGCACTTCACCCTTATTGAGGCCAAGCTTACGGAACAAAGTTATCAGTCTCTCGCTGCGGAGCTGGTGATTTGTGGCAAGACATCAATAGATACGCTTCACATAACAAGTTGGGACCAGGACCACTGTGATTTCAATGAATTACAAACGATTTTGGATACATTGAAACCAAAAAAAATTGAGTACCCTGGTTATGTGCACAACACCGATAACGCCAAAAAATGCCGTAGAGAGATTTTGCATTATTGTGAAGAAGCTCGACGTAAGGCTCGGTTGTCAATGGTCGCACGCTGCATCGACCCCCCATATGTGAAGAGTCTCAAGGATGCTAAGGGGCTCGGCTACACGGACGTCATCTTCCATCCCAAGGAATACTTTTCGGGCTCGAATGACAACTCAACAGTTAAGTTGTATCGAGGCGGGATGTTCAACGTTGCAAGTTTGGGCGATGTTGAGCACCCCAATATCGGCTCAATGCTACGGAGAAGTCGGACTTTCAAAACGGAAGTTGATGTTCTTATCTTGGCGCATCATGGCTCAAACAATCATGTTAACTCGAAGAAATTCTTTCAGACTGTCAGACCGACTATCGCAGTCTGCTCTAGTGACTATGACAATCAATATGGTCATCCGCATGACGATGTTAGACAAAGACTTTATGAAGCAGGTGTCAGGGTTTTGACAACGAAGACCGGCGACGTTCTAGTCGAGTCTTTGGCGAATCATAGGAAGGAGTATCAAGTAACAAATTTTAAGAGTAACTCAACCGACATCTCATCAACGGAGCGGTATACAAGCAAGAAATTTCATTTGTTTAACGTGAATCCGGATACGATTAGGAATCGCCTGAATCGGGGGTTTAAGGGACTGAAGTAAAAATGTTGCAAACCAGTCAGGACACATCGCCAATGCGCGCGTAGCTCAGTTGGGGATTGAAGAAGATTTCGACATAGTCAAGGACGCACAAGGTAATACAGTGAATCGCCACCAATAATCTAGATCCGACTTAACCTTTCTAGATGATTGTCGAATCTCTTTCAGACGCTGGGTAATGGTGATTCTCGTCTCTGGTAAAGCGGCATCAAAATCCATAGATTGAATCCTTCTCGGTGACGATTTGGAGGCAAAAGATGAACAAGGACTCTAAAACTCAGCACATTACCCTTGCCACTGGGAACGTTTTTTCTGACTTGGGGTTTGCTACGGAAGAAGCAGCCGCATTGGAGGCTGCGTCGCAACATGTCATATCTGAGAAATTGGCCATCAGTAAGTCACTGGAAACAGAGGCCGGTGGGCAGGATAGATCAGTAGTGGAAACAGCGTCCTCTCAGGAACACTCGTAAACTACCTTGCGACCGGTAGATCGTCCCATGAAGTGGTGTAGCGCGGGCTCAAATGTTCGCGTTTCATCATCCACTCAGAGGCGTCAACACCTTGCGAGGCAAAGCCTATATGACCCAGGCCGCTTTGGTTGATGGCATCGATCACCGCCATTAGCCGGCGGTCGGGTGAGCCAGGATTGTCGAACAGATCCGCCTGGTGGTGATCGCGTGGCGTAAATGAGCCGAGAATGACGCCGCCTTTTTGATAGCGGAATCCGTCGCGCCAGATGTGGGGCAGCAATTGGGTTACATGATGCAGAAGTTCGCGAGTATCGTCGGTCGGTCGCGGCAGCTTGGCCGATATCTGATTGCCATAGTAGGGCTCGCCTTCGCTAAAGGGGCTGGTGCGAAAAAAGATGCTCACATGTTGGCTACGCATCTTTTCGTGGCGTAGTTTCTCGGCGGCTCGCTCCATAAAGGCCGACAACGCCTGATGCATGCTGGCTTGTTCTGTAATTCGTTCGCCGAACGAGCGACTGCTGACGATTTGCTGCTTGGCCGGGGTGTCTATCGTCAGCTCCGAACAGGGGATGCCGCGCAGTTCCTGGACCACGCGCTCTACGACCACACCATAACGCTGGCGGATCTGTTTGGGAGGCACAGCCATCAGATCTGCCACAGTTGTCACCTCTTCAGCCTGCAGTTGCTTATTCAGGGCGCGTCCTATACCCCATACCTCATCGACTGGCGTGATGGCCATCAGCCGAGCTCGGCGTCCCTCGTGGCGAATATCGACAACGCCCCCTGTGGCTGGCCACTTCTTGGCGGCGTAGTTCGCCAGTTTGGCCAGGGTCTTGGTTGGGCCAATGCCCACGCCAACGGTAAGACCCGTATACCGCTGGATGGTGGCCCGGATTTGGTGCCCAAAATCAACAAAGTTACCGGCCCAGAGTGAGCCGAGCTCAATAAACGCCTCATCAATCGAGTAGATCTCTATGGCAGGAACCATGCTCTCCAACGTGGACATCACTCGCTGGGACATATCGGCATAGAGCGCATAGTTGCTGGAGAAGCAGACGCCGCCAGCGCGTTCAAATTCCCGCTGGATCTTGAAATAGGGACCAGCCATCTTGATGCCCATTTTCTTGGCCTCGGCAGAGCGGGCTACCACGCAGCCATCGTTATTGGATAGCACGACAATCGGACGGCCCACCAAGTCAGGCCGGAACAGCCGCTCACAACTGGCGTAGAAGTTGTTCACATCAACCAGGGCTATGGCGGTGGTCATCTTAGTGCTGGCACTGCTTGTGAATGACGAAGGTCACCACGCCAAAAATCTCTAATGACTGTCCGGCCTGGAACAAGATGGGGTGGTAGTTGGCGTTGGCTGGCAGCAGAGCAATGTTCGGGGTGAGCTGCAATATCTTCACGGTGAACTCACCATCAACACAGGCGATCACTGTGTCGCCATGACGTGCAGTCACAGAGCGATCCACAACCAGCAGATCGCCCTCCAGAATGCCTGCATCCTTCATGCTGTCGCCGGCTGCCCGCACGAAGTAGGTGGCCGCAGGTCGGCTGATGCACAACTGGTTCAGATCCAGCGTGGCCTCAACATAGTCCTGAGCCGGGCTTGGAAAGCCGCAGGAGGCTGGGGAGGCGAAGAGAGGTAACCCGAGAACGGGAGGATCCTCTGTGGGTCGTAGGAACATGGGTGGCACTCGTTGACTGTATATAAATACAGTATATGGCGACATCCATGATCGGATCCAGTTCATCTCATCCAATGTCTGCCTGCGACATGGAACAATACTGAATCGTCATCAGTGATCTGGGCACTTCCCAGCGGTTCTCGGGACAAGATATTTCTATCCTGGTACGTTGCGGATGAAGTCCGCTAGGGATGGGAAGAACAAGACATGATGACTGGAGAAGAAGATGTAAACTTATGGAGGCAAGGCCCCATTGGGGCCTTGCTAGGGGTCTCACCCGACGTGGCGCTCAGGGACGCCCCGGGGTCCTTCCACTGACAATTGCACCCTGATGCTGCCAGTTTCTCGCCCTAATGAAATATATAACAGGTTCTTATCGTTAGAAAAGCAGATTACGCAACCATGGTTTTGCGGGTATCCCAACGCCATTCGCAATCAGATTATCTCCTTATTGCTCTCGATTCGCCCAAAGTCTGGATTGGGTTCATAGCCCTGTTCTGAGAACATCAGATGGCCTCGGCGCTGTTCTTGAAGACTGGCCAGTGCCTGGAAAAAGCAGGATTCACAGAGATGGACTTCATAGCTTTCGCCATCATGCCTAGAGCCATAACCCCATCTAGCACTGAGAGTTCCGACTTGGGGACCATAACCATCGATGGGTGAGCAACTTTCATCACAGACATCGCAGCGGATGTCGCTGAGCACATCAACTTCCTGTTTCGTCATGATTTTCACCGGCTAAGTCCCCATTTGATTCAGGCTGCGCTAACCCATCACTAAAGAAAAGGCCCAGCTTTAGTAGCTGGGCCGATATTCTGCCTCTGCGGCAGTGAAAAGAACTCGGCTTGGATGATAACTTCCGGTCCTAATCTTGGCTGCCTATGCGGCAGTTCATATTGCGGCCTACGAAGATCAGTTCGGTACTACTTTCTTGGCTGCCTATGCGGCAGTTCATAGTACGAATACAACACTAACGTACTGATTTGTCTTTCAAATTCAGAATTAAATGTGTCAATCCCAAAATTCAGACTAATTGGTAACCAGCTGAGTTACCGCTTCAAATATAGACTATCTGGGAAAAGGGTTGAAATGCTGGAGGATAATTCAGGAACTGATCCTCTATAGGAATTTGGGGATGCTAAACCGTAGCGGCTATATGTATTCGTGCTGTCTTCGCTATCACAGGATTGCTTTTGAATATGCAGCACGTAGCTCTGTGCATTACTGGCGCTTTGTATCAAGGCACAATGAAAAGGCGCTATTTCCTGGTTTATCGCTGGGGCTTTGGGCACAAACAGCTCACCGCGCTCTGCTACTCGCCGTTTGCTTCTGAGCAGTCGCCGTCTACGTTCTCCGACAAACAGCTTGGCCAGATTTTGGTTACGGATAAATCGCACCTCTGCGCAATCGTCTGGGACTTCTAGGACAGGACTCAACTCAAACAAACCGTCGCCTTGCATGGTCTGGAAATAGGTTCGCTCGCGAAACTGGGTGAGGTGCGAACTGTGTTCGCTGACAAACGCAATCGTGCGGCCGATGGATTTGTTGCTCCAGCAGGGAAAGGCAACGCCAATCTGAGTAACTGCATGATTCAACAGATAACCATGCAGCGTTGATATACAACGCCCGGCCAGCAATCCGCAATCCGCTTTAGCGGGAACATAATGGATTGCGAAGAAATACCGCTTGTCCGTCATTAACCTTTTCCTTTTTGGAACAGACCACCTTTGGTCAGAACAGCCATCAGATAGTGAATCTCACCGGGGAGGGGCGATGAGGCTGGGGATGATCTCATCAGCTCAAGAAATTCATCGGCTCTGCCGAGCAGATGGTAGAAGTCGAGTCCGGATACAGGGTGTCGCATGGAGGTCAGGTTTTTGCTATCGGCGCCATATTGATGGACACGCAATGGTTGATCCGCATCCTCAGCCCACCAATCATCAATTTGCTGCAGAGCCGCACCCACCTTTTGAGCATGCAGACAGGCCGCCAGTTGTCCGTCGAGGCACTCGACGGTGGCCAGTTTTTTACTGGGTTCATCATGATTGTCGGGGCGTTCAGTAAAGCGCTGACTGGGGAATATCTCCTGACAAAACCCGGTTTTCATGACTGCAGTGATATCGGCAAACCAGAACATGTCGCGACGGCTAAGCGCGATGGCCATTTCAGCGGCCAATTGATTCAGTTGTGCTTCCGCTAGTGCTGGCCATTCGCTGAACCAATCCAGATGCCGGACGTCATCAATGGCGAAGTGCGAACCTTGTGAGGTTTTCACTTCAATTCGGGTGCCCTGATTATGTCGGTTGCGCCATAGCCAAGTGCCCATTAGCAAGTTGCGGCTATAGCGCCGCGCCAACTCGATGTATCCCCCGTGTTCTTGATACAAGCCGGCCAACTGTTTGAGTGTTTTTACCACGCCAGGATCTGAGCAGAGATCTGGACTGAGCGAATTGGCCTCAATACGTAGCGAGAAGCGACAGTACAATTCGACGATATTTGGTGGGACATAACAAGCTTCGATGGTCTGCGGATTCCCGTACGCCAGCTCGTAGCGTTCAACATTTTTCGGCTGAAAGTTGGCATCAAACCCTTCGGAATAGCCACTTTTCTGGCCAACCACACGGGCTGTTTCCACGCGAAGCGGCACGAAGTCGCTATCAGCCGTTTTGTAGAAGAAGACGGCCTTGCCAGGGGATAGAGAGCGGCTATAGCTCAGATGTTTGCATAGCTCCATGTCGTTGCTCCATGTTGCCCGCACCTGTCATCAGAATAGCCCTGTTTATCGCCGTCAGTTGCCAAACCCCATGATTAAAGAAGTGGTTATTACCGTACAATCGCATCTCAACCGGATTGACACAAAGAGCCAGCCCAAGCGCCGACTCGGCATAAACATGGCATTTTTCCACACTACCTGCTCGCACCCGGGGTTCATCGAGAAATACATAGCCTGTCGAGACCGGTCGCACTCGGCGGTCCATGCTCAGCGTATCGATAAGATCGTCCAGATTGCTGATCCGCGATTGGTATGGATAGACCCAACAACCCGTTCTGGGTAGTCGAGACAAGGTGTTGAAGAGCTCATTCCTGTTCGTATAGAGGCTGCACCACGGTTTGCCCTCGTAGAGAGACGGTGGATGCAGGCAACCCCCTGCGAAACGAGATGGAAATGCGGCCTGCAACAGATCCTGCTCATTGGCAGATGGCAGCGGGTGCTCATCATCAACCTGCAGTGCTATCACCAGATCCATGCCCAAATCGCAGTATTTGCTGTCGATTAATCCGGGACGCCGGATAGCAGAAACTTCGCGGGCATGCATCGGTGATAAGGGTTCCTGTAACGACTTGCCCGATAGCAAATGGTAGTGGCTGAGATACCACGACACGCCGGTGAACCGGACCGGTCGTTTGAGCAAGGCCGTTAATCGACGTTCGTAGTCATGGCAAAACCCGGCAAGGGCAGAGAGCGAGGGTATGCCGCAAAGATAAGGATTGGCCAGTGCCAACGCATCGTAGACACGCAAGCCAGACAGATGCAGATAACAGGATGTTGCCGCGTGCTGTGGCGACGGTCGGTTTTCATCATCGGCCAGCTTGTTGAGCAGCCAGCGCAGCTGGCTCTTGATCGGAATCAGTAACTCCGGGTGATAGGCGAAGCGACGAGTGGCGTGATGTGTCTGCAGTTCAAGATGAAATACACCAGCCAACTCCGTCGCCAAATCTGGCAACTCAGCCACTGGGCTGGTCACTATCTTCCATTCCAATCGCTCGGGCGTAATCGGCAACTCTATATTCGGTAGCAGTTGGATCTCATCGCGCCACTCAATTACAGGTCCAATCCAGGCGACCAGCTGTCGGCGCAAATAACGCATTGCACTGAGCCGTGATTGTTTGCGTTGTCGGCGAGTCAGCCCGGCCGGTGTGATCAGATGCTCGAGCGCCTGGGGGAAGATCCTGTCGTACAGCATGCCCCGATCAAACAGGCTGCGTCCTTCATTGAGGCGCTGTGTCCGAGATTGCGAGAAGTGTCGGCGTTTTGGGATGCTGATAGGTGGCGGATAATTCAGCACGGAAATCTTGCCGCCGACCGCACCTACAAGGTTCCCGACGCTGGAAGGGTGATCATGGCTGATGGTGAGGTGCGAGCAGCGCTTTTCATAGATCATGTGCTGCAAGTGGGCCATCAAGGCATGGCTGACGACGGGAGTGATCGCGCAATAATCGCCCTGGTACCAGAAACGCACCTGCTTGGAGTAGACGCTGACCTCTGAGGGAATCGCGGTCGCTGCGAGGTGATGCGCCAGTTGTGCCTGGAGTGCGGCAATAGCCGTATTGGCTACGCCGAGTTGTCTGAACGCCCCAGTCCAGGCGGGTACATCGGCAACCAGTTGCAGGGCCAGATTGCTGGATAGGCCCTGGTAGAGAAACGAGGAGCAGAACAGCTTGGCATAGTTAATATCGGCACTGTTGTTGGCCCATCCCAATCTGTTTTGCAATCCGGCACTGGTTACTACTCCCGGGATCAGGGGCGGGGCGTCAATCACTAACCGCTGGCCGCTCACCCGGGTAT
This sequence comes from uncultured Aeromonadaceae bacterium, assembly GCA_945957385.1. Classification (GTDB taxonomy): domain Bacteria; phylum Pseudomonadota; class Gammaproteobacteria; order Enterobacterales; family Aeromonadaceae; genus Pseudaeromonas. The sequence goes on from CAMFKP010000014.1 coordinate 11,580, forward strand.
CGGGATATTTCAAATTGTGCGAATGCAGCCAGGCTACCGGATGGACACAATGCTCGAGATGCTTGTCATCGTTGACCAGGCGCTGGGCTTGCGACTCATCACACAGATCAACCGCCTGGTCGCGTTTGAGCGTCAAATTGACCAACACGACCAGCGCTCGATATTCCTCGCCTTCGAGCTCGATATCGGGCGTGTACGGCGCAAAGGCTCGGCGTAGAGCCTTATCTTGCTCTGCCTGATCGTGAAGGTTCATCAGTTCATGAAGAGGCATTGTTGTCACCATGCAGGCAGGTAGGGGTGATAGGCGTCATTGAATGTCGAGCGATGAGCTTGTCGACACTCAATGACGTGCCGCAAATGAAATAGCGGCTCATGCGGCTTGAGCCCACCGTGGATCCTTCTGTGGGCCGGGGTCAAGTACCCGTCCTGCAGAAGTCGAAAAACCTGTTCAACGGACGTGCCAAGCAGGGCAGCAGCCTCGATGGCAGATAATTGAATGTCGGCCAGATTAGCGACCCTCGTTTTGGGATTAGCACAGACCAGCTCGGTCAGATAATCGAGCAGCCCGCGCAAGATGAAATTGCGATGGCTATCGCGCGTCGGTAACTGGCGGCAGTCCGTCAGGACAGAGCCAAACACCTCACGAAACGCCGTGTGATTGAGTAACCGGGTCTGAGTCTGCAGTGCCTTTTGCGCCATCTGCTGCAACTCGTGATGGAAATTGGCGGGCCAGGCCGAGAAATAGTCAATCGCCATGGTTAGGGTACCGAATTCCGGTTGCCCGGCGTCGGCCCTCTTATTCCGCAACCAATACCAGTACAGGGCTCCAAACATCAGGCTGGGATGCTCACTGGAGAGCAATGGGTTGGTTGATTCAAATCGGGCACCGCAGATGAGGGTGCTAAGTTGCTGTGCCTCAGCGCTTGCGGGCTGGGTAATCGCTGTTCGCAGGTCAAACCCGCAGCGGCAATGGGTGAACGACTCGCTGTGCTGGTAATCCAGCGCCTCGCCACAGCTGGGGCAGAGATGGAGTAACTGGCTGCCGTGCTGATGGCAGGCCAGATAGGGGCTGTAGTGCCAGTGCTGACGAATATAGGCCGACTCGCGCAAACAGGCGGGGCAAACCGGGATCGGGCCGGTTCGGATAAAGCCCAGCGGAGTATCAACACCGGCACGATGGACGCAAGCATGCCCAGAGCCGAAATGCAGTCCGGAGTGCATCAAGCTCAGTTGTAACAGGCAGGCCGGATCCAGATCGGTCAACTGCGCAAACAGTTGCAGGGCTCTAACTCTCAACCCGCTAGAGCGTTGGGCATGAAACACATTGACGCGCGCAAGCTCCAGCGGGAAAGCGCCACTGGCCTCATGATCCTGCACCAACAGGCTGTCACGGATGGCCCCACTCAGCAGCGTATAACGCTCAAAGCCATTCTCCTGGCTCAGCCTGAGCAGATAGCTCTCCAGTGATTCATCAGGGTAAGGCTCAGGGCGAATAAGAAGGCGCATTGAGCCTCCAAAACTAAACATTGCTTAGTTTTAAGTTGTAGCAGCTCCGCGAGGAATTGCCATCGCCGAGTGTCAAACTGCGATAAATGCTGCAGAGTTGCCATCGTTGGCGAGAAAATTGGCCAACAAATGGTCGAATATGTGCGGCATCATTCATGATGATGCAAAAAATAACTTTACTTCATCCTCGCTTGGCACCATGATTTTGCATCATGTCAGATGATGAAGGATTTTCGATGCAGCTCACCTCCCTTGCCAGCTTCTGCGAGATCCTGCCGGGTTATCCCTTTCGCGGCAAAGTGCCGGAAGCCGAGGGGTCGGATATCCGGGTGGTGCAGATCAAGGATGTCAGCGTCGAGCTCGGCATCCGCTGGGACGGTTGCCAGACGACCACCCTGACCGGCAAGAAAGATCCCGGCTGGTTGCGCCCCGGTGACGTGCTGTTTGTCGCCAAGGGCAACCGCAATTTCGCCGTTAGCGTGGATCACAGCATCGAGCAGGCGGTCATTCAGGCGGTGGCAGCACCTGTGTTTTATCTGCTGCGCTGCCACGCTCAACTGCTGCCGGAGTATCTGGCCTGGTGGCTCAATCAAGAGCCCAGCCAGCGCTACTTTGAGCAGAATGCCGAAGGCTCGCAGGTCAAAAGCATCCGCCGCAGTGTGCTGGCCCAGACGCCGCTGGCCTTGCCAGCACTCCACCAACAGGCGGCGCTGGCCGCCTTGCAACAGAACCTGCGCCAGCAACAGCAGACGCTGCAACAACTGATCAGCAATGGCGTGCAACTGCAACGCCGCATCGCCAACGATTTTCTGGCTGCCGCCACCGGCGACGGCCAACTAGGAGGAACGACACCATGACCGAACAAATCAATCAGGATGAGATCAACAAAGCCCTGTGGGCGGCTTGCGATACCTTTCGCGGCACCGTCAGCGCCGATACCTACAAGGACTTCATCCTGACGATGCTGTTCCTCAAATACATCTCCGATGTCTGGCAGGATCACTACGACAACTACCAGGCCCAATACGGTGACGAGCCCGAACTCATCGACGAGATGATGAAGAACGAGCGCTTCGTGCTGCCCAAAGAATCCAGCTTCTATCACCTGTATGAACACCGCCACGAGCCGGGCAATGGCACCCGCATCGATATGGCGCTGCATGCGCTCGAAGAGGCCAATGGCACCAAGCTCAAGGATGCGGGTAAGAGCGTGTTTCAGGACATCTCGTTCAATACCGACAAGCTCGGTGAAGAGAAGCAGAAGAACACCATTTTGCGCCATCTGCTCGAAGACTTTGCCAAGGAGGCGCTCAACCTCAAGCCTTCGCGGGTCGGCTCGCTGGATGTGATCGGTGGCGGTTACGAATACCTGATCAAGAACTTCGCCGCCAGCGGTGGCCAGAAGGCCGGTGAGTTCTATACCCCGCCGGAAGTCTCGGATCTGATTGCCGAGCTGCTCGAACCCCAGCCGGGTGACACCATCTGCGATCCGGCCTGTGGCTCCGGCTCCCTGCTGATGAAGTGCGGACGCAAAATCGTCGCCAACCACGGCAGCCGCCAATATGCGCTCTACGGCCAGGAGGCCATCGGCTCCACCTGGTCACTGGCCAAGATGAACATGTTTCTGCACGGTGAGGATAATCACAAGATCGAGTGGGGCGACACCATCCGTAACCCCAAGCTGCTGGATAAGAACGGCGATCTGATGCTATTTGATGTGGTTACCGCCAACCCGCCGTTTTCGCTCGACAAGTGGGGCCATGAAGAGGCGGAGCACGACAAGTTCAGCCGCTTCCGCCGTGGCATTCCGCCCAAGACCAAGGGCGACTACGCCTTTATCCTGCATATGATTGAGACGCTCAAACCCCATAGCGGGCGTATGGGCGTGGTGGTGCCCCACGGCGTACTGTTCCGCGGCTCTAGCGAAGGGCTCATTCGCCAAAAGCTGATTGAAGAGAACCTGCTGGATGCGGTCATCGGCCTGCCGGAGAAGCTGTTCTATGGCACCGGCATCCCGGCGGCGATCCTGATCTTCAAAAAACACAAGGTCGACGATAACGTCCTGTTTATCGACGCCAGCCGCGAGTGCAAGGCGGGCAAGAACCAGAACCAGCTCTCCGACGAGAATATCGCCAAGATTGTCGCCACCTACCGTAATGGCGATAACGTCGATAAATACGCCTATCTCGCCTCGCTGCAGGAGATCCGCGATAACGACTACAACCTGAATATCCCGCGCTATGTCGATACCTTCGAGGAAGAGGAAGAGATCGATCTGCTGGCGGTACGCGCCGAGCGTGAACAACTCAAAGCCCGACTGACCGAGCTGGAAACCGAAATGGCCAAATATCTGGAGGAGCTGGGGTACTCGGCGTGCGCCGGAGGCGCTGATGAGTGATTTAACATCACTCGGCAAGCCGAGTACGCGAGGCCGTGGATGGCCGAAGTGGAACCAGGCCCCAGGGATGGGTGATCACGCAGGGGTTAGTCATATTCAGGTTTCAGGAGGTGGTTATGGTGCCTAAGGGGTGGAAGCTAAGCACTATTGATAAAATATCTAACGTTTCCTCTGGTGGTACACCCAGCAGAAAAAATGACTCCTATTGGAATGGACATATTCCATGGGTAACTACTGCAGAGGTCCAATTTAAGGTTATTGAAGATACAGCTGAAAAGATCACGGAAGAAGGTCTTGCAAGCTCGTCAGCTAAACTATTTCCAATTGATACCATTCTCATGGCTATGTATGGGCAAGGTAAAACAAGAGGACAGGTAGCCAAACTAGGTATTGAGGCTTCAACAAATCAGGCATGTGCAGCAATAATTTTAAAGCCAGGTTACGACGTAGATTATTACTACCAGTTTCTCATCAGTCAGTATGAGAATATTCGGGAAATGGCAAACAGCGGTGGCCAAGAAAATCTCAGTGGTGGGATCGTAAAGTCTATCCAAGTTCCAGTTCCACCACTCCCCGAACAAAAGAAAATCGCCCAAATCCTCTCCACTTGGGATCAGGCCATCAGCACCACAGAGCAGCTGTTGGCCAATAGCCAGCAACAGAAAAAGGCGCTGATGCAGCAACTGCTGACCGGCAAAAAGCGCCTGCTGGATAAAAGCGGTGTGAGGTTTAGTGGGGAATGGAAAATATTTAAGTTTGGCAGTCTTTTCAGTGAACGAGTAGAGATTGGACGGGATGATCTGCCATTACTGTCCATTACTGCGGATGATGGCGTGGTTTATCAAGAAGATACTGGACGAAAAAATACATCGAATGAAGATAAGTCTAAATACCGACGTATTTGTGTTAACGACATAGGCTACAACACTATGCGAATGTGGCAGGGACGCTCAAGTCTATCCAATAGAGAAGGAATTGTAAGTCCTGCATACACCATTGTGACGCCGAATAGCAAGGTTGAACCATTGTTTGCTGCATATCTATTCAAATTTCCCGAGTTGGTACATGTTTTCTACCGGCACTCACAAGGTCTTGTTTCAGACACATGGAATTTAAAATTTAGTCATTTTAAAAAAATTAGCTGGATAATTCCGATCGTAGAAGAACAACAGAAAATCGCCTCTGTGCTCTCAGCCGCCGATCAGGAGATTGAAACTCTGCAGCGCAAGCTCGACTGTTTAAAGCAGGAGAAAAAAGCCCTGATGCAGCAGTTGTTGACGGGCAAACGTAGGGTTAACATCGAACAAAAGGAATTGCATAACTAATGGAAATTAGAAGCCCACTCATTCATCTTGCTTTGCTTGAATCGCTAAAGGCAAATGAAATCTCTGATGAGATAGACCTTTTTTTACCATTTATTGCAGTAACCTTATCAGAAATTTCTGGTGAGGAAGTTAAACCTAATCTTTTGCAAGATAGTTTTGCTCAATGTTTTGGAATAAAGCCGCCAATCTCCGCAATAGAAGTCTTTATGACAAGGGCGAAAAAGCGAAAACTACTTTTTAAAGAAAATCATGCATTTTTTTCTAATCATGAACAGGTTGAAAAATGGAAAAATGGTTATTACGACAAGAAGGAAGACATTGAAGTATCTCAACAAGTAATAAGGGAGGATCTTAAGTTTTTTGCAAAATCCGAGTTTGACAAAGAGCTTGAAAATGATGACTGTGACATTTTAATAACTGAATTCATCGAGAAAAATATCTCGTCTGTGGCATCTCAAAACAGGTTTGAGAAAAGCCACATTAAGTCAAAAATCAAAAACACTGATTATGTTATTGCTTCATTTGTAAGTCATATCCACAAAGAAAAAACGTCAACCCTTGACCATTTTTCACGAATAGTTAAAGGGATGGTGCTAGCAAATTACCTGTTTTACGCCGATAAAGTCGGAAATAAAAAACAGTACCATTCAATTACTGTTTATCTGGATACTCCAATCATTTTAGGGTTGCTTGGATATAGCGGAAAACAAAAACGAAAGTCCACATGTGAGTTTATATCGCTATTGAAGAAGGTCGGAATAGCGCTTAAGTTTTTTGATAAATCACTTGATGAAGCAGAAAGACTTCTCACTGCTTGGCGAGATGACTTAAAGCGTAAGAAATACGAGAGATTCAATTCGAAAACCCTAGAGTTACTACAGGCGCAAGGCTATGATGCTGTGCGATTAGACACAGAGATAAAGCTTCTCAAGTCGAGAATTGAAAGCGAAGGCATTAGTATAGTAACAGGATTTAAACTAAACCCAGCATATCAATGTGATGAAACTGCGCTTGAATTAGCTATATCTGCAAATTTCAAAGAACATAAAAACCTTACGCACGATACTATTTGCATTTCAAGAATACATAACCTTAGAGAAAATAGACTGATCAGTGATCTAAACCAAGAAATGTCTGTATTTGTTACTAGTAATACTGGTCTTGTTACGCATGCAAATAATTTCTTTAGTAATGAAATCCCAAGAAGATATATTCCTTTAGTGGTATCTGAGCAATGGATGACTACAATGTTCTGGCTGAAAAGTCCGGATGTTTTCAGCTCTCTGCCTATGGACCAATTAGTTGCTTCCGCTTATGGCCTATTATATACCGATGATAGATTTTGGAATGCCTTCATAGCAAAGTTACAACATCTAGAACGCGATGGGAAAATTTCAGAAGAGGAATTCACGTTTGTTCGGTGGGATTCTGAATTGCTCCATTTAATACATGATGTTTCGGTCGATGTGGGGGAGGATTTCTCTGATGAGGATGTTTTTGATATTGTCGAAAGCATCAAGAAACGTCATATTCAAGATAAAGACAATGAAATAAATGAAATTAAGGTGAGTGCTGAAATTGAAAAGAAAGAATTGCAAGATAGCATTTCAAAAAAATCATCTCAAATTGATAGAACAGCTGCAAGATTGAATAAAATATCAGAATTTATTGGTTCATTTTTAGCTGTTATTTTATGTTCGGTTGTATTTGTTTGCGTGTTTCTAGCTTCCTATAATAGCCTTCCCGTGGAGATTATTGGGGCACCAGTTGCGCAGGATATGAGGAATGGTTTTTTGTTTGCGATGTCAGCTATTGTTTCATTTATCATTAGCTTTGCTGGGTTTGTACGGGGATGGAGTCTGATATCCATTTACGAATTTGTGAAAAATCGAGCAACAAGATCAATATGCAAATTATTGGCTGGTGAGTAAAGGACAGCAGTGAAGATAGCTTCTGCGCAGATCGAACACTTGGAATCAATATAATCGCTGGGATAACAATGAACTTACAACCACGGATGGAAAAACTGATTAGTGCCGTTAGTGATGGCATGTATGAACGCGAAGATATTATCGCGGTGGCGCTGTTGGGGGCGTTATGCGGCCAGAATACCTTTCTCTATGGCCCGCCCGGCACCGCCAAGAGCCTGATCTCGCGACGTATTGCCTGCGCCTTTGCCAAGCCGGCGTACTTTGAATACCTGATGAACCGGTTCAGTACCCCGGAAGATGTGTTCGGGCCTGTCTCCATCAAGGCGCTCAAGGAAGATCAGTATCTGCGCAAGACTCAGAACTACTTGCCGAAGGCCGAGTTTGCGTTTTTGGATGAGATTTGGAAATCCAGCCCGGCGATCCTCAATACCTTGCTGACGCTGATCAACGAACGGATTTTCCGCAATGGTGAGTCGATTGAACCGGCGCCACTGAAGGCACTGATTGCCGCGTCCAATGAAACGCCGGAGGCCAATCAGGGGCTGGATGCGCTCTACGACCGATTTATTGTCCGCCTGATGGCTGGCCCCATCGAGCAGACCGCCAATTTCGATCGTCTGCTCAGCAGCCGACCGACTGCGGCCGAGGTGGCTATTGCTGCAGATCTGATGGTGAAGCCCGAAGAGTGGAGTCACTGGCAAGAGCAATTGCATACGGTGCAGTTATCGGTCGAAACACTGACCATTATTCACCTGATCCGCGAAGCCTTGGCTGCTAGCTATGACGAGTTGCAGGTGTATGTCTCTGATCGGCGCTGGCAACGTGCCGCCATCCTGATGAAGGCCGCCGCTTTCTTCAATGGCCGTAGCGAAACCAACCACAGCGATGCCCTGTTGCTACGCCATTGCCTATGGACCCAGGAGCAAAACCGCGAGGCGGTTTGCGCCATTGTCGAACAGGCCGTCAAAGAAACCGGTTTTGATAGCGGAATCAACCTGGCGCAAATCGATAGTGAAAAAGAAGCACTGGATAATGAAATCAATAAAGAGCTTTTTTATTCCTCCGATGTGTATGAGACGAAACGGGTAGATGGAAAAGAATACTTCAATGTGATTTTTTCATTTAATAGAGGCTATAGAACAGAAGAAAAAAGGGACATTTTAATCCCATTTGAACATCTTAAAAGCAAAAAGAAATTCCACCCACTGGATGGCAGTGGAAACAAAATTGAAGAATTGACCTATGAGTTTGATGGTCAAGGTGTTTGTAAAATTACCAGTGACTATTATGGCCTTTCACATGATTTCAAACCTAAAGTGCTATTTAATAAGGGACATAAAAGAGTTGAAATCAACAAACGATTAATTAACTCGTTATCTGCCTCCATTGCTGAAATCAATCTACAGCTTAAAGCCATGCTTGACGAGGTTGAACGGCGGCGTCACGGTTATAACAACGAGCTAGCTTCCTTGTTTGTTTCGACAGATCAGAGTGCCATCGCCATTCAGGGTATTACCGAGCAAATTGAGCGCCTGAAAATGCGGATTAAGGATTGCGAACGGCTGGAAGCCTTATGTCAATAAACGCCTTTGACTCGATTGCTGACCAGACGCAGCAGCAACTCTTTGCCCAGTATGAGACCTTGCTCTCTGCTTCATCGGCACTGGCTGAGCAGTTGCAGCAGCGTTTCAAGCAGTGGCGAACCGAAACGAAAGAAGTCTTGGCGCGAGATTTTCCGCTGGCTGCTCAGCAACAAGAACTGGACGACTGGCAGCAGCAGAACCTGGCGGGTGCCCACAACAAGTCACATCTCGAACAGGGCATCAAGGCGTTTGGGGCGCTGTGCAAGGCGACAAAGCATCCGCCCAACCAAGCCTTTTGGCAGGCACAGTTAAAAAGCAGCCAGGATCAGGATGCGGACAAAACAACCCAAGATTTGCAGGTTTCGAGTCAACTGCTGGCAGCACAATGGCAACAGGTGCTGGATAAGGCGCGTCAGGAGTGGGAGTTGGCGCTTATTGCGGAGCAGCGCAAGCAACTATTGGAGCAGTTGGAGAAGATTCTGAATGCACTGCAGCAGGTGTGGCCGCTCTGCGAGGTGCTGGGGCTCGATCCTGGTTTGTTATTTGACCTGTCGAAAGGGCAACTATCCGAGCAGGACTGGGCTCAGTTTCAGCGCTGGGCCGCTTATCTGGCCAAGGATGCCGGGGTTCGTGCCCTCTGTGACTTGCTGGGCAAAGTGCGGCAAATTGAGCTGTCGGAAAAAATTGAGCGCGTAAAGATCTCGCACTGCGTGGATATCCCGTTGCCGGATATCAATTCGCGGGAGGAGATAGTCGGTATTCGGCTGGGGCGGGATCTGGAGCATGTACTGCCCAGTGAGAAGGCACTATTGGCAGATGCCGAGACCGCCTTGCTGTTTGATCTCAAATTTGTTGAATCTCGGTTGATGTGTTTTGACATGGCGGGCCTCCAGACCCAGCAACGTCATATCGAGCAGGAAGTCGATCGCACCGTCGAAGAGCAAGAAAAGCGCGGCCCCATGGTGTTGTGTGTGGACACCAGTGCCTCTATGACTGGCGCGCCAGAGACGATTGCCAAGGCGGTAACGCTGTTTATGGCGGCCAAGGCGCGTGAGGAAGAGCGGCCCTGCTATTTGATTAACTTTTCCACCCGCATCCAGACGCTGGATCTCTCCGGCGAGTTGGGTATGGCGGCCATCATGGATTTTCTGAAGATGTCCTTCCATGGCGGTACCGATGCTGCGCCAGCCCTGGATCACGCATTAAAAGTGATGAAAAAGGATGCTTATCAGAAGGCGGATCTGTTGATGCTGTCGGATTTCATCATGGATGATTTACCTCAAGAAACGCTGGCCCAGATCGAAATGCAACGAGGCAATGGCAACCACTTTTACTCCCTGGTGGTGGGATCGGCCTATATGAGCCAACGACTCAAGACGCATTTTGATCATGAGTGGGTCTATGACCCGGTGACGAGCTCAGTCCATGAGCTGATTGAGTTTCAGCAGCGGCTAAACACGAACAAAGAGGACAGGATGGCATGATAGGCACCCCAAAATTCCAGGAAGAGTACAGCGCCAAGATCCCGGCTCTGGCCTTGTTAAGCAATCTGGGCTGGACCTTTCTGCCGCCCGAGCAGGCGTTGGCGGCGCGTGGCGGCAAGCCGAGCGAAGTGGTGCTGCGAGAGGAATTACGCACGCAACTGGCCAAACGACGCTTTCCCTATGCCGGGCGTGAGCATGGGTTATCGGAGAAGACCCTCGATAACCTGGTCGCCGAAATTTGTGCGCCAGCGCTGAACGAAGGGCTGCTGCGGGCTAATGAACGGCTCTATAACCACTTGCTGCTGGGCATTTCCGTCACCGAGTTTGTCGATGGCAAGAAGGTCAATCCGACCATTGCCCTGATTGACTGGCAACAGCCGGAAAACAACAGCTTTGTCTTTACCGAAGAGTTCAGCGTACTGCGCTCAGGCGGCATCGATGCGCGGCGACCGGATATCGTCTGCTTCGTCAACGGCATTCCGCTGGTTGTTATCGAAGCAAAACGCCCTGACGGCCACTCAGGACAGGGGGGGCAAAAGGGTCCGACTATCGATGAAGGCATCTCGCAAAGCCTGCGCAATCAGCGGCACGACGAGATCCCGCAGCTTTTTGCGTACAGCCAGTTGCTGCTCTCCATCAATGGCTCGGATGGCCGCTATGGCACATGTTTGACGCCGACCACATTCTGGGCCGCTTGGCGCGAGGAGGATATTTCCGAAGCCCAGATGTTTTCCCTGAAGAATCGTCGCCTCTCGGCGCATCAGATGGCCGCGTTGTTTGATCACCGTAAACCGCACGATCTGATCTGGTATCAGGATCTGGTCTCCTCCGGTGAGCTGGCGGTGACCGGTCAGGACAGGCTGTTGGTTAGTCTGCTTTCACCCGCCCGTTTGCTGGAGATGACGCGCTATTTCACCCTGTTTGACAAGAAGGCGGGCAAGATAGTCGCCCGCTATCAGCAGGTATTTGGCATCAAACGACTGATCGAGCGCATCGATTCACGCAACCTCCAGGGAGGGCGTGAAGGGGGCGTGATCTGGCATACCACGGGCTCGGGTAAGTCATTCACCATGGTGTTCTTGAGCAAGGCGCTGATCCTGCATGAGTCACTGAAAGCCTGCCGGATTATCGTGGTGACCGATCGGGTCGATCTGGAAAGCCAACTGAGCAAGACCTTTGCCTCCGGTGGTGAGCTGGCGAGTAAAAAGGATCGCGAAGCGGCAATGGCCACCTCGGGCAAACGGCTGGCTGAGCAGATCGGTCATGGCAATGAGCGGATTATTTTCTCGCTGATCCAGAAGTTCAACAGCGCGACCAAACTGCCGGAATGCAGCAACCACAGCTCGGACATTATCGTGCTGATCGATGAGGGGCATCGCAGCCAGGGGGGCGAGAACCACATCCGCATGAAGCAGGCGCTTCCCAATGCCGCCTTTGTGGCCTTCACCGGCACCCCGTTGCTAAAAGACGACAAGACCACCAACAAATTCGGCCCGATCGTGCATGCCTATACCATGCAACGCGCGGTAGAAGACAGAGCCGTTACCCCGTTGCTGTATGAAGAGCGCATTCCGGATCTGGATGTGAACGAGCGGGCCATCGACAGCTGGTTTGATCGGATCACCGAAGGGCTGAACGAGGAGCAAAAAGCCGACCTCAAGCGCAAGTTTGCCAAGAAGGGGCAGATCTACAGTGCCGAAGATCGGATCCGGCTGATTGCACTGGATATTGCCAACCACTTTGTCAAACACATCGATGATGAGCTCAAAGGGCAACTGGCTTGCGACAGCAAAGCCTCGGCCATCAAGTACAAGCAGTATCTGGATGAAGCAGGTCTGTTTGAAAGCGCGGTGGTGATGAGCGCTCCCGATTCCCGAGAGGGTAATACCGAGGTTGATGAAGCCGCCATGCCCGAGGTGCAAAAGTGGTGGAATGAACATGTCGGCAATCAGGATGAACAGATCTACACCAAGCAGATCATCGAGCGTTTTGACAAAGACCCGAGCCTGAAACTGCTTATCGTGGTGGATAAGCTGCTGACCGGTTTTGATGAGCCGAAGAATGCGGTGCTCTATATCGACAAGCCACTCAAGGGGCATAACCTGATCCAGGCCATTGCCCGCGTGAACCGACTGCACCTGAAGAAGCAGTTTGGTCTGCTCATCGACTATCGGGGCATCCTCAGCGAACTGGATACCACGATAGCCAAGTATCAGGATCTGGCGTCCCGCACTCAGGGGGGCTATGACATCAACGATATCGCCGGTCTGTACGAGCAGATGAGTACCGAATACAAGCGTCTGCCGCATCTCTATAAGATGCTCTGGGCCATCTTCGATGGCGTTAAAAACAAGAAAGACATCGAACAGCTGCGGCAGGTTCTGGTTCCCAAGACTGAGGATCGCGATGGTGAGCTGGTTGATGTGCACCTGAAGATCCGCGAAGACTTCTACGAGGCGCTGAGTGCTTTCGCCAGTTGCCTGAAGGTGGCGTTGCAATCGAGCACTTTCTTTGCAGACAAGAGCTTCTCGGATGCGGATCGGCAGCACTACAAAGAGACTGTCAAACAACTCTCCAGCTTGCGGCAGTTGGTGCGTCAGGATGCAGGCGAAAGCATCGACTATGACGAATATGCCGAGCAGGTGAAAAAACTGCTGAACAAGCATGTTGTCGGTGTTGAAGTGCGGGATCCAGAAGGTGTCTACGAAGTTGGCAAGATGGGGCTGACACAACAACCCGACGAGTGGAACGAAGACAAGACCCGCAACGAGACGGATATCATCAAGACCCGGGTCACCCGGATGATTGAGCAGGAGCTAGGCGACGACCCCTACGCGCAGGAGGCTTTCTCCAAGCTGTTGCGTCAGGCCATTGAAGAGGCTGAAAAGCTGTTTGACCACCCGCTCAAGCAATATCTGCTGTTTCATGAGTTTGAGCAGCAGGTACAAAAGCGCCAACTGGACGAGATACCCGAAGCCTTTGCTGGACATCGCCATGCTCAAGCCTACTTCGGTGTGTTCAAAAAAATTCTGCCGGAAGTTTTCAGCATTGTGGATCAGCAGGTTCAGGATAAGTGGGTCAAACTTGCATTCGAAATTGATGGCTGTGTCGAGATGTCGGTCGCCGAACACTCCATCAATCCACAAAACATCGAGGCCGATATCCGCAAGAAGCTGCTACCCAGGATGTTTACCGAGTGCAAAGCCATAGGGGGGGGCATGGATCAGGCTAAGAAGATCGTAGAGATGGTGATTCAGATCACCCGTGTCGGTCTGAATCAGCATGCGGATTGAGTGGGGACAGTGCTGATGAATGCTGCGATTGATTGTTCAACACCTTATCAGGCTGCCGAGTCGGGTGAACGGCTGAGTTTTAGTTATGGGGATGAGCGGATCGACGTTGAGCGAGTTAGTCGTAACACGAACACGGGGCGAGTGCGGATCCTGGTTCATCCGGATTGTCGTATCGAGGTTCAGGCTGGGGCCAATGTGTCGCAACTCGAGGTTCTGGAGGCACTGAAAAAGCGGGCGCGCTGGATCTACCAGCAGTTACGCTATTTTCGTTCTCTCAATGAGCATGTTCTGGCGCCACACTATGTCAGTGGCGAGAGCTGCTATTACCTCGGTAAGCAGTATCTGCTCAAGGTGACAGAATCGGCCACGCAAAAGCAGCAGGTGAAATTGCTGGGTGGTCAGTTACAAGTCTCGGTTCGACAGTATGGGCCAGAGCTTGTTTGCTCATTGCTGCATGAGTGGTACAAGGCGCGCGCGAAAGAGGTCTTTAGTCGCAGACTCGAGGCGTTGCTTGAACAGACGCTCTGGGTTAGCGAACGGCCGCCTATTCGCATTCTGACGATGCGAACCCAGTGGGGAAGCTGCTCGCCAAATGGTCGTATCACGCTGAATCCTCACCTGGTGAAAGCGTCCCGTGAGTGTATCGACTATGTGATCCTGCACGAGCTCTGCCATATAGCAGAACATAACCACAGTGAACGATTCTACCGACTGATGGGGCAAATAATGCCGGGCTGGGAACAGATTAAGAAGAGACTCGATGGCATGGCAGGGGTCTATTTAAGCGGAACCTGAATCCAGCTCTGACCTTATCATTCCTTGGGTGCCGAAAGTTGCAGCAACATCTCTTGCTGCCTTTCTTTCGGCAATTTGGCCAGTGCGCAAAGAAGTTCAGCCAACAAGTCATCATCACAGTAGAAATAAGCCACCGGAAAACCCAGCTCCTGGGCGATGCGTTGCATCGTCTGGTAGTCAGGGGCGTGCTTGCCTTTTTCGTACTGGTTCATTCGGGCGCTAGCCGTGCTCTGCTCCATACCTAATCGCATCCCAAGTTGCTGTTGCGTCAGGCCCGCAGCCTTGCGTGCGGCTTTGAGTCTGATGGGTAGTGGGTTTGTCATGGGGTATCTGCTAGCTGAGGATCAGGTAGCTAAGATTTTCTTAGTCTTATACGAACAAGTGTACTAAGCAATACTTAGTTTGCAGGGTAAAGAGGGGAGAAGTTCACGTTATCGCTTCTTGAGTAACTGGCTGATGGGGATTTTGTCGGTAAATTGCGTTGGTATCAGTACTTCATCTTTGCCTGCTGCATCGATCTCATAGCGCGAGTATTGCTTTACTTCGCACGTCTGGATCTCGTCGATGGGTTGTAAAAATGGGTTGATCTGGTCGGGATAAAACAGCGCAAAAGCCACGGCGATATGCTCGTGCTGAAGCGTCTCGGAATGAGCAGCCAGCGCCTGTTTCACCGATTCATCGAGCAGATGTTTGAGTCTTCGAATGCTGCCATGGCAGGATGCAAATAGCGCGAAAATGGTATGTTTGGCTTCCAGCTTGGGTGGTGTTGCAAAGGGCATCCGCCTGGCCAGCCCCATGACAAAGCGAACGAAACTCTCTGCATCTTCTGAAAGCTTGAAGAAGGGGATAGTTCTTCGCACCATGAGGCGCGAAGCCCACTGCGGCTCTTCGGCGATTTTTGCAGCCCATGGCATACCAACGAGCACAATCGGGATCTTGGCGGTTTCACTGATGTATTTGAGACGATTGGCGATCTGATTGCGTTTCTCGCGAGTCTTGTTTTCGATCAACTCCTGAAATTCATCGATGATGATCAACTCGGTTTCACACCGCTTCAGGCATTTAATGAGTGCCTCGGTCAGGCTTTCTGCCGAGCTTCTGTGCAGACGGTATTCGCTGCCCCATTGACCCAGATCCTTGAGTAGTTCGACCATGGTGGATTCGAGTGTCGGCTTACTCGGGATCCGGCTGACCAGTAGCGGTTTGCGAACAAAGCCCTGGCCACTTTGTTCGGGAGACTGGGCCATATAATGGCGGAGCAGGGAGGATTTGCCGGTTCCGGCATCACCTGTCAGCAGCATACAAATCGGCTCACCGGCGAACTGCTTGTCATAGCGCAGGCGATCGAAATCATCCTGAATGATGCGAAGCAGCGGCGTTTCCACATAGCAGTCGATAAAAGATTTGAGCTTATCGGCATCGGTACTGGATAGCTCCATCAGTAGGGCTCCAGTTCCGAGGTGAAACTGTCCCAATCGTCTTCCAGCGGCAGCTGATCAGTCTTTGGCTGTACCGGGTTGTCGTTGGTATTTTCAGGTGTTTGGGTCGAGGACAAAAGGTTCGCAGCAGTCTGGCTGCCGATATCTCGGTATTTAGCTATTTTGTTAATCCCTTTAATATTGTGTTTCTTAAGTGTTTGACGGACTTCCGTCAGTTCCTTAATTATCCTACTTTCAATTTTCGCACGCGATATCGCTAAACTGACAACATCTATTTTTTTTCCAATGAAATCACGGTGTAATTTCACATTGATCTTGTGAGCTTGTAAACTCAAGCCTCTTGTATAACCTTCTGAGTCAACACACGGAACTCGGATGTATTCGCCAATTTTATCTATAAAAACATATACATAAGATATATCCCTTGGATTTAGCTTTACAAGCACATACTGTTTTCCATCCGTTTTGCTCGGATACTTCATCCGATAGGATGCGAACTCTTCTGAATCATAACGCAGGTATAAGTGCTCCACTCCACCTCGTGTATGCTTACATCGGATGCACAGGCTCAAAATAACTTCTAGCTTTGCCATATCCTCTCCTGTAACTTTGGCGGGAGGCAATCTATCAAAGCCATATTGCCATGATAGTATTGGGATATAGCGGTGCCTGCTATCGGGTTCATAGTGGTAAATATCAATAATCCATTGGTGAAAGATTTCTAAAAAAACTGAAAACCGCATCACTGCATCTTTTTCGGGGTTATATTCCCCTTTCTCTAGGTAATTAGAAAATGTCTTGCCGGGTATTGGGTCAATAAGCTTGCAATTGATCGTACGAAACATGCGCTCAATCATGGGCTTGAGCCATGGTTTTCTAACCGGGTTGTATTGAATATTGATCCCTAATTCCAGACAGGCCTGCTCCAGACTGTTGCTCCAGAATTCAACTCCGTTATCTACAACCAAAGTCTCTGGTTTACCATAGCAAGGCCATTCGTGTTCGATAACCGGGTATTTATCTTTGATATAGTTCTTTTGAGGAATGCTATTTAGTAAGGCGTTACGTACAGACTCATAACCTGGTTGGTTGAAATTGAGATTAAAGCCGACAACACAATGACTATAACAATCAATCAGTAGAGTCAGACAAGGACGCCCCAATGGAACCAGTAACTCATCATCGAGCAGGATCAAGTCCAGTGGTGTATGGTCAATTTCGACCCTTTCCATAATCCGTGTTGGCCGCTTATGACTGCCAATAGCCTTGAATTGAGCATTAGCGAGATGCAATCCTTTTCTGCACTTCATGACTTGATAGGCTGGAAGCATTTTTATTCGGTCGTAGAAGGCTTTATAAGACAGAATTTTAATTGGATTTTGAACAATGGTTTTATTTTCTAGTTCGACTTTGCTTTTGTACAGTTGATAGCTAGATGCTATGGATGGTTCTTCGTCGACCAAATACTTATGAACGGCTTCCTCAAAGAATATTTCATCACTTAATGGTAGCCTACTTTGCGAATTCCCCTTGGCTTGATGCCTAGGTATGAGCGCAATTATTTTTTTCCCTTGCTGAATATAGTTCTTTCGCCATCGTGCAAGCGTGCGCCAGTTGGGTACCGGTGGCGGTAATATGGATGCTGCTTCGACAAGTAAAGGCGATATATTTTTTTCTGTCCAGCCCCCGATTAAACGCGCTTCAATCCATTGGAGATATTTAAGTCGGTGTAGTGCTTCATTCTTGAGTTCATCTGGAAAACTATCGAAAGTAGCAGATATTCCAGTTACAGTTGATTCACTGGGTGTAGAAGAGGCTGCTGGCTCAGGAAGGGCAAATTCATCCTCGAATAATCCAGATGGATGTTCACTACTTTGTTGTGCGCACATCATATTGCCCAGACAACACTGGATAAGCCCATTTCCCGCTCAGTCAAGTCGCTGTGAATTAACCCTCTGGCCATCAGTGACAGGGTCGTTGCCAAGATTTCCTCTGGCGGAGCTCCTGTCGAACCAGATAGCTTCGCTAACGATACTCGTCCCAGTTGTCTCACTAAACCGAGCAACTGTATATGCAGGGGCGTAAAACTCTGAAAGCCAGAATAACGATGCAACAGTTTGAGATTGCCGAGGATGGGATCAACGCGGATTTGCCTCTCTGTTACCAGCTTCAATGGCGAGCGCAGCTCAATCGCCTTTTGCTGTTTAATTGGGAAGCGTTGGAGAAAATCAGGGGTCGCAACTTTAGCGCTGGGTTTGACTTCAATAAAGTAGGGATTGCCACGCTCATCAACGACCCGAAAATCTGGAGTATAGGGGCATTCACGATCTTCGAAGATGTAGTAATAGCCTTCTGGTTGAGCTTCGAATGTTTTAACTGCAGGGGAGTATTCAAGATGAAAGCAGGTATCGAACTCTAGAGACGATTCTACTGTAAACACAGTGTTCATCTTGGCGCTGACGAATTTGAAGAGGTTCTTGACGCGGGAGTGCTTCAGGTGCCGACGATACATAGCGCCTCCAACCTGTAGTTGCTTTTCTACAGGTTTAGGCTATGTCAACTTATGATGCAAGTTTATGTCAGCTTTTGGTTCCACTATGTCAACTTATGGTTCCAACGACAATTGATTTGCCAGAAATGGTGGGGGCTCTGCCAGCCACATCCCGGCACTCGAAGGACTCGCCTTGGCTGCTACCTTCCGGTCCTGACCAGGTCGACGAGATTCCGATGCGGGAGGACCAACAGAGCCCCCATAACAACGCCGGCGAGTCTACCTAGCCTGACCGGCAATTGCAATCGCTTTACCGGTCAGCTGAGTTCAAGTGTCTGAAAACTCGACAAGTAGCTTACAAAAACAGGAACTTGATGGCGATCAGCAGTTGCAGCACGGCAAAGCTGCGGCGCAACCAGAGACTGGGCAGGCGGTGTGCCAAGCGCGCGCCAAGGCGGGCGGTCAGGGTGCTGGTCAGCACTATGCCCAGCAGCGCTGGCCAGTAGACAAAACCGAAGGCGTGATCCGGCAGGGATGGTTCGTGCCAGCCGGAGTAGATGTAACTCAAGGTGGCGCTGATGGTCACCGGTATGCCACAGGCCGCCGAGACCGCAATCGCCTGCACCATGGGCACATGGCGCCAGCGCAGATAGGGGACAATCAGGGTTCCCCCACCGATGCCAAACAGCGCCGAGCTGACACCGATCACAGTGCCCACCAGCGGACGCTCCAGCCGTGAGACATGGGGATGTTTGCCCTGAGGTCGCCAATCACACCAGATCTGCAGGGCCATGGTCAGCGCAAACAGGCCAATCAGTCGTTGTAACAATGTGGCACTGAGGCCGGCGGCGATATCGCCACCGAGCAGGGCACCGATCACCATACCGGCCGAGAGTTGCAGGATCACCGGCCAGTCCATCTGCACTTTGGCCATGTGGGCGCGAACCGAACTCAGCGCGGTGAAGACGATGCAGGCCAGCGAGGTGCCGACCGCCAGATGGGTACTGATACTCGACGGCAGTCCCTGCAGGCCGTAACTCAGAAGCAGCAGTGGCACTATGATGAGCCCGCCACCGATGCCAAACAGGCCGGCGAGAAAACCCGACAGCAGGCCGGTGGCCAGGTAGATAAGGATCAAGGTCATGAGATGGGAACCATGATGAAACGTGGCCCGATCCTAAGGGGCCGGGCCGCGGATGACAAGTCGCGACCCGGCGAGGCGTGGCCGGTTACCCCAGACTCAGGCTGCCGTGGCTGGCGAGCCACAGGGTCCACAGCGCGATGGCGCACAGCATCAGCGTCAGCGCCAGCTCCACCCGGTTCAGGCGCCGGGCACCATGCTGACGGCGGGCCAACCAGTAGATCAGGATCCCCGGTGCATACAGCAGGGTTACCAGCATCAGGTATTCCAGACCGGCGGCATAGACCAGCCAGAGGCCATACAGGGTGGCGATCAAGGCAATCGTCAGATCGCGGCGCCGGGCGCCGGCTTGCTGCTCGTAGCTGACACCGCTCCAGCTCAGGCGCACGCCGTAGGCTGCGGAGAAGACATAAGGCACCAGGGCGGCAGCGGTGGTGATGTTGACCAGCAGCAGGTAGGTACTCTGCTGGAACAGGATGATCAGCAGGAACAGCTGAATCATCAGGGTCGATGCCCAGAGAGCATGATGGGGCGCGCCGTTACGGTTTTCGGCGGCAAACCAGCTGGGGAACAGACCGGTCCGCGCGGCGATAAACGGCACTTCGCAGGCCATCATGGTCCAGCTTAAGAAGGCACCACAGACCGAGATCATCATGCCGCCGTTGATCAACATGGCGCCCCAGGGGCCGACCACGCGCTCAAGGATGGCGGCGGTAGAGGGGTTCTTTAGCGCGGCCACTTCCGGTTGGGTCATCACCCCCAGCGCAAACAGGCTGACCATGACATACAGCGCCAGCGCACTGAGCAGCGCTATGATGGTGGCCTTGCCGACATCGCTGCGGCGCTCGGCACGGGCAGAGACGACGATGGCCCCCTCGATGCCGATGAACACCCAGAGGGTGATTTTCATCGTCGACTTGACCTGTTCCATCACGCTGCCGAGGCCGGCGGTGTTCTCGCCCCAGATATCCAGCGAAAACGTGGGCAGATGAAAGGCCAGCAGCAGGGCGACACACAGCACCACCAGCGGCACCAGCTTGGCGATGGTGGTGATGATGTTGACGAAGGCGGCCAGGCGGATGCCGCGCAGCACCAGCAGGTGCACGCACCAGATCAGCACCGAGCCCAGCGCAATCGCCGCCGGTGTATTCCCTTCGCCCATCAGTATCTGTTGTGGGGTATCGACGAAGTAGCTCAGGGCGCTGCACAACACCACGACGTAGGAGACGTTGGCCAGCAGCTGGCAAATCCAGTAGCCCCAGGCGGCGTTAAAACCGATCAGACTGCCAAAACCGGCGCGGGCATAGGTGAAGATGCCACCATCCAGATCCGGACGGCGCAGTGACAGAAACTGGTACACCAGCGCCAGACAGATCATGCCGAGACCAGTGATGACCCAACCGAGACTGATTGCGCCAACCTGTGCCTGGGCCGCAATGTTTTGCGGCAGGCTGAAGATGCCGGCGCCGACCATGGAGCTCAATACCAGCGCGATCAGGGCGCCCAGTCCGAGATTTTTCTTCATGCGTGTATTTTCATGCAGCTAGGTGAATGTGGAGTCATGCCAACCCGGGTATGACTCGGCGGAAGGCGCGCACTATATTGCTTAACTATTCCGTAATCAACGGAGATGGCGGCAATTAAATTCAGTTTACGTGAAAAAAACAGACGAAAGCTCGGCATGGCGTGCCGCATGGCACCAATTTGCATCTCTATGCACTATCTGGCGCGATTAGCCGGCGTTAGCGGCTCAGTCGCGCAGATGAAAATGCCGTCCAGAGGACGGCATCAACAGGGCGCCAGCGGCGGACTCAGTGCATGGCACTGCCGGGCGGAATGGCCTCGTCCGGCGGATTAAGAAAGCCCATCTGTTCGCACTCACCATACAGTTGCTGCGTGGCCTCGATCGTGGTGCGCATAAACAGATGCAACTGTTCGTCGGTCAGGCCGGCGGCGGTGGCCAGTGAATCGCAAATCATCAGCCGGGGCAGGTTGTCATCCACGACATCGACAAACACCTTCAGCGCGGGATAGTTCATGTTCAGACGCCCCAGATCAGCCACCAGCGGCAGCAGGGCGGTCGGACGGATCTCCAGCTCGGTGGTGAACATGATGCCGTCATTTTCCACAAACAACCGACTCTCGAGCACCCCCTCCAGTGATTGCAGATCGACGACATGGATGCCGTGGCACTGATCGCACAGGTAGTGAGGGAACTGGCCCTGGCTCAGCCAGCGCATCACAACTTCAAAGCTCGGAACTATCATCATCGCTCGGGTTCATGGTGAAAAAGACGCCGCAGTCTAAACCAAAAGCCGGGATCAATGAAGCCATCCCCGCCCGGCATGGCCAAGGTTGCGGCACGAAAAAGCCAGCACCGGCGTGCTGGCTTTATTCCTGATGGCGCAGGGTCACGGATTATTCAACGCCTTGTACTGCTGTGAGTAGGCCTTGATGATGTCACAGCTCGACTTGTGCAGCCGCAGGTTGATGGTATCGCCCTCGACATTGGTGCCCTTGGCGCCAAGCCCGGTGATGGCATATTCATCGTCATTCAGCGTGCAGTAGAACTGGAAACCATCGTGGTTACCGGACCAGCCGCCGGAGTAGACGCCATAGGGGCCGCTACACCATTGGCAGGTGCCGGTGGCGCCGCTGCCCCATTCCAGACCGCTCAGCTGCCAGCTTAACATGCCGCCGATGGCATCCTTGTTGGTCCAGGCCAGGGCGTACCAGTCGCGGTACAGCTGCTCCCGTTTGCTCAGTCCCTCGGCGATGGTGGCCGTCGTCGAACTGGCGCCGGTCGGATTGCTGTCGGAACGCTTCATGTTGGCCGGCCAGCTGAACTCGCCGAGGTAGGCCGGCTTCTTCAGCTCGCGCGCCAGGGCGGCTAACTGATCGAGGTTGTCCAGCGCCTGCTGATCCGTCATGTGCCACGCGCTTGGGTAGAGGTGGGCGCTGATGGCATCGATGTTCGGATTGTCATTCAGCGCTTTTAGCGCCGCATAGCTATCGCCGGAGCCGTTGAAGTTAAAGGAGGACTCCATACCGATGGAGATCAGCTGGTTCGGGGCCTGGGTGCGCAGATAGCTGGAGATATCGGCGACCCAGTCGGCAAAACCGGTGGCGATGCGTGGCTCGTTGGCCAGCTCCCACATCATGATCGTCGGATCGGCGTTGTATTTGCGGCCGGTGATCTGATTGGTGTGGTTCAGCAGCTTGCCGATGTAGGTCTTGAACTTGGCGCGGCCGGCGGCATCGGCATAGGGGCCGTAGTCGGTGACCTTGCCAAAGTAGTTCCACTCGTCACCGAGGCTCAGCACCAGCCGGATGTTGTACTGGGCGGCGAGGGCAACATAGTTGTCGAACAGTGCGAAGCTGCGATCGATGATCGCCTGCTCGGCGGCGGTTCGTGTGGCCGGATCCTTGTTCAGGATGAAGTCGCCACCACTGGCCAGGTTGATGCAGACCCCGTCGTGCAGTTGGGTATCGTTGCAGAACATCCAGGTCCGCACCACGTTCAGACCCAGACTTGAGGCGCGCTTGAAGATGTCCTCGGCCATCGCCTCGGGCTTGTACATCAGGTAGTACTGGTTAGTGCCGTTGAAGTACCAGGGTTTGCCGGCGAGGGTAAAGTGGCTGCCGCTGGTCTGGATGAAGTCAGCGGTCGGCTTGGTGCCGACATAGACACCGACCGAGTCCGTCAGGCGAGTGCCTTCGACGCTGAGTTCGACGCGATAGAAACCATCGGCCGACACCGGGATCTGCAGCGGGCTGCCGCCGGTATAGACCACCTTGTCGCCGCCGTTGACGCGATAGCTCAGGGTGCCGCTACCGGTATGGCTATAGGCGATGCTGAGTGGCTGGCCGCTGGCGATGATGCTGCCGGCGCTCGGCGAGGTGATTGCCAGGTTGCCCAGGTAGGCTACTTCGCCACCGGTCAGGCGCACATAACCCCAGTGCTTGTTGGTGTCGGCAACGCGGATGCCGGCCGTGTGTTTACCCGCTTCGAGATAGCCGTCCAGGATGACGGACTGGGTGCTGCTGGGGCCGGAGGTGAACTCCAGAGGGGTGCCATCGAGGAACGCCTGATTGCTGCGGGTGTCGGCATTGACGTTGGCGACCTGCAGGCTGACACGGTAGTAGCCATTCTGGTTGACGCTGAAGTCCCAGCCCGCGGAGGAGCCGGCGGCCGAGTTCTCGATCTGGATATAGTCCGGCTTGATGGTGACGGGTTGCTTGGTGACCGAGGCGGTAGCGGCCGCGCCGATCAGCAGCGTCTGATGATCGCCGTTGTAATCCGGAATGCTGTTGGCATCGTGCGGATCGCTACCGTTGGCCAGTTCGCGGTTATCGCCATAGCCATCCTGATCGGAGTCGAGCCAGTCGCTGGCGTCGTTAGGGAAGGCATCACTGTTGTTACCATGGCCGTCGCCATCGCTGTCGGCCCACTCTTTGGCATCATTCGGGAAGGCATCCTGGCTGTCACTGACGCCATCACCATCGGTATCGATGGCGCTGACTGTCACATCCGCCCCGGTGAGGAAGAGGTAGCCCCACTGGGAACGACCGTCGACGCCGACCTTATGCCGACCGGCATCCAGATGCAGGGTGACGGTATAGCTTTGCACCGTATCGTGAGTGCCGGAGGTGACATTGCTGCTGTGGTTGTCGACAAAGAAGGTGTTGACTTTGGAGCCATAGGGCGAGCGGTAGTTAATCGCGACCTTATAGTCGTCGCTGGCGTCAACGCTGAAATTCCACTGTGCCAGGCCATGGGCCAGGTCGATCTGGCCGTTACTGAGCGTGGCGCCATCGCTGAGGCTGGCTTGGGCCGGCAATAAGGCTTGCGTTGTGGTGGCGGCCAGCGCCGAGCCTGAGGCCACGGCCAGCAAGGTGAGGCTGCCAAGCAGTGTCAGTCTGAACCAGCCACAGCCGGGATGGCGGTAGGGGGTGTTTGTCATGATGCGGTTCCATATCGGGTGTAATAGGAACGTGGCGATAAATGACGCCACGCTGACGGCGATTAACAACCAGAGAACCACAGAACACACTCTGTAATCGGCACATGAAAAGGCTTTCAATGCGCGATGTATCTGAGCGGAGTTACGCGAGATTGAGAAGATGATTTACGGTGAAATGTGATCGTTTTACCGATTTGCTTGCATTTTTTTGCGCTACGTAACGTTACGAATCTTGGCGCGGAATTGTTATTGGTCAGTCGATGATATGGCTATAGATATGTTTGTCATTACCTGTGGCTTATTTTGGTGGCTTGCATGGCGCAGGTCTCACTGCAGAGCTGGCATTAAAATAGACGTTTTGCGCAGATCCAGCGGGGCTGGAAATAAAATGATAACGTCACGAAATTATATTTTGTCAGGCTTAGGTTGTGTTGTGGCCGAGGTGCAGCTGAAGAGGTGTCCGGCGCCAGGGTTGCGCTACTGGCGCCGAATGGGGGGTGTTATTGCGCCTGGTGCACCAGTTGCGCAAAGCGCTGCAACAACTGCTGTCCGTAAGGGTGCTCCTGCACATCGGCGTAGAGCTGAGGGACATCGCGGCCCTGGCGTTCCAGCGACTCCTGCTGCGCCACTATGTAGTGGCGGGTGATCTCCTGATTAAATTCCGGGTGAAACTGCACGCCCCAGATCTGCTCGCCGAGCACAAAGGCCTGGTGGGGCTCGTAATCGTTGTGCGCCAGTAGCCGCGCCCCCGGCGGCAACGTCAACACACTCTGGGTGTGGGTGACATGGCCAATGAATTGGCGCGGCAGGACCGAAAACAGCGGATCCTGGCGTGCGGTGGGGGTCTGCCAGATATCGACACTGCCGACTTCGGTGCCGTGGGGATGGTTGCCGACAACGCCGCCAAAGGCGTGAGCCAGTAACTGGTGGCCATAGCAGATGCCGAGGATCGGTAACGGATAGCCAGCGGCCTGGCGCAGCCAGTCGGCGGTGCGCTCACTCCACGGCGCCCGGTCGGTCACCATCGCCGGGGAGCCGGTAATGATCACCGCCGCCAGCGTTGCCGGTTCAGGCAAGGGCTCGTCGCGGTGGACATTGACGACCTGGATCGCCAGGTCCGGGTTGGCCAGCTGGCGCTGGATAAACTGGTCAAAATCGCCCCAGTGGTTCAGTAATCCGGCGAGGGCGTCACCGGTTTTAATAATCAGCACATTTTTCATCTTGTTATCCCGTGAGTGCTTTATTGAGCCGTTTGTCTCGTGCGATGACATGCCTCCCGGCACGGACAAAGCGCCACCATATTACGCCGCCTGGCCATCACTGCCAGTCCAGAGTTGGAATATTTGCTCTTGCTGATGGCTTGCCGCCCCTTGTGGGGCCTGCCGTTTTGGTCTGGCCCCTTTTCTGCTAGCATGGCGGCCATTGTTACTGCTGCCGTTGCTGGGCCGGAACTTGTCCGGTGGGTGATGGCGCGGCCGTCTGTGGGGTTGTCACCGTGTCCTTGTCTATTTCCCAATTGCAATCTGCCTTGTCTGCCTGTCTGGCGATGGATCGTCAGCGCCTGTCGCGCCGTCTGCGTGGTGTTGAGAAAGTGCCGGCGGCCAAGCGCCAGCCAATCCTCGAGGCCATCGCGCTGGAGCTGGCGGCGGCCCAGCTGCGTGCCGAGGCGCGCGCCAGCAAGCTGCCGGCCATCGACTATCCGGCAGATCTGCCGGTCAGTCAGAAGAAGGATGAGATTGCCCGCGCCATCGCCGCGCATCAGGTGGTGATCGTCGCCGGCGAAACCGGCTCGGGCAAGACCACCCAGCTGCCGAAGATCTGCCTGCAACTGGGGCGCGGGGTGCAGGGGCTGATCGGCCATACCCAACCCCGGCGTCTGGCGGCACGCAGTGTGGCGACCCGGATTGCCGAGGAGCTCAAGAGCGAGCTGGGCAGTACCGTGGGTTACAAGGTGCGGTTCAACGATCAGGTGGGTGACGACACCTTCGTCAAACTGATGACCGATGGTATCCTGCTGGCCGAAATCCAGCATGATCGCCTGCTGAGCCAGTATGACACCCTGATCATCGACGAAGCCCACGAGCGCAGCCTGAACATCGACTTCATTCTCGGCTACCTCAAGCAGCTGCTGCCGAAACGTCCCGATCTGAAGGTGATCATCACCTCGGCGACCATCGATCCCGAACGCTTTGCCCGCCATTTTGGCAAGGCGCCGATCATCGAGGTCACAGGTCGCACCTATCCGGTGGAGACCCGCTATCGGCCGCTGGTCGATGGCAGCGAGGAAAAAGATCCGCTGCAGGGCATCTTCGATGCCGTCGACGAGCTGTGTGTCGAGGGGCTCGGCGATATTCTGATCTTCATGAACGGCGAGCGCGAAATCCGCGATACCGCCGACGCGCTGCGCAAGCGCAACCTGCGCGATACCGAGATCTTGCCGCTCTACTCGCGGCTCTCCAATGCCGAGCAGAACCGGGTATTCAGTCCCCATGCCGGCCGGCGCATCGTGCTGGCGACCAACGTCGCCGAAACCTCGCTGACGGTGCCGGGCATCCGCTATGTCATCGATCCGGGTACCGCGCGCATCAGCCGCTACTCGGCGCGCACCAAGGTACAACGGCTGCCGATCGAGCCCATCTCCCAGGCCAGTGCCAATCAGCGCAAGGGGCGTTGCGGCCGCGTGGCACCGGGGATCTGTATCCGCCTGTATGACGAGAGCGATTTTCTCGGTCGGCCGGAGTTTACCGATCCGGAGATCCTGCGTACCAACCTGGCGTCGGTCATCCTGCAGATGCTGGCGCTCGGCCTCGGCGATATCAGCCGCTTCCCGTTTGTCGAACCGCCGGATAGCCGCCAGATCACCGACGGCATTCGTCTGCTGGAAGAGCTCGGCGCCATTGAAGGCAAATGGCAGGAGGGCAAGTCCGAGAAATCGGGCCCGGGCAACGGCCTGCGCCTGACCGCCATCGGCCGCCAGCTGGCACGTATTCCGCTCGATCCGCGTCTGGCGCGCATGGTGATTGAGGCGCCGAAGTTTGACTGCCTGGAGGAGGTGCTGATCATCACCTCGGCACTGTCAATTCAGGATCCGCGCGAGCGGCCGATGGAGAAGAAGCAGGCCAGCGACGAGCAGCATCGCCGCTTCGAGGACAAAGAGTCGGACTTCATCGCGTTCCTGAACCTGTGGCGCTATCTGCAGGAGGCGCAGGAACAGGACAGCCAGAACCAGTTCCGCCGCCGCTGCCAGCAGGAGTTCCTCTCCTATCTGCGCATCCGCGAGTGGCAGGACATTCACTATCAGGTGCGCCAGGCCACCCGCGAATTGGGGCTCGTGCATAACGACGTCGCGGGCGACAACATCCGCATCCATCAGGCGCTGCTGGTGGGGCTGCTCAGCCATATCGGGTGCAAGGATGGTGACAAGCAGGAGTTTATCGGTGCCCGCAATGCCCGCTTCATGCTGTTCCCGGGCTCCGGACTGTTCAAGAAGCCGCCGAAATGGGTGATGGCCGCCGAGCTGACCGAGACCTCGCGGCTGTTTGCCCGCACCGCGGCGCGTATCCAGCCGGAGTGGATTGAGCCGCTGGCCCAGCATCTGGTCAAGCGCTCCTACTCGGATCCGCACTGGTCGCGCAAGGCCGGCGCCGTGCTGGCGCTGGAAAAAGTAACGCTGTATGGCCTGACGATCGTGCCGGAGCGCGAGGTGCAGTACAGCCAGATCGATCCGGCCGCCTGTCGTGAGCTGTTTATCCGCCGCGCGCTGGTGGAAGGCGACTTCGAGACGCGCCACGCCTTCTTCAAGCAAAACCTCAAGCTGCTGGCCGAGGTCGAGGAGCTGGAGCACAAGTCGCGCCGGCGCGACATTCTGGTGGATGACGAGGCGCTGTTTGCGTTCTATGACGAGCGCATTCCGCACGATGTGGTGTCGGCCCGCCATTTCGACCGCTGGTGGCAGACCACCGCCAAGCAGGATCCGGAGCGACTGAACTTTGAACGCGAGATGTTGATGAAGGGCGATGCCAGCCACGTCAACGAGCTCGATTATCCGAACTTCTGGCATCAGGGGCGTCTCAAGTTGCGGCTCTCTTACCAATTTGAGCCGGGCGAGGCCGCCGATGGCGTGACGGTGCATATTCCATTGCCGATCCTCAACCAGGTTGAGCCCCAGGGCTTTGACTGGCAGATCCCGGGCTTGCGCCACGAGTTGCTGGTGGCGCTGATCAAGGCGCTACCCAAGCAGCTGCGCAAGAACTTCGTGCCAGCACCGAACTACGCCAGCGCGTTGAACCAGGCGTTGAACCCGGATTCCGGCCCCTTGCTCGACAGCATCGAAAAGCAGCTCAAACGCATGAGCGGCGTGACGATCCCGCGCGAGAGCTGGGAGCTCAATCAGGTGCCCGATCATCTGAAAATCACCTTCCGCGTGGTCGACGACAAAGGGCGCAAGGTGGCCGAGAGCAAGGATCTCAATGCGCTCAAGCTTGAGCTGCAGGGCAAGGTGCAACAGACCCTGTCGGCGGTGGCGGACAGTGACATCGAACAGAGCGGCCTGACATTGTGGAGCTTCGGCCCGTTACCGCAGGAGTACAGCCAGAAGCGTGGTGGGTTCGAGATGAAGGCCTATCCGGCCCTCATCGACAACAAGGACTCGGTGGCGATCCAGCTGTTTGACTCCCAGGCGGCCCAGGCGGCAGCGATGTGGGCCGGCCAGCGGCGCTTGGTGCTGCTGAATGTGCCCAATCCCATCAAATACCTGCAGGAGAAGCTGCCCAACAAGGCCAAGCTCGGGCTCTATTTCAACCCGTTTGGCAAGGTGGCCGATCTGATTGACGACTGCATCGCCTGCGGCTGTGATCAGCTGATGGCGGCGCAGGGGGCACCGAAGTGGGATGCGGAATCCTTCGAGGCGATGAAGGAGCTGATCCGCGGCGAACTCAACGACACCGTGGTGACGATTGCCCAGCTGGTCGAGCAGATCCTGACCACGGCCCATGGCATCAAGAAACAGCTCAAGGGCCGGGTGACGCTGGAGCTGGCCTATGCGCACTCGGACATTCAGGCCCAGCTGGAGCGCTTGATCTACCGCGGTTTTGTCGCCGATACCGGTCATCAGCACCTGCCGGATCTGCTGCGTTACCTGAAGGCGATTGAACGCCGGCTGGAGAAGATCCCGACCGATCCGAACCGCGACCGCCTGTATATGCTCAAGGTGCAGGCGGTGGAGCAGGAGTACCAGCAGCTGAAGAACAAGCTGCCCAAGGGGCAGCCGGTGCCGGCCGACGTGGCGGAGATCCGCTGGATGCTGGAGGAGTTGCGCGTCAGCTTCTTTGCCCAGACGCTCGGTACGCCGTATCCGATCTCCGACAAACGGGTCAGTCAGGCGATCGCCGCCGTGAAAATCTGATGCCGCATTGATGGCGTTGGGTGGTCGCCGCAACGGACCACCCAGCGCCACGCGGCTTAGCGGGCCGGTTCCGGCATGGCTAGCAGTAGCCGCAAAACCTGTTCGCTCTGCTCCAGGGTGTTATCCATCAGGCGACGCGCCCAGAAGGCATACATCCAGGCCTCGAGCGACATATCGCTCTGCGGTGATGCTGAGGTCGCAAAACAGTCATCGGCGTGGTAGAAGCCGGCCTGACGAAACGGCTCCTGTTGCCAGCTGATTTCCGCTTTGAGCCCGTGCTGATTCGGCTCCGGATACTGGCTGACGGCGGTGAGCAACTTCTTTTCCCAATCCGCCGTCTGTCTGGCGTGATCCAAATAACGCAGCAAGGCTTGAATGCCGGGTTTGAAATAAGCCAGAGCAGGATAGGCATTTAATTTTTTACCCTGATGGGTGACGGTATAAAATGCCTGTTCACGACTGATGCCCTGTGCCGCTAAATTCGCTTTGATCTGTTGATAAGTAACAAACTGATTGTTTATCTGCTGACAGACCGATAATGTCGGCGCTGGCTTCATATTTTCCAACACCTGCTGATACAGTTTTTTATATGCATAGCCATGGAATGCATCGAGGTTTTTCTCCAGCGGAATGGCATATTCATATTGGCCAATATCCTGGTTGATTATATAACGTCTAGTCTCTGGAAATAACAACGTAAAGACACCATTATTCATGCTCATAATATCGAAATACAGACCTTGCTCTGACGCGTCGACATTGAAGGTTGAGTGGTAACTATAACCACACGCAGAGTTCTCCCCCCGGTAAGGAATAAAGGTATCCTCACGGGATTCGAAAAAATGAGGATGACCATTCTCCAGCCCGAAGAAGTGTAAATTAAACATTTCGCTACTGGTGCATACGCCACTGTTATAATATTCCGTCGTGGCGAACGCATGATAAAGTCGACCATCGTGCAATAAATAGCTACGCAAAGCCCTGCTGATAATGGTCTGATTTTCAACACCTTCGCCTAAATCCGCCGATGAGCCGAGATAATTGGCTGGCGCCACCTGATTTAGATAATATGCCGTTTCATCAACCTGTCTGGGTTCAGCGGCCAACTCGTCGTTCATTTTACTTTTCTTGCTGACAATGGCGGTGATCCCAGGTAAGCCAATGCTGAGTTTCCCTTGGGATTTAATAATCGGAACCATGGAAACTAAAATACCTTTATTCAGGTGGTGGATCTGATCGTTTAAATAAGTTTTTATGCACTCAGATAATCGGCTTTCACCATTGGCACTGTTATTTTCTTGGTACGATGAGGCGGGTTCCGGCGTAAACCAATTAATACTGGGTTCATTTTGCCGACAATCCTGCTCCCGGGCGCGGATCCAGTTGCGTTGCATCTGGCGTGCAGTTTCCTGTTGAGCGTTTGGCAGTTGCTTAATAAATTGCCAGTATGCGCTATTTAATTGCCTGTCCAACTCGGCTAATTCAGCCTGTTGGCAAATGGTTTTTTCTACCGGGCTTTGGGCGCGCTGGCAATCAAATGACGGCGTCGGGGCCGCCGCGACGGATAATATTGGCAGCATGCAGAGTGCTAAGCCAATGACAGCAGATTGGGACATGTACTTTCCTTGTACTACAGCAGAATAAAGCTGCATTTGAGGCTTATTGTCCGCCGATGGCAATCGGATCCGGCCGAGGTTGTGATCGCCGGCGCCGCTGTGTTGTGCGCTCGGCTGCAGTTGGTCATGGTTGAGCGCTATCAGACTCAAGAAGTGTGAGCCTGTGGTCGATCTGTTCAGGGTGTGAGGAAACACTGCACGATAACAACTATACGTTTAAACATGCCCTTCCCGTGACCAGAGCCAGACGTAGACACTATGAAAAAACCATCCTTGAAACAGAAAATCTTGCTGTCGGTGATCACCACTGTGGTGGTGGTCGTTTTCTTGCTCAGTTGGCTGAGCTTTAGCGCTCTCAAGAGCCAGACCTACTCCAGCAGTTTTGCCCAGCTGCAGTCGATCGGCTTGAAGTCGGCCGAAGGGATCAGCCGGGAGTTACAACTCAGGCGAACCGTGATCGAGGCGCTGGCCGAGCATCTGCAGGGCGCCAGTGGCGATCTGATGCCGGTGCTGCACCTGGCCAAACGTTCCGGCCAGTTCAATCTGGCCTATTACGGCGATAAGGACGGCGTGATGCACGATGCCGAGCCCGGGTTTGATCGCAGCAACTATGATCCGCGTGTACGGCCCTGGTACCAGCAGGCCATGCAGACCAATGGCTTGATCATCACCAAACCCTATATCGGCGCCAGCTCGAAACAGATGCAGGTGACGATTGCCAAGCCGGCGGCTAACGGCGTCGTTGGCGGAGACATGCTGGCCAAGGGCATCATGGATTCCATCAGCCAGACCCAGTTGCCGGCAGAAGGCTATGCGCTGTTGCTGCACCGCGATGGCTCGGTGATCTCCTATCGCGATACCAACAAAATTCTCAAACCAGCGACCGAGATCGATCCTCAGCTGACGCCAGCACTGATCGAACAGCTCAAGCAGGCCTCTAGCCTGACCGATGTAACGCTGGAGCAACGTGACAAGCTGTTGTGGGCGGTGCCGGTGCCGGAGAGCGACTGGGATCTGCTATTCGTGCTCGACAAGGCGGCGTTGAATGCGCCGCTGTGGCAGCAGCTATGGAGCCAGATGGCGGGGGCTGCGGTGGTACTGGTGCTGGCCTTGCTGGCCATCGGGGCGCTGGTCGGCCTTTTATTCCGCCCGCTGGGTGTGGTCTCGGCGGCACTGGCGCGCATTGCCGATGGCAGTGGTGATCTGCGCCAGCGCATCGAGATCCGCAGTGACGACGAAATTGGCCAGTTGGCGGCGAATTTCAACAAGTTTGTCGGCAGCCTGGCGACCTTGATTGCGCATATTCGTGAGGAGGCAGTTTCGCTTAGCGGCATCGCACAGCGTGCATTGCAAGGCAGCGTGGCCTCGGTGAACGAGCTGGGCCGCCAGCAACAGGAAGTGGCGATGGTGGTCACGGCGGTGACCGAGATGGCCTCGGCAACCCAGGAGATCGCCGGTAACGCGGAACAGACGGCGCTGGCGTCCAATGAATCGAGCCAGAGTTGTGTCGATGGCCAGGCACTGGTGAACAAGACGCGCAGCTCGATCAACAATCTGGCCTGCGAGGTGGGTGAGGCGACGCAAGTGATTGCCGAGCTCAGCCGTCATGCCCATGATATCTCCGGTGTGTTGGCGACCATCCAGGGGATTGCCGAGCAGACCAACTTGCTGGCACTCAATGCGGCGATCGAGGCGGCCCGTGCCGGTGATCAGGGCCGCGGGTTCGCGGTGGTTGCCGATGAGGTGCGCGTACTCTCCAAACGCACCCAGTCGTCGACGACCGAGATCCAGTCGACGATAGAAACGCTGCAACGCACGACCCAGCAGGCGGTGGCCATGATGAGTCGCAGTCAGGATCTGGCGCAGTTCAGTGTCCAGGACGCAGAAAAAGCCTCGGCGGCCATTGATGAGATCACCCGAGCGGTCGGAGTGATCTCGGATATGTCCACCCAAATCGCCACGGCGGCCGAAGAGCAGACCAAGGTAACCGAAGAGATCACCGCCAACGTCACGGCGATCAAGGATGTCGGTGACAGCTTGGCATTGGGGGCTGATGCCCGTCATGCGGCGGCGCAGGATTTACAACGGCAGGCCGATAGTCTGAACAGCCAGGTCGCGCGCTTTATTCTCTGACCTCGATACCGTTACAAAAAAGCCCGCACTGCGGGCTTTTTTTTGAGCTGTGGCTCAGATTTCACTCGGCGAGTTGTATTCGGCGACGACGTCGATGATGCCTTCAAACAACACCTCCTGGTCCTCGAGACGGATGCCGTCACTGCCGGTCCAGTACTCGAAGGCGCGGGCACGAATATCGTTGTGGCGGTAGGTGTCGGCCAGCAGGTGGCGCTGATCGGCGACATATAAGGAGCCGGTCAGATTCAATTTCAACAGCTTCTGATTGCCGGGATTGAGGGTCTGCCACCAGAAATCCACCGCCTCGCGGGTGCAAACCCAGATGCAGGTTTTACGTGACGGCAGGTGAGGGAAGTAGTTACCGCGGACCTCCTCGAAGATCTCCTCCCGGATGAACAACGACTGGCTCTTGGTGACTTCCCGTGCCGCCTTGAGCAGGTTCATCGCCTCCATACGTTGGTAGTCGGGACTGCTGGCAAAAAATTTGTCCAGCGCCTGCCCAAACGGCAACTCCTCGATGCCATCGTCATAAAACAGCCCGCGCGTGTTGTAGTGGTCGTAAAAAAAGTTGTTACGCTTTTGCACCCAGTTGATTCGGTGTCCGACTTGCCACAATCCGCTATAGGCGCCAAGTCGATGGATATGGAAGTACTCAGCATTCTTTGCTTGCATCATGCAGCGTCCTTGCTTTGGGCAATTCAGACTCCAGTATAGTGCCTGGGTAACGGCGTGGAGACTCATTGAGAGCTTAATTTTCTTTAATAATGACAATAGGATACGCAATCTTTACCTATTTTCACAGGATGTGGATCAAGCTTCGGCAAGCCGGATACCACGCTGAACCGGCTGCGCCGGCGGTGCACGAAAGCGGGCATTTTTGACTCAGTGGCACCGGCGTGTTAGGGTCTGCGCGACCTGACTTTGGAGTCATTATGCTGTTGCGTCTGGCCCGCACCCTGCTGCTGGCATGTACTGTGCTGTTTGTCATCTCTCTATCGGCGTTTTATGCCGAGGTGTTTCCGCGTGTGGAAACCCAGAGCTGGCAACAGGGACAACAGACGGAGCTGGCGGTCTCACAGGCGCTTAAGTTCATAGTCTTCCAACCGTTGCGTACGCTGCGTGTCGAGTCGGCTCGTCAACTCGATGAGGATGAACCGGGCCGGGTCCACTTTGAGCTGATCCTCGAATGGGGGCAGCGCACGCTCTTGCTGTTGCTGGCCGGGCTGCTGCCTTGCCTGGCGGCGCGCTATTGCTTGCGACGCAGTGATCAGCACCCCGAATTGCGATTACATGATCGCGAGCGACATCCACGCCACTACCAGTATCGCTTCGGCGACATCGTCTCTTTGATCTGAATCTCAGGGCTTGCGCCCGTTCACGTTTGTCATGTTTCCGGCTCCTGACGGGCCGGCACCTTTGCTTTGCATTGTGATGAGATTTTCAGATGAAACGACACCCGACCAAGCCGGTGATCAACCGGATGGGGCCTTGGCAGTTGGCCTTATTACTGCTGATGTTAGTGACCTTCTCGTTCTATTCACTGCCGACCTTTTTTGGCGAGCAACCGGCGCTGGGCGTACATGCCAGCGCACCGTTATCGGCTCAGCAGTTGTCGCTGCTGGAGCAGGCGGGCGCAACCCCGTTGCGGGTTGTGACTGAACCTGGGCGCCAGATCCTGGTGTTTGACTCGGCGGCGCACCAGCAGCAGGCACGGCGCGTGCTGCAGCAGGACGGTCTGGATGAACGCCAGATGACGATCGAGTTCCATGCCAATGCGCCAGACTGGCTGACCCGGCTCGGCGCGGCACCGATTAAATTAGGACTGGATCTGCGCGGGGGATCACAACTGCTGATCGGCGTCGATACCGACTTTATGATCGAGGCTCAGACCCGCAATCTGATGGAACGGCTGCGTGATGATCTGCGCAGCCAGCGGCTGTTTGGCACCCAGGTGAGTCGTATCTCATCCGGAGTGGTGAGTATGACCCTCCCCAGCACTGATGCGCCTGGCCCCTGGCTGGATCTATTGCGCCCCTATACCTCTGGGCAACCCGCCCCCTGGCATCTGGAGCGTGACGGCACTCAGTTTCGCCTGGTGTTGACGCAAGAAGAGCGTAACCAGCTGATCAATAACGGGGTGACACAAAACCTGTCGATTTTGAAAAAACGGATCCAGGAGTTGGGGATCACCGAAGCGTCAGTTCAGCGCCAGGGGCAGAAGGGGATCCGTATCGAATTACCGGGGGTGCATAACCCTAAACAGGCCAAAGAGGTAATCGGCGCAACGGCATCCCTGGCCTTCTATCTGGCGCGTCCCGATTCGAGCTTCACGCTGGCAGACCGTGCCGGTCGTGCGGTGGCGATGGAGCGTAAGCCGGTGCTGGGCGGCGATCATATCGTCGATGCCCGGGCCGGTAATGATGAACTGGGTAAACCCCAAGTCAGTATCACGCTGGATCGTTCCGGTGGCGCGCGGATGAGCTCCTTCAGCCGCGACCATATCGGTCAGCCGATGGCGACAGTGTTTACCGAATATCAGAGCGAAAACGGCGGCCCGCTGCGCGCCTCGCAAGAGGTGATCAATGTTGCGACGATCCAGTCGGCATTGGGTAACCAGTTCCGTATCACCGGATTAGATAGTCTGGATGAGGCACGTGAATTGGCGATGTTGTTGCGTGCCGGCGCGTTGACGGCGCCGCTGCAGATCCTCGAAGAGCGCTCGATAGGTCCGACACTGGGCCAGCAAAATATTGAGGCCGGTTTCAGTGCCCTGGCGTTTGGTATGGCCGGCATGATGCTGTTCATGCTGTGCTGGTATCGCCGTTTTGGCTGGGTAGCCATCACGGCCCTGCTGGCCAATTTGCTGATGCAGGTTGGCATGCTGGCCGTGCTGCCTGGTGCCGTGCTGACGCTGCCCGGGATTGCCGGACTGGTTCTGACGGTGGGCATGGCTGTGGATACCCATGTACTGATTTTTGAGCGTATTCGTGATCGGCTGCGTGAAGGGGGCAGTCTGGCCAATGCCATCGACTTTGGCTATCGCTCGGCCTTCAGCACCATTTTCGATGCCAACATCACCACGCTGATCAGTGCCATCGTGCTGTATGGCATTGGCTCCGGACCGCTGCAAGGTTTTGCTATCACGCTGATCCTGGGGCTGATCTCCAGCATGATCACCGGGATCTGGGGCACTCGAGCCCTGATTAATCCACTGTGGGGACGCACCACCGCCAAGGCTGTGAGGATCTGATGATGTTAAACCGTATTGTTACTCTGTCTCTGACCCGCTGGCGTTATCTGGGGCTCGGTGTCTCCTCGTTGCTCACCTTGCTGGCGCTGGCCGTATTGCTCAGCCGAGGATTGCATCTGGGTCTCGATTTTACCGGTGGCCTGCTGTTGGAGCTCAATATCACCACGTTGCACTCCGCAGCCGAGTTGAACCAGCTGTTGCAAGCTGCCGGTGAGCACAGTTTGCAGTTAATGCCGGCCGGCGGCGCGGGCGAGTGGCTGCTCAAGTTGCCTCCGGACAGTCAGCAGGGATCGCCACAAGAGGTGGTGGCGTTGTTGCATCAACTGTTGCAGTTACCGGTTGAGTTGATCCGCGCCACACAGGTGGGACCGCAAGTGGGCTCCGAGTTGTTTGAGCAAGGAGTGTTGGCGCTGCTTGTGGCTTCGGTGGCTATTTCGGTCTATCTGGGCATGCGCTTTGAGTGGCGACAGGCGGTGGGAGTCTTGTTGTCGGTGGCCCATGATGCTGTGCTGGCGCTGGGGTTGCTGGCCTGGTTGCAGATCGAGTTTGATCTCAACGTGATTGCCGGCTTAATGGCGGTGATTGGTTATTCGCTCAACGACAGCATTGTCATCTCGGATCGGTTGCGTGATCTGCTGCAGGCGCGGGTCGCCACGGATATTCATAGTTGTTCCGATCGCGCGATTAAAGCGACATTCAGTCGCACCATGATCACCTCGGGGACGACGCTGTTCACGGTCGGCGCCTTGCTGCTGTTTGGTGGTGACGCCCTATACGGCTTTGCGTTTACGCTGTTTGCCGGGGTTCTGGTGGGGACTGTCTCGTCGATTACCATAGCGTCAACGGTACAGGAGTTGTTGGGGCTGTCGACCGCGGCATATGACAAGAAGCAGATCGAAACTGAAGTCTGGGATGGCGTGTAGGCTGGCTTTCCCTTCGTCAAGGCGGGCATGAGCCCGCCTTTTTGTTGATGACCGACCTTGGGGCAACTGCGACGATTTAGCGTCCGTAGTAGGCCGTGAAACGGGTACTGGCGATCTCGTTGGCGTGAATCATGAAGCCCACCAACGCCGGCATGCTGCTTGCCGGCAGATCCAGCTTGTCGGTTTTTAGGGCATGTAATGTGAACTGATAGCGGTGTGGTTTGTCGCCTACCGGGGGACAGGCGCCGCCAAAACCCGGTTGACCAAAGTCAGTCAGACTTTGTATTGCCCCTGCTGGCAACCCCTGGCCGTGAGCATCAATAGCGGCCGGCAACATGGTAGCGCTGGCGGGAATATTGAATACAACCCAGTGCCACCATCCGCTGCCGGTCGGTGCATCGGGATCGTATACCGTCAGAGCCAGACTGCGGGTGCCGGCAGGGACACCAGACCAAGTCAGTGCAGGCGAGTGATTTACACCGCTACAGCCAAACCCGTTGAATACCTGAGTCGGGCCCAAGTGGCCACCATCAGTGATCTCAGGACTCGTGAGCGTAAAAGGCGGGTTAGCCGCGTGAGCGCTGATGCAAACAGACAGGGCGACAGGGATACATACGTGACGAAACATCCGGATTCCTCCTTAAACATGGGTGCGTCTCGGCAGTCAGTATGCGACTTGAGCTGGCAGCTATCTGTCCGGATTCGGGCAATCAGTGTTCGTAATCGGTCAGTGTTGGCGTGGTCAGGGCCTCAGACCACGGCTATCGCGTATCGCGCTAGGGGTCATGCCAAAACGGTGGCGGAAATTACTACTAAAGCGAGAAGGTGACTGGAAGCCGCAGTCGAGCGCTATGGTCAAAATGGCGGTCTCTTCTGTCATCAAGCGGCTAAAAGCACTGGCCAGGCGCAATTCACTGAGCAGGTGGCTAAAACACGTCGCCTCTTCTCGCAACTGGCGGCGCAGAGTCGACTCGCTGAGCGCCAAGGCGGCGGCCAGCTCTGCGGCCTGCCAGGGCTTGGCCAGATCCTGTGCCAACAGCTGTCGGCAACGCTCGGTCAGCGACGGCGGAGTGTGGCGCATCAGCGCCGCGCCAAGACCGCGCGACGCCAGCGTCAACAGCAGCCCATGCCACGTCAGCTCGGCCCGCCACAGGCTGAGATCATCTGCACGCGCCAGCAGGGTGATCAGCTGTTCAAGTTGCTGGCTGATCTCCTGATCACAGGCAAACGGTGACAGTGTCTGGGCAGTGGCGGGTATCTGTAGCGGATAGTGCTGGGCGAAGCGGTGGGTCCAGCTTGGCGGCGGTGTAAACAGCTCCGCCAGATAGCCATCTGCCGCCGAAGGCAGGTTTTGCATCAGCGGCGTTTCGCCGGCCGCCAGGATCAATCCATGACCGGCAGGACACTCCAGCATGCTTTGTCCCTCCTGGCTGAGCCGTTTACAACCATGACGCACCCAGATCAGCACAGGGCTGAACAGCGGCACGCGGTGCAGTTGCTGGATGGCTTGTGCGGCGAAGCGTTGATGGATAGTGGCTGGGTTCATGCTGGACTCCTTTATGCTGCCGCAGCATAACGGCCACGACGGCATCAATAAAGCCGCTGCGTCGCTCCCAGGCATTAAAGATGTGCGATGGCTAACAGTCGGCACGTCCAGAACACTCTAACCTGCTGATTTTAATCAGGACAGTCCATTGCAGGAGGCAAAATGCAAAACACGTTTACCCATTCACTTCCCGATCAGCATGGTTACTTTGGCGACTATGGTGGCAGTTATGTTCCGACCGAGTTGCAGCTGATCATTGATGACATTACGCAGGCCTATCAGCAAATTCGTGAAGAGCCGGCGTTTCTTGCCGAACTGTCCCGTTTGTATCGCCACTTCGTTGGCCGCCCCAGCCCGATTTTTCATGCTCGTAACCTGTCCGAACGTTTTGGCACCGACATCTACCTCAAGCGCGAGGATCTGAACCATACCGGCGCCCACAAGATCAATCACTGTCTCGGTGAGGCGCTGTTAGCTAAAAAGATGGGTAAGAAGAAGGTGATTGCCGAAACGGGAGCCGGCCAACATGGCGTCGCGCTGGCGACGGCTGCGGCACTGGTGGGGCTGGAGTGCGATATCTATATGGGCGAAGTCGATATTGCCAAGGAGCACCCGAACGTGGTGCGCATGGGGATCCTCGGGGCCCGCGTCATACCGGCGACTCATGGCCGCAAGACCCTAAAAGAGGCGGTGGATGCGGCGTTTGACGCTTATCTCAAGGATCCACACAGCCAGCTGTATGCGATTGGCTCTGTGGTTGGTCCGCATCCGTTTCCGATGATGGTGCGCGACTTTCAGTCCATCATCGGTAACGAAGCCCGCGAGCAGTTCCAGCAGATGACGGGGCGTTTGCCAGCCAATCTGGTGGCCTGTGTCGGTGGGGGTTCGAATGCCATGGGACTGTTCAGTGCTTTCCTGGGTGATCAGGACGTTAAGATGCACGGCGTCGAGCCGGCAGGGCGCGATCTGGCAACCCCGGGCGAACACGCGGCAACGCTGAGCCAGGGGGAGCCGGGCATCATGCACGGTTTCAAATCCTACATGCTTAAAGATGAACAGGGTGAGCCGCAGGAGGTCTATTCCATTGCCAGCGGGCTGGATTACCCGGCGGTGGGGCCACAGCATAGCTATCTCAAGGATCTGGGGCGGGTGAATTACGGTGTCATCAATGACCGGCAGGCCATCGATGCCTTTTTCACGCTGTCGCGCATGGAGGGGATCATTCCCGCGATTGAATCAGCCCACGCGGTGGCGTATGCGTTGCAATTAGCCGAACAGGGCGAGCGCGGTTCTATCCTTGTTAATCTCTCTGGTCGCGGGGATAAGGATATCGACTTCGTCATCAAGCACTTCGGTGCTGAATATGGGGTAGGCAACCTCTAACGCAGGCCAAGCAGATCAGCCCGGCAATCGCCGGGCTGATGCCATGCCGGTACGGCTTAACGACGATATCGCGCTAGCAGCAAGGCTAAACCCACCAGTAACCCACCGGCCAGCAGCCCGCTGACGCCGTTTAGGACCAGTTCGGATAAGGACTGCCACAGGCCCGGCAGAGGCCAGTGCATGACGGCGCTCGCAATGAGTGCGTTAAGCTGGTGTCCCCACGGCAAGCCGTGCAGCAGTATGCTGCCACCGACCATAAACATTGCCATGGTGCCGACCACGGTGAGCATTTTCATCAGCGCTGGCGCCAACCACAATAAAAAACGCCCCGGCTGTTGCCAGAGGGAGGCTTTCCGCTGCAATAGCCAGAGCCCCATGTCATCGAGTTTGACAATCAGCGCCACCAGCCCATACACCCCAAGGGTCATCACCAGAGCGACCAGACTTAATACGGCAATCCGGCCAGGCAGCGCCATTTGCTGGATAGTCCCGAGGGCAATCACAATGATTTCGGCCGAGAGCACGAAGTCTGTGCGGATCGCACCTTTGATCTTGTCCCGCTCCAGTGCCAGCAGATCAGCCGGCGTGGCGGCCAACTCAGCCAGATGTGTCGCCTGTGCAGCATCGTCGTGGGGGGCAGCATGAAATAACTTTTCTGCGCCCTCAAAACACAGATAGGCGCCCCCCAGCATCAATAATGGCGTGATCAGTGATGGCATGACGGCGCTGATCAATAAGGCGGTCGGAACCAGGATCAGCTTGTTGCGTAGCGAGCCAACTGCAACCGCCCAGACCACAGGGAGTTCGCGTTCGGCGCGAACTCCCGAGACCTGTTCGGCGTTGAGCGCCAGATCGTCACCTAATACACCTGCCGTCTTACGGGCGGCCAGCTTGGTCATGGTGGCCACGTCATCAAGCACGCTGGCAATATCGTCAAAGAGGGCGAGCAGGCTTCCTGCGGCCATAACATGTCCTTATGTGTTCTGGAAAAAGGCAGTCACGAGTATAAGGTCTGGTCATCCTGCAGCAAGGGGCATGATGGGCGCATTGAGCTAATGCTGGTCAGGAAGTGTCATCGCAGATTAATCCAGGTAAAGCTCGGCAAAGTTGCTGGGGTTCGATTCGCACGAGACCTACACTTCGGCCATTCATGACCCGACCGGAGAGACGGTATGACTGTACTGAGGAACGCGCGCCGAGGGCGCCGCTATCGCTTGACCCTGCTATCAGCAGTACTATTTAGCGCACTGGCGCAGGCCCATGGTCCTGATGGCAAGCCGCCCCGGCCGCCCAAAGAGGCGTTTGATGCCTGTGCTGGCATGGCGGTCAATGATGCCTGCAGCATGACCATGCCTGATGGCAATACGCTGGATGGCGCCTGTCAGCTGGCTCCTGCGAGCAAGGGGGCGGCAACTCAAGCCACTGCCGCCACCACCGAGCAACTGCTGGCCTGCCGGCCAGAGCATATGCCGCCACCGCCGGATGAGGCGGCACCCGCGTCTGAACAGGAGTGAGTAATCAGGCGTCATCATGACGCCTGGTTTTTTATGCCAACGCCTTACCAACCAGTGCTAGCGTCCCGGCATCCAGTGGCAACTGCAATGCGGCCTGTTGGCCGGCGGGAGACATTTTGCGCCACGTCTTGCGCACGATATCCAGCACCTTCTCCTCAGCATGGCCGGCGGCAAACGCGGCAAAGTGATACTGCAAAAATACCAGACAGGCGACATCTTCCAGGGTTTGGCATTCGGCATCGCGCTTGAGCTGCTCTTTGCGTAACAGGCTGCCAACGCGTTCGATCAGCGGTTCGTCATATCCCAGGTCGCGCAACAGCTCTGCTGCTCGGCGGGCATGATACGCCTTGAGGTCGCTACGCCACTGCAGGTAGCCGGCGCGATCGCGTGCATACTGCTCGCGCGGGATCACCCAGCGTTCCAGATGTTGGGCGCGGGCAGCCAACTGTAAGGCGAGCGATGCCTGGGGACAGAACTGGGCCAACCGCTGACTCATGCGTTGGCCATAAAGCCATTCTTGCGGCTGTAATTGGCCCTGCTCATCCGGCTCCTGACGTGGATCGGCCTGATTGGCAAGGTCGAATGCGGCCAAGGCTGGGGCGGCATCAAGGCTCTGTAACATCTGCATACTCCATTACCGGTGAGTTCAGGTCCGGCTCGTCGCCACTATTTCCGATGTCTGACCTTGTGTCAAACGGCGGCAGTCAAGCGTGGAATCAGGTATCATGTCGCTGATTTCCTTCAAATTGGCATCAAGGAGAGCAAGGTGCAATTTTATCGAGCCTGGTCTGCCCCATGGTTGGCATGGTTTTCCCGTGATTTTTATGTCGATGTGGCCAAGAACTGGCGCGGAACCGGCATCGGTTACCTGTTTTTGTTGTTGTGCGTCACCTCGATCCCGATGACTTTTCAAGTCGGACAGATCATCGAATCGATGGCCAACACCTATCTAAGTCAGGTGATCGACAAACTTCCCCCTCTGCGTATCGAGCAGGGCAAGCTCAAGACCGATGTGCAACAGCCGTTCATCATCACGTTGCCAGGGCAGAGTGACCCCATGGTGGTGATCGATACCCGCAGCAACAAGGCCAGCGAAGCCGAGTTACAGGCGCCGCTGGTGCTGCTGTCCGATCGGTTACTGGTGGATAATCAAGGCGATGTGCGCAGCTATCCGTTTGATCAAATCGAGGCGTATACCTTTGATAAAGTGCAGGCACATGCGTTTCTCGACCGCTTGATTGGTTTTGTCAAACCGATTGCCTATTTGCCGGTACTGGTAGGGGAATTTCTCTACCGCCTGATGCAGGTGTTGATCTACGCCGTCGGCGGCATGGTGTTCGCGTCGATGCTCAAGGTGCGTCTTGGTTATGGACTCCTGCTGCGACTGACCTGTATGGCGGTGACGCCGTCCATCCTGTTGATGACATTGGCGGGGTTGTTCGGTTGGGCCAGTGCTATTCCCGGATTTGTGTTGTTCCTGATCGCACAAGGCTATCTGTTCTTTGCGGTGCAAAGTGTGGCGCGAGCCAGCCGTGATGGCGATGATGACAGCGCAGGTCACGATCACATCATCGAGGTCTAGCCGTCGTGGGGCGAGGCGTTTGCCTAGTGTGTCTGTGGTTGGCTGGCTGTGCCAGCTCGCCACAGGATCACTGGTTGGGGGAGGACAAAGCCAAACACTTTGTGGTGTCGGCGTTGATTGCTGCCGCGGCCAACAGCCTGGCACATCAACAACAGGATGAGCCGCACGCCGCGGTCGCGCTCGGTTTCACCATGGCGGTCGGGCTGGGAAAAGAGGCCTATGATCTGCGTCCCGGCGGCACGGGATGGGGCTGGCGCGATCTCTGCTGGGATCTGCTGGGTGCTTCAACGGGCTATCTGGCAACCGAATCACTGCAGCGCTGAGCTGTCGCCGTTCTATTTTCATTTTGCAAATGCGCCACTGCATTATGCATTTCCTCTCGCTAACGCCGTGTCTGGTGCCGACAGCGTAAATGATTAACTCCTGCCATTTCATTACGTTATAAAAAACAACGTCTACGTTCGAAATCTGGCCCTTCACTTGCAATCGCCCTGTCAGTGTCCACGGCAGGAGCGTGCCATGTTACGTAATCTCACCATCCACCACAGGCTACTCCTCAATAGTGCACTGACGTTGCTGGGACTACTGGGTCTGGCCGCGGTGACGCTGTATATGTCCTATCAGGCCGTTCTTGATGACAAGCGCGAAACCGTCAAAGAAATGGTCGATGCCACCCAAGGCGCCATCATGCGCCTGCAACAACAGGAGCAAGCAGGCACACTCGCGCGTGCCGTTGCCCAGCAGCAAGCCCGAGAGCTGGTCCGCCAGATGCGATTTGGCAATGACAATTACCTGTGGATCAATGACTTAACACCAAAGGCAATCCTACATCCGGCCAAACCGGAACTCGAAGGCCAGGATCTCTCCGCGATCCGCGATAGCCGGGGTAAGCCGATCTTTTTGGAGTTTGTCCGTGTCGCTCAGGCACAGCCTCAAGGTGGTTATGTTGATTACTACTGGCCCAAACCTGGGCATGCCGATCCGGTGTTCAAAATTTCATATGTCCGCTTGATTCCAGGCTGGAACTGGGTGCTCGGCACGGGCGTCTATACCGACGACGTCTGGAGCTTCTTTACCCAATTGTTGATGACTGTACTGG
The DNA here is from genome assembly GCA_945957385.1 of uncultured Aeromonadaceae bacterium. Taxonomy (GTDB): domain Bacteria; phylum Pseudomonadota; class Gammaproteobacteria; order Enterobacterales; family Aeromonadaceae; genus Pseudaeromonas. The sequence goes on from CAMFKP010000014.1 coordinate 56,380, forward strand.
AGATCGTCATCCCGTTGATGTTGGTGTTGATGCTGCTGAGTCTGGCGATTGGCCGCAGCATCATTCGTCCGCTATTGCAGACCGAACAGAGCCTGGCGGCCATCGCGGCCGGCGGTGGCGATCTCACCCGGCAGCTGGATGAGCAAGGGCATGATGAACTGGCAGCACTGGCGCGCGCCTTCAATCGTTTCACGCAGAATCTTGCGCAGACCGTTGGCCATATCATGGTGGCCAGCGAACGTAGCCAGCGCGCCGCTGCTGAACTCGAAGGTGCCGTCCACGCAGGTCGGCAGACGATGCAGCGACAGCATAGTGAAACAGAAGGGGTGGCGACCGCGATGAATGAAATGGCGGCAACGACGCGGGAGGTGGCCAACAGTGCCGTGCAGGCCGCCGATGCTGCCCAGGAAGAGCGTCAGCGGCTGGATCAGGGTCAACAGGTCATTGAACTGGCGATTGGTGCGATGCGACACCTGAATCAGGAGGTGGTCAATGCCGACAGCGTCGTTCATCGTCTGGTCGGTGAAACCCAGCAAATTGGCTCGGTTGTGGAGGTGATCCGGCGCATTGCGGATCAGACCAATCTGCTGGCGCTCAATGCGGCCATCGAAGCGGCCCGAGCGGGCGAGATGGGGCGCGGGTTTGCGGTGGTAGCTGATGAGGTCCGTACGCTGGCTACCCAGACGCAGAACTCGACCAATGAGATCCAAAACATCATTGGTCGTTTGCAACAAGGTGTGCACGATGCGGCCAATAGCATGCAGCAGACCCAGCAGATCAGTGTGCAAACGGTGGCGCACTCGGAAGGCACAGGACAAGCGCTCACTGCGATCGCCCAAGCCATATTGGTGATGAATGATCGCAATGCCCAGATTGCCAGTGCCGCTGAGCAGCAGAGTCAGGCTTCTGCCGATATCAACCGCAATGTGGTGAATATTGCCACGTTGGGGAGTGAAGCCGATCAACAGAATCAGCAGGCTCAGGCGATTAGTCACGACTTGCACCAACTGTCGGATGAGTTGCAAGAGCTGGTATCTCGTTTTCGAATTCAGTGAGCCACACGTCTTAGGTCGCGGCTGATGCCGTGAAACAGTCGGTTATTTTCGAAAACGAAAGCAATGTGCGCAATTGCCTGGATGTTTTCGAGCATTAGGCGTATCGTGCAGGGACTATCTAGTCACAGATAGTCCCTTCGTTGTTCGTGTTGAGGACATCATGCAAGCCGTCACCCAGCGTCACCTTCTCAAAATCAGTAGCGCCCTTCGCGACGCTTGCTGGCATCAACCCTATTCATCACATCGTCTATTCAAGGATCTGCTTGCCGGTCTTACCGTCGGCATCATCGCCATTCCGCTGGCGATGGCATTGGCCATTGCCAGTGGCGTCCCGCCACAGCACGGGCTCTATACCGCCATCATTGCCGGGGTGGCCATCGCGGTCACCGGCGGTTCGCGTTATAGCGTCTCCGGACCCACGGCCGCATTTGTGGTCATCTTGTATCCGGTGGCACAGCAATTCGGCGTGGCGGGCCTGCTGGTGGCGACCTTGATGTGTGGCGTCATGTTGATAGCGATGGCGGTCGGACGGCTCGGGCGCCTGATCGGTTATATTCCGATGCAGGTCACACTCGGCTTCACGATGGGCATCGGCATCGTGATTGCCACGCTGCAGCTTAAAGATTTTTTTGGTCTGACCGTCGTCGAGATGCCGGAGAAATACCACCAAAAAGTCGCGGCATTGTGGTACGCGTTACCGAGCTGGCAGTGGGGCGATACCCTGGTTGGGGTCGTCACGCTGGCGGTGTTGATCCTGTGGCCGAAACTTAGGCTCAAGGTGCCAGGGCACTTGCCTGCCGTGCTGGCTGGCATGCTGGTGGCCTGGCTCGTGGGGCTCAGTGGCGAACAGGTGGCGACGATCGGATCGCGCTTTAGCTATGCCATGCCGGACGGCTCACTGGGGCAGGGGATCCCGCCCTTTGCACCCTCCTTTGTATTGCCATGGGATCTGCCTGGCCCAAACGGTGCGCCTTTGGTCTGGGATCTGCAGACCATCGAAAAACTGATGGTTGCCGCGTTTTCGATGGCGATGCTCGGGGCGATTGAATCGCTACTATGCGCCGTCGTGCTCGATGGGATGACCAATACCCGGCATCACTCGAACGGTGAACTGTTGGGGCAAGGCATTGGTAATCTGCTGGCACCGTTTTTTGGTGGTATTACCGCGACGGCGGCCATAGCGCGCTCGGCGGCGAACGTCCGCGCCGGTGGCACCTCGCCGGTGGCCGCGATTATGCATGCCATTGTCGTGCTGCTGGCGATTCTGTTCCTGGCGCGCTGGCTGTCCTATTTACCGCTGGCGGCCATGTCGGCACTGCTGTTGATGGTGGCGTGGAACATGAGCGAGGCCCATAAAGTGGTCGAGCTGGCACGCAAGGCCCCGCGATCCGATGTGCTGGTCATGGTGTTGTGTATCGCTTTGACGGTGCTGTTTGACATGGTGGTAGCGATTACCTTTGGTATCGTCCTGGCCTCCTTGCTGTTTATGCGTGCCATGTCAAAGATGACATTGCTGACCGATTTGAAGCTCACCAAACGCTGGGGCCATCAGATCCCTCAGAGCTGGGCGGCCTTTCGCATCACGGGGCCGTTGTTTTTTGCTGCCGCCGACCACCTGTTTGCTGACTTGCTAGCGCGCGCGCAGGGGCATCAGGGCGTTGTGTTGTTGTTGGATGGGGTTTCGATCCTTGATGCCGGCGGCCTCGCTGGCTTCCAGCACCTGTGTGATGATTTGCAGGCCGCGGGTATCCGTCTCCGGGTGGCCGAGGTACAGTTTCAGCCGTTGAAGACGCTGGCGCGCGCCAATTTCCAAGCCATACCCGGCGTGATCGAGTTTTCGGCGACCATGGAGGAGGCGTTGCTGCAGATTTCGGCACCTGTGGCACAGCGTGCTGATTTTGCCGCCAGTTAGGCGTGAGAACTGAAAAATCCCTTGACCCGCACCAAGGATTCTTCTAAATTGCGCCGGTCTTCACGGCATGGCCGCAGACCGGCGCGGTTCCGGGCCTCAAATCGGAATCAGCCAAAATCAGAATCAAAGGTGATGAACTCACGCCTAAACAAGAGTTCAAAAAACGGTGAGGTGTCCGAGTGGCTGCCCCAAGCCAGCGAAGCTGGCGATGAGGAAAGCACGCAACGCGTGCGACGCAGCCACAAGCCACAGCACTGGAAAAAGGTGACGAACTCACGCCTAAACAAGAGTTCAAAAAACGGTGAGGTGTCCGAGTGGCTGAAGGAGCACGCCTGGAAAGTGTGTATACGGCAACGTATCGAGGGTTCGAATCCCTCCCTCACCGCCATCTTCAAAGAAGAGCTGCAGCAATGCGGCTTTTTTTGTATTTGGAATTCCCGCAATCGCTTGTGGGAGGGTGAGAACTCTCGCGGGTTCGAGCCGAGCGCAGCGAGACAACATCGCGCAGCGATGGCCCCGAAGGGGGGGCGCGCCAGCGCATAATCCTCCCTCACCGCCATCTTTAAAGAAGAGCTGCAGCAATGCGGCTTTTTTTGTGCCTGAAATTTCTGTCACCGTGCGCCATAAGTGCGTAACAGCGCCCTTCAGGGTGACGCCATCGCTGCTGCCTACACAAAACCTGATACAAGCTCCCTGCGGGTCGGGTGGTGCATGTTGTTTATGCGCTGCCCGGCGCTTGCTCTGCGGGTGCGGCAGGCTTGGCGAGCTGTGTTAACAATTCGCCAAGTGGAACCGGGCGAGCAAACAGATAGCCCTGTACCAGCTCGATGCCACAGGCACGGACAAAGTGCAGTTCCTCTTGCGTTTCCACGCCTTCGGCCAGCACCTGGCAATCGGCCAGGTTGCCGATCTGGGAGAGCAGCCGATACAGCTGGCGCCCCTTTTGCTGCTTGCAATCCAATAGCAGCGAGCGATCCAGCTTGACCTTGTCAAACGGGTATTTCATCAGGTGGGGGAAAGAGGCAAAGCCGGCGCCGAAATCATCTAGCGCAACCTGGATCCCCCGTTGCTTGAGCTGCGCCATTGTCGGTAGCAGGGTGGCGTGGTCCTCCAGTAGCGTCTCTTCGGTGATTTCAATTTCCAGTTGATGCCCCGGGATCTGGTAGCGCTCGAGCAGGGTGTCGAGCTGGGGCACAAAATCTGCCTGCTGTATGCTCATGGCTGAAATATTGATGCCGATCCGCGCAAATTGGGTCGCCGGCAGCTGCTGCATATCGCTGAATACCTGCTGCAACACCAGCTGATCCAGCAGCGGCATGGCGTTTAGACACTGAAAGTCGGCAATAAAGCCCGGACCGTGCAGGGAGCCGTCGGCGTCGCGATAACGAATCAATGCCTCATAGCTGCTAGGACCTGGCCTCTGTGTCGCGTGTTGGCGCTGGTAATGCACTTCCCACTGGCCGGTGTGCATCATCCGCCGCACGCGGCGCTGGGCCTGGGCGAGACGGCGATTATGGCGCGCGGCTTGTTTGATCTCGTGTAACAGCTGTGTCAGCGTCAGACGTTCGACCTGCTCATCGGCCAGCGCCGGCTCTTGCCCGGCATAGGCGTGATAAAAAGGACGGTACAGCAGCACACCGACCACCATCAGCAGCAGTTGCAACAAGGCGCCCTCCGGTCGGTCGTTCATGGCGAGATAGCCACTCAGCAGTGGAGGGGTCATCCAGTCAACAATCGCAGCCACGGGGGGAACCAGCCCCCATGCGATGGCGCCGTAGGCGATCACAAAACAGACCAGCGGCACCAGGATGAACGGAATGATCAGCAGTGGATTGAAGATCACCGGCAGACCGAACAACAGCACTTCATTGATGTTGAACAGCACCATGGGACTGGCGGCCAACGCCAGCAGCCGATGATGCCGGTTGCGGGAAAAGATCAGGATACACAGCAAAAGACAGATGCTATTGCCCGAGCCGCCCATCGACATGAACGCATCGTAGAAGCCTTGGCTCAACACATTGAGCGGTGCCTCGCCAGCCTGCCAGGCCTGCAGGTTCTGTGCTGTGGAATGAAAGAGCTGTTGTTTGAGCGGCAACAGGAAGTTGTGGCCATTGATGCCGATGGCGCCAAGCAGTCCCAGCGTCAGTTGATATCCGAGGCCACCCCACAGCACCAGCGGATCCGGCGTCAGGGCCTCAAGCAGGCTGGCCAGCCATGGCAACAGGGCGGGGCTACTTAACGACAACACCAGGCACAGCATGGCAAAACAGAAAAAGTGCCTGACCTGGCGGCTGAGGACGGCGGCAAACTCCAGAGATTGCGGCACCAGGGACGGCACGCCGTGACAGCGGTTGTAGATCAGCGTCAGCAGCGGGCAGAGCAGGGCCAGCAAGGGGCTATGGGGCAGATAGAGCGGCGCAGCCAGCAGACCGAGTGCACTGCTGAGGGCATAAAACAGCACCAGATTGTACACCAGGAACAGACCTGCATTCAGGGCGCTGCGTTGGGCCAGGTAGTAACTGGTTACCACGCTCAGCGCTAACGGATAGAGGTTGATGAGCAGATCCGAGAGCCGAAATAACACGCCGGCCAGCGTATCAAACTCGGCACGGGCCAACCCCTGACCCAGCAGCACGGTCATCGCATTGGTCAATGTCATCGGCAACAGCAGCAGTGCGATGGCCGAAATATCCTGCAAATAGGTTTGAAAGGCGCGATAGCTTTTTTGTAGCAGCGCGTGATTAACGGTGAACACGTTATTCCTCGGAAAAACATTTAAATCGCATCGGTTTAATTAAAGATCGGTGACGCGTTTATGGTGGCAGGTGTGATATTGTGTTTTGATGTTTGGATTATATTAAAAATATGTAAGCATTGAACGTTATATATTTTTAATGTCTGGCCTTGAATATTGCCAATCAGATGGGCGTGTTTATTCAGATGGCCATCATTTGCACTTAATGCGCGAAATAACCGAAGGGTGGACAATGATTTATCGAGGTGTCACTTGTGCGGATGGCGGCGCGGAATATAAATACCTGGTTGGTGGTGCCGGTTTTTTCATCGGAAAATAATATTTTATTTATTTATATCAATGGGCTGGGTTATTGTCAGGTAACGAAATTGGCATGGAGATAGTGGCGTCGCACCACGTCGGTATATATCAAGTTTGGCCGTTTATTTCAGTTTAATATTAACGCGCGCGGCGCAGATAATCACGGCGCGTGCATGAACCATGCTGGAGAGATGGCTCGTTGCACAATTTATATTCGTCGCGCGCCAGTTTTTATTGACGGGAAAATGCCGAGCATTAACGAAAGAAATGCCGTGTTGATGAAAGTGAGCGCTGTCATTAGGGTGGCGGCATTTAATGACGCCATTTGTATATATCAATTCGGCGAGGCTGTTTTTTAGGCCGACACAATGCGACGGGTTTAATTAATCACCAATACGAGATGGCAATTTAACCACGCAGCACGACGGACGCGGAAATATTTGTCGGGCGGCGTGGTGGCGCAGCGGGCTGCGCCGGACAACAGCTTCATTGCGGTGCCGGTTTCTCCGGTACAGGCGTGAAAGGCAACATGGTGCGAAAGCCCATGACGCAAAGCTACCGGTCTAAGGGGCATTCGATGCGAATATCGCCTACGACAGCGGGGCTACCACTGGCCATCCATGATGGATGGTTACCGATAATTCAGATATGGAGAAACAATGAACACCTTCAAATTATCGCTGCTCGGCTGCCTGCTGGGCGCGACCAGCCCGCTGCTGCAGGCCGCGACGGCCGGGCAAAGCATGGTCAATCCCCAGTCCGGTGTCGTGGTCGGCTACTGGCACAACTGGTGTGATGGTGCGGGCTACAAGGGCGGTGTGGCGCCGTGTGTCAGCCTGGAGCAGGTCAACCCGCAATATAACGTCGTCGCCGTCTCCTTCATGAAGGTGCATGGCAGTAATCCGATCCCGACCTTCAAGCTCGATCCAGCCATCGGTCTGAGCGAGAGCCAGTTCATTACACAGATCGCCGAGCTCAACGCTCAGGGACGCTCAGTGCTGCTGGCGCTGGGCGGTGCCGACGCCCACATCGAGCTGCGCAGCGGACAGGAGCAGGCGTTGGCTGACGAGATCATCCGTCTGGTGGATCAGTATGGCTTCGACGGGCTGGATATCGATCTGGAGCAGGCGGCCGTCACCGCGGCGGATAACCAGAGCGTGATCCCGGCGGCGCTGCGCATCGTCAAGGATCACTATCGGGCCCAGGGCAAAAACTTCCTCATCACCATGGCCCCGGAGTTTCCCTACCTGACCGCCAGCGGTCACTATACGCCGTACCTGAAGGCGCTGGAGGGGTACTACGACTGGATCAACCCGCAGTTCTACAACCAGGGCGGCGATGGCATCTGGGTAGATGGGGTGGGTTGGATCGCGCAGAACAACGATGCGCTGAAGGCCGAATTCATCTACTACATGGCCGATTCACTGATCAACGGCAGTCGTGGTTTCTACAATATCCCGCACGACAAGCTGGTGTTTGGCATTCCGACCAACAACGATGCCGCCGCCACCGGCTACGTGAAAAATCCCCAGGATCTGATCACGGCATTCGACAAGTTGAAGGCGCAGGGCCAGCCGCTGCGCGGTGTCATGACCTGGTCGGTGAACTGGGACATGGGGCGTGATGCCGCCGGCAACGCGTATAACGAGTCGTTTATCAAGCACTATGGCCCCTATATTCATGGCCAGCAGATCACGCCGCCGCCGGCCGATGGCAAGCCGCTGTTCAGCGGGATCAGCGATCTGCGTATCAAGCAGGGCGCGGCGTTCGACCCGCTGGCCGGCGTCAGCGCCTATGACCAGGAAGATGGCGATCTGACGGCGCGCATCCAGGTGACCGGGAGTGTGGATACCCAGCAGCTGGGCCTCTATGCGCTGACCTACCAGGTGACCGACAGCGACGGCCACGTCAGCCAGCAGCTGCGCAGCGTTGAGGTCTACAGCATGAAGCCGGTGTTCAGCGGCGTGGCCGATACCACAGTGCTGCTGGGCACTGTCTTCGATGCGCTGGCCGGCGTCAGCGCCCATGACGAGGAAGATGGCGATATCAGCTCGCGCATCAGTGTCACCGGTCAGGTCGATACCCAGACCGTGGGCCGTTACACACTGACCTACCAAGTCAGCGACAGCGCGGGTCAGCTGGTCAGCCAGAGCCGAAGCGTGACCGTGCGCGACCAGGCCGCGGTGTGCGACAACCTGTGGCAGGCCAAACAGGTGTATGTCGGTGGCGATCTGGTCAATCACAATGGCAAGCGCTGGCGTGCCGAGTGGTGGACGCAAGGAGAGGAGCCGGGCAGCACCGGTGACTGGGGCGTCTGGCGGCTGCAAGGCGACAGCGATTGCGATGGTGGCACGGTGCAACCACCGGTCAGCGGCAGTAGTGACTTCACGACCACAGGACTGGGTAGCCACTATGCCGTCGTCAATGGTCAGGTCAGCATCCCGTTCACCGTGACGACGGCCAATGCCGTCCAGATCACGGCCAGTCTGCAGCAGGCCGGCCACAGCTATGGCAGCGTGAGTGCGTCGGTCAACGGCACCCATGGCCTGCAACTGAACGCCAGTGCGGTCGCCGCCGGCAGTTATGAGCTGGTGATCAGCGGCGTGGCCGCCGGTCAGCCGCAGCTGGAACAGCGTTTCGCGCTCACGCTCAGCGAGGACGGCAACGGGGATGGGGGCGCCGGTGACTACCCGGCGTATGCGCCCAATACCGGCTATCAGGCCGGTGATCGGGTCAGCCATGGCGGCGCGAACTATGAGTGCAAACCCTGGCCCTACAGCGGCTGGTGCGGCGGCGCGAGCAGCCACTATGCACCGGGGACGGGCAGCGCCTGGAGTGATGCCTGGATCAAGCTGTGAGTTGTAAAACAGCGTGTCTAACGTAGCGGGGGCCTTGGCCCCCGTTTTTTTTCACTGCGATCCGCGTGCCAGTGCGGCCTGCCGGGCGCAGCGGGCATCAGCACGCTCACGTTGTTGCAAGGCCGACACCGAGGTGGCCTGGCCAAAGGGCGCGGCGCAGGTCTCATCCGGGCTGGACAGCGGCGGGACGGTTGTCAGCGGCCGGGCGAGGGCCGGTTGTTGCAACTGGCTCAGCAGCAGCAACAAGGTGGCGGCAAACAGCATAAACCACAGCAGATCCTGGCGTGACTGCCGCGGGGGCGTTGGCTGGGTCGGCGGGGCATTACGTTGGTGTGGGCGCGACGGGATCGGCATGGCTGGCTCCTCGGTCGCCGGGGCAGGCGACGGTAGAGCTTAAGCATGGCCAGTCACCATGACACGGCGATGACAGCGTTGCGGCGATCAAACCAGGCGACGCGGTCGGGACAGGGCGATTCTCTGCCAAAAGGGCTGCAATTTTGACGGGATTATTAAGTTTGATTTAATAATCCCGGCTTATTGCGGTGTTAGTCGGGCCGGCGGGCCGTCAACAGGTAACGGTCGAGGGCGTTGGCAAAGGTCTGGCGGTCGGCCGGGGTCATGGCCGCGGGGCCGCCGCTTTGAATGCCCGAGCCGCGTAGCGTATCCATGAAGTCACGGATGGCCAGTCGTTCACCGATATTGGCCTCAGTCATCGGCTGCCCGCGCGGGGTCAGCACCTGCACCTGCTTGGCCAATAGCCGCGCCGCCAGCGGGATATCGCTGGAGATCACCAGATCGCCGGCCTGGGCCTGGTCGACCAGATAGTCGTCGGCCTCATCAAAACCACTGGAGACCTGCACCCGACGGATCACCGCCGACGGCGGGGTACGCAGCGGCTGGTTCGCCACCAGCACCAGCGGGATCCGCGTGCGCTCGGCGGCGCGATAGAGGATCTCCTTGATGGCAACAGGACAGGCATCGGCATCGACCCAGATGGTCATAGACAGGCTCCACGGCAAAAAACAGGGCGCCATGTTAGCAGGTTCGTCGCGGCTTGGCGCGTGGCGGATGCAGTGGTGCATTGCTCGCAGGTGACGGATTTCGTTACAATTGCCAGCCGTTAACTCTGCCGGATCCGCTGATGTCGTTTACCCTGCCTGCCTGGCTACGCCGCTGTCATCGCCTGCTAAGGCGTACTCCCTTGCTGGGCCGAGCTGTGCCGGCCAGTTGGCGCCAGTACCGTCTGCGCCATCTGTTATGGGGCGTGTTGTGCGCCTACCTGCTGTGGAATCTGTGGATCCTCGGCTATGTCATCAGCCTGAACTGGATCAATCCGGACATGACCAGTTTCATGAGCGAACAACTCGAGCGCTTGCAAGATGATGATCCCAATGCCGCGCTGCGTTATCAGTGGGTGCCTTACGCCAAGATTTCCCGCCATGCCAAGCGCGCACTGCTAGCGGCCGAGGATGCGCGTTTTACCGAACACGACGGCTTTGACTGGGACGGCATGCGCGTGGCCTGGGAGAAGAACCTGAAAAAAGGGCGCATCGTCGCCGGTGGCTCGACGATCAGTCAGCAGTTGGCGAAGAATCTGTTTCTCTCCGCCAGCCGCACACCGTGGCGCAAAGCCGAAGAGGCGCTGATCACCGTGATGCTGGAAACCTTCCTCGACAAGCAACGCATTCTCGAGATCTATCTGAATGTGATTGAATGGGGCAATGGACTGTTCGGCATCGAGGCGGCGGCCCGCAAATATTTCCATGTCCATGCCAGCCAGCTGTCGCCCTATCAGGCGGCCTATCTGGCGGCCATGGTCACCAACCCGCGTTTCTACCAGACCCACCGCCAGAATCGCCACCTGCTGTTCAAAACCAACCTGATCCTGCAACGCATGGGCAGTGCCGATCTGCCGGCAGCCAACTGATAGCGCAAAGAAAGAAAGCAGCAAGAAAAAAGCCTGCCGCAGGGGCGGCAGGCTGAAAAGATGGAACAGCACCTCATCCGGTGGGGGATAGACGCACGTGATGCACGTGGCCGGACGCTGCTTGCGGACACTGCTCCAACACCCGTTGAAGCTGTCAGCCCTCCGGGGGCATGAAATCCGGACGACTATGACGACAGCGCGCTGAGCATAGGCGCCGCCGCCCCGGGATTTCAGCTGTTTTTGCACAGCTTTACACTGCCAGTGGCATCCGGTGACGGCGTAAACAACGACGCCGGCCATGCCGGCGTCACGGGGTTACACCTTGAACTGGTCAACCTGGCGCTGCTGGTTCTCGGCCAGCTGTTGCAGCTCATCCAGCATCTGGCTGCTCTGAACCGCGGCCTGGGTCACGGTTTCGCTGGCCTTGCGAATGTTGCTGACATTTTCGCTGATCTCGCCGCTGACCTTGCCTTGCTCCTTGATGGCGATCTCGATCTGGTTGCTCATCTCCTGGATCGTGGCGACCGAATGGGTGATCGCTTCGATCATCACCACGGCCTGTTGCGAGCGCTGCTGGGTGATATTGGCCTGTTCGTGGCTGGAGAGGATGGCACTCACGACATCTTGGGTACCCTGTTGCAGCGCGCCAATCACCTGGCGGATCTCGACCACCGAATCCTGGGTGCGGCGCGCCAGATTGCGCACCTCGTCGGCGACCACGGCAAAACCGCGCCCCTGGTCGCCGGCCCGGGCGGCTTCAATGGCCGCGTTCAGCGCCAGCAGGTTGGTCTGTTCGGCAATGCCGGTAATCACCTCCAGGATCTGACTGATGTTGTCGCTATTGCGCGCCAACGACTCGACCTGGGGTTTGGCGTTGCTGATGTAGTGCATCAACTCTTCCATCGCATGGCGGGTCTCTTCGACGACCGCCTTGCCCTGTTGGGCGGAGACTTCGGCGCTATCGGCCGCCGCGACCACCCGGTTGGCGCTGATGGCCACTTCACCTGAGGTTTGATGCATCTGCTCAAACGCCGAGGCAACCATGTCGATCTCGTTAAACTGGGCACCGAGCGCTTCGCGGC
>CAMFKP010000015.1 GCA_945957385.1 uncultured Aeromonadaceae bacterium
CAGGGGGTCGCGGGTTCGAGTCCCGTCCGTTCCGCCACTACACCAAAGCCCAGACTAACGTCTGGGCTTTTTGCTTTGCGTTGTCCACAGAATCGGCCGGCGGCGGTATTGCCTTACTGGCGCTGATGCTAGACTGGCCTCTGGTTTGCGGAGAGTGGCGGCATGATCTTGACCCTTGAGCAGCAGATGCAACATCTGCAGCATGTATCTCGTTCTTTTGCGTTAACCATTCCGCTGTTGCCACCTGTGCTGGCAGATTGGGTTGGCCATGCTTATCTATTATGTCGCATTGTGGATACGTTCGAGGATGATCCTGCGCTGAGGCCTGATCACAAATGCCTGCTGATACAGCAATTTCTGCACTTCTTAGCCTCGGACGAAGATGCCTCCGCGTGGACGCATGCCTTACCCTCGTTGCTACACCCAGACACCAAGCCGGCAGAATGCCGCCTGCTTGCAGATGTGCCAGCTGTGTTGGCGCGTTATCGGACCTATCCGGCTGAGGTGCGCCAGATATTACTGCAAGGGGTGCGAATCATGGGGTCTGGGATGGCCGAGCAGCAGCGTCAGCTGGCCAACCCAGATCAACTGTCGCTGGATCGTTACTGTTATGCCGTGGCAGGGGTTGTCGGTGAGTTACTGACGGAACTGTTTTGTGTCTATGTTCCTGCGTTGCGACCATTGCGTGCGCGACTCCTGGCACTGTCAGTCTCTTTTGGTGAAGGTTTACAGCTGACAAACATCCTCAAGGATCTGCGAGAAGATGCATCCCGCGGCGTCTGCTGGTTGCCATTAAACAGCCTGGCTGAACAGGGGTTGACTGCAGAAACTCTGTCGTCTGCCGCACCGGCACAACAGTCTGCAGTACTGTGTCAGCAACTGGCATTGGCTCATGGCCATTTGCAGGATGCGTTGCAGTTTAGTTTGTTGTTGCCGCGTCGCGAGCAAGGCATGCGGCAATTCTGTCTGATCGCGGTGGCCATGGCGTTGGCTACGCTGCAACGGATTCATGCCCAACCGGATTTTCGTACCGCGTCTGAAGTCAAAATCTCTCGACGCCAGGTTCGGAACATAGTGCTTGCCTGTCGATTACTGGGCTATTCCAACGGATTGTTACAACGTTATTTCTCTCGTTGGCAACGGCAGCTGCCGCGGCAACCGCGTGATGCGGCCATTTTACGCCAGCAGGTATCTCGTTGGCCGAGTGAGGAGAGAGATCCTTGCAGATGATTGGCTATCCGCGTATTCAGCTCAAGGTGCGTCGCGCCCACGTTTCTTATCTGTATGCCAATGGCAGTTATTCGATGCCGGCCCTGTTTCTGATTACCTTGTTGGCTATTTGGACCTCCGGCCCCTATGTGTTAAGTCCGCTATGGCATGCCTGGTTAGTCAGCAGCGTGATTATCCTCGCCGGGCGCACGACTCATCTGTGGTGGCGACGGACGCGCCGCTCCACGTCGATACGTCGGCTGGAATACGAGTACTTTATTGGCTCCACCTGTAGCGCCATCGTCTGGTGCATGGGGCTGATCTTCTTCATGAGCCGGTTACCGGATGTCGAGCGCATGCTGATGCTGCTGCTCTCATGCATGTATATTTCGGCATCGGGTGTGCTGTTACTCAATAGTGCGCGTTGCTTCTATGCCACCGTCGTGCCGATTGCAGCGGTGATTCTGCTGGAGTTATCGACCGAGCTGTCACCTAGCCGCAATTTGCTGATGGCGGTCGTGTTGTTCTGCCTGCTCTTTGCCGCGCTGGCACGGCGACATGTCCTGCATTGGCAATTGGCTGACCTTGCAGATCGCTATGCTCATGCCGCCATGGCGCGCAAGCTCAAGCGCACCACGGAAACCTTGCGCATTGCCTCACAGCAGGATGGTCTGACTGAATTGGCCAACCGCGGCTGGTTTGATGAGCAGCTCAGCACGTACTGGCGCCGCTGTTCGCGCGCTGTGTCGCCACTGGCGCTGCTGTTGATCGATGTCGATCATTTCAAACAGTTCAACGACAAGTACGGTCACCAGGCCGGTGATGAGTGCCTGCGCCAGATGGGGTGGTTGATTCAGGGCGCGCTGCGCCGGGAAGAGGATCTGGCGGCGCGCTATGGCGGTGAGGAGTTTGTGGTGCTGTTGCCCTATACCGGGCTTGAAGGTGCGCGGCAGATGGCGGCACGGATCCAGCAGGCTTTGCAACAGAAACAGATCCCGCATCAGGCGTCCAGTGTGGCAAGCATCGTCACCTGTAGCATTGGTGTCGCGGCGATTACCCCCGACATGCACAACGATTCTGCCGAGCTGGTTGAGCGCGCCGACGTGGCACTGTATCGTGCCAAGCGACAAGGGCGAAATCGTATCGTCATCGCCGATTAACCGAGGAGTATTCCCATGCAATGTCATCGAATTGAAGAGCTACTGGAGCTGTTGCAGCAAGAGTGGTTGGCGGATCAGGATCTGAGCCTGATGGCGTTTTTGGCCAAGGTGGCCAATGAAGCCGGATTCACGCAGCCACTGAGCGAGATCAGTGACGATGTGCTGATTTATCAGCTGAAGATGCGCAGTAAAGGCGGCGACGAGATGATTCCTGGCTTAGCCAAAGATTGTGTGCCGGATTTCAAGGAAGCCTTGCTGCGTGCGCGTGGCATCATCAAGGATTGATAGCCGCCGTTATCGTAACGGCAAGGGGCGGGAATGAGCGCATTTCACTTTGATAATCTGATGCCGGAGCTGATTCTGGATGCGCTGGCCTCGGTGGGGCTCTATCTGGACTCGGGGCTGACGGCGCTGAACAGCTACGAAAATCGCGTCTATCAGTTCCGACTCGAAGATGGGCAACGTTGTGTTGCCAAGTTCTATCGCCCAGAACGCTGGTCGCTGTCACAGCTGCAGGAAGAGCATGCGCTGGCTTATCATCTTGCCGCGCAAGAGGTGGCGGTAGCGGTGCCGCTGCAATGGCAGGGGTCATCACTGCATCAGTATGGCGGTTACGTGTTCGCCGTCTGGCCCAGCCTCGGCGGACGCCATGTCGAGCCGGATAATCTGGATCAGCTCGAGGCGGTGGGCCATCAACTTGGCCTCTGGCATGCAAGCGTCACCGATTATACGTTGCCGACGCGCGGCCATTTCTCCCATGCGCTGTGGGTGCTGAAACCGATTGAAGTGTTGATGGCCCAACCGCGCTGGCCTGCCAGCATGCAGACCGCCTTTGCGCATCTGCTCGCCGAGTTAGCCCACGCCCTGAAAGGGCCGCTATCGCAGCCCTGGCCGCAGCTGGCGTTACATGGTGATTGCCACCTTGGCAATATTCTATGGCGCGAGGGGCCTTTACTGGTGGATCTCGATGATTGCCGCATGGGGCCGGCCATGCAGGATCTGTGGATGTTGTTGGCCGGTGACGAAAGTGAGCAGCGTTTGCAGCTGGATGCCTTGCTCAGCGGCTACGAAGAGTTCACGGCCTTCGATCACCGCCAGCTGGCGCTGATTGAACCACTGCGCACCGCACGCATGATTTCTCATCTCGGCTGGCTCAGTCTGCGTTGGGGGGATCCGGCCTTTCCTGCGGCTTTCCCGTGGTTTGCGACCGAGAATTTCTGGGTCGAGCAGTACCGTGTGCTCAGTGAACAACGCGAACGACTCAAAGCCCCGCCGATCTCATTGACGAGCTACCGGTGACTGAATAGTCTGTGCTGCGGAGCTGACCATCCCGGTTGGCATACTGAGGATTAACAGGAAAAGCCATGAAGAAAATCATGATGTTGCTGGCTGGTCTGCTGATGACTTCGCTGGTACAGGCCGCCCCCATGTTCAAGGAAGGGGAGCACTATCAGATCGTCAAGGAAACGGCCACGGCCAAGCCGGAAGTAATGGAGTTTTTCTCGTACTACTGTCCACACTGCTACCACTTCGAAACGATTGTGGCGGGTTTGAAGAAAGACCTGCCGCAAGGCGTGGAATTCAAGCGTAATCCGGTGCAGTTCCTCGGTGGCCAGATGGGCCCAGAGATGCAGCGCGCCTATGCGGTTGCCAAGTTGCTGGGCGTGGAAGAGAAGTTCAGCCCGGTAGCCTTCAAGACCATCCAGGTGGATCGCAAGATGCCGCAGAGCCGGGATGATATCCAGGCCATGTTCGTTGCCGCTGGCGTACCAGCCGCGGACTATACCGGGACGGTGGACAGCTTTGCGGTCACCGGTGAGGTGGCGCAATTTGATCGCAACACTGCGTCGATGAAGATTCAGGGTGTGCCGGCAACTGTGGTCAATGGCCGTTATTTGATTAAGACCGAGTCGTTGAAAAGCGCGGATGATTATCAGGCGCTGGTCAAATTCCTGTTGGCCAAGAAAGACTAATCATAGCGTCATGAAAAAAGGGAGCCTGGCTCCCTTTTTTATTTATGAGGTGCTATCTGATTAAATAAAAAATAACACCGCGCATTTAAGTTAATTATTTAATAATGTAGCTCTCGCTAAATAAATCGTTATCTATCAATGCGTTATGTTTTATGTTTTATGTTTTATGTTTTATTTGGTAATGTTTGTTATATATTTTCAAGTGCGTGAATATATTCCACTCGTTAATTATGTTTTTATTTTTAAATAATCTGGTTGGTCGCGTTTGGGGGGGAATTAACATGGATACCTTGCCGGTTACGCCGAGCAAAATTTTGGTTAGCACCTGTTTGCTGGGGGTGCCTGTACGCTACGATGGCCGCGCGCAACCGCTGCAGGATGCACTGCTGGCACAGTGGCGTCGCGAGGGGCGCGTGATCCCGTGTTGCCCTGAGCTGGCCGGTGGTCTGCCGGTGCCACGGGCACCCGCGGAACGGCAGGCGGATGGCCGGATTGTGACCCGCGATGGTCAGGATGTCAGCGCCGCATTCGCCCGCGGCGCCGCCTGTGCGCTGGCGTTGTGTCGGCAGCATGGCATTCGTCTGGCGTTACTGAAGGCGCGTAGCCCGTCGTGCGGAAACCGCGAAATTTATGATGGCCACTTCCGTGGCCAGCGGATTGCAGGCGTTGGGGTGACGGCCGCATTGCTGCGGCAGCAGGGGATCGACGTTTACTCGGAGCTGGAGCTGGCGGCGCTGGCTGCGCGGGTGGCGGAACTCGACGCCAGAGGCTGAGTCGTTGCTCCCTTCATCTGTGCCAGGTGCTGGTCTTTCTGCAACCAGACATCGTTCAACCACAGCTGGAACTGGCGTTTGAACTGCTTGTCGGTGACATAGTTGCCGCGTAACTCCGGCGTGATGGCGATCTCGTCGATGCGTACCCGGATGCGGCGCATGCGGCCAAACAGCAGATCGCGAAACGGGCGATCCGGGCTATCCGGGTAGTCGAGTGTCACGTTGACAATCTTCTCGAACTGTTCACCCAGCCCGGCCAGCGCCAACGACAAACCGGCGGCTTTCGGGGGCATCAGATGGTTGAAGGGCGAGCGGCTCTGGCGGGCCTTGTCGGTGGTAAAGCGCGTGCCTTCGACGAAGTTGATCACCGTCGTCGGCAGATGGGCAAATTTGGTACAGGCGGCGCGGGTCGTCTCCACATCCTTGCCTCTGAGTTCCGGGTGCTTGAGCAAATATTCGCGGCTGTAACGACGCATGAAGGGCATGTCGAGCCCCCAGCACGCCAGGCCGACGAACGGCACATATAGCAGCTCATATTTCAGGAAGAACTTGGGTGCGGGCAAGCGGCGGCGAAACAGATCGCCGAGAATGACAATGTCGGTCCAGCTCAGGTGGTTGCAGACAATCAGGTGCCAGCCTTGGGGGTTGAGCCGACTATTATCGACGATCTCCCACTGCACCCGATTCGCCAGGCGCAATACCAGGGCGTTGCCGTGCAGCCAGCCCTGCATGAAGCGGTTGTTCAACCGGCTGCAGGCCAGGCGCCACGCAGGCAGCGGCAGCAGCAGTTTCACGAGCGAGAACACGGTGATCAGCAAAGACCAGAGTGCCAGATTAAGGATGGTTAACGTGATGCTCAGTAGGGCAATCAGCGGGCCGGGCAAGAATGACAGCATATCGTATCAGTTGGTTGTTATGACGTTTCCCGGGTCAACCACTCATCCAGCTGACGATCTTTGGCCTGCCAACGATCATTCAGCCACTGCTGGAAACCTTGCTGGAATAACGCATTGTTAAAATAATCGCCCTTCAACTGGTCATTGAGGGGGAGTTTCTCAATTTTTACGTGGATTTCCCGGGCCTTGCCGCAGATAAAATCCCAAAATGTCGGTACACCGCGCGGGTAGCAGATCGTGACATCCAGCAGCTGGTGCAATTGGTCGCCCATGGCGCCGAGGGTAAAGGCGATGCCGCCAGCTCGCGGTTTCAGCAGATGGCGGAACGGCGCACCCTGCTGCTGCCGTTTGTCATGGCTAAAACGCGTACCCTCAACGAAATTCATGATACTGACCGGCATGTGCCGATACTTGGCACAGGCACGGCGCGTGGTTTCAATATCCCGTCCCCGCAGATGCGGGTGTCGCTGCAGGAAACGCGCGGAGTAACGGCGCATGAACGGAAAGTCCAGAGCCCACCAGGCGATACCAAGGAACGGCACCCAAATCAGCTCTTTCTTGAGGAAAAACTTCAAAAAAGGGATACGCCGATGGAAGACCCGTTGCAGCACCAGAATATCAACCCACGACTGGTGGTTCGCGATCACCATATACCATTCTTTTTTCGACAAATTGTCCACTCCGACCACATTGAGCTGTCCGAGGTGCAAAAGTCGCTGTATCCGGTTGTTCACCCCGATCCAGCCACTGGCGCAGCCATCCAGCCAGCGGCTGCAGCCACGGCGCCAGCGGCCGACGGGCAACAGCTTGACCAGTGCCAGCGCGAGAATGGGCAGGAACCAGAACAGTGTATTGGTCAGAATCAGCAGCAGACCTCCGCTGCCGCGCAAGGAGTGGAGCAGTAAGGTGATCATCAGGATATCCGTGTTGGTCGGAGCTCGGACCATGATATCAAGAGCCTTTGCACCAGACCACATCACAGCGCCTGCAGACGCTGCAGCAGCCGATCCATCGCGCGGTAGTGTAAGGCTTCGGCCAGGTGAACCCGTTCGATGAGCGGGCTATCGGCCATGTCGGCCAGCGTACGGGCTACGCGCAATATTTTGTGCCAGGCCCGCAGAGAGAGCCCCAATTTCTGGATCGCTTGCTCAAGAAACTCGGCATCGGCCAGTGGTAGCGCACAGTGTTGTTCGATCTCGCGGCTGTCGAGGTGGGCATTCAACTTGCCACAGCGAGCCAGCTGGCGGGTCCGGGTCTGGTTAACCCGTCGTGCCACCTCGGCACTGCTTTCGCCACGTGGTGGTAAGCGGCTCAAGGTGCCTGGTGGTAGCAGCGGAATGTCGACGGTCAGATCGAAGCGGTCGAGAAATGGGCCGGACAGTCGGCCAAGATAGCGCAAGATTTGATCCGGGGTTGAACGCCGTGCCTGTCCCTCGACATGGCCACACGGACTGGGATTCATCGCCGCAACCAACTGGAAACGGGCGGGGAAATCGACTTGCCGCGCCGCGCGGGAGATGGTGATCTGGCCGCTTTCCAGCGGCTCTCGCAGGCAGTCGAGGACCTTGCGCTCGAACTCCGGCAGCTCATCAAGAAACAGGACCCCATTATGTGCCAACGAGATTTCCCCTGGTTTCGGTTGACTGCCGCCACCGACCAACGCCACGGCTGAGGCACTGTGGTGCGGGCTCCGAAATGGCCGCTGGTGCCAATGTTGCCACTGGCGGCTCTGGCCGCTGATGGAGTGGATGGCGGCGGTCTGCTGAGCCTCCGCATCACTCATCGCCGGCAATATGCCTGGCAGTCGGCTGGCGAGCATGCTTTTACCGGTGCCGGGCGGTCCCAGCAGTAACAGATGGTGTTGACCGCTGGCCGCAATCTCGAGTGCGCGTTTGCCCGCTTGCTGGCCGATGACATCTTGCAGGTCCGGACCTGGAGCCTGCGATGGTGTGTCCTCGGGTGTGATGGCGGCGGGTAATGACTGTTGCCCGGCGAGCCAGCCACAGAGAGCCAGCAGGTGGTCGCAGGTGTAAGTCTCTGCCTCATGGATCAGCCCGGCCTCGGCGCCATTAGCCTGTGGCAGCAACAGGGCTCGTCCTGCTTCACGGGCCGCCAACACCGCCGGCAGGGCGCCGAGCACCGGTCGGATCTCGCCAGTCAGTGCCAGCTCGCCGAGAAATTCACACTGTGCCAGGCGGGTTTGAGGGAGTTGTCCAGATGCGGCGAGGATGCCGATGGCAATCGCTACATCGAAGCGTCCCCCTTCTTTCGGTAGATCGGCCGGCGCCAGGTTGACGGTGATGCGCGAAGCCGGAAATTGGAAGTTGGCATTCAACAAGGCGCTGCGTACCCGGTCGCGCGCCTCCTTCACCGAGGCTTCGGGCAAACCAACGATACCGAAGGCTGGCAGGCCGCTGGAGAGGTGAACTTCGACGCTGACCAGCGGTGCAGTGACACCCAGGCTGGCGCGACTAAAAACGACAGCTAATGACATGAAAAGACGACTCCTCGATATAAAAATCTATAAAAATATAAATATATGGAGTTTAGAACTAATAATTCGGCTGTCAGCTGACGGTTTTTGGCGGATTGTCACGCAAAAAAGGGTTGTGCAACTTGGTGCACTGTGCTAGTTGTAGGGCATGCGCCGCCCAAAAGGGGGGCAAACAACAGGATTTCCCGGATCGTCATGCTCAATTCTATCGTCGTCGTCAGCATTATTATCGTGGTCCTAGTGGTGGTGATTATTCCACCGCTCGGGGCGAGGTTGGCTGACGCGAAATGAGATGATCGCATCCAGACACAGCAAACGACCCCCGAGGCTGAACTCTCGGGGGTTTTTTTTCAGCCAGTTATAGCGAAAACAAGGAAGTTGTCATGAACGGGGCTCAGTACATCGTCAGCGCATTGCACCAGCAGGGGGTCACCCAGGTGTTCGGGTATCCGGGGGGAGCTATCATGCCGGTGTATGACGCCCTGTACGACGGCGGCATTCCTCATCTGCTGTGTCGACATGAACAAGGCGCCGCAATGGCGGCCATCGGCTATGCGCGCAGCTCTGGTCAGGTGGGGGTCTGTATTGCGACCTCGGGACCTGGCGCGACCAACCTGATCACCGGTCTGGCCGATGCGATGATGGACTCCGTGCCCGTAGTGGCGATCACCGGCCAAGTCGCGCGTGACTTTATCGGCACCGATGCATTTCAGGAGATCGATGTGCTGGGCATGTCGCTGTCCTGTACCAAGCACTCGTTTCTGGTCACTGATGTGACCGAGCTGGGCAGTGTGATCACCGAGGCGTTTCGCATTGCGTGTTCCGGCCGCCCAGGCCCTGTGCTGATCGATGTGCCGAAGGATATCCAGATGGCGGCCGTAGAACCGCGTGCGCCGATGCACCTGGTGGATGATGAGCCGCCTTTGTGTGCTCAGGCTCTGGCTGAAGCCCGCGCTCTGTTAGCGGCAGCAGAACGACCGGTTCTGTATGTCGGTGGCGGTGTGGTGCTGGCTGATGCCGTCGCTGAGCTGCGGGCGTTGGCAGCGACCTGTGGCTTGCCGGCCGTTACCACGCTGAAGGGGATTGGCACCCTGGATCCGGCGTCGGGACTGTCATTGGGCATGCTTGGCATGCACGGTACCAAGGCGGCTAATTATGCGGTACAGCAGTCTGATCTGTTGCTGGTGGTGGGGGCGCGTTTTGATGATCGGGTGACCGGCAGGCTCGCGGCATTTGCCCCGCTTGCCAAGGTGATTCATCTCGATGTCGATGCTGCCGAGATCGGCAAACGGCGTGAGGTCCAGGTCAGTCTGCAGGCCGACCTGAAGCAGGTGTTGCCAGCGTTGGCGCAACCTCTGGCGATTGCCGCCTGGCGCGCACATTGTCAGGCGCTGGCCGCCGAACATGCCTTCTGTTACGACTCTCCCGGCGAGCGCATCTTCGCCCCCTGGTTGCTGCAACAACTTAGTGCCGCACTGCCGTCTGGTGCTGTGGTGACCACCGATGTGGGTCAGCATCAGATGTGGGTTGCCCAGCATATGCAGTTTGATGATCCGCGAGGCCTGATCACCAGTGCCGGGTTGGGCACCATGGGCTTTGGGTTGCCGGCAGCGGTTGGCGCCCAGGTGGCGCGCCCGGATGATACGGTCGTGCTGGTGAGCGGGGATGGCTCCTTCATGATGAATGTCCAGGAGCTCGGCACGCTCAAGCGCGCTCAGCTGCCGGTCAAGATGGTGCTGCTCGACAATCAGCGGCTGGGCATGGTGCGCCAGTGGCAGGAACTGTTCTTCGAGGGCCGTTTCAGCGAAACGATCCTCACCGACAACCCGGATTTTGTGCGCATGGCGTCGGCATTCGACATTCCGGGCGAGACGATTACCCGTAACGAGGAGGTTGCTCCGGCGCTGGCACGCATGCTGGCCAGTCCGGGCGCTTACCTGTTGCATGTTTCCATATCATCGGACGATAACGTATGGCCACTGGTGCCCCCGGGCGCGGCCAATGAACATATGCTGGAGGCTCAGTCATGACACAACATCAGCTCTCAATCCGTGCCCAGTTCCGCCCCGAAGTCCTGGAGCGTGTCCTGCGCGTGGTGCGCCATCGCGGTTTCCACCTCTGTGCGCTGAACATGGCGCCGCAGCTTGATTGCCAAGACCTGCAGATAACGGTTACTGTCGAGAGCGAGCGTCCTATCCAATTGCTGCATAGCCAACTGGCCAAACTGATCGACGTGATTCAGGTTGAGGCCGGCGAAGTGCGCCAAGCACACACAGCAGCATATTCCATCCGGGCTTGATAAAAGGAAGTAACGACTTATGGCTCAACAGAAGACCACCAAATACATCTGGTTCAACGGTGAACTGGTTGAATGGGACAAGGCACAAGTGCACGTCATGACCCATGCGCTGCATTATGGCTCCTCGGTTTTTGAAGGCATCCGTGCCTATGACACCCCGCAAGGTCCGGCCATTTTCCGTCTCAAGGAGCACATCCAGCGTCTGTTTGACTCCGCCAAGATCTACTGGATGGACATGCCGTTCACCCAGGCGCAGATCTGCGAGGCGTGCCGCGTCATTGTGCGCGAGAACGATCTGAAGTCCGGTTATCTGCGTCCGCTGGCTTTTGTTGGCAACGTCGGGCTGGGTCTGCATCCGCCGAAGGATGCCCATACCGATGTGATGATCGGTGCCTTGCCGTGGGGTGCGTATCTGGGTGAGGAAGGGTTGAAGAATGGCGTTGATGTGGCCGTTTCCTCCTGGAATCGCCTGGCGCCGAATACCATTCCGACCGGTGCCAAGGCCGGCGGCAACTACCTGTCGTCCCAGCTGATCTCCCGCGAGGCCAAGCGTCACGGCTACACCGAAGGGATCGCGCTGGATGTGAACGGCTACCTGAGCGAAGGGGCCGGGGAAAACATCTTCCTGATCAAGAATGGTGTCTTGCACACCACGCCAGCAACGTCCGCCATCCTGCCGGGCATCACCCGCGATACCATCATCACGTTGGCGCGGGATCTGGGGCTGACGGTGCGTGAAGAGCCGCTGCCGCGCGAGGCGCTCTATCTGGCCGACGAAATCTTCATGACCGGCACGGCGGCCGAAGTGACACCGGTCCGCTCTGTCGACCAAATCCAGGTGGGTGCCGGTTGTCGCGGTCCGATCACCGAACAGCTGCAGAAGGCGTTCTTCGGCCTGTTCAATGGTGAGACCGAGGACAAGTTGGGCTGGCTGACGCCGGTTCACGACTGAGTCATGTGGCGGGAGGCGTATCAACGCCTCCCGTTTGTTTCATCAAGAGCGTCTCGATAAACCGCGTCGCGTTTCTCGAGCCGTTTTTCAGGATTGATTGCCGTATTCAGGGAGTGTTTCACAGATGCCAAAGTACCGTTCCGCTACCACCACTCAGGGCCGCAACATGGCCGGAGCCCGCGCCTTGTGGCGTGCCACCGGGATGACTGACGAGGATTTCGGCAAGCCGATTATTGCCGTCGTCAACTCGTTCACCCAGTTTGTTCCGGGTCATGTGCACCTCAAGGATCTGGGGCAGCTGGTGGCGCGTGAAATCGAGGCCGCTGGTGGCGTGGCCAAAGAGTTCAATACCATCGCCGTCGACGACGGTATCGCCATGGGCCACGGTGGCATGCTCTACTCGCTGCCGAGCCGCGAGCTGATCGCCGACTCTGTCGAGTACATGGTCAATGCTCACTGCGCCGATGCCATGGTCTGTATCTCCAACTGTGACAAGATCACCCCCGGCATGATGATGGCGGCGATGCGTCTGAACATACCGGTGATTTTTGTTTCCGGTGGCCCGATGGAAGCCGGCAAGACCAAGCTTTCCGATCAGCTGATCAAGCTTGACCTGGTAGATGCCATGGTGATGGCCGCGGACAGCAAGGTTAGCGATGAAGATACGGTGGCCGTTGAGCGCAGTGCTTGCCCGACCTGCGGCTCCTGTTCCGGGATGTTTACCGCTAACTCGATGAACTGCCTGACCGAGGCGCTGGGCTTGTCGCAGCCGGGTAATGGCTCGTTGCTGGCGACGCACGCCGACCGTGAAGGGCTGTTCAAACGTGCCGGTCAGCGCATCGTCGAACTGGCCAAGCGTTACTACGAACAGGATGACGCCGCTGTGCTGCCGCGTGCCATCGCCAGCAAGCAGGCGTTCGAGAATGCGATGACACTGGATATCGCCATGGGCGGTTCCACCAATACCGTGTTGCACCTGTTGGCTGCGGCGCAAGAGGGCGGCGTGGACTTCACGATGGACGATATCGATCGCCTGTCGCGCCGTGTCCCCCATCTGTGCAAGGTGGCGCCGTCGACCCAGAAATACCATATGGAAGATGTCCACCGCGCCGGTGGCGTGGTCGGTATCCTGGGTGAGTTGGCTCGCGCCGGCCTGTTGCATACCGAAGTACGCAACGTGCTGGGGCTCTCTCTGGGCGAATTGCTGCAGCGTTACGACGTGATGCTGACCCAGGATGCGGCGGTGCTCGATTTCTATCGCGCGGGTCCGGCCGGCATTCGTACCACCAAGGCGTTCAGCCAGGATTGCCGTTGGCCAACGCTGGATCAGGATCGTGTCGAAGGCTGCATTCGTTCCAAGGAACACGCCTACAGTCAGGATGGCGGTTTGGCGGTGCTGTCCGGCAACCTGGCGCTGAATGGCTGTATCGTCAAGACGGCCGGCGTCGATGAGTCCAACTTGGTCTTCTCCGGTCCTGCCCGTGTCTTCGAGAGTCAGGAAGATGCCGTCGCCGGCATCCTCGGCGGCACCGTCACGGCCGGTGATGTCGTCGTCATCCGCTACGAAGGTCCCAAGGGTGGTCCGGGGATGCAGGAGATGCTCTATCCGACCTCGTATCTGAAATCGATGGGACTGGGCAAGGCGTGCGCCTTGATCACCGACGGCCGTTTCTCCGGTGGCACCTCTGGCCTGTCGATCGGCCACGTCTCGCCCGAGGCCGCCGCGGGGGGCAACATCGGTCTGGTGCAGGAGGGCGATCTGATCCATATCCATATCCCGGAGCGTCGCATCGAGATCGCCATTTCCGCTGCGGAACTGGCCACGCGCCGTGCGGCGATGGAGGCCAAGGGGGCTGCCGCGTGGAAACCGGTCAGCCGTCAACGTGAGGTGTCGTTTGCTCTGAAGGCGTACGCGATGCTGGCGACCAGTGCTGACCGCGGTGCGGTGCGGGATCGCAGCAAGCTGGAGGAGTAAGCATGTCCAGTCAGCCTGAGTCCGCTGGGGACTATCTACGCAAAATACTGTTATCCCCTGTTTACGAGGTGGCGAAAGTCACCCCGTTACAGGTGCTGAAGAAACTGTCGGATCGCCTCGGCAATCATGTCGCGCTCAAGCGCGAAGACTTGCAGCCGGTGCATTCGTTCAAGCTGCGCGGTGCCTACAACAAGATCGCCGGCCTCTCCGAGGAGCAACGGGCGCGCGGTGTCATTGCCGCCTCAGCCGGTAACCATGCCCAGGGCGTGGCGCTGTCCGGTGCTCGCCTGAACATCAAGGCCACCATCGTCATGCCGACCACGACACCGGATATCAAGGTCGATGCGGTGCGCCGCATGGGTGGCAACGTGCTGTTGTTCGGCAACAACTTTGATGAGGCCTATGCCGAGAGCAAGCGTCTGGCGCAATTGCATGGCTATACGCTGATTCCACCGTTCGATGATGTCGATGTCATCGCCGGGCAAGGCACCATAGGTCGCGAGCTGCTGGAGCAGGACACCCGTCTGACCCATGTGTTTGTGCCGGTCGGCGGTGGTGGACTGGCGGCTGGTGTGGCGGTCTATATCAAGCAGCTGCTGCCGCAAGTCAAAGTCATCGGTGTCGAAGCCGAGGGCTCGGCCTGCCTGCAAGCCGCCTGGGAGGCGGGCACGCCCGTCAACCTGGAGCGGGTGTCGCTGTTTGCCGACGGTGTAGCGGTCAAGCGCATCGGTGAGGAGACCTTCCGTCTCTGTCATCAGTACCTGGATGAGGTGATCACCGTCAGCAATGACGAGATTTGTGCCGCCCTGAAGGATATTTTCGAGGATACCCGTGCCATCGCCGAGCCTTCCGGGGCGCTGTCGCTGGCGGGCCTGAAGAAGTATGCCGAGGAGCGCCAGCTGGTTGGTGGCCGTCTGGCAGCGATCCTCTCCGGGGCCAACGTCAACTTCCACAACCTGCGTTATGTCTCCGAACGCTGCGAGATCGGTGAAAAGCGTGAAGGCATGCTTGCGGTGACAATCCCGGAACGTAAAGGCGCCTTCCTCGATTTCTGCCATCGCCTCGGCAAGCGGGTGGTGACCGAGTTCAACTACCGTTACTCGTCCGCCGATCAGGCCACGTTGTTCGTTGGCGTGCGCTTGTCGCGCGGCAGCGAGGAGCTGCGGCAGATCATCGATGAACTGCAGGCGGCGGGCTATCCGGTCATCAATATGACCGATAACGATCTGGCGAAGAACCATGTGCGCTACATGGTCGGGGGGCGCCCTTGCGCCACGCTGAGCGAGCGTCTGCTGAGCTTCGAGTTTCCGGAGCAGCCGGGGGCACTGTTGCGTTTCCTTGAGACGCTGGGCAGCCGTTGGAACATCACGCTGTTCCATTATCGTAATCACGGTGCGGATTACGGGCGCGTATTGTGCGCGTTCGAATTGGTGGCCAGCGATGATGACGAGTTCCAGCAACACCTGCGCGAGCTGGGTTATGTCTGGCACGACGTGTCGGCCGATCCGGCCTACCGCTTGTTCCTGGCGCCATAACATACCGCGTGGCAAGAAATAAATAAGGGAGCCGTTGGCTCCCTTATTTATTTTTATATTTCACCATGCAAAATCTAAATATTAATTAATGGGTTTGTTTTTATATTTTAAATATTGGGGCTGGGGCGAAATGTTGATGGGAAATAAATTTAAATAATAACTATTGAATAGCGCTGGCTATCATTCATCTCGCATCTATCTGAAGTATTTAGACAAGCACAAACACTGATAAATTTGTTAATAATCAAGGCGCGGAGAAAGCAGCTAAATATTTCGTCTTTTTTTTCAAGTTGGCTTAACCTAGGCCTAATCAGGTGTCGATTCGTGGCAGACAACCGCCCTTTGCCTGATATGATTCCGGCCGTTTTTTTGTCCATGAGAGGACAGAATCGTAAAACAGGAGATTATCGATGAACAAGTTGATGCTGGCTGTCAGTCTGGGTCTGTTGAGTCAGGCGGCGATGGCCGAGATGGCGCCGATCCCGCAGCAAAGTGGTTTTTCCGGTTTTGGTTTGCTGGGTGGAAGTTATAGCAACGTCAACTCCAATGTCGTTGTCGGTCCGAAAGAGGAGTCCAGCCGACGTCTGGATTCGCTCTCCAGCCATACTGGCAGTGACGGTGGCAAGGCGGATATCAACCTTGATCTGCGTTATACCTTCGCCGACACCCGTACCCAGCTGTTTCTCGGTAACCTGATCCAGGATGCGGTACGTCTCGACTTCACCCAACAGTTCGGGGTGCGTCAGCAGATCGGCAATAAGGGCATCATTTCCGGTGCATTTGTGTTCAGTGGCATTCCTGGTGAGGCGTGGGAAGATCCGTACGCTGTCGGCACCGAACGTCAGACGACGGATCGCAAGAGCAACGGTGTGCGTCTGGGATGGGATGGGATCTGGGGTAGCCAGTTCTCTGCTAACTACACGGTGCGCAAGATCGAGATTGAGGATGAGCGCAGTGGTGCCTCATTGTCACTCTCTCCGGCTGAGCAAGCGCTGCTGGATCGGAATGGCAATATGCAGTCCATCGATCTGGCCTATAACCTGGTGGGTCCGCAAGGCAGTGTCCTGTCACCGATGATCAGCTACTCCCGCAATGATGCTGACGGCAAGGCCTCCAGTTACGACCGGACGGCATTCCAGCTGACCTACGCACTGCAGCAGGCCCAATACAGCCTGGTCACCAACTTCTTTGCCGGTCAGGTCGAATATGATGCGGTCAACCCGGTGTTCGGGCGTACCGTCAAGGCGGATGAGTGGGGCGTGAATGCCAACTTCTTCTGGCATAACCTGTGGAGCGTCAAGCCATTGAGCGCGGTTTTCAGTGCCAGTTATGGTAACTCGGACGCGAATGTCGACTTCTTTGACACCGAGCTGAGCCGTATCAGTGCCGGACTGATGTACCGGTTCTAAGTGTCTGCTGACTAAATAAAAACGGCTCCCGCGGGAGCCGTTTTTGTTGCGGTTCAGACTCAGATCTGCACTTCGTGGGCGGTGGCACTGATCTTGTGAATGGCCAGATCCGCGCCTTGGTGTTCATCCTCTTGTGACAGGCGCAGGCCGACCGCCAGGCGCATGCCACCATAGATCACCAGCGCGCCGACCACGGCAATACTGACACCGAGTAAGGTGCCGACCAGCTGGCTCATGAAGCTGACGCCACCCAGCCCACCGAGTGCCGTGCTGCCGAAGATGCCGGCGGCGATACCGCCCCAGGCACCACACAGGCCATGCAGCGGCCAGACACCGAGCACGTCGTCGATCTTCGGTTTACGCTGCAACCAGGTAAACACCAGAATGAAGATGGCACTGGCGACACCACCGACAAACAGTGCCCCCACCGGATGCATCAGATCGGATCCGGCACACACGGCAACCAGACCGGCCAGCGGGCCGTTGTGAATGAAACCTGGATCGTTACGGCCCAGCGCCAGGGCGACCAGGGTGCCGCCGACCATGGCCATCAGCGAGTTGACGGCGACCAGACCGCTGATAGCGGAGAGCTTCTGCGCGGACATCACGTTGAAACCGAACCAGCCCACGATCAGGATCCAGGCCCCCAGTGCCAGCATCGGGATACTGGACGGCGCAAAGCCGACGGTTTGACCGTTGCGCAAGCGACCACGACGCGTACCGAGCAGTACCAGTGCGACCAACCCAATCCAGCCACCGACCGCATGGACGACGACGGAACCTGCGAAGTCGTGGAATGTCGCACCAAACTGGCTTTGCAGCCACTCCTGCACACCAAAGCGGCTGTTCCAGGCAATGCCTTCGAACAGTGGATAGACCAGGCCGACGATCAGGAAGGAGCAGATCAGCATGGGATAGAAGCGGGCGCGTTCGGCAATGCCACCACTGACGATGGCGGGAATGGCCGCGGCAAAGGTCAGCAGGAAGAAGAATTTAGTCAGATCGAAACCGTGATTGGCAACCAGGGTGCTCGCGCTGCCCATGAACGTCTGTCCATATGCGATGCAGTAGCCGAAGAAAAAATAGGCCACGGTCGAAGCGGCGAAATCGGTGATGATCTTCACCAGCGCATTGACCTGGTTTTTACCGCGGACTGTGCCCAGCTCCAGAAAGGCAAACCCGGCATGCATGGCCAGCACCATGATGGCCCCTAACAGGATAAACAGCGTATCCGAACTTGTGACCAGTGTTGCCACGGCACTGTTTACATCAACCACACCCACCTCCATCGCTACAATTTGTTAGTTGGCCTTGCCTGGCCTTGTTCATTTCCATGGCACTCATCTGGCGCGTTCGCCTTGATACGGGGAACCCAGCTGGTGCAGTGGCAGCCAGCTATTCACAAACTGTACCAAGTCGCTTGGATGGCGGAGGTATCATCACTTAACCACATGAGCTGTAATGAGTTTTTGATAGTGTCTTCCCCGGCAGTCACGCCGGTGCCGCGAGTAAATCAGCGCCGTTGTGGTGCCCATTATTGGTGCGCGGCACCAACTTTAGCAAGCTGAGTCCGGTGGGTGCCCCGCTATGGCTCCGAGGCACCAAGCATGGGCCTGTTAGTGGTGAAATGTGTCGTCGCGGAATGTGGCGTGCAGCGGCGCGAGGTAAATCGCGGGATCGAATCCTGACTCCTTGCCGAGCACGGGATGCAGCAGCCGGGTCTCTTGCTGGGCAGGGGCGTGCCGTTGGCCCAGTAACTGGCGTGTCACTTGGCCAGCCTGAAACAGTTGGCGTACGGCATGGTATTGCTGGCCGAGGTCGGTACTGCCAGCCGGCGCAAATACCATGAACGGAATATCAAAGGTCTGCTCTGTTCTGGCATGGGCGGGTAATACCCGAGGCCCGGCATGCATCAGATAGGGTTGATGGTCACCGAAGGCAATCAACAGATAACGCAAACCACTGGCATGCAGTCCCTCCAGTAGGGCCTGCAAAGAGGCCATCTCGTCGACGACACCGGTGTAATAGGTGTTCAACAGCTGGCGCTCGCTCTCATCCAGACCGGGGCAGGCGGCATCCTGTTCCTGATTGCCATAGCGAGCCTGGTTAAATGGCCCATGCCCTTGCATCGAAACGGCGTAGATGAATTGCGGTTGGCCTGGCGCGGCTGTGGCTTGTTGCAACACCTTGTTCACCAGCGCGCGATCACTGACATACAGTCCTTTCTGCTCCAGCGAGGTGAAGCTCTCCTCAAAGTGGGTGTGCTGGTATCCCAAGGCCGGTATCGCGACGTTGCGGCCCCAGAAGTTGGCCTTGAATGGATGGAAAAAATGCGTCTGGTAGCCGAGTTGATCTGCGGTGTGCGCCAGGCCGGCGGCCCCCTTGCGCAGATAGTTATAGGGCACTATGCCTTGACGCAGCAGGCCAACCGGCAAGCCGGTATTCATCTCAAATTCGGCGAGGACCGTCATGCCGCCGGTGGTCGGCGAGCGAATCGTGGTGACAAAGGCATCGGTGTTCGCGGGGGGGTGAATGGCCGGAGCCGGCTTGCAGATCCCTCCTTGCCAGCCCAGCCACATGGCTTCGTACTGCATCACTATCACCAGATCCCAATCTGCGGCCGAGCCGGTTGTTGGTTCGATGCCGGCAGGCAGATCGGGTGAGGGGACAGGTTCCGGGTAGGTGTAAATCGAGGTGCCAGTCACCAG
Organism: uncultured Aeromonadaceae bacterium; assembly: GCA_945957385.1. Lineage (GTDB taxonomy): Bacteria > Pseudomonadota > Gammaproteobacteria > Enterobacterales > Aeromonadaceae > Pseudaeromonas. The sequence continues at coordinate 19,384 of CAMFKP010000015.1, forward strand.
GCCATTGATCAGGTCATACAGGTAAAGAGAGGGGCCGCGGCGCACCATTTCCCTGTGATAGGTCGACTCACTGTTGAAGTAGTTGATGTTGGGTCCCAGCACCTTGTTACTGGCCTGGACGGCCAACACGCTGAAGCCGAAAAAGGCGATGAGACCCACACCGATGCGCAGCAGCCAGCCAAACCAGCGCAGTTTCCACAGCATCATGCTGGTTGCGGCCAGTGCGGCGAGCAACCCAAACAGGTGGTCGCCAACCAGTATCGTCAGCAGGCTCACCAGGTTACTCAGGTCATCTCCTCCCAGCGAGGTGCCGTAAATACGGATCTTGGCAAAGTTGGCCAACAAACCGATGGCAAACAGCGAGGTGAAGACCAATCCCATATACAAGTGGCGGCCCAGCAGCACGCAGAGCAGCCAGCCGAGCAACATCAAGCCCCATGACAGGTAGTAGTGGATATAGCGGTACTCGGCCCAGACGATGAACTCGCTGATGTGAAAACAGAGTGTGGCATTGAGTAGCAGGAAGCTGAGGTTGCCAAGCAGCAGTATGCCGGTGAGGCGCCATGCCAGGCTCTGGCGTAGCGCGGAGAGCAGCAGACGCTGGCAGGCGCCGCAGATCAGCAGGGTTGCCAGCAGGCTTAAACCCATGCGCTGCAGATTAAAATCGCTGCGGGGCAGGGTGACGATCTGGGTAAGCGGCGCCGCCTGGCCTGGTTGCCGGATTTCTACGGTGAGCTGATATTGCTCAGCCAGTGCCTCGGTTGGGACTCTTATGCTGCCAGTCACGCTGACCGCGCAAGGCTGTTGCTGACGGCAGTCTGCGGTGAGCCCTTCCGGTGCACCGGGTTGCAGGTCGATATGGCTGGACTCTTTGCCATCCTCATTCAACAACCGAAACACGATATTGGCATTGTCAGGGAGTGGCGCGATGAAGCGCCAGTTGGAGTCAATCACGGCATAGGTGCCGTGCTCGTCGCTCTTATAGATCAGACCCAGATTTTCCAGCTGGGCGCTGGGGGTGACCTGCTTGCCATAATGCGGATAAAACAGGGATTCTGGCCTGAAAATAGGCAGCAGCGCAGTTCCGATGAACAGGCAGGCCAGAGCACACAGCAGGATCCATTGCCGCTGGCTGGCTGGATGCGCGTCGGGATGACGAAAGCGGTTGGACATACGGCCGGATCTCGAGCTGGAAAGTAAGCGCCGGCGGTTGGAAAGGGGGGGAGCCACCGAGCGACTTGTTAATAGCCGATGGTGGCGTAATGCGCAGCAAGCTGTCAATTATGCCATTGAGAGTTTGCTGCGCAGGCAACAGAAGCGGACTTCGCCGTCAGCTGACGGTGCCCTGGCGGAGGCTGAGTCGGTAGTACTCGCTGGCTTTTTCGAACAGCCGTTGTTGTTCCATCAGGCGGGCCAGTGCCTGATAGGCGCGTGCATCGGGTTGCATCGCGATTGCCTGTTCGAAGCACTGTTGAGCCTGAGGATAATCGCGCTGCAACAGCAACAACCAGCCGGTTGCCAATGCCAGTGCCGCACTACTGCCTGCCGGGTGACGCTGTAACGCGGCCAACAGGGCGGGCTGCGGTTGCGTAAAACCGGGGATCACCTCCAGCAGCGGGATTGCGGCCGACTTGCGCAGGCCATCGACCAGCGCTTCGGCTGCGGCGGCTTCTGCTTGGAGTTGCAGCAATTGTCGCGCGTATTCGGCCAGTAGCTCAGGGCGTTGACGCCAGTTTTTCGGCAGTTGCTGCCAGCGCTGGTGCAGCGCAGCCTGATCGTGAGCCGCCGCACGGATGACCTGGGTATAGAGTGGCAGATTGCGTGCGAGCGTTTCGTCGTTCGGGTCGGGGAGTTGGGGTAACAGTGTCTCCAGCGCCGTCGCCGAACCACTGGCCAGCGTCGATTCGGCAAGCAACTTGCCAAGTCCGTCATGCTTGGGATAGACGGCACGCAAGGCCTCGAGTGTGGCGGTGGCGGCTGCTTTCTCGCCATGGCGCAGTTGCAGGCGTGCCTTGAGCATACCGGCGGCGAGTTCAGCCTCCGGATAGTCGTTGACCAACTGCTGCAGGTAGGCATCGCGGCGCTCTGTTGCCCCTTGGGCATTCGCCGCCTCTGCCGCAGCCAGCAGCGATTCCAGTGTGTTATCACTGCGCCGTGCGCTGCTCTGGAACAGTTTCTCGGCGCGGGCCCAGTCGCCCTCGGCCAGTGCCAGTAGACCGTTGTGCTGCTGGATCCGGGCCTTTTGGTGTTGGCGGCTGGTAAACCAGCGACGAGTGGCGCTGCGCAAGCCAAACAGACGGCCAAGAATGGCCTCCAGCACCAGCAGGGCCGCATACAACATCAGCGCCAGCAGGCAGGCGCTGATCACGGTCATCTCTATGGTGTAGGAGCCGATAGCAATCAGCACATATCCTTTATTTCCCGCCAACAATGGCCCGGTAATCAGGGCGCCCGCGGCAACCAGCAACAGCAGTACAAAGCGCATCATGGTCAGCTCCTCATTCTGCCGTCAGGTGTTGCAGACGCTGACGCACCAGATCTTCGAGCTGAGACTGGCTCTGGAACTGTTTCGGCAACTCGATACTGACGGATTGTTCCAGCAGGCGGGCGATTTCGCTGTGCATGTACTGGGTGGTGGCGTCATTGGGATCGAAATATTGTTCGATCCACTTGTCGGCCTTGGTCAGGTTGTCCTCATACACCGCTTGCTGTTCGCGATAGATGGCCAATTGGGCCTGCAGGAAACGGGTCTTGAGGTTTTCCTTCAAATACCACTCCTGTTGTGGTGACAGCAGGGCCTCGACATTGCCATCACGCCGCCGGACGGTGATAAAACTATCGGTGAAGGCGTGCCAGCTCTTGCCCAGATTGCTGCGCCAGTCAGTCAGGCTGTCACTGGGAGCCGATTCCGGCTCTGTCGCGGTGGGTGGGTTGGCATTCAGACCCAGCAAGGTCAGCTGATCGACATTATCGACCAGCGCCCCGAGACGTAAGACCAGCCCCTCGCTATCCAGTTGAGGCAACTCCTTGAGGCCGGCGATGTCCTTGGCCAGTGCCTGCCGCAGCGGCAGCAGGCTGGGATCGTTCAGCTCTCGCAGCCGGTTGTCGGCTTCGCTCAGCAGCATCTGTGCCGCGGTCGCATCATGTTCCAGCCACAGCTTGCGTCCCGCCATGCGCACCAGGTAGTCCGCTTCGGCCAGCAGCCAGTCGTTAGGGCGGCGACTTTGCAACTGCAGCAGCTGTTTTTCCAGCTGGTTTTGTTTGTCAGCCAGCTGCTGTTGGCCACTGCCAAGGTTGAGGATCTGCTGCTGACGCTGATGGTCGTTTTCCTGCAACGCCGGCTGTTGCTCCTGCAGCGCGGCCAGTCGCAACTCAAGCTGGTGGATCAGCTCGCGTTGCTGTTGCTGACGAACGTTGTCATAGACATAGGCTCCGGCGCAGGCTGCGATGAGCAGCACGATGGCGATCCCGGCCAGCCACTGACGAGGGGCGCGCGATGCGGTCGGTGCCGGGCGCGCGAGCGGCTCCGTAGTGGTCACGACGGTTGCAGGCATGCTCGGGGTGGATTCTTGTTCTGTCATCCGGTTATTCCTCATGGCCTAAAGCCTGACAAAAGGCAGAGTGAGAGGCGCCGTCAGCGATGATCGGAGCCGGTAAGCCGGCCGCCAGCACCAATTCGGCGACCCGTTGGCTGGGGACGATAAAACGCAGCTGTTGCCACCATGGCCGGGCCTCATCGGGAAGCAACGACAGCAAATGGCGCAGCAGCTCTCCGCTGGAGATGATAACACTGTCTACTCCCTGTGTGCGCCAGAGCGTATAGGCGTGGTCTCCATCCAGTGGCAGCCAGCGGCGTTGGTAGCATTCGCAATAGTTGACGATCGCGCCGCGGGCTTGCAACTGTTCGGCCAGCCACTCGCGACCACCATCACCACGCAAAATCAGGATGTTTTGCCCGGTAATATGCTGCATCTCGGGCAGTGCTAGAATCCCTTCGCTGCGGGCATCTTGTGGAAAACGCGCCTGGCGGCCAGCCTGTAACCAGGCGTCTGCGGTAGCCTGGCCAACGGCAAAGGTCGGCGTATCTGGCCAGGCACGCTGCGCACTCTGCAACCAGAGGTGCGCCTGTTCGACGGCGGCCGCCGAGACCGCGATCAACCAGGGATTGGGGGCCAGTTGCGTTGCCAGGTTCGTCAGACCTCGCCCCGCGATGATCTCCAGTAGCGGTATTACCACCGGACTGTGTCCGGCTTGCCGCAGCTGGCTGGCTAATGCGTCTGCCTGGGGTTGCGGACGAACGATCAGCGGCCTCACGCGCTATACACCTCACGCAGTATCTTGTCGGCCCCCATGGCCAACAGCTGCTCGGCTACTGATTGCCCGAGTTGTTCCGCCGTTGCCGCCGGGCCCCGTCGTTCGGCACGCAATATCTGCTGGCCGTCAGGTGAACCGACGAGACCTCGTAGCCACACTTCATCACCGTGCAACTCGGCATAGGCACCGATAGGCACCTGACACCCGCCCTGCAGTGCCCGGTTCATCGCGCGCTCGGCACGAACGCAGAGTGCGGTAGCGGGGTGAGCCAAGGGCGCGAGCAGCGCCAGCAATTCGGCATCATCCGGCCGACATTCGATCCCGAGCGCGCCCTGACCATTGGCCGGCAGGCTGGTCTCGGCAGGGAGTAGCTGGCGAATCCGCGATTGCAGTTCCAGGCGCTTGAGGCCGGCGGCGGCCAGGATGATGGCGTCGTATTCGCCGGCATCGAGTTTGGCGAGGCGGCTATTGACGTTGCCGCGCAGTTCACCGATCTGCAGGTCAGGCCGCAACGCACGCAGCTGGCATTGACGCCGCAGGCTGGACGTCCCGACGCGACTGCCTGCTGGCAGGGCCTGCAATGAGGCGAACTGGTTGCTGACAAAGGCATCTCGCGGGTCGTCTCGTTCGCAAATCAGGCACAGGTCGAGCCCGGCGGGAAACGCGACCGGAACATCTTTCATCGAGTGCACGGCGATGTCGGCGTGGCCGTCGAGGATCGCCTGCTCCAGCTCTTTGACGAACAATCCTTTGCCGCCCACTTTTGACAGCGGGCTGTCGAGAATATGATCCCCGCGAGTGCTCATCGGCAACAGCTCGACAACCAGTTGGGGGTGCAGGGCCTCAAGACGGGCCTTGATGTGATTGGCTTGCCAGAGGGCGAGGGGGCTCTTGCGCGTAGCTATGCGAATCCGGGATCTCATGGGCGACAGGGTTACGAGTCAATGATAACCGGATATTAACACTCTTCAGGAGTAGCTGCATGACCCGCCGGCGGGTTCCCTCGGCGAGACCGGCGCTGCTTAAAAATTCAGTGAATCGATTAATCAATAAGCGTGATGAGCCCTGGCCGAGAAAGGGTTTACCCGCCTGTTACCTGTTGTTACCATGCTCACACTTTTGCCCGAAATCAGTGCGGGCATTTCACTCAGGATGTGAAGGTCAGGCGGTTGGCACATGAATTTGCATCGCTCATAGCACGCTATGATGCGATCAACCAGACCAGAACCGAGCGTGCATTGGAAGCGATGAGTCAGCATGGCCAGCAGCTGTTTGAGCTGTTACCGGTCCTGTTCCATTTCAACCATCCGCTCCTGCCAGGTTATGTCTCCGGAGAAGTTCCGCACGGCATTGCCTGCTTTGCCCTGTCTGAAAGTCAGCGCGATTTTATTGACGACATCTGCATGGCAACCAATTGCCATGGCGGCATCGTCGCTCATGAACAATCGATTCTCGGTCTCTATTGCATGGGAAGCACCTCCTCGATTGGCCAGTGCTGTCGCTCCGATCTCGATATCTGGGTCTGTCACTCCCACCATCTGCCAGCCGATCGGCTCGAGCTGCTGGAGCACAAGTGCCTGTTGATCTCCAAGCTGGCCGAGAACCGTGGTGTCGAACTCAACTTCTTCCTGATCCCGGATAACAAGTTCCGTCTGGATAATCATGCCGAGCTGGGTGGTGATAACTGTGGCAGCGCCCAACACCTGCTGCTACTGGACGAGTTTTACCGCAGTGCGTTGCAGATCGCCGGACAACGCCTGCTGTGGCCCATCATTCCAGCGGAGTGGGAAGACAACTATGATGCCCACGTCGAGGCGCTGTTTGCCGACGGCACGCTGCAGCGTGACGCCTGGCTGGATTTAGGGTCATTGCAGCGCATTCCGGCGGAAGAGTATTTCGGTTCCGCGCTGTGGTTGCTGTACAAGGGGCTCGATTCCCCCTACAAGGCGGTGTTGAAGATTCTGCTGATGGAGGCTTATTCGGCTGAATTTCCGCATACCCGGCTGTTATCGACGACGACCCGCGACTGGTTCCAGCAGCATGAGGAGTACAGCCTGCAGCTGGACACCTACTACCTGATGCTGGATAAGGTGACGCACTACCTGACGACACAAGGGGATGTGAAACGCCTCGATCTGGCGCGGCGCTGCTTCTATCTCAAGGTATGTGATGACCTCAGTCGTGCCGAGGCTCCGCGTCACGGACAATGGCGGCGGGATGTCATCTCGTCGCTGGTGCATGACTGGGGCTGGGATGCGGCGACGCTGCACCATCTGGATAATCGCAACCACTGGAAGGTGGCCGACGTCAAACTCGCGTACAGCGAGCTGCTTGAGGCGCTGATGCAGAGCTACAGCCAGCTGATTCAGTTTGCTCGTCGCAACAACATCAGTGAATCGATCAATCCGGAAGATATCGGCATCCTGTCGCGCAAGTTGTATGCCGCGTTTGAGGCATTGCCTGGCAAGGTGCAACGCATCAACCTGAAGATTGCTCCCGATCTGCATGAAGCCAACCTCAGCGTGATTCAGGTGCCGCCGGGACGCATTAACCGGGCCGGCTGGTATCTGTATAACCGCTCCTTGCGCCCGGCCGATATCCTGGGACAGGCGCCGTTAGAGTACAACGGTTATCTCAGCAAGCTGATTGCCTGGGCCTATTTCAACGGCCTGTTGACCCATGACAGCGCGCTGCATCTGCGCGCCATGGGGGCCGATCTCGATCTGGACGTGCTGAGCCAGTTCTCGCACGATTTGGCGGCGACCTTCCCGGTGCGCTTTGCGCCCGCCAGTAATCTGGCACTGAGCCGGCCGTGCGAGATCCGCCACCTCGGCATCTTCCTCAATCTCGAGCTGGACCCGACCTCACACTGGGACGATCGTGAACTGGAATTTGATGCCGACAATGCAGACGTGCTGACATTTGGTCAGCGTCAGGAGTGCCTGGTCGGCACCGTCGATCTGGTCTACCGCAACTCATGGAATGAGATCCGGACGCTGCACTTTACTGGCCCCGATGCGGTGGTAGAGGCGTTGTCGACGATTCTCGGCAAGATGCACCAGGATGCGATGGCGCCGGAGGCGGTGGATGTGTTCTGTTACAGCCGTCACTTCCGTGGGCTGATCCGCAAACAGTTTCATCAGCTGATTCTGGAGTGTATCGACCTGCGTCTGGCCCGTGACAAGCAGCGGCTGGTGCGCATGCTGACGGTTGGAACTGATCGCTATGCGCTGTTTCTGGAGCGGCGCGGGGTAGCGGTCAAGAAGCTGGAGAGTGCCATCGATTTTTATCGCCAGGTCTCCAGTAACAAGCTGGAGCGGCAGCCACTGGAAGAGGGCGAGGCCCAGCAGCGGGTGCCATCTGTCGTCGATGCCTACGCCAGTGATGGTCTGATCCAGTTTTTCTTTGAAGAGGCCCGTCACGACAGTGGCTTCAATGTGTATGTGTTAGACGAACATAATCACATCGAAATCTACCGTGACTATTCCGGCAGCAAGGATGATCTGGTGCAGAGCGTCAACCGCTACTACACCCTGACTCACGAGCGCTTCAATCACGACAGCCAGTTCATCAACTTCAACCTGCCGCAGTTCTATGAGCTGGTCTGGCGCGATGGCGAGCAGCAGGTCGAACCCTACCGCTCACCGCAGCGCGAACTGAACCGCGATCTCTAGCCCTACTTGGCCGTGGCGCGATCCACATGCCCCAGGTCGCGCTCAGGGTCGATGACATCACGCACCCGCTGTTTCAACTCCTTGATCTCCGGAAAGCCGCCGTCACGTTTGCGCTCCCACAGCGTCTCACCGTCGACCAGAATCTCGAAGTGGCCACCGGTGTCCGGATGCAGGTTGACCGAGCCCAGCTCCTCACTGAACGTCGTCAGCAGCTCTTGTGCCATCCAGGCGGAGCGCAGCAGCCAGTTGCACTGCCGGCAGTAGTAGATGTCGATCACGGGTTTGGGCATGGCCGCCTCCTGGCTCACATCAGCTCCACATCTTCTTCCGCTTGCGTGGTGCAGGCGGCAGAGAGCAGGGCCATCAGCTCATGGCCTTCGCGGTTGTCGATCCACTGGCCGTCCTTGTAGTCAAAGTGAAAGCCGTTGGCCCGGGTAGCGACCCAAATCTGGCATAACGGGGGCTGCTTGTTGATGATGATCTTGCTGCGGTTCTCGAAGGTCAGCGTCAATATGCCGCCTGAGCTGTCACAATCGATATCGACACCGCATGCCTCGATGGCATCTTCAATCTTCTGGAATCGGGCATCCGCCAACACGTGGAACTCGCTCTCTTTCATCTGTTCCGGTCCTATTGCATTTAAGAAGATGAGTGCGATTATAGAGGGCCAATTTGCTTTTTAAACCAGACCATGAAGAAACCGACGCGCGTCTGGACTGCCCTGAGTCTGCTGCTGCTGAGCCAACTGGCGGCCTGCGGTCTGAAGGGACCTCTAGTCCTGCCCAAAGAACAGCCTGCCGCGAGTGCCAAGAGCCCGGCGGAGCAGCCTGCGCCGAAGACGGATACTCCGGCGGCTTCTCAGCCCTGATGGCGGGAGCTGACAGTCACACGATTAAGGAAGACGAGGATCAATGGATTATTTCAATTACCGGGAAAATGGCCGACTGGGTGTCGAGTCCTGTGACCTGAGCCAGCTGGCCGCCGAATACGGCACGCCCCTGTATGTCTACTCCCGGGCGACGCTCGAGCGCCACTGGCATGCCTTCGACAACGCTGCTGGCGAGGTGCCGCACCTGATCTGCTATGCGGTCAAAGCTAACAGCAACATCGCCGTTTTGAACTTGCTAGCGCGTCTCGGCTCCGGTTTCGACATCGTTTCCGGTGGCGAACTGGCGCGGGTGCTGGCCGCGGGCGGTGATGCCAGCAAGGTGGTGTTTTCCGGTGTTGCCAAGACCGAAGCAGAAATGCGTTTTGCGCTGGAGCAGGAGATCCTCTGTTTCAACCTCGAGTCCGAGCCGGAGCTGGCGCGCCTGAACCGCGTCGCCGGCGAGCTGGGCAAGCGCGCACGCATTTCAGTACGCGTCAATCCGGACATCGATGCCGGTACCCACCCTTATATCTCCACTGGGCTCAAAGAGAACAAGTTCGGTGTGCCGATTGAACGGGCCATCGCCCTGTATCAGCAGGCGTCGACGCTGCCGCACATCGATATCGTCGGCATCGATTGCCACATCGGCTCGCAGCTGACCGAGATCGAACCGTTCCTCGAGGCGATGGACCGTCTGCTGGCGCTGATTGATCGTCTGGCGGCCGATGGCATTCATATTCATCACCTCGATGTCGGCGGTGGCCTCGGCGTCAACTACAGCGACGAAAACCCGCCCCATCCGGAGCAGTATGCCGCCGCGTTGAAGGCCAAACTGGCCGGCCGCGATCTGCAGCTGATTTTCGAACCGGGCCGGGCGATTGTTGCCAATGCTGGCGTGCTGCTGACCCAGGTGGAGTACCTGAAAGAGGGGGAAGATCGCCACTTCGCCATCGTCGATGCGGCGATGAACGATCTGATCCGGCCGTCGCTGTACGGTGCCTGGATGAACATCATCCCGGCCGATCGCAGCCTGGAGCGTCCGTTGCGCCGTTACGACGTGGTGGGCCCGGTGTGCGAGACCGGCGACTTCCTCGGCAAGGATCGCGAGCTGGGCGTGGCCCAGGGCGATCTGCTGGTGGTGCGTTCCGCCGGGGCTTACGGCTTTGCGATGGCCTCCAATTACAATACCCGTCCCCGTGCCGCCGAGGTGCTGGTGGATGGCGACCAGGCCCACCTGATCCGCGAGCGTGAACCGCTGGCCGATCTGTGGCGTCTGGAGCGAATCCTGCCCTGAGGCACAACATGATGATTCAGTTTTCCAAGATGCACGGTCTCGGCAATGACTTCATGGTCGTGGACGGCATCACGCAGAAGGTGTTCTTCAGTCCCGAGCTGATCCGCCGCCTCTCCGATCGCCATTTCGGCATCGGCTTCGACCAGCTGCTGCTGGTCGAGCCGCCGTATGATCCGGAGCAGGACTTTCACTACCGCATCTTCAATGCCGACGGTTCCGAGGTGCAGCAGTGTGGCAATGGCGCGCGCTGCTTTGCGCGCTTCGTCCGCCTCAAGGGGCTGACGAACAAGGATCGGATTGCCGTCAGCACCATGAGTGGCCGCATCGTGTTGCAGGTTGAGCAGGATGGCCAGATCACCGTCAACATGGGGGTGCCGGAGTTTGAGCCGGGCAAGGTGCCGTTCCGGGCGCAGAAAGCCGAGAAGACCTACCTGCTGCGTGTTGCCGAACAGACGGTGATGTGTGGCGTGGTGTCGATGGGCAATCCGCACTGTGTGCTGAATGTCGAGTCGGTGAAAACTGCGCCGGTCGAGACGCTGGGGCCGTTGCTCGAGAGCTTCGATCGCTTTCCGGAGCGGGTCAATGTCGGCTTCATGGAGGTGGTCTCCGCCGGTGAGATCCGGCTGCGGGTGTTTGAACGCGGCGCGGGCGAGACCATGGCCTGCGGCACCGGCGCCTGTGCGGCGGCGGTGATCGGCATGCATCAGGGCAAGCTGCGCGAGCGCGTCAAGGTGCAGCTGCCGGGGGGCACCCTGCAGATCGCCTGGCAAGGTCCGGGGACGCCGGTGTTTATGACCGGTCCGGCCGAGCACGTATTCGACGGAGAACTGGAACTGTGAGCCTGATGCAGCTGGACGAGCGGTTACGCGAAGAACAAGTGGTGGAGTACCTGCAACGCCATCCGGAGTTTTTCCTGCGCCATCAGGCGCTGCTCGACCAGCTGCAGATCCCCCATCCGGTGCGCGGGGCCGTCTCGCTGGTGGCGCTGCAACAGGAGCGCCAGCGCGAACGCATCGAATCGCTGGATCAGGAGCTGCGCGCCCTGACCAGCACCGCCAGCCGCAATGAACACATTTTCCGCGTCTACGCCGACGTCTACCCCGAGCTGTTCGGCTGCACCACGCTGCGCCAGCTGTGGAAACGGCTGCACCTGACGTTCCGCGAGCGGCTGCGCATTCCGGCCAGTGCGCTGTGGATCAGCGATGCCCGCATCAAGGCCAAACGCAGCGATCACGGTTTCGTGATGCCGGCGGCCCGCTGCCAGCAACTGACGATGCAGCTGATGCGCGGTGAGCGCGTCTATTTCGGCCGTCTGAATGAGCAGGAGCGGCAGGCGCTGTTTGGCGAGGGGGCGCTGGTGCACTCCATCGCGTTGCTGCGGCTGGGCGAGCAGGGCGATCTCGGTTTCCTGGCCTTCGGTCACGCCAACGGCGAACACTACCATGCCGGCATGGACAGCCTGTTGCTGGAGCAGCTTGGCCGCTTCATCACCCTGCTGTTGCCGAACATGGTGACCTTCCATGAGTGAGGTCGACCCGCGCCTGCAACCGCGGATCGACGCCTTCATCACCTACCTGCGCGTCGAGCGCCAGCTCAGCGTCCATACCCGGGACAACTACCAGCGCCATCTCGGCGAGGCGTGCCGTCTGCTGCAAGCCGACGGGCTGGAGGAGTGGGCCCAGCTCAGTGCGGCGGCCGTGCGCCGGCTGGTGGTGCGCCTGCATCGCCACGGTCAGCAGGCACCGCGCAGCATTGCCACCAAGATGTCGGCGCTGCGCAGCTTCCTCGACTACCTGGTGCAGCAAGGCGTGTTGCAGGCCAACCCGGCGCGGGGCATCAGCACGCCGAAGCAGGGGCGGCCGCTGCCGAAGAATCTGGATGTCGATCAGGTCTATCAGCTGCTGAACCTGCCACAGAGCAGCGATCCGCTGGCGGTGCGCGATCGCGCCATCATGGAGCTGTTCTACTCCTCCGGGCTGCGCCTGTCCGAGCTGGTGGCGTTGAATGTCGACGATCTGGACCGCCATGAACGCCAGCTGCGAGTCATCGGCAAGGGCAACAAGGAGCGGGTGGTTCCGGTCGGCCGGCTGGCGCTGGAGTGGATCGACAAGTGGCTGCAGCTGCGGCCGCAGTGGATCCAGGCCGGCGAGACGGCGATGTTTGTCAGCCAGCAGAAGCGGCGGCTGAGCTGCCGCACCATCCAGCAGCGGCTGGCGGCCTGGGGCCAGCGTCAGCAACTGGCGCCCCATGTGCATCCGCACAAGCTGCGCCACAGCTTTGCCACCCATCTGCTGGAGAGCTCCGGCGATCTGCGCGCGGTGCAGGAGCTGCTCGGCCATGCCAATCTGGGCACCACCCAGATCTATACCCACCTCGATTTCCAGCATCTGGCCGAGGTCTACGACCAGGCCCATCCGCGGGCCAGGCGGCGACCGGATGACGAGGGGGCCGACGACACGCCGGACGAGGCATGAGCGGCGCTTAGCGTCGCGTCCGGCGCCACCACTGCCACAGGCAGAACAGGCTGGCGGCAGCACAGGCGCCAATCAGCGCAGCCTGCAACCACTCGGCGGTATTGCCCTGAATGGCCAGACCGCCGCGGGTCATGTGGTAGTTACGGTGCAGATCCTCATCGACAAAATCGGCCAGCCGCCACAGCAGCAGACTCAGGGATAACAGCAGGCTCAGCAGCCAGAACAGCGGGCGTGACAACATGGCGCTCTCATGACAAAACGGTGACCGGGGCGAAAGCGGCATGCTACCCCAGACGCGGCCGCTTGTCGCGGCATGGCGATGCTGTGCCAACCCAGGGTCTGAACCAGGTCGATTATTAAATCAGACTTAATAATCCCGGCAGGTTGGGAGTGGACTGGCCGCGGGGATGTGACCGCGCCGCGTAAAGCGGGTAGCATGCCGGAGTCGTGGTTGTCAGCAGGAGTCGCTATGCAGTTTTTTCGCCGTCTTGGGCCGATCCGTGCCATCAGTTTCGATCTGGATGACACCCTGTATGACAACCGGCCGGTGATCGCCCGCGCCGAGCAGTGGATGGTGCAGCACATGCGCGACCGCTATCCGGAGACGGCGTTATTCGATCATGACGCTTGGCAGCGCTTGAAGTGGCGCCTGCAACAGCAGGATCCGGCGCTGCGTCACGACGTCTCGCTGTGCCGGCGGCAGATGCTGCGTCAGGCGCTGAGCAGCGGCGGCATGGACGCGGCGCGCGCCGAACAGGAGGCTGGCCGCGTGTTCGACCGTTTCCTCGAGGTGCGCTCGCAGGTGACGGTGCCGGCGCTGACGCGCCAGGTGCTGACCACGCTGGCGGCCCGCTATCCGCTGGTGGTGATCACCAACGGCAATGTCCTGGTCGAGCGCCTTGGCCTCGATCATCACTTTCAGCACATCCTCAAGGCCGGCGGCGGTTTTCGCATGAAGCCGGAGCCGGATCTGTTCCACGCTATGGCACGCCGCCTCGGGCTGCCGCCAGCTCAGATACTGCATGTCGGCGACGACGCGACCACAGATGTGGCCGGCGCGGTACACAACGGCTACCGCAGCGCCTGGCTCAACGATGTCGGTCAGAGCTGGCGCGCGCTGCGCATCCTGCCGGATGTGATGCTCAGCCGCCTGGATCAGCTGTTGCAGCTGTGCTGAGCCGCGCCAGTCACGCCTGAATCCAGTGTGGCGCGGCAACAGGTTCCAATCTGCGCTGCGCGGCCATGGGCCGCGGATTTACTCGGCATTTTCATCACGTTCGCCTCGCTTGGACTGCCGGTATTCAGCTTTAATTAGCATGCCGAATACCCGTATCGGTGATGGGTCTTTAGCTCTAGCTGGCTGACACATCGATATTAACGACAAGAGAGAGTGCCCTGATGAATAGAACATTACCTGTAGCAAGTGTGTTATCGCTGCTGATTGCCTCGGCCCTGGCCGGCTGTGGCGGCGGTGGGGGTGGCAACCAGAGTACGGCTCCGAGCTCGACACTGGCGGTGCGCGCCGTCGACGGTTACCTGAAAGGGGCCGTGGTGTGGCTGGATACCAATGCGGACTACGCCCTCAGCGCCGGCGAACCGCAGGCGGTCACCGATGGCAGCGGCAAGGCAACGCTGGATGTCACCAAGATCGACAACCCGGGTCAGTACAGGGTGCTGGTCAAGGCGATCGTCGGCCAGACCAGTGATGTTGGTGATGGCACCGCCACCCCGAAGCCGGTGGCCAAGGCCTTCACGATGTCGGCGCCGGCCGGCGTCAGCACCATTACCCCGCTGACCACGCTGGTGGAGCAGAAGATGACGGCGGCCGGCTTGAACCAGGAGCAGGCTGCCCAGGAAGTGGCCACCCAGCTGGGCTTGGGAACCGAGAAGGCGGCCGAGCTGCTGAAGGACTTTATTGCCGAGAAGAACCACACCGGCCTGGTCTATGCGCTGAATATCGTCGCGGCGTTGCCTGAGTCGCTGGATGACGACAAGCGCGAGGCGCTGCTGACCCAGGGCGGCGAGATCGGCAAGGCGCTGGAACAGTATCTGGCGCAAAATCCGCTGGGTGACGACAACAAACCGGAAGACATCAAGGTGGTGATTGGTGATGACGGCAAGGTCGATGATGTCATCAAGGACAGCGATGGCGATGGCCAGGATGATGACGACGTGCCGCCGGTGCTACCAGACTCCCTGAGCAGTGTGCTGCTGAGCGTCAACGATCTCTACATTGCCGGCGAAGGGGAAGGGCAGACGCTGTGGACCGATCACTGGCAGGCGAAAGGCGATGGTCTGCTGGGCTGGATTGAATCACGCGTGCTGCTGAACCAGAGCCAATACATCCTTGATCCCTCCTCGGACGATGTCAGTTACCGGCTGGCCGACAACGGCTGGACGGCAACCAGTGAATATGAAGACATCAAGCTGGTGGCCAATAGCGATGGCAGCCTGTCGATGTCGGATGTCACCCATGCCGGCACGCTGAGCGGCGGCTGCAAGGATGTCACTGGCCAGGCACTGACGTCGGTACTGGCACCGTTGACCGAGAGTGATGCTCTGGTGCCGGCGGGGGCGAGTTTCTCCAGTGGTGCCCGGGCCTGTCTGGCCACCTTCAAGCCGGGTTCGGCACAGGGTGGACTGCGTATTCCGGTACCGGATCAGGGCGAGAATGCGGTCTATGTCGATACCAGCAAGGCGCTGACGCTCGACGATCTGTTTAGCAGCAATGCGCCTGTCACCAGCGGTCCGAACGCGGTAGCGACCGTGTTCGAAAAACCAATAGCTGAACACAGCGACCGCTTCGGCGACGTCCGCCTGGTGCTGGTGCGCAGTAGCGCCGAGGCGACCAGCGGCGTGGCCCAGTTGTGGCAGTACAATCGCAACGCGCAGGGCTACCAGCTGTTGTCGAATATCACGCCGGTTGACCATCTGGGCTGGGGGCTGCGTACCGTCAACGGGGTCAAGCTGCTGTCGTTGTCCAACGAGATCCTGGCCTACCTCGGCGATGGTTCCCGTTTCGGCTATTCCGAGTTCCAGGGGCGGGTGCAACGGGTTGACCACTTCGATAACGACGGCGGTAGCGTGTTGTTCCTCAACCAGATCGGGTTTGACGATCTGATGAAGGGGCACACATTGCGCTAGTCTGCGTGTGCAACGGCCGGCGCGGTCTCTGCGCGCCGGATCTCCCGCCAGGCCCGGTATTCCGGGCCTTTTTTATCGGCGGCGTGCGGCGATCGGGTGGCATTGGCTAAGCTCTAGTCAGCAAACATGGATTCACCCTGTCTGTTAAGGAGCGCCCGATGCGTACATGGCTACACACACTGTTACTATTGGCCTCGCTGTGCAGTGCCCCGCTGCTGGCCGCCGAAACACCGATTCTCACCGTCAAGGCGACCGATTGCTGTGCCGGTAAGGGCAGCCAGAGCTTCACGCTGGCCCAACTCGATGCGCTGCCGCAGACCACGGTCGTCACCACCACGCCGTGGACCGAAGGCGAACACCGCTATCAGGGCGTGCGGCTCAGCACGCTGCTGGCCAAGCTCGGCATCCACAGCAAGACGGTCAAAGTCACAGCACTGAATGACTACTGGGCCAGCCTGCCGGTGGCGGAAGCCGAGCAGTACCCGGTGATCCTGGCGACACGCCAGGATGGCAAGGTGCTGACGCGGCGTAACAAGGGGCCGATCTTCATCATCTATCCGCTGAGTGACTATCCGGATCTGGATCAGGAGCGCACCCACAGCTTCATGGTCTGGCAGGCCGTGCGCATCGACGCGGAGTAGCGCATGGGACGCGCCAAGTTGCTGCTGCTGGCCGCCATTCTCTGCTCCTTCGTTGGCGTCACCGGCTGGATCACCTGGCATTACGACCAGGCCTACACGCTGGCGACACGGCATACCCAGCTGTCGGCCTGGGCCTTGGCGCAGCTGGAGCTGGAACTGCACGAGTTCGAGTCGGCGGTGGACTATTACCGCAACGGCCGCCTCGATCAGGAGCGGCTGAATGAAGCCTATGACCTGGCGTGGAACCGGCTGGATGTGTTCCTCACCGGCAAGGAGGCCAAGACGATTCGTCAGCGTTTTGGGGCCGAAACGCTGCTGCACGAGCTGTTTTACCAGTTGCAGCAGTATGAGCCGCTGATCACCTCGCCGCACCTCAAGCCCCAGGATCTGGAGCCGTTGCACCAGATGCTGGAGAGCATGCTGCCGAAGGTGCGCAACCTGATGGTGCTGAACTTCACCGGCCCGTCGGCAATGCGCGAGAACGCGGCGCTGGAGCAGTCGAAAGCGCAGAATTTTGTCATTCTCGGCTGCCTGTTGCTGCTCGGTCTGGTGATGGTGGTGCTGTTGCTGCTCGAGGCGCGGCGCCAGCACTTCCTGATCTGGCACGATGCGCTGACGCGGTTGCCGAATCGCGCCGCCTTCATCCAGCGCCTGCGTCAGCAGTGCGCGCACCAGCAGCAGGTGGTGCTGTGCCTGCTGGACTTGAACCGCTTCAAGGAGGTCAATGACTCGCTGGGCCACAGCGCCGGCGATCAGCTGTTGTTGAAGGTGGCTGACAAGTTGCGCCAGTCGTTGCCGGAAGGGGTCTGGCTGGCACGCATCGGCAGCGACGAGTTTGCGTTGCTGATGAGCGGTCAGAAGAGCGAGGCCTCGTGGTTTGCTTACTCCAAGCGGGTGCGCACTGGGCTGGAGCGGCTGTTGTACCGCGCCGATCCGGCCCACCGCGTCAGTGTCAGCGTCGGCGTCAGCCAGTATCCGCAGCCAGCGACGAATGCCGATGAACTGCTGCTGTTTGCCGATCTGGCGCTGCTGCACGCGCGGCAGGATGGCCAGCAACATTACCGCATCTTCAACCGGCCGATGCTCAACCAGTACCAGCGCCGGCGCCGCCTGGTGACCGATCTGCGTGCCCAGTTGGCGTTGGGCGCGCAGAGCCAGCTGTTCCTCTGCTATCAGCCACAGATCCCGCGCCAGCCGGCCGGGCGGCTCGGTGCCGAGATCCTGATCCGCTGGCAACATCCGGAGCTGGGTTTCATTCCGCCACCGGAGATCGTCGACGCCGCCGAAGAGAACGGCATGGGTGCCACGTTGGCGGCCTGGATATTCCAGAGCATGAACCGCGATCTGGACAGTTTCCCGCTGCCGCTGGTGCGCCAGCTCGATCTGGCGATCAACCTGTCGACCAGCCTGTTCCACCGTGGTCTGCCGGAGCAGACGCTGAACTGGCTGTCGGACGGCCCGCTGCTGCCGCGCCAGCTGGTGTACGAGCTGACCGAGACCATAGCCCTCGACGATCTGGCGCTCAGCCAGCGGGTGTTTGCCGAACTCAGGCGCAACGGCATCCGCATCGCGCTGGATGACTTCGGCACCGGCTGGTCATCGTTCGCCTACCTCAAGGACCTGAAGTTCGACAAGCTGAAGATCGACAAGTCATTCATCCAGAAGATGGACAGCGACGCGCGCCAGGCGCTGTTTGTGCAGGCCATCACCGAGCTGTGTCACCGCCTCGACATCTGTGTCGTCGCCGAAGGGGTCGAGACTGAACTCGAACTCAGCGAGGTGCTGCGGCTGGCGGTGGATGAAATTCAGGGTTACTACTTCGCGCGGCCGCTGCCGGCCGCCACCTTCTGCCAGTTCGCCGAACGCCAGTTGCAGCAGCCGGTGTGGCACCCCTGAACGGCGCGGCTCAGCCCGCGCTCGGCGATTAGCGCCGCGGCATGTATAATCGCCACCACTGTACATATTCTCAGGAGTCGTGATGGACGTCGAAACCCTGCTCGATGGGCTCAACGATCGGCAACGGGACGCCGTGGCCGCGCCGCTGGAAAATCTGCTGGTGCTGGCGGGCGCCGGTTCCGGCAAGACCCGGGTGCTGGTGCACCGCATCGCCTGGCTGCTCGGGGTCGAGCGGGCGGCGACCTCGTCGATTCTGGCGGTCACTTTCACCAACAAGGCGGCTGCTGAAATGCGTGGTCGCATCGAGAAGCTGCTCGGCGGCCAGCTCGGCTATGGCCACGGCGGCATGTGGATCGGCACCTTCCACGGCATCGCGCACCGCCTGCTGCGCGGCCACCATCTGGATGCCGGCCTGCCGCAAGATTTCCAGATCCTCGACGGTGACGACCAGCTGCGGCTGATTAAACGGGTGATCCGCTCGTTGAACCTGGACGAAAAACAGTGGCTGCCGCGCAGCGTGATGGGCTTTATCAACGGCAAGAAAGATGACGGCCTGCGTCCCGGCGACGTGGTGCCGTCCCACGATCCGACCGCCCGCACCTACCTCAAGCTGTACCAGCTCTATCAGGAGACCTGCGACCGCGCCGGCCTGGTGGACTTTGCCGAACTGCTGCTGCGCGCCCACGAACTGTGGCTGCACAAGCCGCACATTCTGCAGCACTACCAGCAGCGCTTCCGCCATATCCTGGTCGACGAATTCCAGGACACCAACGCCATCCAGTACGCCTGGGTGCGCATGCTGGCCAGCGGCGGCAGCCATGTGATGATCGTCGGCGACGATGACCAGTCGATCTACGGCTGGCGCGGTGCCAAGGTCGAGAACATCAGCCGCTTCCTGCAGGACTTCCCCGGCGCACGCACCATCCGTCTGGAACAGAACTACCGCTCCACCGCCACCATCCTCAAGGCGGCGAACCAGCTGATCGCCAACAACAGCGAACGGCTCGGCAAGGAGCTGTGGACCGACGGCGCCGACGGCGAACCGATCTCGGTCTACGCCGCCTACAACGAGATCGACGAGGCGCGCTTCATCACCGGCCGCCTCAAGCACTGGCGCCAGGAGGGCGGCGTGCTGACCGACTGCGCGATCCTGTACCGCAACAACGCCCAGTCGCGGATCCTCGAAGAAGCGTTGATGCAGGAGCAGCTGCCGTACCGCATCTATGGCGGCTTGCGCTTCTTCGAACGCCAGGAGATCAAGGACGCGATGGCCTACCTGCGGCTGCTCGGCAACCGTGGCGACGACGCCTCGTTCGAACGGGTGGTCAACACCCCGGCGCGCGGCATCGGCGATCGCACCGTCGGCCTGATCCGTGACGCCGCCCGCGACCGTGGCCTGAACCTGTGGCAGGCGGCGTGGGCGCTGTGCGACGAGAAGCTGCTGGCCGGCCGTGCCGCCAGCGCCGTCAGCCAGTTTCTGGCGCTGATCAACCGCCTCGACAGCGACACCGTCGACCTGCCGCTGCATGTGCAGACCGACCGCGTGATCCGCGAAAGCGGGCTGTGGAGCCTGTACGAAGCGGAGAAGAGCGAGAAGGGGCAGTCGCGCATCGAGAACTTGGAGGAGCTGGTCAACGCCACGCGCACCTTCCAGCCGAACGAGGAGATGGCCGACATGGCGCCGCTGACGGCGTTTGTCGCCCACGCCGCGCTGGAGGCGGGCGAGGCCCAGGCCGACGAGTTCGACGAGGCGGTGCAGCTGATGACGCTGCACAGCGCCAAGGGGCTGGAGTTCCCGCTGGTGTTTATCGTCGGCGTCGAGGAGGGGATGTTCCCGAGCCAGCAATCGGCCGAGGAGCATGGCCGCCTCGAAGAGGAGCGGCGGCTCTGTTATGTCGGCATGACGCGGGCGATGCAGAAGCTCTACCTGACCCACGCCGAGAGCCGGCGCCTGTATGGCAAGGAGATGCACCACAGACCGAGCCGCTTCCTGAAGGAGCTGCCGGAGGCGTGTCTGGAGGAGGTGCGGCTGCGCACCCAGGTCAGCTGGGCGCAACCGGTGGCGTCGAGCAACCGCTTCAGCTCCGGCTTTGTGCAGCAGAGCTTCGACAGCACCGGTTTCCGCCTCGGCCAGCGCGTGCTGCACAGCAAGTTCGGTGAAGGCACTGTGCTGAACTATGAAGGCGTCGGCCCGCAGAGTCGCATCCAGGTCAATTTCGATGGTCTGGGAAGCAAGTGGCTGGTGGTGGCGTACGCGCGCCTGCAGGCGTTGTGATGCCGCTGGGGCGGCGGCATACCCGCCCCTGTGCTGCCGCGTCGGCGCCCGCGGCCGGTGCGCTGTATTGTCGGTTCGGTTGTGACCAGATTGAGGGACCGTTCCGCCCTGTGTCGGCAATGGTGGATTGCTCACCTGTCGCTGGGCGGGGGCGGGTTAAGGGCCGAAGCCGCGGCCCTTAACAATCCCGCGGCCTTGCCGGGTGCCGGGAGAGCCCCTCGCTCCGGGGCACGTTTCGCCGGCCGGGCGCTACACGCCGTCCGTGGCGTGGATCGCCCTTGCGCGGTCATCCTGACCGCTTACCGGCTGCACGTTCCCCGCCGCTCGGCCCGGCACACGGCGCCAACATCTAAAGCCAAAACCAACAACCAAAGCCAACAGCCAGAGCCAACAGCCAGAGCCAACATCCAAAGCTAAAACCACTACACAGGCGGGGGTAGGTTGGCGCTGAGCGTTCAGCGAAGCCCAACGTTGACCGCGTGGCGGTTATCCGCAAGGGTTGGATGGATCGGGTGGGGCCGTTCCGCCTGTTGTCGGCATGGGTGATTTGCCCACCTGTCGCTGGGCGGGGGCGGGTTAAGGGCCGAAGCCGCGGCCCTTAACAATCCCGCGGCCTTGCCGGGTGCCGGGAGAGCCCCTCGCTCCGGGGCACGTTTCGCCGGCCGGGCGCTACACGCCGTCCGTGGCGTGGATCGCCCTTGCGCGGTCATCCTGACCGCTTACCGGCTGCACGTTCCCCGCCGCTCGGCCCGGCACACGGCGCCAACAACCAAAGCCAGCAGCCAAAACCAACAGCCAAAACCACAGCACAAGCTGGGGTAGGTTGGCGCTGAGCGTTCAGCGAAGCCCAACGTTTACCGCGTGGCGGTTATCCGCAAGGGTTGGATGGATCGGGCGGGGCCGTTCCGCCCTGGGTCGGCAATGGTGGCTTGCCCACCTGTCGCTGGGCGGGGGCGGGTTAAGGACCGAAGCCGCGGCCCTTAACAATCCCGCGGCCTTGCCGGGTGCCGGGAGAGCTCCTCGCTCCGGGGCTCGTTTCGCCGGCCGGGCGCTACACGCCGTCCGTGGCGTGGATCGCCCTTGCGCGGTCATCCTGACCGCTTACCGGCTGCACGTTCCCCGCCGCTCGGCCCGGCACACGGCGCCAACATCAGAAGCCAACAGCCAGCGCCAAAACCACAGCACAAGCTGGGGTAGGTTGGCGCTGAACTGCCGCTATTGAATAAAAACTTAATAAAATATGATCTTGGCCAAACGAGGCCATTCCCCCACCAAAACGTTTGCGCTAGCCTAGAGACTCAAAAAGCGCAAGGTGCCTGTTGGCACTGACAGATCGCGCCGCCTTCCCGCCCATCGGCGCTGTGACAGCCGCAAGTCAGGGGCGGTAGCCATGATGTTTGCCAGAGAAGGGCGGCGAAGAGGCTCAGACGTTGGGCAACAGTGAGATAGAGTGCAAGGGAAAAGCCGTCAGTCGAATAATATGAAATAAAGTCCGGTGTTTATGCGGTCAATTTAAATATTTTCGGCAAGTTGTCATATTTAATTTAACTCTCTGTTTGTTGAGTGAAAAATAGCAGCGCGATAAAGGCTTGGTTTCATTCAGTCAAGCCTACGGGTTAGAATGCTATAATTGATATAGGTGATATAATGATAGTTGGTGTTTTATTGCGTTATTTCAAAACATATCAAGGTATTAATTATATACCGCTGAGTGACGATGATAATTTTTGTGGGCTTATTGGTGATAATGGAATAGGTAAAAGCTCTTTACTTGAGGCTCTAGATTGTTTCTTCAATGAAAAACCATGGAATTTAAATCACACCACAAAGAAGCATGGTGTTCAGAGATCAAGGCCATTTATCGTGCCAATTTTTTTCATGAAAAAGGATTTGTTTAATGATGATGATGCGACCTATGCAGAAAAACTTAATTCTATAGCATGCGAAATAACAGAGGATGATGTAAATTCATCAGTAAAACTGCATATTCGTAGATTCATTGAGACAAGGCAAAAGTTATTAATGAATCACAAAATGGATGACTATTATTTACTTCCTGTTGGCATGGATCACAACAATGAAATAACAATATCTATATTTAACTGCAAGAAAGCGTCATTAATATTAGATAGCAACGATAACCCAGAAAAGAAAAACATCTCAGATAATGAGTTAAGCGTCTTTAGACCACTTCTAGAGAAAATAAGGTCTATTATTGACTATTTGTATATACCAAAGGAAATTGATACGGAAGCGTTTACAAAATTAGAATCTGATTCAATTCAAGTCTTAATGGGTGAAACGCTTACGCAACGATTAAATGATGTGTTTCCATCAAGTGAAATTACAAAAATAAATACCAGTCTTTCTAGGTTTATTGACGAAATTGGTCAAGAATTAGAAACATACTCTTATAGAACTCCAACTGATCGCCAGCAAAACTTAAAACGACTTGATGTTTATAATCTCATAATATCTAGTTATTTTAAAATAAGAAAGCTTCACAGGAAGCTTGATGAAACATGGCTTGAAATTAGCTCTTTAAGCTCAGGTGAAAAACAAAAAGCTATTATAGATGTTGCAAACAATCTACTTTGTAAACATCGTGAAAGTGGAGAAAATCTAATTTTGGCAGTTGATGAACCCGAATCATCATTGCATATGTCAGCTTGCTTCGAACAGTTCGATAGTCTTTACAGTATAAGTAGAAACTGCATGCAAGTAATTTTTACATCTCACTGGTATGGTTTTTTACCAACAATCGAAAGTGGTAATGTAACAGTCATAAGCAAAAAGGACAATGAACATATATTTGACCATGTTAATCTTTCTTCATATAGAGAACAGATAAAACAAATAACAGCAACTAGCAGAGGGAAGTTTCCTTATGATATTCGCTTGAAAAGCATAAATGATTTTATTCAGTCTATTATAGCTAGTGCTCTAAGTTGCGATCCATACAATTGGATTATCTGTGAAGGTTCATCTGAAAAGGTTTATTTAAATAAATATATAAAAGATGCTATACCTGATAAAAAAATAAGAATTATTCCTGTGGGTGGCGCTAAAGAAATCAAAAGGATATATAACCATCTAGCAATATCATATGAGGACTTTAAAGATGAAATTAATGGCAAAATAATATTGCTGTCTGATACGGACGCCGAGTTGGTGAAATATGAAGTAAGTCCTAACTTTAATAAGTTAATATGCAAGCGAATTGTTAACTGTGAAGCGTCTAAAAAAACAAAACTTGTACACATTCAATCCAACCCTGTTTCGCCAGCGACAGAAATTGAGGCAGCACTTAATGGGAGAGTATTTTTAGAAACATTAAAAATCTTTATCCCTGAGTATCCTGAACAGTTAGGATTCTTAAAAGATATAAACGATGTTCCAGAAATAAGCAGTTATTTTGCTCTAGACCTAAGAGGTAGCGAATGGGAAAAAGTTCAAAGCTTTTTTGATTTAGATAATAATAAGTATAAGTTTTCAATTAAGTACGTTGAGCTAATGAGTCGTGACAGTATAACTCCAGAATGGATACAGGAAATTATAGCTTTGCTTGAGTGATTAAAGTGAAAAGTTAAACTGGACTTTTTACTTATCCCATTCTATCCCGTAGCCCAATGTGCGATTAGCGTAGCGTAATCGCACATTGGGGTAACCAATACCAAGGTTGGGAATAGCGATGGCCAATTACCATAGAGTGAAAATAGAAGGCGCGACCTATTTTTTACCGTCAATCTATTGGAGCTGCAGGGTAATTCTTTATTAGCCCGTAGGGCGCAATAGCGTAGCGTATTGCGCCGTGTGGTCGGGGATGAATGATTTTGGCCGCAGGGTTAATCTAAATAACCGCATTGTTATATCAACGCCATTTGGCTGCGTTATCTGTGCGACTGGCTGGGCTGATAGGGAATCGAAATTTCAAATGGATGGCATTTTGCCGTTTAAAAGGTTGTTGGATTCATTCCTTGGGCGGTGAAAAAGGAAAACAGATGTTTGATTTAATAAATATAAAGCTGCGAAAGCCAACATACGATGATGGTAATGGCTTTATTGCCATTTGCGCTGAAAAAGAAACCATGCGGTATTACGGTGTGGCGGGAGCCAATATAACCACGGAAGCTCAAGCTAAAAACCAGATCGACTGGTGCCTTGAAGAGTTTAATAATAATGGCGGGCGATGGATTATCACATTACATGATAGTGGCGAATATATCGGGGATATTGGCTTTCATAACTATTGTGCGGACTCACACAAGGTAGAAATTGGCTTTAGATTGAAGAACAAATATTGGGGTCAAGGGATAATGGCGAAATGCATCAAGCATTTGGTGGCATATGGCTTTACAAACAATCATTACAATAGAATCGAAGCGCTGGTAGATGAAAGAAATCAAGGTTCAAAAAGCGTGCTGATAAAAAGCGGATTTAAATATGAAGGCACGCTAAGGGAATACGAGCTAGAAAGTGATGGTTATGTCAATCTTGAAATGTACTCACTATTAAAAAGAGAATATGAAAATCTGGCAATGTAACAACTGTTTCGTATTTACACGTTGGGAAAGTTGTTACTGATGGAGTATATCCAATAACTTGGTGTGGCGATGAATTTATTCGCCAGCAACCTTACAATTAACATGCGTGCGATTACGCTTCGCTAATCGCACCTACGATTCTGCTGTCATCTCAAGCACCGTATTTTTACCTGCATCGGGTTGAGCGGGAAAATAGCCATGGCCAGGGTGTGTTATTGATTTGGTTGTGGATTAACCCTGCCGCACGGTACTCTCCATGACATTATTGATGAGGTGTGTATGCCACTTATTACCTTTGAATCCGGTACGCTGACGGCGACAATGAAGGCGGAATTGGTGCAGCAATTAACCGCGGTGGCGGCGAATATTACCGGCATTCCGGCGGGAGCATTTTTTGTCGCCATCCGTGAGTTGCCGGATGACAATATCGCCATCGGCGGCAAGACGGTGCGCGAGCTGAAAGCCGCGGCCGGACGTTAAACCGTAGCGGCACGCCGCAGAGTTCGGCGGGCTGGCACCAACCCATAGCAGAGGAAACCGCAGACGATGCATGCCTTTAGCGCGCCGTTGGTGGCCTATTTGACGGCGACCTATCAGGCCAGGACCATAGTGTTGTATGGCTCGTTTGCCAGCCACAGTGCGCATGCCGACAGCGACATTGATGTCGTGGTGTTTGCCGACGTGGAGCAGGCGACGCACGATGCCACGCTGCTTGACGGCCATCCGCTGGATGCCTGGATCTATCCGCTGGCCGACTGGCAGCAGAGCGAACGCTTGCGCCATATTTATCCGTTCACCGTGCTGCTGGATGACGCCGGCATCGCCGCCGAGCTGGCGCGCCGCCTGGCTGAACTGCGTGCGCAGGCAACCCGCGTTCTCTCGGCCGGCGAGCGCCAGCAACTGGTCGCCTGGGTGCAGAAAATGCTCAAGCGCGCCAGCCAGACATCGCTAGAGGCGAATTACCGCTATCACTGGCTGCTGCATGATTTTCCGGAGTTATTTGCCAATTTCCGCGGCGAGTATTACGACGGCCCGGTAAAAACCCTGCGTCGCATGCAAACCGTGGCGCCGGCGTTTTATCGCGAATATGAGTCGCTATTAACCCAGGCCAAGGATGTGGCGCGGGTGGGCGCATTATACCGCCAGCTGATTGCCGATACCGACCCGCAGCCCAGCCCTACTCGTTGAATTGTTTGGGGTGTTATTTGGGTAATGGCTGGGGAAATAACAAGCGGGGCGAAATAAGCCGATTATTTCGCCCCGTTTTTTTTTAGCGCTGCGTCAGGCAGGCCATTTCGTAGTAGTGGTTGTTGTTGTATTCAAATTCGGCGATCACTTCGAGGCCGACTTTGCGGGTGTGGGCGGCGTAGGAGCGTGGGTTGTTTTTATTCACGAAGGTCACCAGCACCGGATAGCGGCGCGCCATCTGTTGCAGCGCGAACGCGAACAGATCCTCCAGCACGCCGCTGCCGCGCACGCGCTTATCCAGGCACACCGGGCCGTATTGGTAGGAGTTGTCGACGCTCAGCGTATGGCCGCGGTATTGCAGCTTCGGCAGATCCTGAATCATGTAGGCGAACATCGGCCAGGCGGACCAGAACTGCCAGGAGGCGGCCATGATGTAGCCGACGACCTTGCCCTGCTGCCGGGCAATGAACAGCCCTTGCTCCTGCTCGATCAGCGCGCTGAGCTGTGCCGCGGTGAACGGCGTGGTGACAAAGCCGTCGGCCTTGTCTTCCGGCGCAATCGAATCGACCTGGTAGGTGTAGTGCAGAGCGAGGACATCCTCGATATCGGAAAGCGCTGCGATCTTCAGTTCCATCTAGTACCACCTTGCATTGTGATGAGTCGGCCGCGCGGCCGGATGCCGGCGCGGCGAACCGCCAATCTAACAAGCTCCCCCGGCAAAATGAAGGGCGGCGGGCCGCCGCCGCGGTTACCAGATGGTGTAGACCATGATGAAACCGGAGGAGACCATGCCGGTGAGGGCCAGCAGGAAGCAGAGGTCGCCGGCCTTTTCCAGCCAGAAGCCGGTGCGCGGTGTCTTGATGCGCAGCGAGAAGAAGAACAGGTAGGTGGCGACCAGAAAACACAGCGCCGAGCAGGCCAGCACGTCGTCGGCCACGGTGACGAAGATCTGCGCCTGATTCAGCGATTTGAACACGGTCAGCGCCGTGATGCACAGGCCGGCCAGGGTGCCGGACAGCGACAGCAGCTGGATGATTTCGTGGCGTTCCCAGTTGTTCATTGCGGATCCTGTTGCGGTGGGGTGTCGAGGGCGATCGTGGTGCGAAACACGGTGACGGCATTGCCGGAGATGGTGACCGACTGAGGGGCGCCGTGCTGATCCAGCGCCACCGCGACGCCGACATAGCCGGTGCGGCCGATCGCTTCGCCCTGTTTGGCGACAAACGTCAGCGTGCGCTCCGGCAGCGGCACCAGGCGGTGTGTCGCCAGATAGGCCCCCAGCGGACCATTGGCGTTGCCGGTGACCGGGTCTTCGGCGATGCCGATGGCCGGGGCAAACATGCGGCCGGCGACCAGCACGCCGGGTTCGCCGGCATCGAACGTGAACAGATAGTACCCATTGCAGCCGATCTCGGCGCTCAGCGTTTTGAGGGCATCGTGGTTCGGCGTTAGGCTGTCGAGGCATGCCTTGCGGCGAAGAGCGATCATCAGCTTGCCGTGGCCGGTCGAGGCCACCTGGATCGGGCAACGCGTATCGAGATCGGCCGCCTGCAGGCCGAGGGCGGCGACGATGCGCTGCACCAGCGCGTCGGCCAGCGGGGCGCCGAGCACGATCGCGCCCTGGCGCATGCTGATGCGGAACCCGGCGCTGGCCGGATGCAGTTCGATGGCCAGGATGCCGGCACCGGTACGGATGCGCACCGTCTGCGGCGCCGTCCAGCCTTCGGCCAGCAGCGCATGCCCGCTGGCGATGGTGGCGTGACCGCACACCGGCACTTCGGCGGTCGGCGTGAAATAGCGGATGTGCAGGTCGTAGTCCGGGCTGGCGTCACGGCTGATGAACGCCGTCTCCGAGTTGTTCAGCTCGCGCGCCAGCGCCTGCATCTGCGCCGCCGTCATGCCGTCGGCGTAGGGCACCACGCCGGCCGGATTGCCGCCAAACAGCCGATCGGTAAACGCATCTATCTGATATAACACCCTGTCCATCGTCATCTCGTCCCCGCTGTGCCGCGCCACCGCAGGTTATACCGCCGCCGCCCGCCGCTTGACCAGATCGGTCACCCGATTTTTCCCGCCGCCAGCGTGTGACGCGTCGGCGGTGGATGTGCCAACGCGCTGAGCCCTCGCTATTCCGCCGCCTCCGGCGCACGTCGTTTCATACTGCAAAACGTAACGTTACCTTTTTGTTGTCTTATGGTGGTCGCATGGCGGAAGTAGCGCCGGATCGACCGGAACACGGCGGCAAAGCAGCATGTCAAATCGAACCCTGATCTCATAAGTAAACGTTTTCAGCCGTGAAGGCTTGTCATTTGAGTCGCAAATGGTAACGTTACGATCGCTTTGCAAAAGGAGTCGATTTGCTCCTTTCGCGGCGAGCGGGACGGGCACAATGGCGGCGGCGTCACGACGAATCACAGGGTCAGGTTCCGCAGGGGGCCTAGCCACGCGGACGGAGAGCGCAAGGAT
Organism: uncultured Aeromonadaceae bacterium; assembly: GCA_945957385.1. Taxonomy (GTDB): domain Bacteria; phylum Pseudomonadota; class Gammaproteobacteria; order Enterobacterales; family Aeromonadaceae; genus Pseudaeromonas. The sequence continues at coordinate 48,162 of CAMFKP010000015.1, forward strand.
GATGCAACGGGGTTATGTGTTGATCACGGTTCTGATTTTGACACTGGTGGCCAGCATGGTGGCGTTTGTCTCGGTGCGCGAGAATCTGCTGCAGGAGAGGATGAGCGGCAACCAGCAGAAGATGATCAACGCGCGGCTGGCGGCGGAGCATGGGGTCGCGGACACCCTGCTGCGTGTCCGGGAGCGGGTGGCGGCCGGTGATACGGTGGAGCAGGTGGTCGCCGCACTGCCCCGCACCGTGACGCTGAGCGACGAGCGCGGGTTCCATATCAGCGGTGGTCTCTATGCCGCACCACGACTGAGTTTTATCAGCGAGGGCCGTTATCAGGAGGCGGTGGCACGCCTGAAAGCCAATCTGAATCTGGTGATCGGCAAGTATCCGTTCAATGGCGGTGTGATCTCCTGTGAACAGTTGACGCTGCAAGGCTCGGGCAAGATTGACAGCTATGATCCGACCAGGGGCGGCTATGACAGCGCAAGCAATGCTCAGAGCAACTCCAAGGTGATGGTGATCAACTCCGGTGCCAACGAGAATGTGCTGGATGGTCATGCGCCGATCGGCGGTGATGTGCAGGTCAACGGCAGCCTGAAGCTGACCGGCTCGTCGGCGGTCAGCGGTCATGTCACCACCACCGGCAATTTGACGCTGAGTGGTGGCAAAGTATCGACCGGCAGCGCCGATGTCGGTGGTAATCTCGTGCTTGCCGAGGCGTCGGAGTCGGTGGCCGCCATTACCGGCCAGGGCAATGTCGCCGGCAATGTGACCGCCAGCCCGAATGCCACTGTGGGGGCGCTGAGCTACGGCGGCACCCTGACCAACCAGAATGAGTGGTCGCCGCTCAAGGCGACCAAGGGCGCCTTGGTGCGACAGCCGACGCCGGCCCCGACCTTGCCCTCCCAGGCGTGTGATCCGCTGAACCTGCAGGCATCGACCGCGAACTACGCCAATCTCACTAGCAGCGGTACGATCGAGGGGCAGCACTATATCCCCGGGCACCCCAGTCAGAAATCGACCTATGATATTACCCCGTCTGGTGCCGCGTTGTTTGCCGATGCGGCCGCTGCGAGTCACGGCGGTGCTGCACCCCAGGCAGGAGTCCGACCGCAGGAGGTGATGGTGATGGGTGAGAGCACCTCGGCCTATGTGCTGGATCGACTGAACCTGAATGGATCGACGTTGAACATCTCCGGCGGCGACGTGACGTTGATCGTCAAGGGGGATTTTTTGATGGAGGGCGGCAAGCCGAGCATCAATGTCGCCAGCGGCAGCAGCCTGACGATCCTGGTGCAGGGGCAGACCAATCTAGGTTCGGATGGCGCTCTCTATGTCGCCGATGCCGGGGCCGCCGCCAACCAGAACAAGCCGCCGCTGTCGATCTACTCCAGCAACAGCAGTGCCAACGGCGTGGTGATCAAAGGCAGCTTCGGCAAGCCCGATGGCCGCGCCGTCAACAGCTACGCCGCCCTCTATGCCCCCTATACCGATGTCAATATCAATGCCGGCAGCAGCCTCTCCGGCGCGGTGCGCGGTAAGACGGTCTCGGTCACCGGTGGCAGCGGCCTGCACTACGATGAATCGCTGGATGAGGTGAACAAGAACAAGGATCTGCGCCGCATCCAGCTGGCCTCGATGTTCGATCAGCTGGAGTGATGTTGCGGCCGGCTTAGCGGCTCTGCACCGAGTCGCGGCTGACCAGGCGGCCGCTGAAGCGCTGCTGTTCGGCGCTCGGCAGGGCATGGCCGTCGAGCAGCTGCACCGTCATGCGTACGGCCTCTTCGGCCAGGCGGTCGCTGGGGTATTCAATGCAGGTCAATGGCGGGTTCAGTTGTTCGGCGAGGCTGGAGCCTTCCAGGCTGATCAGCGAGACATCGTGCGGCACCTGCAGGTTGAACTCGCGCAACAGGCGCATCGCCTCGGCGGCCATCGCATCCTGCTGCACTACCAACGCGGTGAACGGCAGGTAGCGGTTCAGCAGGCCGAGCAGGGCCTGCTGATGCTCGCCGGCTTCCAGCACCAGTTGGCGGTTATACGGCAGTGACTGCAGCTGCAGCGCCTGCTGGTAGCCTTGCACCATCTGCAGGCCAATCGGCGTGTTCAGCTGGGCGCTGAGCAGGGCGATCTGGCGGTGACCCTTACCCAGCAGGAAACGGCAGGCGCTTTCGCAAGCAAAGGCGTAGTCATAACTGAGGTTGATGGCGCTGGCGCCGTCGATGCCATCCAGTTGCACCACCCGGTCGTCGGCGTGCAGTGCCGTATCGGCACCGATCAGCAGCACCGCATCACAGCGACCACCGAGCAGCTCGTCGAGCGCCTCCTGTTGGCGTGTGGCGCCGTCGGCAAAGCGCACCAGCATGTGGCGGTTGTGCCGGCTCAGCTCGCTCTCCAGCAACGGCAGCAGCTGGGTCAGGCGACCGGTGTCCCGCGCCGACAGGACGACGCCGATGCAGTCCGTGGTCTGGTTGGCCAGCGAGCGGGCCAGCGCATTCGGCCGGTAGTTCAGCTGCTCCACCGCCTGTAACACCGCCAGCCGGCTCTCCTCACGCACACCCCGGTTACCGCTGAGCACGCGCGACACCGTTGCCTTGGAGACATTGGCAAGACGGGAGACATCAGTGATATTGGCCATGGCGTTGATCCTGGAAACCGGTTTTTGTCTTGCCAAGCATACCATAGGCGTCGTGCGGCCTGCAGCGGGGATCGCGGCTGCAACGGTGATAAATAAAAAAACAGGCCGGAAATCCGGCCTGAAATTGGCGTTAATTCACAGCAGGAGCGATCTGACGGGCAGGTTAGAAGAAGTACTTGAAGCGCACACGGCCACCGTAGCGATCCATATTGGAAACGGTATCGGAATCCGGTTGCAACTGTGACCAGTAGGCGCCGAGGTAGATGTCGAAGTTCTTCAGCTCCAGCACCGACGGGATCTTGTACGAGGCGTAGGTGGTGTGGATCTTGTGGGTGCCGACCAGGGCGCCGTAATCGCTGCCGGCGGCCAGGTTGACGGCGTCGATGTCATTGATGGCGTAGATATAGCCGAGGCCGAGGTTTTGCCACACCAGGTTGGCGCCGGCGGTGGTGTCGGTCTCATCCACCGCATCCATGCGTGCCAGGTTGAGGTTGACGCTCAGACCGTCCGCCAGCCAGCTGCCGGTCAGGCCATAACCGTTGCGCTGGGAGATGGCCTGGCCGTTCGCCTCCATCGCATGGTCGATCAGGTTGGTTTCAGCGCCGAGGGCCAGTTTGAGCTGCTGGTTGCTCCAGGCAATGACCGGACGCGCGATCAGCGAGTCCTTGGCTTTCTCCACCTGGTAGCCGTGGTACTGCTGATCGGCAAACAGGTTGGTGCGGTCGCCGATCAGGGTCGACAGCTCCAGATACCAGTTGCCGGCCTGATGGTTCAGCAGCACCTGGCCGCCCTTGCCGGCCCGGCCGCGCCCCTCTTTGAGCATGTAGATGTAGCCGTGGCCATCCTTGTACAGATCGTTGGCGCTGTCGCCGGAGTGCTCGACGAAGATGTCCTGACCGAGCGGGAACATGTCGTAAGCCTCGAAGCGGCCAACCTTCATGCCCCAGCTCTGGCGCTTGCCAAAACCGAGCCAGGCATCATCGGCGCTGGCACCGGCGTTGACCGACACCGTGGGCTGCACGACGATCTGGCCATAGGCACCGCTGTCCAGCTCCTTGAGGGCAGTGAAGTTCAGCAGGATGCGGCCATCCATATCCCAGCGATCCTGTTGATGGCTCTGGCCCATCAGGGTGCCGGGACTGGTGTTCGCGGCGTTGAGGTTCAGCTCGGCGTCGCCGCCGAGGCTGAGCTTGCCGAAGTCGCCGTTGGTTTCGACGACGGCCTGGCTCTGACCGGCGACGGCCAGCAGCGAGGAGAGCAGGGTAGCAGCAGTGATTGTTCTCATGGGTATTCCTTATGTTGTTGATATAAAACTATTTTCTAGTTGTTTTGTCTCCGTCGATGCGGAGGTTCAGGGTGCAGGACGCCGCTCCGCTCAGGCAGAGTGGTGTCCGGTTTCAGGTAACGGCGGGCGTCAGCCCGCGCGATCAGGCCGCCCGCAGGCGGTAGAGGTCGATCAGTTCGGTGACCAGCTCGCGGGCCAGCATCGAGGTCATCAGGTGGTCCTGGGCATGAACCAGCACCAGCGTCACCGGGATCTTGCCTTCGCCCTGATCGGCCTCGATCAGCCGGGTCTGGACCGCATGGGCGGCGTTAGCGGCGGCGGTGGCCTGTTTCAGCAGGTCGTCCGCCTCGGCAAACTGTCCCTGCTTGGCCTGCCGCAGTGCCTCGTAGCACAGGCTGCGGGCCTGGCCGGCGTTGATGATGATGCCCATCACTGTCTCTTCGAGTTCAAACATCTGTTGCTCCAGTCGGTGGGGCCGGCGCTGCACCGGCCCGGGGTGGTCGGGTTCAGAAGCCGTTGTGGCGTGCCACCTGGGCGAACCAGTCTCCGCTCTGCTTGATGCGGCGTTCGCCGCTCTCCAGCTCGAGGCGTACCAGCCCATAACGGTTTTTATAGGCGTTGCTCCAGGACCAGTTGTCGATGAAGGTCCACAGGTGGTAGCCGCGGCACTGGCACCCCTCCTGCAAGCCCTGATGCAGCCAGCGCAGGTGCTCGCGGATGAAGTCGATGCGGTAGCCGTCGGCGATCTGGCCATCGGCGGCGCGAAACTTCTCCTCACCTTCGACGCCCATGCCGTTTTCCGAGACATAGCTCGGCACATTGCCGTATTCGTCGCGCAGCCGGCACAGGATGTCGTAGATGCCCTGCTCGTAGATCTCCCAGCCGCGGTGCGGGTTCATCTTGCGGCCCGGCATCTCGTAGTAGTCGAAGAACCACTCCGGCAGGAAGGGGCTGGCCGGGTTGACGGCGCTGTCGCGCGCCTTGACGCGGCGCGGCTGGTAGTAATTGATCCCCAGCAGGTCCACCTTGCCGGCTACCAGCAACGCCGCATCGCCGGGCTGGCAGACCGGCAGCTGATCGTACTCGCGCAACAATTCAATCAGATCCTGCGGGTAGTGGCCGAGCACCGCCGGATCGAGGAAGCTGCGGTTGAAGAACAGATCGGCCAGGTGCGCCGCCTTCAGATCCGCCGAGTGGGTCGAGCGCGGATAGGAGGGGGTCAGGTTGAGGATGATGCCGATGTCACCGTCCAGCTGACGGCTGCGGAAACGGCTGACCGCGGTGGCGTGGGCCAGCATGGTGTGGTAGGCGACGGTGGCCGCGCGGCGGAAATCGACGACATTCGGGTAGTGGAAGTCGTACAGGTAACCGCCTTCGACCGGCACGATCGGCTCGTTGAAGGTGAACCAGTGTTTGACCTTATGGCCAAACAGCCGGAAGCAGGTGTCGGCATAGTCGGCGTAGGCCGCAATCACCTCGCGGTTCTCCCAGCCGCCCTGCTGCTGCATCGTCAGCGGCATGTCGAAATGGAACAGACAGATGAAGGGCTCGATGCCGTTCGCCAGCAGGGTGTCGAGCATGTCGTGATAGAACTGCACGGCCTCGGGGTTGGGCTCGCCGACGCCGTCAGGGATCAGCCGTGCCCAGGCAATCGAGGTGCGGAAACTGTTGTGGCCCAGCTGGCGCAACAACGCGATGTCATCACGGTAGTGCTGGTAGAAGCCCGAGGTGTCGGCCGGGCCGATCTGCTGGTGAAAGCGGTTGGGCTGCAGCGCAAACCAGTGATCCCAGATGGTCGCGGCTTTGCCACCTTGCAGGCTGGAGCCTTCTGCTTGGGCGGCGGAGGAGGCACTGCCCCACCAGAACTGGTCAGGAAAACGGTATTGCATGGTCTTTCTCCTTTATCCGGCTGCCCGTAGGCAGCCGGTGTCTGCGCGCGATTAACGGGCGGGGGCCAGGGCCAGTTCGGGTTCGGCAGCCGCTTCTTCGGCTTCCTGTTTCAGCAGGGTGCGCTCGTAGGCCTTGAGGAACGGGTAGTACATGGCGGCGGCGGTGCACATGCAGAACAGGCTCAGCAGCAGCGGACTCAGCGACCAGTTCGCGGCCCAGGAGGCGCCGAGCGGGCCGGGCGTGGTCCAGGGGGTCAGCGACATGACGCGTTCGACGAGGCCGAAATCCAGGGCGAACCAGGCCAGGGTGGCGTTGATCATCGGCACCAGCAGGAACGGCAGAAAGAACACCGGATTCATGATGATGGGGGCACCGAACAGGATAGGTTCATTGATGTTGAACAGCCCGGGCACTATGCCCATCTTGCCGATGGTACGCAGGTGTACGGCCTTGCTGCGCAGCAGCAGGAACGCCAGGGGCAGTGTCGAGCCGACGCCACCGATCAGCAGATAGTGGTCCCAGAAGCCCTGCAGGAAGATGTGCGGCAGTGGTTCACCGGCGGCCAGCGCGGCCTGGTTGGCGGCCAGATTGGCCATCCAGAACGGGTTCATGATGCCGGTGACGATCAGGGCGCCGTGGATGCCGGCAAACCACAGGATCTGGCACACCAGCACCGCCAGCAGCATCGCCGGTAACGAGTCGGACGCGGCGACCAGCGGCTTGACCAGCGACATGATGGCTTGCGGCAGTATCATGCCGGTGCTGTGTTCAACCAGCAGGTTCAGCGGGTGCAGCGTCAGAATGATGAACAGCACCGGAATCAGTACCTCGAACGAACGGGCGACGCCGGTCGGTACCTGGGGCGGCAGCGTGATCGTGATGTTGTTGCGCTTGAGGAAGGCGTAGGCCTCACTGGCGTAGATCGCCGTCAGCAGGGCGGTGAAGATGCCCTGTCCGGAGAAGTACTGCATCGAGAGGTTGCCATCCTTGACCGGCGCGGCGACCAGCATGAAGGCCATCAGACACAGCAGGCCTGTGGTCACCGGCTCCAGATTGTTCTGCCGCGCCAGGCTGGCGCCAATCCCCACCGAGATGAACAGCGTCATCAACCCCATGCTCAACTGGAAGGGCAGCAGCAGTTGCGGCTGGTACTTGGCAGAGAAATCGAGCCAGGCACGGGCGAAGCCCCACTGGGTCTCCGGCGAAAATGGCGGGAAGATGAACACCAGCATGAAGCTGCCGACGATCATGAATGGCAGCGCGGCGATGAAACCATCACGGATGGCCTGGATATACTTCTGCTGACCGAGGCGGCCAGCCAGCGGGCTGACCTTGTTCTCGATTGCCAGCACAAACTTGTCATACAGGGTACTCATGGCATTGTCCTTGTGCGTTCACTGTGTCAGGCAATCAGCGACAGCGCGTGGTCGAGGACCTTGTCGCCGCGTTGCATGCCGTAATCCATCATGTTGATGACATCCACCGGGATGCCGTGCTCGGCGGCGCGCCACTGCATGTCCGGCAGCATGTACTTCACCTGCGGGCCGAGTAGCACCACCTGATACTGCGGCATCTGCACCTCGAACTCGGAGGCGCCATAGGCGCGGATCTCGGCCTCGAGCCCGCGGCGGGCCGCCTCTTCCTGCATCTTCTTCACCAGCAGGCTGGTGGACATGCCGGAGGAACAGCACAGCATGATTTTTTTCATCGTCATCTCCCGATTGATGTGTTCTGACAGCGCGGATTCTTGATCGTTTGGATGTGAAATGGAAACCGGTTTCCGTTCAATTCATCCGGCTCTGTGATCCGGATCCGCAAAGTCATTGAAAACGGTATCGGAAGTGTGATCCTGTCGGGATATTCACACTCTGTAATGCAGAAGCGACGGAAACAGCTAACGGAAACGGCGAGAATGGCGGCAACAGCATACGGGGCGCGGTGAACGACAGGAGAGGGGTGTGGGCCAGGGATTTAATCTGCAATTGATGGGCATCATCGCCGGCATGATCGAGCAGCGCATGGTGCCGCTCGCCAACTGGCTGACCCGGAGCCAGCATGTGCTGGCGCTGCGCGACGGTTTCCAGCTGGCGTTGCCGTTCATCATCATCGGCAGCGTGCTGGTGCCGTTTCTCTATCCGCCGGTCATGGCCGGCAGCCAGCATCCGCTGGCTTTGCAGTTTTTAGCGCTGTCGCACTGGCTGACACCCTGGTTGGCGCCGGTCTACGCCCATACCCTCGGTTTGCTGTCGGTGATCATCGCCTACGGTTCGGCGGCCAGTCTGGCCAAGGCGTACCAGTTGCCGGAGCGGCTGTGCGGACTCAGTGGCTGTCTGGCGTTCCTGATGCTGATCGACTTTCACTCGCTGCAGCCGGGGATCTTTGGCTACCTGGGGGGGCTTGGCATCTTCACCGCGCTGTGTACGGCCTGTTACAGCGTCGAGCTGATTCGGCTGTTCTATCGCTGGGGCTGGTATATCCGTATGCCGGACGAGGTGCCGCTGATGACGCGCAGGGGGTTCCAGCTGATTGTGCCGATGCTGTTTGTGTTGTTGTCGCTGAGCCTGTTGAAGCTCTGGTTGCAGCACCAGTTTGGCATCACGCTGGCCGAGTTGATGGCGGCGCTGTTCCGGCCGCTGCTCAGTGGCGCCGACACCCTGCCGGCGTTGCTGTTGGCGTTGCTGGTGGCCCACCTGTTGTGGTTCATGGGCATTCACGGCACCTTGATCGTCACCGGGTTGTTGTCGCCGTTCTGGATGGGCAGTCTGGTGGCAAACCAGACCGCGCTGGCCAGTGGCGAGGGGCTGCCACATATCTTCCTGCAGGGGTTTTGGGACTATTTCCTGCTGATCGGCGGCATCGGCTCGACGCTACCCCTGGTGTTGATGGCGCTGCGCAGCCGGAGTCGTACCCTGCAATCGGTGGGGCGTCTGGGCTCGTGGCCGGCGTTGTTCAATATCAACGAGCCGATCCTGTTCGGGTTTCCGATCATCATGAATCCGTTGTTTCTGCTGCCCTTTATCGGGGTGCCGCTGATCAACGCCGTGCTGGCGTGGACGCTGACCGAGTGGGGCTTCCTTGACCGTTTCATCGCGCTGTTACCCTGGTCGATGCCGGCGCCGTTGGGGGCGGCCTGGGCGGCGAACGGCAGCTGGCATAACATGGTGATGACGCTGTTTTGCATGTTCAACAGCTGGATGATTTACCGTCCGTTTTTCCTGATCCACGAGAAAATATTGTTGCAGCAGGAACAGGTGCGCAGTGAGGGTGCTGGCGCGTCATAGTGGAAACCGGTTGTCGTCGGCGCTGAGTCGCGCTATGTCCCTGACATGACGATCGACTTGCCTCTGGTGGGTAAAGTTGCGATGGTAGAGGGCTACAGCACGCAACGGGAGGAGACGATGCGAACCCTGGGTTTGATTGGTGGCATGAGTTGGGAGTCGACGGCCAGCTACTACCGGTTGATTAATGAAGGTATCAAGCAGCAGCTGGGTGGCCTGCACTCGGCACGCCTGGTGCTGTACTCAGTCGACTTTGCCGAAATCGAGGCGCTGCAGCAGGCCGGTGACTGGGTGCGCGCCGGCATGGTGCTGGCCGAGGCGAGCCGCGCACTGCAGGCTGCCGGTGCCGAGGGGGTGTTGCTGTGTACCAATACCATGCACAAGGTCGCGCCGGCCATCGAGGCGGTCGGTTTGCCGTTGATCCACATCGCCGATGCGACTGCAGCGGTGATTCAGCGGCAGGGGCTGACGCGCATCGGATTGCTGGGGACCCGCTTCACCATGGAACAGGCGTTTTATGTCGGCCGGCTGCAGCGGCAGGGGATCAGCGTGCTGACGCCGGACGCAGCGGGACGCGATGACGTGCATCGCATCATCTATCAGGAGTTGTGTCTGGGCCAGACGCTGCCGGCCTCGCGCCAGCGCTACCGCGACGTGATGGCTGAACTGGTGGCGCAGGGCGTCGAGGGGATCATTCTCGGCTGCACCGAGATTGGTCTGCTGGTCGATGCGACCGATGCCAGCGTGCCGCTGTTCGATACCACGGCGCTGCATGCCGAGGCGGCGGTGGCCTGGATGCTGGCACGCTAGAGATGCCGTTGCGCAAAAACCAAGGGGGCCATTGGCCCCCTTGTTGTTATCTGCGCCTCACGGTGCGCACTGCGCCGGCGAGCTGCCATCCACCGGCCAGCGGGTGCTGGCGTTATCGGTGGCCAGTGGCAGGAAGGTCAATCCGCTGCTCAGGTTGTCCGGTGGCAGGTTGGTCTCCAGCACATACATGCCCATCGGCAGCGTACCGCGCGTAGCATTGAGCGCCACCTGTTCGGCGGCCAGCGAGCTGTAGCGCAGGCCGAGCAGGTCGAAGTGGCTGCGCCAGTCCAGCCCGGTCAGGCGGCTCAGTGCGACCAGCATGAAGTCATTGCCCGGTATGCTACTGACCTTGTTGCCGGCGTAGACTGCATGCCCTTCGAACGGGAACAGGCTGAATCCGAGGCGGTCACGGTTGGCCAGCCAGTCGTCGGCAGTGGCCGCATAGCGGCCGAACAGCCGGCTGTGCTGATAGAGCAGCGTGAAGATATTGAAGCCGTTGCTGAGTTGAGTGCCGTCGGTCAGCGTCAGGCCATTGGCGCGTAGCGCCATCTGGATATAGAACGCCATGCGGTAACCGTTGTGTACCGCATAGGCGTTGCTTTTCCATGGCCCTTCGTAGCGATCGCCGCTGTCGAGCGGTTGGCAGTTGGCGCCCAGCACCTGACGGTTACCGCTGGCGTCCTTGCGCTGCAGCACATCCGACATGAAGACGTAGAACAGATCCTTGTGGTTCATGTGGCCGTCAGTGATGGGCGTGGTGTTGCCATCCCGTAGGTAGTGAGCGCGCCATTTGACGAAGTAGGGGAAAATATTGTTCGAGTTCTCGCCGGCCCGGCTGCCGTAACCGGACCAGTTGTCACGATCGGCCGCCGCGGCGTACTGCACGTTGAGGCGGTTGGTCTGCAGGTTGTGGCCGAGTTCGTGATTGTCGCCCCAACCGGTGGGCGAGATATTCCACGCGGCATCCCAGGGGTTGCCGCTGCAACCGGAGCCGCACTGGGCGTTCTGGTCGTAGTTGGCATGCTGGATCAGGGTGCGCGTATTCAGGCTGTCGTCCAGGCAGCCTTCGCCCAACAGCGTGGTGCAGGCGCTGACCACTTCGGCCGGCAGGCTTTCGGCCAGGGTCTTGCCCTGGATCTTGAAACCCGCCAGCGTATAGACGGCGTTAATATGGTCATCGGCGATGCTGCGCAGCAGGCTGGCGATGTCGCCATTCGCCGCGATGGCATTGGTCAGCCGGTCACGACGCAGGTGCTGTTCGGCACCGTCACTGCGCAGGTCGATGTGCGGGAGTTCGGTCTGGGCCAACCGGTTCTGGAAGGTCTGGATCTGGCTGGCATCGCTGAAGTCGGTGATGCTGGGATGCCAGGTAATGCCGCTGGCGCTGACGTCGGTGCTCAAGGCACCGCTGCCGCCGCTGAGGGCCAGATACAGCGGGCCGCCGTACGGGCTGGAGAAGCTCAGGCTAGCGCCGGGTTCCAGGCGCAGGCGCTGGGTCGCCAGCTCCAGTGGCGCACGGTAGATTTTCTGCTCGTAGGCGCGATTGGTATTGCGTCTGTGGTAGTTGAGTTTGACTTCGACCGTGGCCGGGCCGCTGTCGTGGCGCGTCAGCGTGACGGTCTGCCCCGGCAGCACGTACCAGCCGGTGGTGGTCCACTGCCCCGGATAGGGCACGCCGATGGTCTTGCGTTCAGTGCCGGTGGCCGGGAACTCATAGCTGGCGGCACTGCCCTTCAGCACCTGGTTGCGGTCGGTGACGAACTCGCCCAGATCCGGTTGGGCAGGGTTGTTGGGGCGCGCATAGTTGACCAGCCAGTCGGCAAACAGGGCCTGTTGCCATGCGGTGGGCTCCTGCCAGCTAATCGGGTAGTCGATCTGGCTGCGGTATTTGTCGGCCAGCAGCAGCGCGGCCTTGAGCAGATCGGCGTCCGCCAGCGCGAATGCATTGCGTCCGCCCTGATCCAGGGTCACTACCGCCGAGCGCAGCCAGTCGGCGGCATTGCGGAAGTGTTCTAAAAAGGGACTGGTATTGCAGTCGAGGAAGTTGCTGCTGCACCCGTCGATCCAGCTCATATCAAACTGGCCGCTGCGCAGTTGTGCCAGCAGCGCATCGACGGCGGCAAGCTGGGTGTCGGCGGCCAGGATAGTGGCGCTGGCCAGCTGGCTGGCGTTGAGCTTCGACCAGTAGTTGCCATAGGGGGTGAGCCCCATTTGCTGATAGAGCGGGCTCAGCAGCGGGCTGGCGTCACGGCGGTAGTTGGACAACAGCAGTGGAATGCCGGCGGCGCGGGCCTTGGCGATGGCGGCCTGGATACCGGCATAACCCAGTCCCTGGCGGTCAAGGTCGCTGATCACGATCAGATCGGGCTGGCGCTCGTCGATGCACTGACTGAGGGCTGCATAGTCACAGCGGTTGGCCTCATTGATCTGGTGAGCATCCGGATAGTATTTGGCCAGCCAATCGCGGATCTTCTCATTGTGCGGAAAGTAGTAACTATCACTGCGGCTGGGCATCTGGGCGGTGATGATGTTCAGGCCATCGCGCTGATCGGCACCTGCGGTCAGCCAGTGGATCAGCGCCTGCAGCAGGCGGTCGCTCTCCGCTGAGGAGCTGACCGCGAACAGGTTGGCGCCCATGGCGGCGGAGCGGTAGCCCTGCTGTTCGCTGGCCATGACCAGACCGCGCACCGCCGGGTTGCCGCTGCCATCGACATTGGAGGGCAGCACGGTCAGCGTGGTCTCCGGCAGATAGCTGGTGAAGGTGATGGAGTCATGGCTCGGGTGCCAGCTGATGGTGTCGATGCCGCTATACAGGCTGGTGAGCAGAGTCTGTCGCCGTTGCTCGGCGCTGGCCAGGCTGGCACGTGCATGGTCGATCAGCTCGTCGGCCGAGGCCAGACGATGGTCGGCAGCGGCAATCGCCTGGGCGGCGTGGCTGATGAAGTTCGCCTGAACCGTACAGTCACCCTGGATGGCGGGTATCGTGTAGAGATCACCTTCGAGTCGGCCGCCGCAGCCGCTGATGCTGGCCAGTGCATGGCTGCTGCTGGCTTCAACACGCAGTTGGCCGCTGCTGCCGGCGGTCAGTTGCAGTTGCGCCGGCTGCAGGCGCCCCCCGGCACTGGATTCGGTCTTGACGGTATACAGCGTGGCGTCGCTACCGCCACCACTGCTGCTGCCGCTGCCGCCACCCCCCCCGCCACAGCCCAGCAGACTCAGCGCGAGGGTGATCAGTGTCAGACTCTTGTGCATCGTGTACTCCATCGGGTTTGGGACAGCATGGCTGTCACTAAGGCCTTAAAAAACAAGGATAAACACCGGTTTTGGTGCAGATGCGATACAAGACACCGCTTTGCAGTCAGTGTCAATTGATGGCGCTATCGGATATTCCGCGTTGTGAGTTCGGGATGGTCGAGGCCATCCCGGGAAGGGAGATCAGGCGACGGCGCTGTGGCGTGCGCGACGCGCCCGGTGCCAGCTTTCGAGACTGAACAGGGCCAACGCCAGCCAGATAAAGGCGAAGGTCAGCAGTTTGGCGCCTTGGATCGGTTCGTCATACAGGGTGATGGCCAGCAGGAACATCAGGCTTGGGCCCAGGTACTGGATGAAGCCGAGCGTGGACAGCGGGATCAGACGGGCTCCTGCGGTAAACAGCAGCAACGGCACCGTGGTGACGACGCCGGCGGCCATCAGCAGCAGGTTCAGCGACAGCGGGTTGTGGGTCAGTTGGCTGGTGGCGCTGTCGGCAAAACCGAACAGATAGATTAGCGCCAGCGGCAGCAGCAGCAGGGTTTCGACAAACAGGCCACTTTGCGCATCCACCGGGATCTGTTTGCGGATGAGGCCGTAAATGCCAAACGAGCCGGCCAGTGTCAGCGCGATCCACGGCAAGTGACCGAGCATGATGACTTGAATCAGTACCCCTATGGTCGCCAGAGCCACTGCCAACCATTGCAGGCGTCGTAATCGCTCACCGAGAAAGACCATGCCAAGCAGAATGTTCAGCAATGGGTTGATGTAGTAGCCGAGGCTGGCTTCCAGCAGATGGTCATGATTGACCGACCAGATGAACAACAGCCAGTTACCGGCGACCAGCAGTGCCGAAATCGTCAGGTTCAACAGTTGGCGTGGCTGGCGGAGTACCTGCTGTACCTTGTACCACTGCCGGGTCCCCAGCAGCAGGCACAACAGCAGCACGCAGGACCAGATGATGCGATGGGTCAGGATTTCGCCGGCCGGCACGGCAGCCAACCATTTGAAATAGATGGGGCAGATACCCCAGATCAGGAAGGCTCCGAGGGCATAACCGATCCCTTTTTGTTCACTTGGCATAACGACTCCTGTGTGGCCGGAGTCCAGAGTGTACCCTGTGCGCTGCGCAACCAAAATCCTCGGCATGCTGTCTACTATGAAAACAGCATTATGTGACACGGATATCAGGTTCGGGTTCAGGCGGTAGCTATTCATCCCAGCCTTGCGTGCATGGCTGGAATTTTATCTGGTCAGCGTTGGTGGATAAAAAAAGCCGGACACAGGGTCCGGCTTGGATTGAGTTGATCTCAGCGCGATCAGTGATGCTCGTCCGCGGCTTTCGGCGGAATGCTCTCGTCGAACACCTCGAGCGGCTTGTGAGTCTCGCCCAGATAGGTGTAGATCACTGGCAACACGAACAGGGTGAACAGGGTACCGATCGACAGACCGGCGACGATGACCAGACCGATACCGAAGCGGCTGATGGCACCGGCACCGGTGGCTCCCATCAGCGGAATCAGACCGGCGACCATGGCCGCAGTGGTCATCAGTATCGGACGCAGACGGATGCGGGTGGCCAGCTTGACGGCGGCCATCTTGTCCAGACCGCGCTTGAGCTGTTCTTCCTTGGTCACTTCACAAATCAGAATACCGTGCTTGGTAATCAGACCGACCAGGGTGATCAGACCCACCTGGGTGTAGATGTTCATCGTCGACAGACCCCAAGCCATGGCAATCAAGGCACCGCAGATGGCTAACGGTACGGATACCAGTATGACCAGCGGATCGCGGACACTTTCGAACTGGGAGGCCAGAACGAGGAAGATGACGAACAGGGCCAGTGCAAAGGTGCCGATCAGCGCATTACCTTCGGTCACGTACTGACGGGCTTCACCCATGTAGTTGTGTTGATAACCGATCGGCAGCGAAGGCGTGACTTCGCGCTCGAAGAAGGCGACCGCATCGCCCATCGAAACCCCTGGCGCCGGAACCACACCTATGGTCGCGGCATTCAGCTGGCTGAATTTTGGCAGCGAGCGTGGTTCCGTGATCAATTGGATGTTAACCAGGTTGCCCAATGGCACGGCTGTGCCATCGGCGGCGCGCACATAGTAGCGTTTGATGGATTCCGGATTGAGTCGATATTTACGCTCGACCTGGGGAATCACCTCGTAGCTACGGCCATTAAGATCGATGCGGTTAACGTAGCCATCGCTCATCATGGTACTCAGTGTGACGCCGATGTCCTGCATCGTGATGCCGTAGGCGCCAGCTTTATCGCGATCGACCGTGATGCGCATGGTGGCGGAGTCATAGGCCAGATCCATTTCGGTATAGACGAACTGGCGGTTAGCCTTGACCTTTTGCAGTATGCCATCGGCGACCTGGAACAGGCTTTCGAAGTTGTTCGGTGTCGTGATGACATATTGCAGCGGTAACCCACCACCGGCTCCCGGCAATTCCGGGAACTGGAAGCTACTGACCGTCATTTCGGGGATATCCTGCATCGCGGCGTTGGTCCGCTTCAGTACATCCTTCAGATCATCCCGTTGACTCCAGGGCTTCAATACGGCTATGCCCATCCCCTGATTCGAGTTAGGAATACCCGCAAAGGAGAGCGTAGTGGCCATGCCTGGATCGTTGATCAGGCGGCCGGTCACTTCCTTCATCGTGCTTTCGATGTAGTCAAGGTTGGCGGTGTTCGGCCCCTTGGTCATCACCATGTAGGCGCCTTTGTCTTCAGACGGAGCCAGCTCGGCCGGAATGAATTTGAACAGGATCGGCAGCGAGGCAAACACGAACAGCGCAAAGACGATAACCACCGGGCGCCGCTCCATGACCTTGTCCAACGCCCGGGAATAGGCGTCGGTCAGGCGATTGAGGGTGTTTTCGACACCTCGCTCGAACGCATTCGGGTTGGAGTGAGCCTTTAGCATCTTCGAGCACATCATGGGTGACAGTGTCAGGGCGATGACCCCGGAGACAAACACCGAGCCGGCCAGCGTCAGCGCAAACTCCTTAAACAACGAGCCGGTGACGCCACCCATCAGCGCTATTGGGGCATACACCGCCGCCAGCGTGATGGTCATCGAAATAACCGGCAGCGCGATTTCACGCGTGCCGATGATCGCCGCGCGGAACGGATCTTCACCAGCCTTGATATGACGGTCGACGTTCTCCACCACGACGATCGCATCGTCGACCACCAGACCGATCGCCAGCACCATCGCCAACAGCGTCATCAGGTTGATCGTGAAACCGAACACCTGCATCAGCATGACCACACCGATCAGTGATAGCGGAATCGTGATGACCGGGATGAATACTGCCCGCAATGAACCGAGGAACAGGGTAATCACTACCAGTACGATCACACCGGCTTCGAGGATGGTTTTCACCACCTCATCAATGGACTCGTTGATCGCTTCAGTGGAGTCATACAACAACTCCATCTTGATGGTGGAAGGGAGGTTACGTTGCAACTCAGGCATCATCTTGACGACGTTGGCTGCAATTTCCAGCGGGTTAGCCGTTGGCGAGGCATCGAGGCCGATCACCACGGCTTCTTTGCCATTGGCCATCGCACGATAGACATCGTGGTTTTTCTCGAGACTGACTTTGGCAATATCACGTAAACGGATAACGGCGCCATTACGGCTGGCGACGACCAGTTTTTCCAGATCGGCGACATTGTCGACCTGCGTTTGGGCATCGGCGTTATACAGCGTGAAGTAACCGGTGGCCTGGCCTGGTGATGACTGGTAGTTGTTGGCCTGCAGCACGCTCATGACGTCGCCCGCGGTCAGGTTGTAGGCGGCCATGCGTTCTGGATCCAGCCAGATGCGCAGCGCAAACTGCGTGCCGCCGTACAGGTTGACCTTGGCGACACCTTCGACGGTAAACAGCTGCGGCTTGATCACCCGCTCCAGATAGTCGGTAATCTGCGAGGCATTCAGCTCGTGGCTGGAGAAAGAGATATACATGATCGAGGTACTGGACCCGGTCGACATGTCGAGACTGGGATCTTCAGACTCTTTCGGCAACTGAGACCGGACCGAGTTAACCTTGGCAAGGATATCCGACAAGGCCGCATTCGGGTCAGTGTTCAGCTTCATGTTCACCGTAATGGTGGAGCTGCCGAGCTGACTCTTCGACGTCATGTAGTCAATGTTGTCCGCCTGGGCGATGGCCTGTTCCAGCGGCTGAGTGATGAAGCCCTGAATCAGACTGGCGCTGGCGCCATAGTAGCTGGTCGATACCGTGATCACCGTATTGGTAATCTTGGGGTACTCCCGCACTTGCATTCCCTTCAATGCCTGTAGACCAAGTAACACGATCAGCAGACTGATGGAGATGGCGAGTACCGGTCGACGGATAAACGTATCGGTAAATTTCATGTCTCGCTCCGCGTTACAGCATCGGGGTGGTATCCGGCTTGGTCAGCAGTGTATCCGGCATGATCTTGACATGGCTGCCGTTGGACAGGCGAACCTGACCACTGGTGACCACCTGCTCCCCAGGTTTGAGGCCTTCCAGAATGTGTGCCAAATCTTCTTTGCGCTCACCGACGCGAACAACGACCTGACGCGCCACCATTACGGGTTTGCCCTCTGCGTCGAGCAGTGGCTCACCCTTGTCATCTTTACCCGGCTCGATCACGAAGACCGTCTGACCATAAAGGGTAAAGTTGATGGCCGTTTGCGGAATGGCTATCTGTTGGGGCAACAACGGTAGTTGCACCTGTACCTTGGCAAACATACCAGAACGCAGCAGGCTGTCGGAGTTTGGAATCGCAGCCTGAACCTGGACCACCCCGGATTGAGCACTGACAGCTGGCTCAATGGCAGAGATGGTGCCGTTGAACGGCTGATTTGGATATGCATCGACGAAGATATGCAGTTGTTGTCCCACTTTGACGCGGGATAGATCGGTCTGCGGTATCGTGAAACGAATCTTCATCACGCTGGTATCTTCCAGGCGCACTATGTCACTACCAGCTTGCAGGTATTGCCCCAGATAGACGTTACGAATACCCACTTGCCCGGAGAACGGGGCGCGGATATTCATCCGGTTGATTGTGGCCTGCAGGGATTCGATTTGGCCTGCAAGCTGCAAGTAATCCGCTTCGGCGCTGTCCAGATTACCCTTGGATACAGTGCCTTTGGCGTAGAGGCTGCGCATCCGATCCAGATTGGCTTTGGTCGCTGGCATCCGACCTTGAGAGGCCTTGAGGTTGGCTTGTTCGACAGAGGCGTCAAGACTCAATAACAGATCACCGGTCTTGACCATATGGCCTGATTCAAAGGCGATTTTGTCGACCTTGCCTGCGGTTTCATTGCTGATGTCCAGACCCTGATTCGGTTCGATGAAGCCGATGGCTTCTATGGTTGGGGTCCAATCCGATGCTTTTACTTCCTGCACCGCTACCGGGAAGGTAGGGATGGGCATGTTGGCAAAGTACTGGGCCATCATGTGGTTCTTAAACAGGTTAAATCCGATGACACTACCGAATATCAGCAGTACCAAGACCAGCATTATCGCCGTCCATTTCTTCATTGTTCTCTCCCGGATAATGATGAGGGGCTGACGAGAATTGCCTGCCAGCTGGCCTCTGCCATGTGTTCTTTCAGTGAATCAGTTAACTCAAAATCGTAAAATTTATGCTCGTGTTGTACGCATTGCACGGTTGCTAAGCTCAGTGCTCCTAGCAGACAGGCAGGCATGTCACGAAACAAGCCCTGATCGATACCGCGTTGAAAAAAATCATCTAGAGGCTGCCATTTCTGCCGTGTCCATGCCCGATCCTCCGCGCTGAAAAACGGGGAGCGCTCATAAAGATCCTTGAACAGCATGACATCCGCATGATTCTGGATGCCTTGGCAGCCGTTGAACCACATCTGGCGGTAGCTGGCGAAGCAGGTTCGCTCAAGGTCAACGTGCTGGAAGACGATATCGCAGATGTGCTGCATGGAGTTCCGGTACAGTTGGCGAATCAGCTCCTCTTTGCTGGAGAAATATCGATAAAACGAGCCTGTCGCCATGCCTGCATGGCGTGCCATCTCCTGCACCGAACAGCCGTGAAAGCCCTGTTCGATAAAGAGTCGCATCGCGACTTGCATCAGACCTGTTCGTTTATCCATTGGACTTGCCTTTCATGACGGACTGTACATGGTGCCACGCGGGAACTAAACCGGTGCTGAATGAGCGTTCAGGATGTGAATGAACGTTCATTCAATCCTCGGAATTGTCGAGGATGTATCAAATTTAGTCAATTGAGCGGGGTTAATACTCCCTTAAGCTGGATGGAATGTGCGTTTTTTATTCACTTGAGACAAAAAAACGGCAGACGTGCTTTTTTTTACAAAAAAACTGGACAACCGAGGGCCCGATTCGTACTATTTCGACCCGTCCGATGACGAGCGCCCGTAGCTCAGCTGGATAGAGCGCTGCCCTCCGGAGGCAGAGGCCACAGGTTCGACTCCTGTCGGGCGCGCCATGCTCTGAGGCGTGTCATCAGATGGACAAAAAACAGCAATGGTGGCTGTAGCTCAGTTGGTAGAGTCCCGGATTGTGATTCCGGTTGTCGTGG
>CAMFKP010000016.1 GCA_945957385.1 uncultured Aeromonadaceae bacterium
TGATTATTTCCCGGCTAGTTGTTCCTGGTGTGTTAAATACAGGCGTAAATCAAAATCGAGCTCTTGATAAACCGGCTCCATATGCTGACAAAATAGATAAAACGCCTTGTCATGCTCTTTTTGTTTTAGATGCGCCAATTCGTGAACAACGATCATCCGTAAAAAAGGCTCTGGTGCTTCGCGGAATAAGGCAGCAATTCGCAGCTCATTTTTTGATTTAAGTTTGCCACCCTGCACTCGGGAGATCTGGGTATTCAGCCCCAACGTCTGTTTAATTACATTCAGTTTGTTATCATAATAAACCCGCGATAGCGGAGCGGCATGTTTCATATACCGCTCTTTAATCGTTAAGGCATATTCATATAGCGCCTTGTCGTTTTGAATTCCATGGGGTTGCTGGCCATAACGTTGTAATATCCAGTCGCCTAAACGCCCACTGTGAATTAATTTTTCTGCCTGTGATTGGATGGCGTCAGGATAACCCGCCAGATATTTTAGTGTCGCTGCCATATAGGATCCTCATTGCGGCGCTCATTATACGAGCAGCCGCGCCGGCGGCAAGCGTATACCTCAGGTATCATAAAGTAACAATACGCAAGTCTGTGGTAACCCCTGTCGCCAGAGGGGCTTTTTTCGCTATGCTAGGAGCGTTTTCAACAAGGTGCTGTCATGGCACCATAGTGTTCGCTAAAAAACACAAATAAGGGGTTTCAAGATGGAGCAGGTTAACATTTCGATGTTCAGCGATGTGCTGGAGTATGTCCGCATGTCACGTCGTCGCAATAAACTCAAGCGCGAGATCGAAGATAACGAGAAGAAGATCCGTGATAACCAAAAGCGCGTGCTGTTGCTGGACAACCTGGCTGACTACATCAAGCCGGGCATGAGTGTGGAAGAGATCCAGGCCATTATCGCCAGCATGAAGAGCGATTATGAAGATCGTGTCGATGAATACGTCATCAAGAATGCCGATCTCTCCAGCGAGCGTCGCGAGTTGAGCCAAAAACTGGCAGCGCTGGGCCGCGATAAGCGCAGCTGATCCGCGCCGCCTAAGTGGCATCCCAACCCGGCCCCTGTGCCGGGTTTTTTGTTCATAGGGCAGCTTCTATACTCAGTGCATAAGCTGCAGACCGGTTGCCGTGACAGAGTAAACAGATGGGTAAGAGAACGTGGGTTGTCATCACCGCCGTGGTTGCCATGTTGGCCAGTGTCTCCAGTCAGGCACTGGAGTGTATTGCCGTCATCAGCGGCAGCGCGGGCACCCACTATTGGCGGGCGGTAGAGGCGGGCGCGAAAAAGGCGGCCTCCGAGCTGGGGTTAGAGGTCTTTTTCCGGCAACCCCATGACGAGACGGCCCACCAGGCCCAGCGTCAATTGATCGATGAGGCCTTACAGCGCGGCTGCCGTGGCTTGGTGTTGGCGCCCAGCTCAAATAATGATGCCGACGCCCTGGCCGCATGGCATCAACGCGGAATCCCCGTCGTCCTGATTGATCGACCGCTGAATGTGGGCCCGGTGGCGGGGCGCGTGATGACGGACAACTATGCCGCCGGGCGGCTGGCGGCGCAGAAGCTGATGTTGGCCCTGCGAGATCGCGGGCATGTGACCGTCATGCGCCTAAAACAGGGGATCGCGTCCACCGATGCCCGAGAGCAGGGCTTTCTGGACGAGATCCGCCATAGTCACATGACATTGGTCGAGCCTGTCTATCTGGGCACCGACATTGCCGAGATCCGGCAAAATGCCGAGCAATATCTGCAGCGCCACGCGGCCGAGCTGGATGGCATTTTTACGCCCAATGAGATGACGACGGTGGGAGTGATGGCCGAACTCAGGCGTTCTCCCCGCCACGGCGCCATTGTGCATATCGGCTTTGATTACAATCGTTTCCTGTTACAAGCCCTGCAACAGGGTGAGATTAGCGGCTTGATTTTGCAGCAACCCTACGCCATGGGCTATCAAGGCGTAAAAATGGCGGCATCGAGCGCTGCGGAGGCGGACAAGGATGTTATCCATTTTACGCCGGTGTTTTACCTGACCGCCAAATCGATGAACGAGCCGCAGGGGCGGCAGTTCTTGCAGTTGAATACTGAAGCGGCAAGCCGCCATAGGGTCACCCCAGTGGATGCCGCGGCGGGTTCAGGTAGTGAGACAAAAAAATAGCCCGTCACAATGACGGGCTATTGGCTGGCGTGATAGCAACCTCAGGCTGCGTGATGACGTTCACGCAGGCGCTGCACCACATCGGCCAGCTGCAGGCCTTCGTTTTGCAGCAGTACCGTCAAGTGATAGAGCAGATCTGCAGACTCGTTGATCAGCTCCTCACGGTCTTTCGCCATCGCTGCCAGTGCCACTTCGACACCCTCTTCGCCGACCTTTTGCGCAATGCGCTTGGTGCCTTTGGCATATAGGCGAGCCGTGTAGCTGGATTCCGGATTGGCCTCTTTGCGAGCGGCCAGGATCTGTTCGAGCTCGGCCAGAAAGCCCAGCGGGGGCAGGGGGTGTCCATCGAAGCAGCTGGGGCAACCGCGGTGGCAGGTTGGTCCAATCGGATCGGCAGCAATCAGCAGGCAATCCTGATCGCAGTCGGTCGTGATCGCGCGCAGCTGCAAGAAATGGCCCGAGCTTTCGCCTTTGGTCCATAACCGTCCTTTCGTGCGGCTGAAAAAGGTGACATGACCCGTCTCGAGGGTCGTCTGCAGTGCCTCCGGGGTCATGAACCCCTGCATGAGCACTTCGCCACTGTGAACATGCTGGACTATCACCGGCATCAGGCCGGCTACCTTGTTCCAGTCCAGTTGCTGATTATCAAATTGATATTGTTCAGTCACGGATCTGCACTCCTTCATTACGCAGATAGGCCTTGAGATCGGGGATCGGAATGATGCCTTTGTGGAATACCGAGGCGGCAAGGGCACCATCCACGTCGGCCTTGATGAAGGCATCGCGGAAGTGAACCATCTCACCAGCACCACCCGAGGCGATCAACGGTACCCGACACAGGCTACGGATCAGTTTCAGTTGTTCCAGATCATAGCCCTTGCGCATGCCATCCTGGTTCATCATGTTGAGGACGATTTCACCGGCACCACGTTTTTGTACCTCAACCACCCACTCCGGCGTGGTCCATTGCGTGATACGGGTGCGGCTTTCGTCACCGGTATACTGTTTCACCTGGTAGTGGCCGGTGTCGGCATCGAAGTAGGAGTCGATCCCCACCACAACGCACTGCACACCAAATCGTTCGGCCAATTCGCTGATCAGAGCGGGATTGGCCAGAGCTGGTGAGTTGATCGAAACCTTGTCCGCACCGAACTCGAGAATGCGGCGTGCATCCTCGACGCTCTTGATGCCACCGGCGACGCAAAACGGAATATCGATCACCTCGGCAACGCGGCTGACCCAACTCTTGTCGACGACACGGGCATCCGAAGAGGCGGTGATGTCATAGAACACCAGCTCGTCGGCGCCTTCCTCGGCGTAGCGTTTGGCCAGCGGTACTATGTCGCCCATCACCTCGTGATTGCGAAATTGAACGCCTTTGACGACCACGCCATCCTTGACATCGAGGCAGGGGATTATGCGTCTTGCCAGCATTGGATGGCCTCCTTGACGCTGAATTTACCTTCCAGCAGTGAGCGGCCAAGAATGATGCCTGCCACGCCGGTGCCTTTGAGGGCGTCGATATCCGCCAGTCCGCCAATGCCACCAGATGCCTGGAAGCGTACCTGTGGGTAGGCGCTGCATAAGGTGCGATACAGCTCGACATTACTGCCTTGCAAGGTGCCGTCACGACTGATGTCGGTACACAGAACATGCTTAAGGCCGGCGGGCAGGAACTGCTCTATCAGCGCCTCTATCGTGACGCCGCTATCTTGTTGCCAACCGGCCACGGCGATCATGCGTTGTCCTGCGGCGTTGATGTTGACATCCAGCGCCAGCACTATGTGTTCGGCACCGTATTTTTCCATCCAGCCCATCACCATCTCGGGATGCTTGACGGCCGTGGAACCAATGACCACCCGATTGGCGCCGGCGGCCAGCAGATCGCTGACATCCTGCTCGCTACGGACTCCGCCCCCGATCTGGACCGGTGCCGGGGTCTGGGCCAGCAACTGGCGTATGACGCTTAGCTGGCGCTGGGAGGCATCCTTGGCGCCATCAAGATCGACCAGGTGCAACTGCTCGGCCCCTTCGGCGACATAGAGATCAAAGCGCTCCTGCGGTGCGGCGCTGTATTCGGTCTTTTGGCCGTAGTCACCCTGATACAGGCGCACCACCTTGCCGTTAATCAAATCGATTGCCGGAATAATCATCCTGTTCTCCTACAACGCGATGAAGTTCTGGATCAGGCGGGCTCCCGCCTTGCCTGAGCGTTCCGGGTGGAACTGGGCACCAAAGAAGTTATCTTTGCCAACCACGGCGGTGAACGGGCCACCATAGTCACACCGGGCTAACGTCGCCGCAGTGACTTCCAACGCGTACGAATGCACGAAGTAGAAATAGCTGCCACTGGGAATGCCGGCAAACAACGGATGGCTTCCGTCATGTTCGATTTGATTCCAGCCCATGTGGGGCAGACGCAGAGCACCGACCTGCATCAATTTGACCTTGCCCGGAACGATGCCGAGGCAGGCGATGTCCTGTTCGCCACCCATATGTTCTTCCGACGCTTCTGCCAGCATCTGCATGCCGAGACAAAAGCCGAGCAACGGTTGTTTGGCCTCGCGGATCAGATCCACCAGACCACGCTCATTGAGGTTGTGCATCGCCGCTTTGGCGGTGCCGACACCCGGCAGGATCAGCTTGTCAGCGCGACGAATAACTTCAGCCTCTTTGCTGACCTGGACACTGACACCCAGCCGTTCAATGGCCATGCGCACTGACGAGAGGTTGGCGCAACCGGTGTCGATGATCACGATATTCTGGCTACCCATGATCACAACACTCCTTTACTCGATGGTAACTCGGTCCCTTCAATACGGATCGCCTGGCGCAACGCACGGCCAAAACCTTTAAACAGCGCTTCAACCTGATGGTGGGTGTTACCGGCACCCACGCAAAGGTGCAGGGTAATTGCCATCGCATCCGAGAGGGAGCGGAAGAAATGTGGCACCATTTCAGTGGCCATCTCGCCGACAGTATCGCGTCCAAACGCCGCATCACAGCGGAACTGGAAGAAGGGGCGACCAGAGAGATCCAGTGCCGCTGTGACCTCTTGTTCCAGCAGTGAATGGGGGAACGCCTCGATCCGGGCTTGCACCTCATCCATCGCCAGTACAAAGCCGAACCGCCCGATACCGCGCTTGTTACCCAGTGCCTGTTTGAGTGCTTCTCCCAGCGCCAGGCCGACATCTTCCACCGTGTGGTGATCATCGATATGCAGGTCACCGTTGACCTGTAATTGCAGGCTGAAGCCGGCATGAGTCGCGATCTGATCCAGCATGTGATCAAAAAAACCGATCCCGGTGTGGATCTGATTGCCACCTTGCTTATCCAGATCGACGCTGACGTCGATCTGCGTCTCCTTGGTATTACGGATCACATGGGCCTTGCGGCCTTGAGCCAGCAAGCGGTCACGGATCTGCAACCAGTTGCAACTGCTTGGATGATATTGGATTCCTGTGATTCCCATGTTCTCAGCCAGCTGCACATCTGTGATGCGATCGCCGATCACATAGGAGTTCGCGTGATCAAGTTTGCCGGCCTGAAGCCAAGGCTTGACCAGACCCAGCTTCGGTTTGCGACAGCTGCAATCCTCATGGGGAAAATGGGGGCAGATCAGCACATCGTCCCAATGCACACCCTGGGATTCGAACAGATGCATCATCAGATCGTGTGGTGGTTGGAAATGTTCTAACGGCAGGCTGCTCGTCCCCAGACCGTCCTGGTTGGTGACCATGACCAGTCGGAAACCAGCGGCCTGCAGCTCACGCAATACCGGGATCACCATGGGTTCAAAGCGTAATTTATCGAGGCGATCGACCTGCTTGTCCGTCACCGGCTCTTCGATCAGCGTGCCATCGCGGTCGATGAAAAGAATGCGTTGCTGACTCATGGGGCCACTCCTTGTTCACTGAGGCGGCGCAGTACCTGCAATACCTCAGCCATCTCCTGTTCATCACCTATCGTGATGCGTACGCTGTCGGCCAGCATGGGTTTGTTGCCAAAATCGCGCAGTATGATGCCGTGTTCCACCATGGTCTGGAACAGGTGGCTGCCGCTGTCAAATCGGGCCAGCAGGAAGTTACCGTGATCATCGAATATTTCACGCACGCAACCTAGCTGTTGCAGCTGTGCCTTGAGCTCGGCCTTGAGGCCGTTGAGCCACACAACCCGCTGCCGCATGGTCGCCAGACCGTCGGCACTGAGGGCCTGGGCGGCGATCTGGGCGACGGGCTCGGGAATCGGATAGGGCGCGATCACCTTCAACAGCAAGCTGATCACTTCAGCATTAGCCAATGTGAAGCCACAACGCAGCCCAGCCAGCGCAAATCCCTTGGACAGGGTGCGCGTGATCACCAGGTGCGGATAATCCTTGATCAGGTCCGCCATGCTCATTTGCGGGCAGAACTCGATGTAGGCTTCGTCAACCACCACGATCTGTTTGCCGGCGGTCGCGTCGAGGATGGCGAGCAATGACGCTCGCTCCAGCACGGTACCGGTTGGGTTGTTTGGCGAGCAGAAAAACAGCACCTTGATCGGGGCTCCGCTGCGCAACGCCTGCAAAATGGCTGGCACATCCGGCTGGAAACTCTCCAGTGGCGCTATGGTGCGCATGCCGACACCACAGGTCTCGGCGCTGATGCTGTACATGCCATAGGTTGGCGGACAAAACAGGATCTCGTCTTGGCCCGGTTCACAGAAGGTGCGAATCAGCAGCTCAATGGCTTCATCAGAGCCACGACTGACCAGAACCTGTTCTGGTGGGACTCCCGCATAAGCGGCATAAGCCGTGATCACTTCCGGGGGTTGGCACTCCGGATAGCGGTTCAGCCGGCTGCAATCGAGCTGATATTGCTCGCTGCGCGGCGCCTCGTTGGCATTGAGAAAGATGTGCCCCTTGCCGCCGATGCGGCGAGCCGAGAGGTAGGGGGTCAATTTTTGCACGCGTTGGCAGGCCAACGCGGTCAGCCAGGTCTTCTCGCTCATGCTTGCGCCTCCTGATTGAGTACGTCCATCCGCAACGTCACGGCACGTTTGTGTGCGCCGAGCCCTTCGGCGTCAGCCATGCGAGTGACGGTATCGGCCAGGCCTCTGAGACCATCGGCAGTGAGCTCCTGGACTGTGTAGCGGCGTTGATAATCGGCCAGGCCCAGGCTTGACGCCGTACGGGCATAACCGTACGTCGGCAGCGTGTGGTTAGTACCGCTGGCATAATCGCCCACCGACTCCGGTGTCCAGGCACCGAGGAAGATAGAGCCGGCATTTTCCAGGCGTGGCAGCAGAGCGCGAGGCTCAGCCGTCTGTACAATCAGGTGCTCAGGCGCGTACTCGTTAGAGATCAGACACGCCTGGGCGAGATCATCACAGACGATGGTCAGGCTGCTGGCCAGTGCCTGCTGGGCAATCGCGGCGCGCGGCAGCACAGCCAGCTGCTCACTGACAGCCTGTTGTACCGCATTGGCGAATTCAGCACTGGGGGTGACCAGTACGACTTGAGAATCCGGGCCGTGTTCGGCTTGAGACAACAGATCGGCGGCAACGAAGCCGGGGTGAGCATCACCATCGGCAATGACTAACACCTCTGAAGGTCCGGCCGGCATGTCGATGGCAGCACCACGAAAATCCATGCTCACCTGACGCTTGGCCTCGGTGACCCAGGCATTCCCCGGGCCGAAAATTTTATCCACCTTGCTGACGGTTTCGGTGCCATAGGCCATGGCCGCAATCGCTTGTGCACCACCCATGGTGTAGATCTCGCTGACGCCACACAGGGTCGCGGCATAAATGATCTCGTCGGCAACCGGTGGCGGCGAGCAGAGCACAATCTTGCGACAACCGGCAATCCGCGCCGGGATGGCTAACATCAGCACAGTACTGACCAGCGGCGCACTGCCACCGGGCACATACAGTCCCACGCGACCAATCGCGTGAGTGTGTAGTTCGCAACGGACCCCGGATTGGGTTTCAACGCTCAGCGCCGTTGGTGTCTGTGCCTCATGGAACAGGGCGATATTGCGATAGGCATGGCCAATGGCATCTTTCATCGGTGCAGAGACACGCTGACAGGCTGCCTCAATGGCCGCGGGCTCCAGGCGCAATTGGCCATCGGCAACCCGATCAAATGCGGCGGTGTACTCTTTAAGCGCTTTATCACCTTCCCGACGGATGCGGACAATGATGTCACTCACGGTACTGCTGATATCGTCGGCCCCCTGCATCGCCGGCCGGGTCAGCAACTGACGGCGTTGTTCACTCTCGAGTTCATTCCAGTTGACGGTGCGCATCACAATCACTCCATCATCTTCTCGATTGGTAACACCAGGATCGAGCTGGCACCGAGCGCCTTGAGTTTTTCCATGGTTTCCCAGAACAGGCTTTCACTGGAGACCACATGCATCGCGACATGGTTGGTATCACCGGCCAGATCCATAATCGTGGGGTTTTCGGCGCCTGGCAGCAGGGCGCTGATTTCAGCCAGCTTAGCCTTTGGCGCGTGCAGCATGATGTATTTGCTTTCGCGGGCTTGCAGCATGCCTTGCAGGCGGGGCATCAGTTTGTCAACCAGCGCCTGTTTCTCGGCTGGCAGCGCGTTGGCAGCCTGAATCAGGGTCGCCTTGGAGCGATAGATAACCTGTACTTCTTTCAGGCCGTTGGCTTCCAGGGTCGCGCCTGAACTGACCAGGTCACAGATAGCATCGGCAAGGCCGGCACGTGGCGCGACCTCGACTGAGCCAGTCAGCATCACAGGTTTGAATTTCACGCCCTGTTCGGCAAGGAAACGCTTGAGCAAATTAGGGTAGGTCGTTGCAATGCGCGCCGAGGCTAATCCTTCCGGGCCGTTCCAGACCTGCTCTTGTGGAATGGCCAACGAGAGACGGCAATCACCGTAATCCAGGCGGCGCAACGTCTTGTATTCAACACTCAAGCCCAGCGCCTGACGCTCCAACATGGTCTCTTCGAGGACATTTTCGCCGACAATCCCCAAATCCACGACGCCGTCCATCACCAGGCCAGGAATATCGTCGTCACGAACACGTAAAATATCGATGGGCATATTTTCTACGTGAGCAATCAGGCGATCTTCACGCAGGTTGATCTTGAGGCCACAGCTCTTGAGCAGAGCCTGGGAGTCCTGGCTCAGGCGGCCGGACTTTTGCATTGCAATACGTAGACGTTTGGTTTCCATTGCTCATTTCCTTCTTAAAACAAAAAACCCTCGGAAGTGGTGATCTTCCGAGGGTTTGCAACTTTGGCTGGGCCGCTGTCTGGAAGGTCACCTCATGTGTCTTCCAGCAGTCACCCTCCTGAAAGACTATTCCGGATGATGGTGATGGTGGTGATGGATAGTGTTCAGGAGTTGACGATTCATGTTGCGTACCAGTTTCCTTGTTCAGCTGGAGGTTCAACATACAGACCCTGTAATAAATTGCAAGTCCCCGGCATTTTGGCCGGCAGCTTATCCGCCAGACAGATAAGAGTTATGGGTCCGGATTAAAAACAAAAATTCTAACTGTTCAGTAATAATTCAGATTCCATTCTGCCGTTAATCTCGACAGCAGAAGATTTAACTAAAGTGGTGCAAGGTTGATTTTCAAGCCAGGAAAAGGCGGCAGCCTGAGCGCGACCTTGTTGCTTGGCCAGATAGAGGGCTTGATCGGCGCAATGCAGCAACTCATTCTGACTCAGCGCCGGATGCCATTGCGCAACACCAATGCTCAGGCTAATGGCCAATAACGGCTGGCTGATATGGTTGAGCTGATTGGCTACCGCTAATGCGGCGCTTTCATTGAGCTCTGGCAGCAATATCAAGAACTCGTCTCCGCCATAGCGGCCAAACCATGCCTGCTGGGGCAAATGTGCATGTAATGCCGGAGCCAGTGCGGCGAGCATCTCATCACCCACCAGATGCCCGCGGCTGTCATTGAGCTGTTTGAAATTGTCGATATCAAATAACAACACCGACAGCGGACGCACCGGCGTTGCCTGCAGCCAAAGAGCAAGATGCTGCAATATCATCCGTCGGTTGAGCAGGCCGGTCAGGGCATCGATCTCGGCAAACTGTTTCAGCTGTTGCTGTAGTTGATACCGCTCGGTGACATCCTGCAGCAGCAGTGTCATGCCGATATCCTGCTGCCAGCGGTTTTGCAGCGGATGGGGATGGGCCTCGAACCAGCGTGCCGGTTGACCCAACGCCAATAAAGGGGGCGTCTCGTGCCGGGATAATAATGTTGGTGATAACAGCGGTGATAAATCGTCTAGTCGCCGTCCCATCGCATGATGGGATAACTGAGGAAAAATCATGCGAGCCCGGGCATTGAAATCGACAATTCGTTGACGGTTGTCCAGGACCATATCTTTCAAGCCATCTAGCACTTGTTCGCGGGCAATAGGCAGTAAATTGATAAAACGATAACGAAATAATCCCCAAGCAAATAATGGGCCGGTAATAATAAAGCCAAATGGACTTAAATCGATGCCTTGTGGCGACAGCTCGAACAGGTAAAGTAAATAGCACATCCAGGGTGCCATTGCCCCAATTAAAATAATTAATGAGGGTGTGCGGTAATAACGTTCAGCGGCGCACCAAACACGGAAAAATAATATGCAACTGATCAGCAACGCCATATTAGTAACAATTAAATGCACATAATACCAAGGGCCAAATGTCAGCTGGCTAATGGCATTACCGTCTCGCCAACGTTCATGTTGAGCATGATAAAAAAGATGGTGCAGATCATTGCTCCACTGCAGGGCCAGGGTCAGGGTTCCCATGCCAAGCAATAAGGTGACGAGCCAGGTTGGCGGCGCGGCTTGGCGCTGATAACTAAGCGATGTCAATAAAATGAACGCCGGGATAAAGGCAATGCCCAGGTATTGAACATGCAGCCACAGATGTACGGCTTGTGAGTTTGAGCTTGCCAACTCCATGGCATAGCCAAAACAGTAGATGGCTGCCGCGCTCATCAACCAGGCAAACCAGCCGGCAACGCTGTGTTGCCGCTGTTGTGAGGCAAACAGCGCCAGCAGTAACAGCACCAGACTGGAGCCAAGCAGCAATCCGCTATACAGAGTCATGGAAGGGGAATAAGGTCATTATCAAGGTACGCCATAGAACGCATTGCAATTGCAGGCAGGTTTGAGTTCGAACTCAGATTAAATCAAGTTAATCGCCGCTGCCAAGCAGAGAACCGTTTGTTTTAACATTGTGCTTGAGAATTTTCTAAGCCTGCCGATAGTCAAAGCAGGAGAGGAGAATGATCATGGCGAATCAAGACTTGCTGTACAGCATATTACCGCGACCACCGGTGGCACCTGGCTCCGGGGAATTCGCGCGTGATATTTCACGTATTCAAAAAGAACCCATCGTCAAAAAAACCGAGGTGCATAAAGATCCGCAAGAAAGAGCGCCCCAAGATGAATATCATCCTAAATCCCATGATGATACTCACAGCGATGAAAACAGCGAGATGGCGGTCGACGAGGCCGATGTCAGTCAAGATGATCAGGGAAATCCCCACGTCGATCTCTTTGCGTGAGAATGATTTATTTCGCCTTATCGTGGCTTTTCCCTATAATTGCCGTCTTCGTGTTTTTCCGGTATTCCACCGAGTCTTGATGTGTCGTTGATTAATCCTGCCTTGACGTCTGCCCCCCATACTGTCGTGGACTGCTTTTTGTCTGATGGCGTATTAGCGCAACACCTGCCCGGTTTTGCCCCACGCGAGCCACAGCGTTTGATGGCGCAGGCGGTCGATGCAGCGATACAGCAACATAGCCAATTGCTGGTCGAGGCGGGGACAGGTACCGGTAAGACCTATGCCTATCTTGTCCCGGCGCTGTTGAGTGGCAAACGGGTGATCATCAGTACCGGCTCCAAGGCATTGCAGGAGCAGTTATTCAATCGCGATTTGCCCGCCTTGCTTGGGCCATTGGGTTTTCATCAACCGATAGCGCTCCTGAAGGGGCGCGCCAATTACTTGTGCCCGGAACGACTGGATCAGCTACTGGCTACCACGACGACCCAAGAGGCCGAGGTGTTGGCAGATCTGCCGCGGGTGCGCATGTTCGCGATCAGCAGCCAAAACGGCGACGTCGCCGACATTCCCGGCTTGGCAGAGCAGGCGCCGATCCTGCCGCATATCACCAGTACCAATGACAACTGTCTGGGACGTGATTGTCCGCGTTATGAGGATTGCTATCTGGTCAAAGCCCGGCGCAAGGCGATGGAGGCCCAGGTGGTGGTCATCAATCACCATCTGTTCTTTGCCGATCTGGTCGTTAAAGATACCGGCTTTGCGGAATTACTTCCCGAAGGGGAGGTTTACATTTTCGATGAGGCTCATCAGTTGCCGGATATTGCCAGCGGCTACTTTGGCCAGTCGATTTCGAGTCGGCAAATGCTTGATTTGTGCCGGGATGTCGTGCTGGCACAACGCACGGAAGCGGCTGACATGCTGCAGCTGAAGCGGGCGGCCGAAGCCCTGGAATTGGCATGCCGGGAGTTTCGTCTGGTGTTTGGACTTGAACCGGCCCGCGGTGATTTGCGCGGGTGGCGTGGACAGGCCGTGTATGAACGCGCTTTGATGCGCTTGCAAGATACGCTGAAACTCATGTACGAGGTGCTAAAACTCGCATTGGGGCGTAGTGAACGGCTGGATCATGCCTTTGAGCGTATTGCCGAGTATCAAAATACGCTACAACGCGTGGTGAATACTGAAGAGGCCGGTGCCGCATACTGGTTCGATACCAGTCGCCTGCATATCACGCTGAATTTGACACCATTGACGATTGCTGGCCGTTTTCAAGAAGAGGTGTTGCGGGCCAGCAGCAGCTGGATCTTCACCTCGGCAACATTGACGGTCGACCACTCGTTTGAACACTTTGTTCAACGCATGGGCATCACCCAGGCTCAGCAACTGATTCTGGATAGTCCCTTTGATTATGCTCGCCAGTCAGTGTTGTGGGTGCCGCGGCAATTGCCGGATACCGCCGATCCCCGCCGCGGCGAACGCCTGGCGTTGCAACTGTTACCGGTAATGAATACCATCCCGGGCGGTATTTTCTTCCTGTGTACCAGCTATCAAAGCCTAAGGCAGGTTGCGGAGGTATTCAGTCGTGAGCTTGGGCGCCGCATCCTGGTTCAAGGTGACGATAACAAACAACGCTTATTGCAAGAGTTTGTCGACAATAGGCGTGCCGTCCTGGTGGCGACCGCTTCATTTTGGGAAGGGGTGGATGTCCGCGGCGAAGCATTAAGTTGCGTCGTCATTGATAAATTGCCGTTTACCGCACCAGAT
The DNA here is from genome assembly GCA_945957385.1 of uncultured Aeromonadaceae bacterium. Classification (GTDB taxonomy): domain Bacteria; phylum Pseudomonadota; class Gammaproteobacteria; order Enterobacterales; family Aeromonadaceae; genus Pseudaeromonas. Next base: position 13,464 of record CAMFKP010000016.1, read on the forward strand.
GATCCCTTGTTAAAAGCACGTATTGATGATTGTCGTCTGCAGGGGGGAGAACCCTTCAGCCAGTTACAGCTTCCGGATGCGGTCATCAGTCTGAAGCAAGGTGTCGGGCGGCTGATTCGAGATATCAATGATCGCGGCGTGTTGATTTTATGCGACCCAAGGTTGGTCAATCGACCGTATGGGGCCACGTTCATTCACAGTTTGCCGGCAATGCCACGCACTCGCGACGCGGGCAAGGTTCACGCATTCTGGACCCAGAGTAATAATTCAGCTGCGGCGCTGCCGCAATTAGATGAGACAGCACAATGACAAATGCCACCATCCTGGCCATTGATACCGCCACCGAGGCCTGTTCTGCCGCTTTGACCTACCAGGGCAAGACGTACCTGCGTTATGACGTCGCCCCACAGGCGCACACTCGCTTGATAATGCCCATGTGTGAAGCGTTGTTACTTGAGGCCGGGTGTCAATTGTCTGATCTGGATGCCATTGCCTTTGGGCGTGGTCCGGGCTCCTTTACCGGCGTGCGTATCGGTATTGGCATCGCTCAGGGGTTGGCTCTGGGCGCTGGCGTCCCTTTGATCCCGGTCTCGAATCTGCAAGCGCTGGCGGCAGGGAGTGTTCGGCGTCACCAGGCCAGTGCGGTTTTTACTGCAATTGATGCACGCATGGGCGAAGTCTATTTTGCCGTGTGGCGATGGACCCCAGCAGGCTGGGAGTCACTGAGCGAGGAGGCGGTTTTACCACCGGAAGAGGCGACTTTGCGCTTGCAACGGCTGTGTGAGCAAGAGCCGCAGTCAAACTGGTATGCAGTAGGCACGGGGTTTACCGCCTACCCAGCCTTACTTAGCGGACAGGACGGCATCACGCTAGATGACGTCAGTCTGCCCAGTGCCGAAGATTTTTTACTGTTCGCCCAACAGTGTGTTGTCGCCGGTGCCGTCGTGGCGCCACAGCTGGCGACGCCCGTTTATTTACGTGATAACGTCGCTTGGAAAAAACTGCCTGGTCGCGAATAATTAGCAAGATAGGCGCAATCATGTTTGCGTTTGCATTCTAACTGTCAGAGGTCAGACCATGGAGATGTCCGGCATTCAGATGACACCCCAGACACTGGCATCAGTCAATGCCAGTGTCGCGTTACCGTCCGCAACAATCACATCGGCTACGGCTCGTCCCGCCTCATCTGAGCAGCACTCTGCTACTTCCCGGGCGGACGTCGTTCAAGTGGATGCGGCGGCCACGGAGGAAGCGGAACGCTTGAGTTATGATCAGCCGGACGGTCGACAAGGGCGGGCGGTCTATGCCTATCAGTCCGTTTCGATGCAGCCCAGAAGGGAAGCCTTACAGCAGATGCTCAAGGTCGACCTGTATGCTTGAGCGCCAGCCTGGTGCGGCTATCTCTGTATTCATGCTCATCGGGATGATGGGACTGTTAGCGGCTTGTTCATCTGTTCCTGCAGAGCTGAGTTATTCGCCTGAGTCAGATCTCATTCCCTATTCCCATACCCTGGTGACCAATCCGCAGTTGATTGGCAAGCCCGTGCGCTGGAGCGGCTTAATAGCCAATACCCGGATTTTGGCCAATACCACTGAGATTGAAGTGGTATATCTGAATCTGCGCAGCAATGGATTACCGGAACAGCAAGAACAGAGCCCAGGGCGTTTTTTGGTTAAAGTCGCTGGTTTTCTTGATCCCCAGCTCTATGCACCAGGACGCAGTATTAGTGTGTTGGGTCAGTTGCAACAGAGCCAAACAGGACACATCGGTGGGCATGAATATATTTTCCCCGTGCTCAGAGCAGAACAATATCGGCTTTGGCCTAAGCAAAAAGAAATAGAAATTCGCTATGTGCATGATCCGCTTGATGATTTAATGTGGACTCGGCCTAGGTAACCTCGTCACTCACTCTATTCCCTTCGACCCCCGCTCTTATTTCCTGATTGGTTAAATATTGCGCTAGCACAACAATAATATCCCGCAACAAATTTTAACTAATTGGCAACGCACGCATCACAATACGAGAAAAGACTCACAATTTATACACGTTTAATAGCCTATAGTAATAACGCGTTTGTAACGAAGCACGTCTCTGTTATTGGGCTTGGTGTAAGGAATTGTCTATGTCTACCGCCATCTCGGCACAACATTGGGCATTTGGAATTTATTTCATCGTCGGCATCAGCATATGCCTGGCAATGATCGGTATTGCTGCTTTGCTTGGCGGTCGGGCATTCGGTCGAGCGAAAGGAAAACCTTTTGAATCAGGAGTCGACTCTGTAGGCTCAGCTCGCTTGCGCTTTTCTGCCAAATTCTATCTTGTCGCCATGTTCTTCGTCATTTTTGATGTGGAAGCCCTTTATCTGTTTGCCTGGTCGGTCTCGGTTAGGGAAAACGGTTGGATCGGTTTTATTGAAGCGAGCATTTTTATTGTCCTGCTTTTGGTTGGTTTGATTTATCTGTGGCGTATTGGTGCGTTGGATTGGGCGCCAGTCAAAAAATTGGATAACACCCAAGGCGGCCATCGCCATTGAACTGTGAGGCAATAATCCGATGAAGTATTCATTGACCCGAATCGATGCTGACAGGCTACCAGAGCAATATCCCCTGGAGCGTCCTGAAACAGTGGATGATCCATTACTGCAGCAGGCAGAGCGTGGCATTTTGATGGGCAAAGTCGAAGAGGTGCTGCACAACGCAGTAAATTGGGGCCGGAAAAATTCGCTTTGGCCTTACAACTTCGGTATTTCATGTTGCTACGTCGAAATGACGACCGCTTTTACCGCTCCACATGATGTTGCACGCTTCGGTGCCGAAGTGATCCGGGCATCACCCCGTCAAGCCGACTTTATGGTCATTGCAGGCACGCCCTTTATCAAAATGGCTCCCGTTATCCAGCGTCTGTATGAACAGATGCTGGAGCCAAAATGGGTAATTTCAATGGGCGCCTGTGCTAATTCGGGTGGCATGTATGACATTTATTCGGTCGTACAGGGTGTGGATAAATTTTTGCCTGTCGATGTTTATATTCCCGGTTGCCCTCCGCGGCCTGAGGCTTTTTTACAGGCATTGATGTTATTGCAGGATTCCATTGGTAAAGAGCGTCGCCCTTTATCATGGGTCGTTGGCGATCAGGGAATATATCGTCCACAGATGGATTCGGAGCGTGAACGTAAACGTGGCGAGCGTATTGCGGTAACGAATCTGCGTACTCCGGATGAAATCTAGGACTCTCATCATGCAATTGACTTCCCAATTCCCGATTAACCCAGCGATGCAAGATTGGCGTCCGGATAATTTTCAACACGCCGAAGTAGTGATCGAATTACAGGCACGTTTTGGTACTCATGCTCTGTGTTTGCAAACAACAAGAACCGGAATTCCGGTGATTTGGATTGAGCGTGACAAAATAATCGAAGCCTTACGTTTTTTGCATAAAGTGCCACGCCCTTACACGATGTTATTTGATTTGCACGCCGTGGATGAGCGGTTGCGCAGTCATCGAGAAGGCCTCCCTCTGGCCGACTTCACTGTTTTCTATCATCTGCTATCAATTGAGCGAAATAGCGACGTTATCCTGAAAGTGGCGCTCTCTGAGGCCGATCTCAGACTGCCAACCGCCACAACGGTTTATGCCAATGCCAACTGGTATGAACGTGAAGTGTGGGATTTGTTCGGGATCCGCTTCGAGGGGCATCCCCACCTGACTCGCATCATGATGCCCAAAAGTTGGCAAGGGCATCCGCTACGCAAAGATTATCCCGCGCGCGCGACGGAATTTGATCCCTTTATGCTCGACGTGGCCAAGCAGGACATGGAGCAGGAGGGGCTAAAGTTCAAGCCTGAGGAGTGGGGGCTGAGCCGCGGGAATGACAGTGAAGACTTCATGTTTTTGAACCTTGGCCCCAATCACCCCTCCGCCCATGGCGCATTTCGTATTGTGCTCCAGCTAGATGGTGAAGAGGTTCGCGATTGCGTTCCCGACATTGGTTATCACCACCGCGGTGCCGAGAAAATGGGGGAGCGCCAGTCATGGCATAGCTATATACCGTATACCGATCGGGTGGAGTACCTCGGTGGTGTCATGAACAATCTGCCGTATGTGCTCGCGGTAGAAAAACTGGCTGGAATCAAGGTTCCTCCCCGCGTTGAATATATTCGCGTGATGATGGCCGAATTATTTCGAATCAATAGCCATCTGCTGTTTTTGGGAACTTACATTCAGGACGTCGGCGCCATGACGCCGGTTTTTTATGCATTTACTGATCGGCAAAAAATTTACACCATCATCGAAGCCATAACGGGGGCGCGGATGCACCCAGCCTGGTTCCGTATTGGCGGTGTAGCCCATGATCTGCCTCAAGGTTGGCAGCGCCTAGTCAAAGAAAACTTACTGGACTGGCTCCCAACCCGTCTCAATGAATACGTCAAGGCTGCGATGAAAAACAGCATTCTGGTGGGGCGCACCCGAGGGGTTGCAGCGTACTCCACAGAAGATGCATTGCGTTGGGGGGTCACGGGGGCGGGGTTGCGTGCCACTGGCTTGAACTTCGACTTGCGTAAGTGGCGCCCGTATTCTGGCTATGAGAATTTTGATTTTGATGTGCCTGTTGGTTCGAACGGCGATGCCTATGACAGAGCCATGGTTCGCGTCGAAGAGATCCGGCAAAGCTTACGTATCATCGAACAGTGCATGCATAACATGCCACAAGGGCCATTTAAAGCCGATCACCCCTTAACGACTCCCCCCCCCAAAGAGCGCACGCTGCAGCATATCGAAACGCTGATTAATCACTTTTTGCAAGTGTCATGGGGCCCCGTGATGCCCGCCGGCGAGTCACTACAGATGATTGAGGCCACTAAAGGAGCCAATAGTTATTACCTGACGAGTGATGGCAGCACTATGAGTTATCGCACCCGGATCCGGACTCCGAGTTTTGCTCATCTGCAACAGATCCCTTCGGTGATCCGCGGCAGCATGGTCTCGGATTTGATCGTCTATCTGGGGAGTATTGATTTTGTTATGTCGGATGTGGATCGCTAATCATGAGCCATGAATGTCAATGTCATAACGGTGGTTGTTCTTCACCTGTAGCAGAGGGGCCATTCCTACTGACGCCGCAGGAACGTGATGCCATCGAACACGAAAAACATCATTACGAGGACGCTCGGGCAGCCTCTATCGAGGCATTGAAAATCGTTCAAAAACAGCGAGGCTGGGTACCCGATGGTGCGATCCCGGCCATAGCCGAAATACTGAATATTGCTGATAGCGATGTCGAAGGGGTCGCTACCTTTTACAGCCAGATTTTTCGCCAGCCGGTTGGTCGGCATGTGATTCGACTTTGCGACAGTGTGGTGTGCTTTATTACGGGTTATCAGTCAGTACTCAGCGCCTTGCAGGATCAGTTGGGCATCGGACTTGGTGAGACGACGACAGATGGCCGTTTTACGCTGCTACCTGTGTGTTGTCTAGGCAACTGCGATAAGGGGCCAACACTGATGATTGATAACGACACCCATGCCTTTGGCGCTGGTGATTCGTTGACACAAGATCAGTTAACACAACTGTTGGAGCGCTATCCATGATTGTGACTTCTGAAACGCACCCGCTGACATGGCGTTTACGCCCAGATCGCGCTCCAGTCTGGATGGATGAATATCGTAGTAAGCAAGGTTATGACGCCGTTACCCGTACCGTCGGCAAATTGTCTCCGACAGAGGTAACCACTCTGGTAAAAGATGCCGGATTGCGAGGGCGAGGGGGCGCAGGTTTTCCTACTGGGGTGAAATGGAGCCTGATGCCGATGGATCCGCGCTTTGATCGCAAGTATCTGTTGTGCAATGCCGACGAAATGGAACCAGGGACTTACAAGGATCGGCTGCTGATGGAGCAGCTGCCTCATCAGTTGATTGAAGGCATGATCCTGGCGGCTTGGGCACTGCAAACCTACCGCGGTTATATTTTCTTGCGCGGTGAATATGTGGTTGCCGCCGACAATCTGCGCAAAGCCATTATGGAGGCAACCGCGGCCGGGCTGCTTGGCAAGAACATCCTCGGCTCTGGATTTGATTTTGAGCTGGTCGTACATACCGGTGCTGGACGCTATATCTGCGGTGAAGAGACCGCACTTATCAACTCGTTGGAAGGCCGGCGAGCCAATCCGCGCGCTAAACCGCCATTTCCTGCGCTGGTTGGTGCCTGGGGTAAACCCACGTGTGTTAATAACGTGGAAACGCTCAACAATATCCCCGGCATCGTTTTGCATGGTGTGGCTTGGTATCAGGGGCTCAATCAGGGCAAAAGCAAGGATCATGGTACCAAGTTGATGGGCTTTTCCGGCCGTGTCAAAAATCCTGGGTTATGGGAGCTCCCCTTTGGCACAACCGCGCGGGAGATCCTCGAGGAATACGCCGGTGGTATGCAGTCCGGCTATAAGTTCAAGGCTTGGCAACCCGGTGGTGCAGGGACCGATTTTTTGACTGAGCAGCATCTGGATTTGGCCATGGACTTTGATTCCATCGCCAAGGCTGGAAGTCGCTTGGGTACGGCTCTGGCTATGGCCGTGGATCACAAAGTGAACATGGTGTCTCTGACGCGCAATCTCGAAGAGTTTTTTGCTAGAGAGTCTTGTGGATGGTGTACGCCGTGTCGTGACGGCTTGCCATGGAGCGTCAAAATCCTGCGTGCACTGGAGCAAGGTAGAGGCCAAGTGGGAGATATCGAAGCGCTGGAGCAATTATGCGTGAATCTTGGTCCAGGAAAAACATTCTGTGCTCACGCACCTGGTGCCGTTGAGCCGTTGCAAAGTGCATTGCACTATTTTCGCGACGAGTTCGAGGCCGGAATCAGCCAAGTCCAGATGGATAATCGCCGCGATATTGTCGGTATTCAGCCCAATTTACTGGAACAACGTTGGTAACAAGGATTTGAATGTATGGCCACAATCCATATAGATGGCAAGGAATTTGAAGTTGATGGTGCAGACAACCTGCTTCAGGTCTGCCTTTCACTTGGCTTGGATGTCCCTTACTTTTGCTGGCATCCCGCGTTGGGCAGCGTTGGCGCTTGCCGCCAATGTGCTGTGAAGCAGTACCAGAATGCCGATGATAAACGTGGTCGCCTTGTCATGTCGTGTATGACTCCGGCAAGTGATGGGACTTTTATCTCAATTGAAGATGATGAGGCGAAGGCGTTTCGCAAAAGTGTCGTTGAATACCTGATGACCAATCACCCACATGATTGTCCAGTCTGCGAAGAGGGCGGTGCGTGTCACCTGCAAGACATGACGGTGATGGCCGGTCACAACAGCCGCCGATATCGCTTTACCAAGCGTACTCACAAGAATCAGGATTTAGGGCCTTTTATCTCCCATGAGATGAACCGATGCATTGCCTGTTATCGCTGTGTCCGCTTTTATAAAGATTATGCAGATGGTACTGATTTGGGTGTATATGGCGCCCATGACAACGTCTACTTTGGGCGTATCACCGATGGCGCGCTCGAGAGCGAGTTCTCTGGGAATTTGGTGGAGGTCTGCCCGACAGGGGTATTTACCGACAAGACCCATTCAGAGCGTTTCAATCGCAAATGGGATATGCAATTTGCTCCCAGCATCTGTCAACAATGCAGCTTGGGGTGCAACATCAGCCCAGGTGAGCGTTATGGCGAACTGAGGCGCATCGAGAACCGATTTAATGGGGCAGTAAATCGCTATTTTCTCTGTGATCGTGGGCGGTTTGGCTACGGATATGTAAATCGAAAAGACCGTCCCTTCCTGCCACAACTCAACGAATCAGGTTCTCTGTTGCCACTTGAAGTTGAGGGTGCACTCAATCGCCTCGCAGATCGGCTCCGCGCTAGTGAACGAGTCATTGGTATTGGGTCTCCTCGAGCCAGTCTGGAGTCGAACTTTGCATTGCGGCAGTTAGTAGGGACTGAAAACTACTTTTCCGGTATAGATCTTCGTGAATGGGCTGCATTACATCGCATGGTTCAGATCCAGCGCAGCAGCGGTATTCCTATTGCTACATTACGTGAAGTTGAAGAGCACGATGCTGTTGTCATTCTCGGCGAAGACATCACCCAGACGGCAGCAAGACTTGCGTTAAGTGTACGTCAGGCCGTAAAAGGCAAGGCACGTGAACTGGCAGCAGCGCTGAAGGTAGATCTATGGCAAGCAGCTGCGGTTAAGACACTCGGGCAAAATGAGCGCTATCCGTTGATTCAAACTGCATTAGGTGTGAATCGGTTGGCGGATGTCACGCAGCACGCATTTTATGGTGCTTATGAGGATCAAGCTCGCATTGGCTTTGCTTTAGCCCATGCGCTGGATGCTGCAGCACCGGCGGTCACTGATTTGAGTTTGCAAGAGACAGCCATTGTTTCTCAAATGGTTGCATCACTGTGTCATGCCAAGCGTCCCTTAGTTATTGCAGGGACTACTGCCTGTTCAGTTGCATTGTTGGATGCCGCAGCGAACTTGGCTAAGGCACTGCAACACCGTCAGCAGGCAGTATCACTTTTTCTGGTAGCCAGAGAAGTGAATTCGGTCGGTTGTGCACTTCTGGGCGGAGCACCTCTCGAACAGGCATTGGCCATCCTCGAAGAATCGGACAAAGCCTCGGTAATCATATTAGAAAACGACCTGTTGACTCGAATTGATCCGTTACGAGTTCAAGGTGCTTTGCAGAAAGCAGAAACAGTCGCTGTCGTCGATCATCAAACAACGCCGACAGCGCTATTGGCTGACATAGTCCTTCCGGCGGCAACATTTGCTGAAACGGACGGTACAGTCGTGAGTGCTGAGGGCCGAGCCCAGCGTTTCTTTCAAGTTTTCGACCCGGCTTTTTATGATGCCAGTTGCGCGGTCATGGGGTCATGGCGCTGGCTGAGTGCGTTAGAGGGCGTTGTTCGTCATCGTAATCTACATTGGCCCCATCTGGATGACATTATTATGGCCTGTGCAACGGCCGTTCCAGCCTTGGCTCCGATTATTGATGCCGCACCCAATGCGCGTTTTCGCGTCAAGGGGATGAAATTAGCTCGTTCGCCACAACGTTACAGTGGTCGTACGGCAATGCGGGCTCATCTCGATGTTCACGAGCCCAAAGCTGCTCAAGACGGAGATACCGCGTTTGCTTTTTCAATGGAAGGGTATAGCGGTAGTCAACAGCCATTTCAGCAAGTGCCGTTTGCCTGGGCTCCAGGTTGGAATTCGCCTTCGTCCTGGAACAAATTCCAGGACGAAGTCGGAGGCCATTTACGTGCCGGCGATCCAGGCCTAAGGCTTTTCGAGGCGCATGAGGGACAAACCCTTCCTTATCAGCAACAGCTACCTGCACCGTTTGTTGCTCACGACTCAGCATGGCAAGTAGTTGATAGCGCCCAATTATTCGGTACCGATGAGCTGTCTATGCGTTCTTCTCTTATGGCTGAGCATGCCGGAGAGATGGCTGCCGGAATGTCTGATGTCGATATATCTCGCTTGGCGCTGCATGAGGGAGACTTGTTTCATTTCTGCTGGCATAACCAGCGGTGGAGCTTACCCATTCGGGTACTAGATGGATTGCCTTCTGGTCTGTTGGCACTGCCATTAGGTCATCCCACTATCGGCTGGGGTCTTCATCACCAGATGGTCCATCAGGAGGATAACGCATGACTTGGTTTACTCCTTATGTTGTAGATGTGTTGATTGCCGCAGCCAAGGCCTTGCTAATTCTAGTGGTCATGATAGGGGCGGGCGCATTCATGAGTTTCATCGAGCGGCGTCTGCTGGGATTGTGGCAGGACCGTTATGGCCCGAACCGGGTTGGCCCATTTGGCGTGTTCCAGTTAGTGGCGGATATGCTGAAGATGTTCTTTAAAGAGGACTGGATACCGCCCTTTGCCGATCGCACCATCTTTGTTCTGGCGCCGATCATTGCGTTTACCGCGTTTCTGATGGCATTTGTGATTGTGCCGATTGCCCCAGATTGGGGGGTAGCCGATCTCAATATCGGGATTTTGTACTTTTTTGCCATTGCAGGTCTGGCTGTCTATGCCGTGTTATTTGCCGGTTGGTCAAGTAACAATAAATACGCGTTACTTGGGAGCCTGCGCGCTTCGGCCCAAACCTTGAGCTATGAGGTTTTCCTTGGGCTCTCTTTGATGGGGATAGTCATTCAAACGGGCAGCTTCAACCTACGAGAGATCGTCGAAGCCCAGGCGGGACTATGGAACATAGTTCCGCAATTTTTCGGCTTTGTAACCTTCGTGTTTGCTGGGGTGGCAGTAACACACCGCCATCCATTTGATCAACCCGAGGCTGAGCAAGAGTTGGCTGATGGTTACCACATTGAATATGCCGGCATGAAATGGGGTTTGTTCTTTGTTGGTGAGTACATCGGTATTGTGCTCGTTTCTGCGCTCATCGTGTCGTTATTTTTCGGTGGCTGGTTCGGTCCCTGGCTACCACCAGTAGCCTGGTTCGCATTGAAGACAGCTTTTTTCATGATGCTCTTCATTCTGCTTCGGGCCTCATTGCCAAGGCCTCGTTTTGATCAGGTAATGTCATTTGGTTGGAAAGTTTGTTTACCACTGACACTGCTAAACATGCTTGCGACAGCGGCAGTTGTTCTCGTTCAGGCAGGGTGAGGTGATTTTATGATTATCAAAGAGATTATTGATGGTGTTGGCACCCAGCTGCGTAGTTTGGTCATGGTCTTCTCACATAGCTGGCGTAAACGGGACACCTTGAATTACCCCGAGGAGGCGGTCTATACCCCGCCTCGATATCGTGGCCGCATCGTATTAACTCGAGATCCAGACGGCGACGAGCGTTGCGTTGCTTGTAACTTGTGTGCTGTCGCCTGTCCAGTTTCTTGCATTTCATTGCAAAAGGCTGAGCGGAAGGATGGCCGTTGGTATCCAGAGTTTTTCCGCATCAACTTTTCACGCTGCATCTTTTGTGGCATGTGCGAAGAAGCCTGTCCCACAACGGCTATCCAACTGACACCGGATTTTGAGTTGGGAGAGTATCGCCGCCAGGACTTGGTCTATGAAAAAGAAGATCTGCTCATCAGCGGACCAGGTAAATACCCTGACTATAACTTTTACCGGATGAGTGGAATGTCGATCGACGGCAAGGCCAAGGGTGAAGCCGAGAACGAAGCAAAACCGATTGATGTTAAGAGCCTATTGCCTTGAGGAGATGTTTATGGAGCTCGCATTTTATGCTTCATCCCTGATCGCCATCTTGGCCACACTCAGGGTTATCACCAATACCAATCCGATGCATGCATTATTGAATCTGATCATTTCGGTCATCGCTGTAGCCATGCTGTTTTTCTGTTTAGGTGCCAACTTTGCTGGCGCTATGCAGGTGATTGTCTATGCAGGCGCCATCATGGTGTTGTTTGTTTTCGTGGTCATGATGCTGAACCTTGGTTCGGCACAGGTACAAGAGAAAAAATGGATATCACCGACAACGTGGGTATTTCCCGGAGTCCTGGCACTGTTGCAGCTGATTTTTATCGTGAATGCGATTTTGTCCGAACAACCAACTGCTATCGCACAGTCGGACATTACAGCCAAGCAGGTTGGTATGGCTTTATTTGGGCCTTATGTCTTGGCTGTCGAATTAGCTTCAATTTTATTGTTAGCCGGTTTAGTGACTGCCTATCACCTCGGTCGGGAAGATAAACGGGGTGAGATCATCGCCGTCGGTAGCAAAGAAGGAAGCAAATGATGAATGGACTATCGATGGAGCACGGTCTTGTTGTTGCCGGCGTACTGTTTTGTCTGGGTCTTACCGGTTTGATGGTCCGACGTAACCTTCTGTTTATGTTGATGAGCATTGAGATCATGATGAATGCCGCAGCCTTGGCTTTTGTGGTCGCGGGGAGCCGTTGGGCACAAGCGGATGGTCAGGTGATGTACATACTGGTTATTTCGCTGGCTGCTGCTGAGGCGAGCATAGGATTAGCGCTGCTGATGATGCTGTACCGGCGTCACCACACGCTGGATGTCGATACCGTAAGCGAGATGCGCGGATGAACTTACTATTCCTAACGATCGTTTTTCCTTTGTTGGCGTCCGTGGTGCTGATGTTTTCAGCGGGACGCTGGAGTGAACAGCGGGCCGCCATAGTCGGTGTTGGCAGTGTCGGTCTTAGTGCTCTGACAGCGCTCTGGGCCGGGAACGCCTATCTCCATTCGATGCCCCAGACCAGTTATGTACAACCACTCTGGCAATGGATCAGTGTGGGATCGTTTCAACCTGCATTTCGGCTGCAGCTGGATGGATTGTCGCTGACTATGTTGGGCGTGGTCACCGGTGTGGGCTTCCTGATTCACCTTTTTGCGTCCTGGTATATGCGCGGTGAAGAGGGCTTTTCACGTTTCTTTGCCTATACCAACCTCTTCATCGCTAGCATGCTCTGTCTGGTGTTGGCTGATGATCTGCTGTTTGTTTATCTTGGTTGGGAAGGCGTTGGCTTGTGCAGTTATTTGCTGATCGGTTTCTATTATCGCGATCCTGCAAACGGAGCGGCTGCACTCAAGGCGTTCATTGTGACACGGGTCGGTGACGTCTTCTTGGCCATCGGACTATTTTTGCTTTATCAGCAATTTGGGACACTGCACATTGCCGATTTACTACGGCTTGCGCAAGAGCCACAACAAGCATCCTCTGATGCGCTGTACTGGGCCTGTCTGATGCTGCTGGGTGGTGCCGTTGGCAAGTCGGCGCAATTACCTTTGCAGACCTGGCTTGCCGACGCGATGGCTGGTCCAACACCGGTTTCCGCTCTGATTCATGCGGCAACCATGGTTACCGCAGGGGTTTATCTGATTGCACGCACTCATGGCCTTTTTCTGCAAGAGCCTGAGGTATTACATTGGGTAGCGCTGACAGGAGCGATTACTCTGGTGCTTGCTGGATTTGCCGCCCTGGTCCAGACCGATATCAAACGCATCTTGGCGTATTCAACGATGAGTCAAATTGGATATATGTTCCTGGCTCTCGGAGTAGGGGCATGGGGTGGGGCGATCTTCCACCTGATGACACATGCGTTTTTCAAGGCGTTGCTGTTTCTGTCTGCAGGTTCCGTCATCATAGCGACGCATCATGAACAGAATATCTTCCGTATGGGGGGGCTACGGCGCAACCTGCCGCTTGTCTACCTGTGCTTCCTGGTTGGCGGTTCTGCGTTGGCTGCATTACCACTGGTCACGGCTGGCTTTTTCAGTAAAGACGAGATCCTATGGCAGGTATTTGTAGCTGGGCAGCAACCACTTCTGATCGCCGGCCTTATTGGTGCATTTCTAACCTCTCTTTATACCTTCCGTCTCATCTTTACTGTCTTTCATGGCCAGGCACATTGCGAGGCCCATGCAGGAAAAGGTATGGCGCACCATCTGCCGCTCTTGGTCCTTATGCTGTTATCCACCACAGTTGGCGCCCTAATTTCGCCACCCTTGGCATCAGTGCTACCTGCTGGCCCTGGCGCTCATGTAGAGGAGGGGAAACATGCTCTTGAACTGCTTTCATCGGCTATAGCTCTTTTGGGCGTAGCTCTGGCCGCTGTGTTGTTCTTGGGTAAGCGCACGTTAGTGGCTCGCCTTTCGCAAAACACATTCTGCAAAATGTTCAGCACACTGTGGCTGCATGCTTGGGGCTTTGACTGGCTCTATGACCGACTATTTGTCAAACCCTATCTGCTACTCACGCGTATTCTAGCGGCAGACCCTCTAGACAAAACGATCGAGCGAATAGCCGGTATTTCCCTGTTCTTCCACCGTATGTTGGGTCGTAGTGTGACCGGACATTTACGCTGGTATGTGACGTCTCTTGGTCTTGGTGCCATTTTGGTTCTCGGCTTTTTGCTGATGGTTTAAGGGAGCACATATTGTGATGTTACTACTTATTGTCTTGCTGCCCTTTCTTGGTGGTCTTCTCTGTTGGCAGACCGATCGGGTAAGCACCATGCTACCTCGCTGGATTGCGTTGTTCACCATGGCCACCGTGTTTGTCTTGACCGTACTGATTTGGTTGCGAGGTGATTTCACCTTGAGCCAACAAGGACTCTCCATATGGGCTGAAGAGTTTGTTATAGATTGGATTCCGCGCTTTGGAATTCAGTTTCACCTGGCTATGGATGGCATTGCACTCCTGATGGTCATGCTGACCGGATTTCTCGGCGTCATGGCTGTGTTGTGTTCATGGCGTGAAATCGGTCAACGCGTCGGTTTCTTTCATCTGAATCTATTGTGGATCCTTGGTGGAGTAATTGGAGTCTTTCTGGCTATCGATCTTTTCCTGTTTTTCTTCTTCTGGGAAATGATGCTGGTACCCATGTACTTCTTAATTGCGCTCTGGGGACACGCGGCCTCCGATGGCCGATCTCGTATCAATGCCGCGACCAAATTCTTTTTGTATACCCAGGCAAGCGGGCTGATCATGCTATTGGCTATCCTTGGTCTGGTTATGGTGCATTACCAGCAAACTGGAGTTATCAGCTTCGCCTATCAAACCTTGCTCAACACTCCGATGCCTATTGAAACTGAGTGGTGGTTAATGCTTGGTTTCTTTATTGCATTTGCTGTCAAAATGCCTGTCGTACCGTTGCACGGATGGTTACCTGATGCACACAGTCAGGCGCCAACAGCTGGGTCTGTCGATTTGGCGGGTATTCTATTGAAGACTGCCGCCTACGGAATGCTTAGATTTAGCTTGCCATTATTCCCGAATGCCTCTGCGGCATTTGCTCCGGTTGCTATGTGGCTCGGGATTCTCGGCATTATCTACGGTGCTGTACTTGCTTTCCGGCAGACCGACATCAAACGACTAATAGCCTACACAAGCATTTCTCATATGGGTTTTGTACTGATTGCAATTTACTCAGGTACCGCACTGGCGCTGCAAGGAGCCGTCGTACAGATGGTTGCCCATGGCTTGTCTGCGGCAGCCTTGTTTATTCTGTGTGGGCAACTATATGAACGCTTACATACCCGTGATATTCGGCAAATGGGCGGGCTCTGGTCGAGAATCCGCTATTTGCCGGCCGTGATGTTGTTCTTTGCCGTTGCATCCTTAGGCATGCCGGGCACAGGTAATTTCGTTGGTGAATTTATGATTCTAACCGGGAGTTTCCAAGGTGCGCCCATGGTTGTCGTCATCGCCACCTTTGGCTTGGTGCTGGCATCTGTGTACTCACTGATCATGATGCAGCGCACCTGCTTTGGTACCGGTAAATCCGAAAGCCCTTTGCTGGCACTTGGTCGTCGCGAACTTTGCATGATGCTTGTGTTGGCCACATTGTTACTGGCGTTAGGTTTTTATCCGCAGCCTGTCATCGATACAGCCAGCGGCAGTGTGCTGTCAATTCAGCACTGGTTTACAACCGCGGCTGTGGGAGTGGCGCCATGATTGATTATTTTCTGATAGTTGTTCATCCAACAGCTGGGGAGTAGTGAGATGAGCTTCAATTTGCAACAGTTGTTTGCACTGTCTCCACTGATGATCACGGGGCTGACTATCGCCTTATTAATGCTGTGTATTGCATGGCGCCGCAGTATTGATATGGCTTTTTTTGTGACGATTGTCGGGCTCAATCTAGCTTTGATCACGCAGCTGGCTTTGATGGTGCTGCCGGCTCAGGAAGTCACACCACTCTTTATCATGGATGGTCATGCCCTGTTCTACTCAGTGTTAGTGCTGATCGCGGCGTTGGCGACATGTACTTTTGCACGTTCATGGCTAAAGACCTATCCAGATAATCGTGAAGAGTTTTACATGCTGTTACTGATTGCGACATCAGGTGGCTTAGTCCTTGCGGCCTGCAGGCATCTGGCGTCGTTGTTTATAGGTATCGAGCTGTTATCGCTGCCGATGTTTGGATTAGTAGGTTACGCCTATCGGGAGCAGCATTCACTGGAGGCTGGTATCAAATACATGGTGCTTTCGGCCGCTGCAACAGGATTTTTACTGTTTGGAATGGCGCTAATGTACGCTCAAGCAGGCAGCCTATTGTTTAGCGATCTTGGCGTGATGCTGGCCAGTAATCCGGCTCATCAACCACTATTAGTCGCAGGGCTGGGCATGCTGCTGGTTGGTTTTGGTTTTAAACTTTCTCTGGCTCCTTTCCACCTGTGGACGCCGGATGTCTACGAAGGGGCGCCATCACCCGTGGCAGCCTTTTTGGCTACTGCCAGTAAGGTGGCGATTTTCAGTGCGTTGTTGCGTTTCTATCTTCTAGTCCCAGCTACTGACGGACAAGCAATGACCTGGTTGCTGTGTATTCTATCCGTCATCTCTATTCTGTTTGGCAACCTGTTGGCCATGTTGCAAACCAATATAAAACGCATGTTGGGGTACTCTTCGATTGCTCATTTCGGCTACCTGCTGGCTGTCATCATCGCATCCAGACAAGAAGCACTGTCACAAGAAGCGGCCGCTGTATATCTCTTGATGTATCTATTTACCAGTTTGGGCGCGTTTGGCGTGGTCAGCCTGATGTCCAGTCCTTATCGTGGCCGTGATGCCGATTCATTGCATAGCTATCGAGGCCTGTTCTGGCACCGCCCTTATTTGACTGCCGTATTTACCGTCATGTTGCTGTCTTTGGCTGGGATCCCTACGACACTGGGCTTTATTGGCAAGTTTTACATCCTGTCCATCACTGTTGCAGCAGGACTTTGGTGGGTGATGGGGGCGGTGGTATTGGGCTCAGCATTGGGACTTTATTATTATTTGCGCGTGATGGTGGCTCTCTATTTGCGTGAACCAGCAATGCAACGACGTGATGCCGAACGGGATTGGGCCCTGTCTGTTGGGGGCGTTGTTGTCATTCTCTCTGCACTGCTAGTGCTCTTGTTGGGGCTTTATCCCCAACCGCTGTTGGAGCTGGTACAGCATGCGCAAATCCTCGCGCGATAATTAATCACACTATAACAATAGGGCCAGTCTGCGACTGGCCCTATTTTGTTTTGCGATCCTCGCATCAGCTCAGTAAACGGCGTGCAGCATCAACAACGATTTCTACGGCTTTACTCTCGGTTGACTTCATCATCTCCTGATCTGGAATTTCTTGCTGTGTACGATTAACAATTACACCTGCGACCATTCCTGCTTTTAATCCCTGGCTCGCACACATGGTTAATAGGGTCGCAGATTCCATCTCATAATTCATGACCCCCATGGCTTGCCACTCCGCCATACTGTTTTGGAAACGGTGAACAACTCGGCCCGAATAGGTGTCATAGCGCTCTTGTCCGGGATAAAAGGTGTCCGATGATGCAGTTACCCCAATATGCAATGTGGCTTGGGCCGCCTGAGCGGCTGCAACGAGTGCAGTCGTGCAGGTAAAGTCTGCTACTGCAGGGAATTCCATTGGCGCAAAATGTAATGACGCACCATCAAGACGGACGGCAGCAGTCGTAACTAGCACATCCCCAACTTGGATATGAGGCTGAATAGCCCCGGTTGTTCCAATACGCAGGAAAGTTCTGATTCCTAGCTGGGCCAACTCTTCAACAGCGATTGACGTTGATGGACCACCTATTCCTGTTGAACAGATGACCACGGGTTTGTCATCGAGCATGGCTAACCAGGAGGTAAATTCTCTATGGCTGGCAAGATGGCGAGGTTCATTCATTAAACTCGCTATTTTTTCAACCCGTTGCGGATCTCCGGGCACGATGGCTAGTTCCGCGCCACATAAATCGGCTTTAGTCAGCCCAAGATGAAAAACATCAGATGCTTTGCTCATTTTTGACTCCGTAACAAGATGTTGTGGTTATTGTGGCCGAGTAGTTGACCAGCTCTGACGGTGCCAGTCTAGATAACGATTTCAAACAAAAACGTGAGCGCAAACGTCACAATGTAAGCAGGAGTTTCTGGGAATGAATGGAAAGCGTTTGCGGAGAAATAATCACAATAACTAATTGCAGTATTTTACTTTGGCAACATTGTTCATTGATTCGTGTTTAATTTGCTCTGCAGTTGCATAGCAACTAATGCGTTGCTGTTTCTGCTTGTCGTTATTAAAACTGACATCACACTCATTGCGAGCATTAATGTAAGTACTTTCAATTCGGCGTTTCTCATACGCATACTTATCTTGTGCTAATGCCGAGCAGGTGTCCTCACCACCCGCCGCGGCAGGGGGCAAATCCTCAGCTAATAATTTGTTCATAGTTTCTTCACGCCGAGCTTGTTCTATTTGGGTCTGCTGGGCTGGGGTATAGGCTGTGTTAATACGATGTAGATTGTCATTGGCGGCTTCGGCAGGAGGTAATTGGCTATAATGGGCCACACCTTGACTGTCTACCCAGCGATAAACTTCTGCGGCGGATAACGGGTTTGTAAGGCAAACCAGCAGCAAGACGATGATTCGCATAAGTCACGCTCCTCGGAAAAAAGTCCTGCACTCCTTGCAGTTTACAAGATCTTACTGATATCTCGGTGAACAGGCACGCTTATTTTTCAACCTGACTCGGAAAATCTGATGTGTGTTGTAGGTTTGATGGGCTATTCAGGGCTGTGGTGGCGTAAATTCCAAATCTGGCCATAACGACAACGTTAACTCAGGGCGGCTTTTAGGCAGAGGTACGAATAGCAACTTCGCCAGCGCACAATCCCATCCGATAGCCAGCATCCAGCCGTGCTTTGTCACGTGTTAAGCGGCCGACAGCAAAGTGTGAGGGCGGAGCTATCAGCTCGACGGTGCAATCAGCCGGTGGCGACGCGATAAAATCCAGCGCTGCATTGTAGGCAATATGCCGTGCCAACATGGCTTGCGCTAATGCAGGGGTCTTGCGCAAGAGGAGCCGAAGCAGTGTTGGGTAACGGGAAGGGTGTTTGCGATATCCCCAAGGCTGCGATAGCACTACGGTCAAATGGCGGGCACCTCGTGCGTACGCTTCCAGAACCGGAATCGAATCTGCTACCCCTCCATCGGTATGTGCCTCTCCGGCAATATCCACAAAGCCACGATAAGCGAGGGGGACTGAACAGGATGCTTTGGCAATCGTCATGGCACATTCGGGTTTAGCCAGAAAATAACTGGCGCGTCCATCACTTACCCGTGTGGTGGTAATGTACAGCGGCACTCGATTGGCGCTAAATGTCGCCATATCAAAAGGCAACTCCTGTAGGCTGACAGGCCATAACCAATCCAGATCAAGCCAATGCCCACCACGCAGAAAACGACCAAAACTGATAAATTCAGGCCGGCACGAGATATCTGTAATCACAGTGTAGGTCCGCCCGGATTGCGATGATAAATATGCAGCCAGAGCTGTCGCACCGGCTGAAACACCATAGCAGACATCAAAAGGGCAATACTGCTTGGCGAGAAAAGCGTCCAGAACCCCGGCAGCAAAGATACCCCGCATAGCCCCGCCTTCGACGATCAGCGCCCTTCGCGCAAGGCCGTTGTTCACCAGTCGATTCCCTGCTGGGCCCGTATCCCCGCATCAAAGGCATGCTTGACGTTGCGCACTTCACTGACCGTGTCAGCGAGCTCCAAAAGGCTTCGGTGGCAGCCTCGGCCGGTGATGATCACATGTTGCATCGGGGGGCGCTGGATAATCGCCTCCATAATTTCGTCCACATCGAGGTAGTGATAGGCGATCATATAGGTCAGCTCATCCAGCAAAACCAATTGAATCTCTGGATCTGCCAGCAGCCGTTTGGCTTCCTGCCAGACCTGTAGCGCAGCCTCGATATCGTGTTGCCGGTCTTGAGTATCCCAGGTAAACCCTGTGGCCATGACATGAAACTCCACGCCCTGGGCTTGTAACAGATCGCGTTCGCCACAAGCCCAGCTGCCCTTGATGAATTGCACAACAGCAGTCTTGAGGCCATGTCCAACGGCACGACAAACCGTGCCAAAACCCGAGGTGGTTTTCCCTTTTCCATCCCCGGTGATCACAATCAGTAACCCGCGATCCGCTTGTGCCGCCGCAATGCGTGCATCCACTTTTTCTTTCAGGCGCTGTTGCCGAGCCTTGTGGCGTTCATCCTGTTCTTGACTCATTTTGCTCTCCTTCAAGGCCTAAAAACCGACGTATGGCATACATATCCAGATGGCTGGCTACGCAATCAGCCAGCCGGTCAATCTCGGCATCCTGTTGTTGCCGGTAATCAATTTGCAGGTCGGAATCCTGACCCATCCAATGCAGCAGCTGTTGTAGCAGTTGAGGTTGATCAAACAAACCGTGCAGATAACCACCGGCAACCTGGCGATCCAGGCTGATACAACCATCAAAAGAACCATCGGCACGTTGCCAGAGTGGTGCAGAACTAGGCGCCACGCTGCTTACGCCGAGGTGAATTTCATATCCGCGTACGGCGGTCGGCGTGCCGCTCAGATAACAGGTTCCCGAGACATTACACAACTGCTTCTGGTTAGCCAGTCGAGTGTGGACCGGCAACCAACCCAAGCCCTGACTGCTTCCCGGAGGGCCCTCCATGCCAGAAGGGTCTTCGATCATCTGTCCCAGCATCTGATAGCCGCCACAGATCCCGAATACCTTGCCGCCATAGCGCAGATGGCGTGCCATCGCCTGGTCCCAGTGTGTGGCCCGTAATGCTTCCAGATCAGCCCTTACGTTTTTACTGCCCGGAAGGATCACCAGATCGCAGGCTGGTAATGGATCATGCAGCGCAACAAACTGCAGCGATACGTCCGGATGCAATGCCAGGGGATCAAAATCAGTGTGATTGCTGATGCGGGGCAACACCGGAACTACGATTTTTAGCCGCTTAGCGAGCGGCGCGACTTCGTCCACATGGGCGATGGCATCCTCAGCGGCGATGCGTAAATCCAACAGGTAGGGGAGGACACCGAGTACCGGTTTACCGGTTTTTTGCTCAAGCCAGCGTAATCCCGGTTCGAGTAGCCCGATATCGCCGCGAAAACGGTTGATGACAAATCCCTTGATTCGCTGTTGTTCCGATGGGCTCAGCAAGGCGAGGGTCCCGACCAATTGAGCAAAGACGCCGCCGCGATCGATGTCGGCAATCAGGATCACCGGACAGTCAACCGCCTCGGCAAAACCCATGTTGGCAATATCCCCGTCGCGCAGATTCACTTCCGCAGGACTACCGGCCCCTTCGACGACAAGACAGCTATAGCGTTGCTGCAGCCACTGCCATGATGCCAACACGCTGCGCATCGCCAGCGGCTTATAGCCATGGTAGCTATTGGCTTCCATGTCGGTAGCCACCTGGCCTTGTAATATCACTTGGCAACCGGTGTCTGAATTGGGTTTAAGCAAGACCGGGTTGAAATGAACACAAGGTTCCAGCCTGGCGGCAAAGGCCTGAACCGCTTGCGCGCGACCAATTTCTCCGCCCTCAGGGGTCACGGCACTGTTTAGCGCCATATTTTGTGGCTTGAAGGGGGCGACGCAGATGCCGTCTCGTGCCAGGAGTCTGCATAAGGCGGTAACCAGCATGCTCTTGCCCGCATCGGAGCTGGTGCCTTGAACCATCAGCGCCCCCCGATAATCAGGATTCATAGCGATACTCCTGGTACGGAACGGCGATACGCACTATCTGGAACATGGGCTCGTCCATCTGATGCCAGATGCGGATTTCAGTGACCGAACCATACGCCAGCGGCAATCGTTGATAGAGATCACCCTGCGTCCAATCGGCATGCAACAGCAACGCCAGTATGCCGCGCACGATCCCGCCGTGGCACATCACCAGCACATCGGCATCGCAACTGGCGGCCACCAGTTGTCGCCAGACGCGCTCGACTCGGGCTTGGAAGGCGGGCAAGGTTTCGGCATCCGGCAGTGGATGCGCCGCTGGCTCGCGCCAGAAGCGCTCCAGCTGTTCCCAATGCGGCGCCAAATCACTAAACGGCATGCCATCAAAACGACCAAAGTCCATCTCGCGCAGCTCATCGAGTTCTTGCATCGGCCAGTGGTAACGACTGGCGAGGTGTTCTGCCATGCGCCGACAGCGCAACAGCGGGGAGGTGAGCAGTTTTTGCGCCGGTAACTGTGCAGGCAGCGTGCCTAGCCAGTGTTCGAAGGCCACCGCATCCAGATCTGCATCGGTATTACCAAGCAAGGAGGCAGGCCAATTCGGCCGAAGATGGCGCATCAGCCGTAATGTTCGCCAACTGGAATCACTCATTTTAACCTCATGGGAATACCCGCCGTAACCAGCCACACCTCATCCACCAGACGGGCCAGATGCTGGTTTAACCAGCCGGCTTCATCAACAAAACGCCGGGTGATGGCCCCCATCGGTACGACTCCCAGACCAATCTCATTAGCAATCAGGATCAGGGTGCCTTGAGTACCTAAGATGGCTTGATCCAGGGCCGTTTTCGCTGCATGCAACGAGGCATCGGGTAACGGTTGCCCCGACTCATCGTGTAACCATTGACATAACCAGAGCGTCATACAATCGACCAACAGGCAGCGTTCGACCGCATCATGCTGAATGATGGCCTTGGCCAGAGCCCGACCGGTCTCCACCGTGTGCCACGTCGCAGGACGATCCGCTTTATGCTTGTCTATCCGAGCCTGCATCTCTTCGTCACCGGCCCATGCGGTCACCAGACAGTAAACGTCATCGTAGTCAGCAGCGCGCTGCTCGGCATACGCTGACTTGCCTGAGCGAGCCCCCCCCAGAATTAAAATTCGTTTCGCCATCAGAACCATACCTCCAGCCACCTAGCTTCAGGCACCATGCCGGCGTGAAGCAAAGCAACGAACAACAGATAACCCAATAGCTCGATGAGCTGCTGACAGGCGCCAAGACAATCACCGGTAAAGCCACCCAGCTGCGCCAGCAGATAGCGACGCAAAGACCAGCGAATCACCATCGAGCCCAGGATCAACAGGCCGGCCATGAGCCACGAGCAGCCCAGCAACACGATGAACAGGCCACTCAACAGCAGCAACACTGTATCCTGCCAAGCCTGGCGCTCGGCCAGGGGTTTGGACTTGCTTTGGGTATCGCGGACATAGGGCGTATCGGCGATCAGGCTACCGGCAACGGCGCGTGACCAAGAGTGCATCACAATCAGTGCCAGCATCAGCAGGGGGAGCCCCTGCTGGACGATATGACTCAGCAGGGCCCATTTCAGCAGCAAACCGCCAAATAACGTCACCGCACCATATGTACCGAGCCGCGAATCTTTCATGATGATCAATTTGCGCTCGGCATCCAGTCCGCCGCCAAGCCCATCTGCCATATCGGCGAGCCCATCCTCATGAAAGGCTCCCGTCAGACGCAGCGAAAACAACATGCCCAGCAGCACGGCAATGTCCGCCGGTAACCAGAGTGCAAACACCAGGGTCGCCATGGCGACCAAAACGCCAATCAAGGTGCCGACCAGCGAGAAAAAAGCGCTGGCACGATTGAGTCGTTCAGCAGAAAACGGGATCGAGGCCGGGATCGGTAGGCGGCTGAAAAAGGCGACCGCGAGACAAAAACGGTAGCCATACTCGCGCCAGCGCGGCATCAGACGGTTACCCCGGCTTCATCAAAACTGGCCATCTCGTTATAAAAACAGCAAGCGGCGCGCAGAAGCGGCAAGGCCAGTGCCGCCCCGGTACCTTCGCCTAAACGCAGGCCCAGATCGAGCAGCGGCCGCGCTTGCAGCTGGGCCAGCATGATCCCATGCGCGGCTTCTGCCGAACCGTGGGCAAAGATCATGTATTCCCGGCTCACAGGGTTGATTCGGGTCGCCAACAACGCCGCAGCGGTGACGATAAAGCCGTCGACCAGCAGTGTCATGCCGGCCTCAGCGGCGCCAAGCATGGCACCGGTAATCTGCGCTATTTCATAGCCGCCCAACTGTGCCAATAACGCTATGGGATCATCACGGCTGTCTGTTCGCGCCACGGCCTGAGTGATCAAGCTGATCTTGCGTTGCAACTGCCCATCATCAATGCCGGTACCACGCCCGACACAGTCACTAACCGGTAATTGGCACAGGGCCGCTAACAAGGCGGCAGCAGACGAGGTATTGCCAATCCCCATCTCACCACAGGCCAGCAGATTGCTGCCTTGCGATCGCAGACGTTTGGCCAACGCACTGCCAAGTTGCAGCGCCATCTCCGCTTGCTGCCGGCTCATCGCCGGTGCGACCGAAATGTCTGCCGTTCCGGCGCCCAAACGTTGCTGGATCAAGCGTTCATCGTCGATCGGCTCCAGAATCCCGGCATCAACCACCTGCAACGCCATGTCATTGGCGCGGCAAAAACAGTTGATGGCCGCACCGCCGGTCAGAAAATTGAGCACCATCTGCCGGGTTACCGCGCTGGGGGCAATGCTGACACCGTGGCTGGCAATGCCGTGATCGGCGGCAAAGACCAACATCGTCGGCTGCGTGATCGCCAGGTGATCACACTGTTGTATCAGCGCCAGCTGGCTGGCTACCTCTTCGAGCCGGCCCAGAGCCCCCAGCGGCTTGGTTTTATTATCGATACGATGCTGAATGCGTGACGACGCCTCGCGGTATAGCGGCGCTATCGTCCATGAAGGAGCCATGATCTACCTCGACAGGAAACGGAACAAAGTAGCTATGTTACTGGTTTATAACCAAAATGGCTCGCATGATCTGCGGCTAAAACCGCTAGGGTGCCTCAGGCGTCGTGTCTGCGGTTTGCGCTGGAGAGGAGAGCATCAGGCTCGAGCCATGCAGACGAATGAGCGCCGATTGGAAATCAAGGTTTTCCATGGCACTGCTCAATTGTGCAAATTCGGCCGCGCTGAGTCGGGCCTGCAGATAAGGCTCCAGCGCATCAAACAGTTCGAGCGCCGCCAGATTCTGCTCTTGCAGATAGCTGACAAACTGCCGCAATTGCATGCCGTACTGTTCTGAGTCTTGTGCCAACTCGACAGTCAGTGTTTGGGGATGACGTAACAGCCAGAGGTCAACTTCGCCGCGTAGTTGATCCAGCGCCTCAAACAATTCCGGTAACAACACGGCTTGCTCACCGGTTTGCTGTTCACGGATCGCCTGCTCGATGCGGCGGGCCAGATGGGCCAATCGCTCGGCGCCCAGGGTGCCGGCATGGCCCTTCAGGGTATGGACGATCCGCGCAGCCGTCTCTTTATCCTGTTGCGCCAGCACGGCACTGAGTTGCTGGTGCAGTTGCCGACTTTCGATCTGAAACTGCGCCAGCAGGCGTGTCAGCAGCGCTTCGTCTTCGCCCAATGTCTGTTGCAATGTTGACAGATCCAGTGCCGCCGGTGCGGGATCCTGGTCGGGAGGCGTGAGAGCTGGGGTGAGGGCGTTGTCGGGCGCAACGGCGCCAGCTGCTGCTACCGGACGCGGGAGATAACGGCTGATGGTTCCCAGCATCAGCTCGACATCGATTGGCTTGGCGATAATGTCATCCATTCCCGCTTCGCGACAGGCAGCCTGTTCATCGGCCATCACGCCAGCCGTCATGGCCAGAATTGGTAAAGTCAGTCCCAGCTCTTGCCGGATTGCCCGTGTGGCCATAAACCCATCCATCACCGGCATCTGCACATCCATCAGCACGATGGCATAGCGCTGCGGCGCCTGACGCAAGCGCGCCAACGCCTCTTGGCCATTGTTGGCAATGTCGACCCGGGCGCCGGCCTGATCCAGGATCCGGCTGGCCACCATCTGATTGACCTCATTGTCTTCCACCAGTAAGACACTCAGATCGTCAAGCAGCGCGGTCCCATCCTGTCCGCGGCGACTGCTGGGCCCCGGAGCTGACGCCTGCGTCACCAACGCCAGCTCGGGAGCCGTGTCAATTAATGACTGCAACGCCCGGGCGGTTACGGGTTGTGTCAGCACCAGGGCAGTGGACAATTGTGGAGCGGACAGCGGGATCTGCTGTTTATCGCCCAAGCGGCACACCACAATCGGCCGGCTTGGCCAGTCACGGCACACGGCATCCAGTTCTTGCCACATGGCCGAATCATGGAAGGGATGGGCCAGCAGCACTTGCGGTCGCGGCTCAGTTGTCAGCGCTGCCAACGCCGCGGTACTCGTCAGGCGCTGGCTGTGACCGCCGAGCACAGTGATGGCTGCGGCCAGCGAGGGGTAATGACGATCATCGGGGCAGAACAGCGCCACGTCGAGGGGCGGGGTGATGGTCAGTGGCGGGCGTGGACGGCCTGGTGTCATCGGCAAGGTCACGATAAAGCGGCTGCCGACCCCGGCCTGGCTCTGGACTTCAATCTGGCCCCCCATCATTTCGCACAGGCGGCGTGAGATGGTCAGCCCCAGTCCTGTGCCACCATACTGACGCGTAGTAGAGCTATCGGCCTGGCTGAAAGGCACAAAAAGACGCGCCACCTGCTGCGGTGTCATTCCGATGCCGCTGTCGGCCACGACAAACTGCACATGATGAAGATGATGAGCCTGTTGTGGCGCCGGAGTGGCCTGTACCTGCAGGCTGACATGGCCACTGTGGGTAAATTTAATGGCATTTCCCACCAGGTTGAGCAGGATTTGCTGCAGGCGCATGCCATCGGCGATCCAGCAGCGAGGCAAGGCCGGATCCAGCTCAATCAGCAAGTCCAGATCCTTGTTTGCGGCGCTGACCGCCATAATTCCCGCTAGGCCATCCATCATTTCATCAAGATCAAATTCAGTGGGCGCCAGATCGAGACGCCCGGCCTCGATCTTGGAAAAATCGAGAATGTCGTTGAGGATCTGCAACAGTGAGCGGCCGGCGCCGGTAATCATGCGCACATACTGGCGCTGCTGGCTGTCGAGCACTGAACCGTCGAGCAGATAGGCAATCCCCAGCACCGCATTGAGCGGCGTGCGGATTTCGTGGCTCATGTTGGCCAGGAATGCACTCTTGGCCTGACTGGCCGCCTCGGCCTGCTCCTTGGCCAGCATCAGCTCGGACTGGGTCTGCTTGAGCGCCGAGATATCTTTGGCAATACCGAGGAAACCACTGATGCAGCCATCCTGATCACGGATCGGGGTAACGGTCATCAATGCCGTCAAACGACTGCGATCCTTGCGGATGAAGGTCCATTCCCGCACCTCATGCCCGAGGCAGATCGCCTGGGTGACAAAGACAGCAAAACCGGAAACCGGCCGGCCCAACTCGGCGGTGAGCTCCAATCCGCGGTCGATGACCTCCTGCATATCGTGAATGAACAGCGGCGTGCGCAGGGCAACCACCTCCTGGGCACTGTAGCCGAGCATGCGTTCGGCGCCGGAGTTGAACAGGGTGATCAACCCATCGGCGTTGGTAACTATGATGGCAATTTCGCTGGCGGCATTGATTACCCCCTGCAGCTCGGCCCGAGCGGCAAGCAGCGCTTGTTCGGCTTGTTTATGTACCGAGATGTCACGCAACATACCGGTAAAAAAGCGCTCACCCTGGGTCGAGATTTCGGACACGGAGAGTTCGACCGGGATCAGCTTGCCACTGCGATGACAGGCCATCAGCTCCCGGCTGGTACCAATCATGCGTGCCTTGCCGGTTTCCAGGTAATGTTTCAGGTAGGAGGCATGGCGTTCACGGTGCGGCGATGGCATCAGGATCGACACACTCTCACCGATCACCTCAGACTCCCGATAGCCAAACATCCTCTCGGCGGCCGGATTAAACGAATGTATGCGCCCATGGCTGTCCATGGTCACAATCGCATCGACCGCACAGTCGAGAATGGCGCGCAGCCGGTTCTCGCTGTGCTGGATGGCCTGTTCAATCAGCGCCCGCTCGGTGACATCCTGACTGACGCCATAGATGCGGCACACTTCACCCTGCTCATCGCACTCCACCTCGGCATGATCCTCAATCCACAGCACAGCGCCGTCGCTGCGGATCAGGCGATAGGTCTCGCGATAACCGTGGCGATTGGCCTTGGCATCGGCAATGACTCGTTCAAGTTGCGGCCTGTCCTCGGGGTGAACGTGTTGCAACCACTGCTGCTGGCTGGGGGCCACCTCGTCACGACGCACTCCCAGCAGGTGATAGACCTCATCGGTCCACCAGTGGCCACTGTCGTGCAGATGCCAGTCCCAGGCGCCGGCCTGGGCAATGCTCAGTGCCAGGCGCAAGCGATTAGCCTGATCGCGCAACGCCTCATCGGCGGCACGCCGCTCGGTGATGTCGTCGATCTGGATAATCAACTCCTGCGGCCGCTGGTGCTGGCTGTAGTCCAGCACCGATACACGCACATACACCCACAACGGTTGGCCATCTTTGCGTTGGTAGCGCTTCTCGAACTGATAATTGGCCATCTCGCCGCGCTGGATCTCGTTTAAACAGGCCGCCGAGCGCGAGATATCATCCGGATAGGTGAGATCCAGCAGGGATAAGCCCACTAACTCGTCACGTTGATAGCCCAACAGCCGGCACAGACAGGCGTTCGCCTCGACGATGACGCCCTGCAGTGTCGTCAGGGCAAAGCCGGTGGCGGCAAACTCCAGGGCACCACGCATTCGCGCCTCGCTTTGCGCCAGCCGGTGGCCGGAGCGCAAGGTCAGCTCCGACATCAGGCCAATCAACTGCAACGAGAACATCGTCACGGCCAGTGCCAGCCAGAACGCCAGCGGCGCTGTGTTGGCCAATACCGCCGGCCGCGGCAGCACGCCTAACCGATACAGGCTGACGCAGCTAATAAATACCGCCAGGGTCACCAAACAGCTGTAAAACGCGCTGCGGCGGAAAATAATAAAAGCCAGTGCAAACACCAAATATATAAACGGATGGCTGTTGAATATTAATATTGGGCAGACGATCGCAATTCCAAGCGAAATACTTTTAATATATTCCAAGCTGGTGCCGACATGCAGTAGGCGAATTAGCCGTCTGCGATTAATTACGCACGCAGGAATGAACAGGCAAAGCACCACGCATAATTGCTCGAGCCAGTTATTTAACCAATGTTGCGGCGGAGGCAGGCGATGTTCGAAAACAAAAATAAGTGCGCGCTCTAATAAAAGTCCGCCGGTTAAGGCAGGGAAAATAAATATCATCAGCGATTGAAATAACTGTTGCTGATTAATTTCCTCTTTATAAAATAAATCGTAATGGCGAATCAGCCATGCAGCGCCGGCCAGGCTGACAGCATGGGCCAGGGAATAATAGAACCAGTCGTCGATGGACGGGTGAAAAAGCGGGCCGGGAAATAAGCACACCAAAACATAAGAAATAACCAGGCTCCGCATAGTCGTAACAGCGTGCCGTTGATACAGGATGGCGGCGACGAGCAGCGCAACCGACTTGCCCCCGGGGATCGAAAGCAGTGAGGTGAACACCAGCCCTCCCAGGGACGCCATGAGTAACCACATGGTGGGAATGAGATTATTTTTGTTATTTATCAGGTAGTCACGAAACTTGGCCGCGTTCATCGCTCACTCCGGCAGCGGGTACAGACAGACACGGTCACGGCCCTGCCGTTTGGCATCATACAAGGCGCTATCACTTTGCTGAATCATCGTTGTGGTGCTGGTCCGCTCATCCGGAATACAGGCGCTCCCACCTATACTGACGGTAACAATCCCCATGTCACTGGCTTCATGGGGCAGGGCTAACTGGTGGATCTGTTCACGTAACCAGAGGCCATATTGCAGCACGGCAGCGCGGTCACAATGAGGAAGTAACACGACAAACTCTTCACCACCATAACGGCAAACCGATTCCGCCGGCCGCCGCGATGCCATGACCAAGGTATTAGCAATCTGGCGCAGACAATCATCGCCCTGCAGGTGACCATAAAAATCGTTATAGCGTTTGAAATAATCGACATCCAGCATCACCAACCCTAATGGTATCTGGGTGCGTAAATGCCGCCGATATTCTACCGACAATAATTCATCAAATGCCCGGCGATTAAAAACACCGGTTAAACCATCACGGTTGGCTAATTGACGTAATTTGTCGGACTGTTGTTTTAGTGTCAGATGGGTTTTGACCCGGGCACGGACAATCGGGGGATTAAGTGGCTTGCTAATATAGTCCACCGCACCGGCTTCGAGTGCCTGAATTTCATGTTCCATGCTCTGGTGCGAGGTAACAAAAATAACCGCTGCTTCGGCTAGCAGCGGATCCTGTTTCAGGCGCTGGCAGACCTCATAACCGCCCATGTGCGGCATCTCCACATCCAGCAAAATCAGATCCGGATGTTTGTCGCGGGCAATTTGCAGCGCAATCTCACCACGGGTCGCGAAATAGATCTCGCCCATATTGTGTAACACATGGGCCAGAAATCGCAGGTTGGTCGGGCTATCATCGACCAGCAACAGACGGGCTGGGAAGGGGGTATTCGGTAAGTCCAATGGCCATCACCCGGCAGGAAACCATGTAGCAAGGTATAGGTGATGGCGAGCTAAGTTTCTAATGTATCAAGCTTTTTTCAGAGGCAAATCAAATAAAAACCACTAGTCGACATGCAAGTACTTATGCAGCTGCACCGAAAGCCGCCAATTGCGTTCGATACAGACACGGATCGCCAGCTGGGTAGCGCGCGGCTGCTGGCTGATGGGCTGCAAGGCGATGACTTTTTCTGCGGCATTCGGACAGCGCGCCAGCAGGTGATCGAGCTCGTGAATGTGCTTTTCCATCGCCACCGGATGCTTGATCTCCTGAGCGCGGAATAACGCCTCATCCAGGATGTTGAAACCACCGCGCATGCCGATTTTCGGCGACAGCGTGACCCAGCAGGCCGCATCGGCCTGGATCGGGAAGGTGCCACTGGTTTCAATCTGCACCGCCAGGCCGGCCAGCAGCAACTGCCGGGTCAGCGCTAGCAAGTCATACTGACACGGCTCCCCCCCAGTCAACACCACATGCCGCGCGCTATAACCCAAGTCGGCGATGGCCGCCACTATCTGCTCAGCGCTCATGCGGCACCAGTTAGCTGAGCTACTGGCGCGCCCCAGCAGACGATCCGGGGCCACCTGTTTCTCGGCAGCCAGCTCCCAGGTGTGTTGGGTATCACACCAGGCACAGCCCACCGGGCACCCCTGCAAACGGACGAATATCGCCGGAACGCCGGTGAAATAACCTTCCCCCTGAATGCTCTGGAAAATCTCATTGACCGGATACTGGTTGTTCATCTGCCCGGGCTCCTGTGCTGGGACGTGCCGCCGCTGGCACGGGGCGGCAAGACTATCAGATGTCACCCAGGCTGCAAAGCGTCAGGCCAATTCATGGTCCAGTTGATGGCTGGCGAGAAACACCTGGCCCTTGCCATGGCGTTTAACCTCGTACAGGGCGCGATCCGCCCGTTGCAACAACCCGGCTTCATCAGGAACGCCATTGCCCAGATCCAGGGTGTCGGCCACCCCGATCGAGCAGTTTAACCAGCGCTCGGCCGGCAGGTTGATCGCCTGACCCAGGTAGGCACTGAGCTGATCGGCATAACCGCATTGCCGGGCCAGCATCTCGATGATGCGCCGCAACGGGATCAGCGCCTCGTCGGCACGGGTATGGGGGAATAGCACCAGGAACTCATCGCCGCCCCAGCGACAGGCGATATCAAAATCACGCAATACCTCGGACAGCAGATCGGCAAACCAGCACAGCAGGCGATCACCGACATCGTGGCCAAAGGTATCGTTGTAGTACTTGAAGTTATCCAGATCGATAAACGCCAACGCCAGATAGGGGTGCTCCGAACCATAGCGGGCAATCCGTTTGAGTTCATTGCGCAGCAGGCTTTGGAACGACTGACGGTTACGCAAGCCGGTCAGGGCATCGGTCGAACTCAAGGCAATCAGCTGCCGGCGTTGACGCAGGTTCACCAGCTGGCCAGCCAGCTGGTTACCGATAAATTGCAGAATGTCCCGATCCGACTTGTTGAGTGGTGCACTGTCGGCAAACGTCAGCAACAGCATCTCACCAATCTGGCGCTGTCCCTCGAGCAGCGGATGGCCCAAAACTGACGAGAAGCGCACGGTTTTTGCGGAGTCCACCTGGCCACTCTCCGGCACTTCGCCATTGAACAGCAAGCGGGTGGTGTGATGGTGCCCCAGCCAGTCACTCAGCCGTAAACCGTCCAGCGGACTATCCGGTACCTGGTTAAACTGCGCCAGCTCGACGACGGCTTTCTCCTCATTGACGAGCAAGAATCCCGCCTGGGCATTGAAATGGGTACAGATCAGCCGCAGGGTTTCGGCGGCGATCTGCTGTTCGCTGTCCAGATCCACCGCCAGTTGCTGCAACGTCGCCAACAGGCGCATCTCGTGTACCCGCTGCCACAGTTGATTCATGCGCTGCTCCTGGCGCACCAGATGCAGCAACTGATCCAGCTCCAGCTTCGGCGGTTGCAACCCGCCGAGCGCCGGCGGCAGTTCATCCCGTCGCCACAACCGCAGCAGACGCTGCTGATGCAGCGGAAACTGCTGTTGCTGGCATAAGCGGCTGGCCTCATGCAGGTGCGGGTAGGCCGCAGTCAGGTCATTGAGTTGGCGATGAATGGCGATGGCGACCTCATGCCACAACAACTGATGGTGCACATTGGGTTCGGCCAGCTGACGCGACGCCAGTTGCGCCGTCTGCAACTCTTCGAGAGCCTGCGTGATATTGTTATGGTGCGCTTCAAGCCGGGCTTTGAGGATTGGGCGAATATATTTGCCTTCCGAGGAGATCGGAATATCCAGATTATAACTGCGCTCCAAATCCTGCTCGGCGCGACTCCATTCGCCTTGGCCAAGGTGAATCATGCATTGCAATAGCAGCACATCATGTAAATTGCGGAAGGGGAAATAGTAGGTGCCACGGATACGCAGCATTTCACGCAGCGCATTGACAACCAGCAGGGCACTTTCATTCTCGCGGACTTCGGTATACAACCAGGCCAGGTTATACAGGCTGATGGTTATTTCCGAAAAATCATTTAGTCGCAAGACCGTATTCAGTGCCAACAAATAATAACGGTGAGCTTCAGTGTATTTCTCACGCTGACATAATAAATAACCGATGCCATTGCGGATGCGCGCTAATTCACCGGGCACATTGAGTTTTTCCCGCAATTGCTCGCTGATACGGAAACACCGCAGCGCGCGGCGATGACGGCTCATCTTGTTATAGATAATACCGCGGCTGTGATATGCCGCAGCCAAATCGGTCTCATAGTGATAATGGCTGGCCAAGCGAATGGCCTCAATCGAGCAGTCGAGTGCGGTATCCAGATCAATTTTCGATTCAAACGGTACTTGTGCATACAAGTTACGCAGTACATAAATCTGGCCGCTGATCATCTGGTGCGCTTCGAGCTGCGTCAGCAATTGACGCAAGCGTGATAATCCAAACGGCATGTTGGCTTTATCACAGGCAACAAAATGGCAGAACATGGATTTCGTCAATAACAGATCATCATCCACGGCACTGGCCAATTTAATCGCCAGCTGGCTATAACGCATCGCCGAATTCAAATCTGAACGGAAAATATGGGTGATGGCCATTTCCCGATAGGCACGACAGAGATTGGTTGAATTATTATTCTGTTGCGCCAGCTCCAGCAGGCGGTCAAACGTGACCATGGCATCTTCATAATGACCGCAATATAACTGGGCTCGGCCATGGCATAACAATAATTGCCAGACAAAATTGCCGTCCTGATTCGCGGCGCCACTGTCCAGCCGCTGTACCAGCAAAGAGGTGGCCTCGACCGCTTCATGAAAACAGAGCAGATCCAGCAGCTGTTCGCAGCGTGTCAATGCATCGTAATCATGGCTGACGGTGGCGTGGGTTAACCCGGGCCAATTCATGAACGGGGCAGGGGTGGCATCAAATTCATGCGGATAGATAATACCGCGGCTATCGATGACGCTTTGCCATTGTTCCCAATATTGCTGATGATTTTCATCAATATGTTGATAGGTCGGATCAATGCCGACGACCAATAAAAAATTACCGACATGATTATATTGTAATAATTCTTCGAGCAGCTTCAGACCTGCCGGTCCGGCAAATTGCACCCCGGTCACCAGCAATAATTGTGGTTCCCGCGAGGTCAATAAGGATAATAAGCGGATTAGAATTTGCCGGATGCGGGTTGATTGGAATATCAGATCATCGGGTAATGGGAATTCCAGACGATTGGTATCACGACCGGTCAGAAAATTTCCAATCAAGGTGCGTTCAACACCATGCAGATCCATATCATCGAGCGCAGAATCCAATATGTCATTGTCACGACGGTTCAACAACGCCCGCAATAGCGGCATTAAGGGGGAATAAGGTTCATGGGCATCGAGTTCTGTCATGCGCCAACGGATAGGCGAAATACCACGGTGCAGACAGTAATCATCTAACACGGCTCGCAATAGCGCGCCGGCACGGCAGTGCACGAAGATACAGTCACCATGCTTGTGCTGCGCATATTGCCAATGTTTGTCGAGCCAGTTTTCAAATTTTATTGTCACCGCGCAGAACCTATACAACCCACGACAAAAGCATGGTAAACATCCGGCGCATGATGTTTAAAACAATTCACTCAATAACGCGGCATGGATCAAAACTGATGCGCAAATCGTCTCCGCGATCACAAAACCGTAGGTTACAGCGGCGGATGACCATAGTGCGCCGTAGCGCATGTAGCGCTGTTGAGAACCACAACTGAAATAATTTTGTTTCGATTATTTTCCAGTGCGCTCAAAAATGAACAAATAGATATCGGAAAATGATTCATTCAACACGGAGAATATCCGAATTGATATTGCACAGTGAGCGCATAAATAAACTAAGAATAAAATGTATCTGCTATTTTTCGAACCGCAAATTAGGCATTCAATACGCTGAGACAAGCCTGCAAGCGGTGATTAATTGTGCGTTCCGTTTAATAAAACAGCACACCGTGCGCTACGTAAAAAAGTTAAATCTGGCACAGGGATTATGCCCAACTTTTTACGTAGCAACGCGTGATACCTGGCCGATTCATTGACTTAGTCGTTCCGTTTATCCTTGGCCATCACGGGACCGGTACTGAGCGTTAAGAGCAAAGCATGCCGCAAAGACCGGGCTCTGACGCACGGTCGGCAAACACCCGGCGCTTTGATATTCGGTGAACGAGCTTGGCTCCGGCCATCACGCAGCGTCGCGATCTGGTGCTGCGCTGCGTATGCAAAAAGAGCAGGCCGCATCACGCAGCCGATAGCCGCAATAACGGCAAACACGTCACTGGCCACGACACCATGAGCGACCCTATAGCAGGAGCCTATCCACATATATTATTTAACATAATATACATTATGCGAATAGTTGTTTTGGCAACGGCTGCAGCGTAACATTTCAGCGGCTCGGCTGCATAATTATTGCAAGCATATGAATTTTAAAAACATTGCTCAGCGGCGCTGATGCAAACCATGATGCCGAGACGTGACCAAGGTGCTATGCTGCTGCTGTTTTGATCACCAAGACTTCTATTTTTCACCGGACCCGCTATGACTACCAGTCTTCTCATCATTCTCTGCCTAATCGTTGCCAGTGCGTTTTTCACCGCGTCGGAAATCGCCTTTGCTGCCAGCCGTCGGCTCAAGTTGCAGCAACTGGTGGATGACGGCGAAGTCAAAGCCGAACAGCTGCTGGCGTTAAAGCAACATCCCGGACATTTTTTCACTGTGGTGACCATAGGTCTAAATGCGGTCGCCATTCTCGCCGGTGTGCTCGGCGAGTCCGCGTTGACACCCTATATTCGCGATACCTTGCAAATCTGGTTGCCGGCCAATGTGCTGGAACAAGTCAGCTCTGTGCTGTCGTTTGTGGTTGTTACGGCGCTGTTCGTGCTGTTCGCTGACCTAATCCCCAAGCGCGTTGCGATGATGATTCCCGAGTCACTGGCGCTGGTGATTGTGCGCCCGATGCGTCTGCTGCTGTTGTTGTGTCATCCGCTGGTGTGGATGTTCAACGGTCTGGCCAGCGCCATACTGCGCTTGTTCAATCTGCATGGTCAGCACCATGACGAAATCACGCCGGATGACGTTTACGCCATGGTAGCCGCCGGTGCTGAATCCGGTGCGTTACGCAAACAGGAACATCAACTGATTGAGAACGTCTTTGAGCTGGACACACGGACTGTGCCTTCGGCGATGACGGCTCGTGACAGCATCATCTTCTTGGATCATGCCGATGACGAGCAGACCATCAAGAGCAAGATCTCCGCCAATCCCCATTCCAAATTCCTGGTCTGTGAGGACGTGATCGATCGGGTGATCGGCATTGTCGACAGCAAGGACATCCTGCTGCACATCATTCAAGAACAACATATCTCGTTGCGCAGTGAAACTCTGCTGCGCACGCCGCTGATGATTCCCGATACCCTGACCCTGTCAGAGACACTCGATAGCTTCAATGCTAGCCGCCAGGATTT
Source organism: uncultured Aeromonadaceae bacterium (assembly GCA_945957385.1). Classification (GTDB taxonomy): domain Bacteria; phylum Pseudomonadota; class Gammaproteobacteria; order Enterobacterales; family Aeromonadaceae; genus Pseudaeromonas. The sequence goes on from CAMFKP010000016.1 coordinate 49,745, forward strand.
TGCGGTCGTATTGAACGAGTACGCTCTCGTCGTCGGGATTATTACGTTAAATGATGTCATGAATACCCTGATGGGCGATCTGGTTTCGCCTTATATGATTGAAGAACAGATCATTCAGCGCGACGCCCATTCCTGGCTGATTGACGGTACAACCCCGATTGACGATGTGATGCGTGCGCTGGACATCGATGAGTTTCCACACTCTGAGAACTACGAAACCATCGCCGGTTTCATGATGTTTACGCTGCGCAAGATCCCCAAGCGCACGGATTTCATTCAGTTTGCCGGTTATAAGTTCGAAGTGGTGGATATCGACAGCTACAAAATTGACCAGCTGCTCGTCACCAAGACCCCTACCCCTGTTAACCCCGAGGTGGCTGGCGATGATTGATGTAGCCCAAACGGACGAGCTGGCGGCACTGCGCCAATGGCGGCGCAGTTTCCACCGGTTTCCTGAGCCGGCCTGGTGCGAATATCGGACAACCAGCCTGATCTGTGCAGCGCTGGCCGAGGCCGGATTTGAAATTCGCATCGGCGAACAGCTGCTCTCCCCCTCTATGGTGATGGGGCGCGACATTGATGAAGCCCAGGAGAAAGCCCGGGCGCTGCAGCAAGGCGCCGATGCCGACTGGTTGGCGAGACTGACCCACACCGGCCTGCTGGCCGTGCTGGATACCGGGCGCCCGGGGCCCAGCCTGGCTCTGCGCGTGGACCTTGATGCGGTACGAGTTCGTGAATGTGTCTCGGCCGATCATCTGCCACAGCAGCTGGGATTTGCCTCGGCAAGCGACGGTGTCATGCATGCATGTGCTCATGATGCCCATGCGGCCATCGCTGTGGTGCTGGGACAGCTATTGGCGGGTTATCAACACACGCTCTGCGGCAAGATCAAGCTGTTCTTCCAACCGGCTGAAGAGGGTTGCCGTGCCGGTAAGGCAGTTGCCAGCGGCGGCCAACTGGATGATGTGGATCAGTTGCTGGCCATTCATCTGGGCATCCATGCTCACAGTGGCGAGCTGGTTGTCTGTCCGGAAGGGTTTTTAAGCTCTACCAAATTTGATGTCGAATTCATTGGCAAACCCGCACACGCCGGTCTTGAGCCCAATGCCGGCGCCAATGCCCTGAGTGCCGCCTGCCAGGCAGTCAGCCAAATGTTGGCCATCGCGCCCCACCGCGATGGCATGACACGCATCAATATTGGCCATCTGCATGCAGGTCAGGAGCGGAACGTGGTTCCGGCCTATGCGTTTTTGCAGGGAGAAACCCGTGGCGCCACTGCGGCGCTTAATGAATATGTATTCAGTGCCGTACAACGGATCGTACAGGGTGTGGCCATGTCCCATGGGGTCGATTACATGATTCGACGGCAAGGTGAAGCGATCTCGATCGAGAACTCGCCAGCCCTGGTGCACACCTTAACCCTGCTGGGTGACGAGCTTGGTTATAACGTGATCCACAGCCGGCCATTCGGTGCCAGTGACGATGCCGGATTCCTCATTGACCGGGTGCAACGGCGTGGTGGTCAGGCTGCCTATATTGTAATCGGTGCCGACCTCAAGGCCGGCCACCATACCGATCAGTTTGATTTTGACGAGGACGTGATGGGGCGTGCGCTGAACCTGCTGTTTCATTGGTTTGCACGCCAACTGACGGTGACCGTCTCCCAACCCGATTAATCATTTGCCGGCACGATATTGACGCGGCGGTTCAACGCCCGCCCTTCCGCTGACGCATTAGAGGCCACAGGATTGGACTCGCCATACGATTCCGTGGTCATCAGCTGGGCCGGCACGCCTTGTTGTTGCAGATACACAGCACTGGCCATGGCGCGCCGATCGCCCAGCCCCTGGTTGTAATCCGCGGTTCCCGTGCTGTCGGTGTTTCCTTGAACCCGAACCGCAGTCGGCTGATCGATCTCCGCTCGCGCAACACAATCCAGCACGTCGGTGGCATCCGGACGCAAATTAGCGCGATCAAAATCAAACGGTAACGGCGCGACGGCCGCTATCTGGCCATGATTCACCGCAACCTTGCCATCACAGCGTGCCGGCAGTGAAGATACATACGTCGGCCCATCCGGTAACCAGACCAGCTCATCTCCGGGGCGCACCGCTGCGACCTGTTGTTCCGCACAGCCCGTGACCATCGCCAACCCGAGCCACAACACAAACGAGCATCCAGGTTTGTGAATCATGTTCAGCCCTCAAAACAGCAATTGCATACACTTGCCTTATGGTGCCACCAGACGCCGGCCATTGAAACTCCAATCAAGATCCCCATGTTGAGTAGAGCATGTCACATAAGGGTGAACAGGATGAGTAACGAATCCAAGACTGATACCACAAATGCCCTGGTCTTACCGGGTCAGGAGCGCCCCAGCCAGCTCTATGTCATCCCGATTTTTGGTCGACCCTACCTGCCTGCACAGGTGTTACCGGTACAGATCCAGGCCGATCCCTGGCAAAAAACCATAGAGCGGGTGGCCAACACGCCACACAAAATGGTGGCGTTGTTCCGCGTCGATGATGAACAGGACAGAGATAAGCCGCTGCACGAGATCACCCCGCGGACGGGGTGCGCTGTGCGCATCCTGCATGCCAGCGCCAGTGATGACGAAATGCAGTTTGTCGCCGAAGGCATCGACCGGGTGGAAATTGTTAATTGGCTCTCCCACAAGCCGCCTTACCTGGTCGAAGTGCGCTATCCGGAATCCCATGTCGATGCGTCGGTGCCCGAGACCGAGATCAAGGCTTATGCAATGGCGCTGATTTCGGCCATCAAGGAGTTGTTGCCGATCAATCCGCTCTACAGCGAAGAGCTCAAGCAATACCTTAATCGTTTTAATCCGAATGACCCCTCACCGCTGGCCGACTGCGCCGCTGCCATCACCACCGCCACGGGTGACGAATTACAAGACATCCTGGATACCGCGCCGTTGCTGGAACGGATGAAGAAAGCCCTGGCACTGGTAAAAAAAGAGATCGAAGTTGCCAAGCTGCAGAACCAGATCCGCGAGGAGGTGAACCGCAGCATCAACGACCGGCAACGCGAGTTTTTCCTGCGTGAACAGCTCAAGGTGATCCAGCGCGAGTTGGGGCTGGAGAAAGATGACAAGACCGCCGAAGTGGAGACCTTCAGCAAGCGGATGCAGGAGTGGGTGGTCCCTGAGGCGGTCAAGCAACGCTTCGATGAGGAGATCGACAAATTAAAAATTCTCGAAGCCGGCTCTCCGGAATACGCAGTCACGCGCAACTATCTGGATTGGATAAGCCAGGTGCCATGGGGCCGTTATCACGAGGATAAAATCGATCTGAAAAAGGCCAGAAAAATTCTCGATGCCGACCACGATGGACTGGAGGATGTCAAAGCACGCATCATCGAGTTCCTTGCTGTCGGCGCCTTCAAACAGGATATCAGTGGCGCCATCATGTTGTTGATCGGCCCGCCGGGCGTGGGTAAAACCTCGATTGGCCATTCGATTGCCCGCGCACTGGGGCGCCCCTTCTTCCGCTTCAGTGTCGGCGGTATGCGCGATGAGGCCGAAATTAAAGGCCACCGCCGCACCTATATTGGCGCCATGCCCGGCAAGCTGGTACAGGCACTCAAAGAGAGCCGGGTGATGAACCCGGTGATCATGCTCGACGAGATTGACAAGATTGGTGCCAGCCACCAGGGCGATCCGGCCTCTGCCCTGCTCGAAACCCTGGATCCAGAACAGAACCATAACTTTCTCGACCACTACCTCGACTTGCGCATGGATCTCTCCAAGTGCCTGTTTATCTGCACCGCCAACACCTTAGATTCCATTCCGGCGCCGCTGCTGGATCGCATGGACATGATCCGGCTATCTGGTTATCTGGCCGATGAGAAACTGGCAATTGCCCGCCATCACCTCTGGCCTCGGCAGTTGGAGAAAGCCGGTGTGTCGCGTAAACAGCTTAAAATCAGTGACGGCGCAGTACGGCGCATCGTTGATGGCTATGCCCGTGAAGCCGGTGTACGGAATCTGGAAAAACAGCTAGCTAAAATCGTGCGCAAGTCCGTCGTCCGCATGCTGGATGACGACGTGCAAAATCTCGCCATCAAGGCCAGCGACATCGAGAGCTTTCTCGGCAGCCCGCTGTTCCGTAAAGAGAAGGCACTCAGTGGCGTCGGCATTGTCACCGGCCTGGCGTGGACCGCCATGGGGGGCGCCACCTTGCCGGTCGAGGCAACGCTGGTCAATCAGTTGAGCCGCGGTCTCAAGCTGACCGGACAACTCGGTGATGTCATGCGCGAATCGGCTGAACTGGCTTACAGCTACATTAGTGGGAACCTGCGCCAGTTCCATACCGATGCCCACTATTTTGATCAGGCCATGATCCACTTGCATGTGCCGGAAGGCGCCACCCCCAAGGATGGCCCCAGCGCCGGCATCACGATGGCCAGTGCATTGTTATCGTTAGCCTTGAACCAGGCGCCGCGAAAAGGCGTGGCGATGACGGGCGAGCTCACCTTGACCGGACACGTCCTGGCAATTGGCGGGGTGCGAGAAAAAGTCATTGCCGCCAAGCGGCAAGGGCTGCATCTGCTGATTGTGCCCGAAGCTAACCACGGCGATGTCGATGAGTTACCCGATTATGTAAAAGAGGGCATGACATTCCATTTTGCCGAACATTTCCGCGATGTCGCGCGGCTGCTGTTCTCCGCCACATAATGCAGAGCAAGTCGCGGAGGGCCAAGCCCTCCGCCTTGTTGTCTAACCGAGCCCCACGCGGCCGATATCACGATTAATTCACAGCAATAACAGCAACTTGAACCATACTTTTTCGAGGCAACCCGTGTATGGGTGAACCTGTCTTGGAGCAGATTATGGGTGTATTGAGTGCAATTGAAATCGGCAAAGGCCACTGCCGGCGCCTGGGGGCCAACATCGAGCATGATGGTGTAAATTTCGCGCTGTGGGCTCGCTTGGCCAGTGGAGTTGAGTTGCTACTGTTTTCCGATCCCGATGATCCCGAGCCGACAGTGATCAAGTTGTTACCCCAACTCAATCGTACTGCGTACTACTGGCATGTTCATGTCAAAGGTATCGGAGATGGCCAGCTCTTCGGCTGGCGTGTGAGTGGCCCGTGGCGCCCTTACGAGGGCACGCGCTTTGATGCCCAGAAAGTGCTGATTGACCCCTACAGCCGCGAAGTCGTGCTCGGCAACCATTACGACCGCTGGGCGGCGGCGCGGCCAGGCAGCAACCTGGACTGCTGCGCCAAAAGTGTCGTGGTCGACCTGGAGCAATACGATTGGCAGGGCGATGTCTCGCCACAACATCCGATGTCACGCTCGGTAATTTACGAGATGCATGTCGGCGGCTTCACCCGGGATGCTTCCAGTGGTCTCAGTGCCGGCAAACGTGGTACCTATGCCGGCCTGATTGAGAAGATTCCCTATCTGCAGTCTCTGGGGATCACCGCCGTTGAGTTGTTGCCGGTATTTCAGTTCGATCCTCAGGACGCGCCACCAGGCAAGGATAACTATTGGGGCTATGGCCCCATGTCCTTTTTTGCTCCCCATAGCGGTTACTCCAGCAACCGACAGATCAAAGGGGCGGTCAATGAATTTCGTGACATGGTCAAAGCGCTGCATAAAGCCGGTATCGAGGTGATCCTTGACGTGGTGTATAACCACACAGCGGAAGGTGGGGATGATGGCCCTATCTTCTGCTTTCGCGGCATCGATCATGAGGCCTATTACATTCTCGATCCCCTCACCCGGATGAATACCAACTATTCCGGCTGCGGCAACACCCTCAACGGCTCTCACGCCGTCACCAAACAGCTGATCATCGCCAGCCTGCGCTATTGGCGCGAGCATATGCATGTCGACGGTTTCCGCTTCGATCTGGCATCCATCCTGTCCCGGGATGAAGATGGCAAACCGCTGGTGTATCCGCCGACCTTGTTGGCTATCGACACCGATCCGGTATTAGCCGATTGCAAGATGATTGCCGAGGCCTGGGATGCCGGCGGTTTGTATCAGGTCGGCTCGCTGGCCGGATCACGCTGGCGGGAGTGGAACGGGCAATTTCGCGATGATGTGCGCCGCTTCATCAAGGGCGATGAGGATACCATCTGCCGCTTTGCCAGCCGCATGACTGGCAGTCCGGATATCTACCAGTTCAACCATTCGGATCCGGAGAAAAGCATCAACTTTGTCTCTTGCCACGATGGCTTCACGCTGTGGGATCTCGTCAGTTACAACGAAAAACACAATGAAGGCAACGGCGAGAACAACCGCGACGGCATGAATGACAATTACAGCTGGAATCACGGCGTGGAAGGGGAAACCGACAATCATGAAATCAATGAGCTACGGATCCGGCAATGTAAAAATCTGATGACCGCCAACCTGCTCTCCATCGGTACGCCCATGGTGCTGATGGGGGATGAATTTTTGCGCACCCAGCATGGTAACAACAATGCCTATTGCCAGAATACCCAACTTAGCTGGATGAACTGGGCTCAGGGGCCCCGCCAGCGCCAGATGTTTCGCTTTGTCAGCGAGCTCATCCAGTACCGTAAATTTTTGTTCAGTCGCGCGCGCCAGGAGGGACTCCAGGTTTCGCTGTCAGAGATACTACACCGTTCCGAAATCTGCTGGCATGGCGTACAGGCCTATTCCCCGGATTGGAGTCCACAGTCCCATGCCATTGCGCTGTCCGCGGTTTCTCTCGAGGTGGATGTGGCTATCTATATGATATTCAACGCTTATTGGAAGCCGTTACACTTTCACCTCCCGCTCCCGCCCCAGGACATGGAAGGCAGCTGGTACCGCATTGTCGATACCTCACTGCCGCCACCGGAAGACATCACGCCACTTGGCCAACCGTTGACCAAAATCGCCAGCAGTTATCAGGTCCAGGCGCGTACGGCCTGCCTGTTTGTCTGCGGCGCCCTGTTGCGCCAGAGCCAATAGCCCTGTTGCGCGCCAGCCCGCTCACCCTTGCTGGCGCGCCAGGCCAATGATGCGTGCAAATAGCTGGCGCAGCAGCAACGGCATATTTGCGGCGCCGAGCCGTTCGGCTTCTTCGACCACACACAGCGCCAACCCCGGTTTACTTCTATGGTTGATCGCCCGTTCGATTATTTTGCCTGGGGGCAACACCTGCGGTTGACGCATCAGTCCGGCTTCACGACGATAGACCTCCTCGAAGCCATGGTGAAACAGGAAATGTTCGATGTCATGGGCAGGCAGCAGGGTTAACCGGTCCTTTTCCCGTTCCCCCTTGAGATGGCTGCGCACCGTGTTGGCATACTTGACGCCGGCGGCGTCGCCATCGGCCAGCAGATGCCACTCAATCCCCAAATCACGTGCTGCCTTGATCAGCGGCGAGACGCCACATTGCGCAAATTCAATGATGCGCACCCCTTCACTGCGCAAGCTGTAACCACAGATGGCGGCAAGCTCGGAGAGTAACCAGATCTCGGTTTCGCCCTCGACTAACAACCAGCAGCGCGCAAAAAGCGACATCGGCCGATTAAGCCGCACATGGAACGCGATACGGCGTAAATCCTCGGCACTGAACTGATCGTCCTTGAGGTTATAGGCCTGGGTCTCGTGGGCACGACGAACCAGACGGCGAATTTGCCCCAAAGGGATGCTGCTGAGCAAATCCCCCGAGTTGGTCGTCAGAATTTTTTGTCCAGGTAACTGTTCAAACAACCCCCAGGCCAGCGCCAGCATCGTGGGGTGTAACCGGCTTTCCGGGTCTTCGAGGATCAGGATTGGTCGCGCCTCCGGATCGATTTCACGATCACCGCGGGCATTGAGCAAAGCGCCACCCAGGGCGGCCATCGCCAGCTTGACGGCTCGGCCATTGGCGCTGTGCAACAGCTCCTGCAATGAGTTCAGCCCCCGCAGGTTGGTCGGCTTGGTCACGATGTCGCGCGCACTACGCGGCCGACTGCGGATCGGCGGCACATTGCTCAGGTAGTGGCTCATCAGGTGGTGGATCGCGGACATGCCGTCCTGTAGTGTTGGTGCGTCGATACCGGTTGTCTCGTCATCCAGGATCTGCCGGGAGACGGTGGCCAGCTGATCGGCCCACTGATCACCGAAGGCATCACCTGTCTCCCGTGCCGAGCGGGTATCCCGCAGGCGCAACACCGGATTCATCAACATCAAAACATGCAGCAGACTCGCAGCCTCCGCCAGCACCATGCTGCGGCCATACTGATCAAGAAACCCGTGTTCGGAGACAATGGTGTCATCGGCCAGCCAGTCGGCCGCGGCGCGATAATAGATACGGTGAATACCATCCCGCCCCTTACACCAGATAGGATTAAGGCGGTTCAAACGACTGGAGTGAACGCAAATATCCGGTTTATATTCGCGAAACGTCAGAATTAATTGCAGATGGCGCGCTATTGGTAATTCGGGATCATCCGGACGATGAAAGTCGGCAATATCAAATTGATATGGCGTCTCCCCCTGCCCCAATAGACTCCATAGCGCGCGTAATAGGCTGGTTTTCCCCCAGGTGTTTTCACCGATCAACGCCGTTGTCTGATGAAAAGTCACCGCGAGACGATTAATACCACGAAATCCGAGGATTTCTATTCGTTCGAGAAACATACGGCGGCCACCTTTTTCTTTGATGGTGACAAAGCCGCCAATCAATTACCAGTAGGGTAATTAAAATTCTTTAGCGTGAACTCACTTTGGCCGGCAATTCATTTTCGGCCTGCAAATCTGGAAATACACCATCGCTGTTCCAAACCGCAAACCATAAATGACGTTGACGTGACAAACGGCGCTTGGGATATCTGACCATCACTCTTCTCCTGTTGTGTGCACCGTAATCCTGTCGTGTTTTTCTCTCGCTTCGATGACACACAAATGAATTATTCGTGACAGCCCATCAGCTCAGCCAGCCATAGTGTTGGTTCAATAGTTTCAATGACATAGCCAACGACATGATCACCAGCAAAGGTCTAATCAATCCCACGCCCCGCTTGACGACCAGGCGAGATCCCAGCCGCGCACCGATAAATTGTCCGACTGCCATCGTCAGGCCGACAGTCCATACCATCTTGCCACCGAGCGCGAAAAATATTAGCGAGGCCAGGTTCGACGTGAAATTAAGCAATTTGCTGTGTGCGGTTGCCTTGGCGAGATTAAAACCGGCCAGTGCGACAAATCCCACTGCAAAAAATGAACCGGTCCCCGGACCAAAGAAGCCGTCATAAAATCCGACGCCGAGACCAATCGTTGCAGCAAATGCCAAGTGCCCAAGACGGCGCTGCGAATCCTGATCACCAACACGCGGCGAAAACAAAAAATAGAATGCAAAGCCCATTAATAAAAATGGCAATATTTGCGCTAATGCACTGGCATCGATCTGCTGCACCAACAATGTACCGAAAGCACTCCCGATAAAGGTCAGTGCCACGGCCCATTTAATTGTCGAAAACTCAATATATCCATGGCGCGCAAAATACCAAGTCGCCGAAAAACTGCCAAAGCTGCTTTGCAATTTATTGGTCGCCAACGCCTGCGTAGGTGACAGGCCGGCGGCCAATAATGCCGGCAATGTAATTAATCCCCCGCCACCTGCAATCGAATCAATAAAGCCCGCACCCAGCCCACATCCGGCCAACAACAACAACGTCAGTAGATCCATTTCCATGCCCAACTTCTTCACTCCCTGTCAGCGGCATGCTGAGTCCGTGCCGCCAGATAATTATCCCTAAACAGCAAGAACCATGCCTCCAGCGCCCGCGCAGCGGCCTGTTCATGATGCAGATCCAGCAATTTGACGCCAACCTCAGCCGTACATAACTGGCCACTCACCTTGGCTTTGCGAAGCTCGTAGCCCGAATCCTGCTCGGCGGCTAACGTCAACACCGGCAACGCCGCCAGATAAGGGCTCTTGCGGAACATTTTTTTGGCTTCGGTCCAGGTGCCATCCAGCAAAATAAACAGTGGTCTGCGCCCGCCATGGTCGGCAAGTAGGGTGGAAACGACCTGTTGTCCTGGATGTGCATACTGGGCCGGGAACACTACATAGGGTTGCCATTGCGGATCGGCCAATAATGCCAGTAACTGCGGATCAGGCTCGGTGCGCCGCCACAGAAACGCCTGAGTTGACTGGGGCGCAATATCGGCTATCAAACGTCCAGTGTTGGAGGGTTTGAGCGGCTCGGTATCGTACATCAGCAAGCAAAACCCCGCGGCTACCGGCACCGCTGGCCGCTGATCACAAATGCAGGTGGTTGCGGGTACCAGACAATAGCCACAGCGGCGAATGTTGCCGCCACGTGCCTGAAAAGGCTTACTGGAACTGGCTAGCCGTGCCTGCCGTAACCGCCAGACGGCGTGTTGCATATTCGCGCACTCCCCAACAAAACGAGGGCGCATTCTAGCCGCCAAGCGGCCAGGCGAAAAGAAAAAAGGCAGCCATCTGGCTGCCATAAAAACTGATTTCATCAGTGATAAACAATCCTTCACCAGCGACAGTCAGGGGTGGAAACCGTCAGGTTCAGGGTAAACAACAACATAAGGAAAACGTCAGTCCAGGTACTCGTAATGATGAACCGCCCTGCGGCTACCAAAGGCGCGCTGGATCACCCGGCGGGCTTTATCCAGTTGGCGCTGTGTTTTGATAACTTGCTTCAGCTCATTGATTTGCTTCATCACGTGCTCCCTGTGGTTCACATATCGAAACCAAAAACTTTTGTTACACGCCTTGTAACGTCATGCATGCATTGTTGATCAAGCTCACACTTTTGTCTAGCCCCAAAACCGTCTTCGTGTTGTTTTTTTTCATTAAAGTTCTTTTATTACAGATAAAGGCCTCATATGGATTACATAATCGTGCATATATTCGGAAAAACGATGATCTGCGTTACGTACTTACAGAAATATTACCGTTTCATTACGTTACGCAAATTGCGGCGCATGAGGGGATGCGCACGCTTTTATATCGCCCTACTGCGCCTCAAGGTCAGAGATAAGGTATACTCTGGCTATTAGCAAGCCAGCATAAATAAGTAATAAGTGATTGAATTAAAAACAGAACAACTTCTGCCGTCCCTTCCGGACTTGCCTGTCTCCCGCCTGTCGGAAATCGCGCCTCGCAGCTTTGCTGACGCTCAACCCCGCGCTTTATCGGCTATCACGCGCCTGATCTCCATTCGGCGTGGTGGCCAGGTCATGTTGTTGAGTGGGTTTCCTGGCGTCAATTATGAACAGACAGTGATGGACCTGATTGACGAGTGTTCACCGGACAACAGTGATCTTTTTGATCTCTGCTACGCCGAGAACCTGCTCAACCCGAGCCGTCCGCTCTGGCTCAAACTCAGGCCTGGTAGCGGCATCGAGTTCTGTGAACTGGTGGGCGAACTGCTGCGATTATTAACTTTGCATCTGGATGCAGAGCTGGTGGTGACCCGGATCCTGAAAAAGCAGAATCAGGATCAAAAAATCGCTGACTACTTGTCGATGCTCGCTGCCCATGTGACTCAAGGTGGCTCCTTCACCCACCCGGTACTGATCAATCTGTTGATGCACCATGAAACAGAAACGCCGCCTGTTATTTATGGGCGTGATTTGAGCTGGACCAGCC
>CAMFKP010000017.1 GCA_945957385.1 uncultured Aeromonadaceae bacterium
CTCGTCGGGCTCATAACCCGAAGGTCGTAGGTTCAAATCCTGCCCCCGCAACCAAATCGTTAAACAAAAAGGCCGCATGAAAATGCGGCCTTTTTGTTTGTGCTTTTTATTGGCGTTATTCGGTGCCAATCAGGATTCCGATATCACCGATATTACGCATCCACCGTCTGGCGACCTTTACGCCAGACGCAATTGACCATTACATACCGCACTGTATGGAATAATCCGGTTATTCATGACCTTGATTAATTGGTGCACGTGCAGCGTTTTATCTTCGCTCAGTATCAACTCGCCACATAACAACATACACAGCGACGCTTTTTCACCGGGCTCTATCACCAGCACGTCAGCATGGCCAAATGAATTGGCCAGCATCACCACCTCACCGAGCAATGGCGGGCGGGATAATAAATTAAATTCCTGCAGGTGCCAGCTTTGCGGCATTTGCGGTTTGGCATAGCGCATCGCGGCGACCGCGTTCAATACAATTTGCACGCGCTCTGCTTCGGCAAACGGTAATTCACCAATGCATTCGAGCAGATGAAAATAATGCGAGGTGTCGTCCAGTGAAAACGCGGCGGAATGACGAACATCATCCGTTAGCTGCTTGCCCCGATAAGCGGTAGCAAATTGCATATCGGCAGACAGATCCAGCAATAATCTGTCCATTTTTTCATCATACATCCAATGCCAATGATCATCCGGGACTAATATCATGACGGTTCTCTAATGCCAGTATTCACGTGCAGATGAACTTATATTCCATATTCGAACATAATACAAACAACAAATTTAAACCCGCAAATTTTTTTTATATTTATGGTAACCCCAGCGCAGAATAAACTGAATAAATGGACAGAGGGTATTGTTTAACGTGGCCTCAGCAGGGATCCCATTGTTGCTATTAAATTCCAAATCCGATGTTCAGAGTAAATAATCCAGATAGACACAAGGCCCCGCAGGGCCTTGGCTATAACGCATTAACGCAGGTGCTCGACAATGGCCCGAACCAAGGGTGGCCCCTTGTAGATAAAGCCGGAATAGATCTGCACCAAGGCGGCACCGGCATCGATTTTCTCGCGCGCAGCCAGTGGCGAATCAATACCACCAACACCAATGATCGGAATAGCGCCCTTTAAATGGCCGGCTAATTTACGAATAAATTCGGTGCTCTTGGCTTGCAGTGGCCGACCACTTAAACCACCGGCTTCATTAGCGTGTGGCATATCGAAGATCATCTCCCGATCCAGAGTGGTATTGGTTGCGATGACCCCATCGACCTGACTATTTAATAGTGAAGCAGCAACCTGGGCCAACTCGTCATCATTCATGTCCGGAGCAATCTTGATGGCTAATGGCACATATTTGCCATGCAACTGCGCCAACTCAGTCTGGCGTTGTTTCAATGCGACCAGCAATTCGTCCAATGCCGCACCATACTGCAATTGACGCAGGCCGGGTGTATTGGGAGACGAAATATTAATCGCGATATAACCGGCATACGGATAGACCTTGTCCATGCAGATGAGATAATCATCTTTGCCGTTTTCCAGCGGAGTATCCTTATTTTTGCCGATATTTACGCCAATAATACCTTGGTAGCGGGTCTTTTTTAGTTTCTCAACCAGGTGATCCACACCTTTATTATTGAAGCCCATACGGTTGATGATGCCCTCGGCAGGAATTACCCGGAACAGGCGTGGTTTATCATTTCCCGGTTGCGGACGCGGTGTTACCGTCCCCACTTCGACAAAGCCAAATCCCATGGCGCCAAATGCATCGATAGCTTCGCCATCTTTATCCAGACCGGCGGCCAGACCGACTGGATTATCAAACGTCAGCCCCATAACTTGAACCGGGCGTGATGGAACATGCTGCCGGAAGAAAATATCCAGCGGAGTGCCACCGAGTAAAGAAAGCTGTTTGATGGTCAATTCGTGAGCCACTTCCGGATCAAGTTTGAACAGGAAATGACGGGCAAGTTGATAGAACATGCGGGCTCCTTGAATTCGGTGAGACAAAATAGCGGTATTACCGTGCTCGAAATTCCTTCTATCAAACACAGCAAGATAAAACGGCGCACATGTTAAACGTTATCGCCGCCTATTGCACTGACCGCGCCGTTAGCCGATACGCTCCAGATCAAGGAAGCGATGATTATCATCGGTGCGCAAGCGAAAGCGACCTTGCAATCCGGAATGACCAATAAATCGCCGCAAGTGCTGTGCGGCCAGTTCAATGCGTAATCCCTGCTCACTGAGCACGGAAATACGCTGGGCATCCCCCCGATAGATGGTGAGGATCTGTTCGGCTGTAAAATTCAGGCGAAAGGTATAAATCAGCATAAAAAAATGGGGGGCAAGCCCCCCATCCCCGTTATTGGGCTAACGCTCGCGAGATCTTTTCATACAGATCCCGCGCCAGATCCGGTAGCTGCGCCAAGGCTTGCAACTCGTTACGGATCAGTGCCTTGCGCTCGCTATCCAGCCGACCGAACTGAATCATCGGCACTATGATACGCGCCGCAACCTGCGGATTGATGCGGTTTAACTGTTCCAGCTGCGTGCGCAGGAAACGGTAACCGCTGCCATTGCGGGCATGGAACACCACAGGATTGGCTGCCGCAAAGGTGCCGATCAGCGCGCGCACCCGGTTCGGATTGTGCAGCGAGAAACTCGGGTGTTGCAGTAGCGACTCGACCTGTTGCAACGTCTGGGCAACCGGACGACTGGCCTGCAGGCGGAACCAGTTATCCATCACCAGGCCATCGTGTTGCCACAGCCGTTCAAAATCGGCCATCAAGGTGGCAAACAGTGGCAGGTCAGCCACGCTGGCGGCATGCATGGCCGCAAGGGTGTCGGTCATGTTGTTGGCCGTCTGATAATGAGCCGCGACCAGTGCCTCGCCTTGACCAGCACAGGCCAGATACAGCAGCGCCAGGTTAGCCAACGCCCGATGCGCCATGGCCGCGCCATCGGTACTGTAGTCACCGGTTTGTCGATGCTGGTGATAAACCTTCAACCAGAGTGCGGCATGGCGCTCGGCCAGCGCCTGTTGCAGGAAGTGACGCGCAGTATGGATGTGGTCGATGTCGGCCTCGGCAAACAACTCCAGCAGGGTCCCCTCGCCCGGCAGCGTCAAGATCTCGGCCGCCAGGGCCGGATCGAGTTGCCGGTTCTGCAGCACCTCACCAAAGGCATTGAGCAAGGCCTCCGGCGCCTGCAACGGCTGTTGCTTGGCCAGGGCCGCAACGGCACTGGTGATGAAGCGGTTGACCAGCATCTGCGCTGCATCCCAGCGCACAAAATCGTTCTGTGCGTGGGCCAGTAGCAGGCACAACTCCGCATCCTGATACGGGTAGTCGAGTTTGACCGGTGCAGAAAACTCCTGCAGCAAAGCCACCACCGGTGCCGAAGCAATACCGTCAAACACAAAGTGTTGCTCAGCCTCGGTCAGCTCCAGCAGACCACTGACGGCCTGCCCCTCGCGCTGCAACGGCAATGGCTGGCCATCGCGGCCATATAACGCCACGCTCAGTGGAATATGCAGCGGCAATTTCTCGTGTTGCTGTGCCGTCGGCGGCGTCATCTGGTTAACCTGCAGGGTGTAGCGGCCTGCAGCCGCATCAAATGTGCTGCGCACCGTCAACACCGGCGTCCCGGCTTGCGAGTACCAGCGGCGGAATTGTGTCAGATCACGACCGGAACCGGCTTCCATCGCCTGCACGAACTGTTCGCAGGTCGCCGCCTGGCCATCGTGACGCTCAACATAGATTTGCATGCCGCGCTGAAACGCCGCCTCACCCAGCAGGGTATGCAGCATGCGGATAACTTCTGAGCCCTTCTCGTAGACCGTTACCGTGTAGAAGTTATTCATTTCAATCACGACATCCGGACGTATCGGGTGGGCCATCGGACCGGCATCTTCAGCAAACTGCGGACCCCGGATGATGCGCACATTGCGGATACGGTTGACGGCACGTGAACCGACATCTGATGAGAACTCCTGATCACGGAACACCGTCAGCCCCTCTTTCAGGCTGAGCTGGAACCAGTCGCGACAGGTGATGCGATTACCGGTCCAGTTATGGAAATACTCGTGAGCAATGACGCGCTCGATGTCGAAGTAGTCGGTATCGGTCGCAGTTTGCGGGTTAGCCAGTACAAAGCGCGAGTTGAAGATATTCAACCCTTTGTTCTCCATCGCGCCCATGTTAAAGAAGTCAACGGCGACGATCATGTAGATATCCAGATCGTATTCCAGTCCGAAGCGCTGCTCATCCCAGGCCATGGATTTTTTCAGGCTGCTCATCGCATGGGGGGCACGATCCAGGTTGCCTTTATCAACAAACAGCTCGAGCGCAACCCGCCGACCACTGCGGGTGACAAACTCATCACGCAATACATCAAAATCGCCCGCAACCAGCGCAAACAGATAGCAAGGCTTGGGGAAAGGATCCTGCCAGCTTACCCAGTGCCGACCATCACCAAGCTCACCGCTGCCAACCCGATTACCGTTTGACAGCAGGAACGGATAGCGCGCTTTGTCGGCGGTAATGCGTGTGGTGAACTTTGCCAGTACATCCGGGCGATCCAGATAGTAGGTAATACGGCGGAAACCCTCGGCTTCGCACTGGGTGCAAAACGCCGGCCCCGACTTGTACAGCCCTTCGAGCGCGGTATTGTTGGCCGGATCTATCTCGGTCTCGATCGTCACAACACACTCGGCCGGCAAGTTGCTCAGTGTCAATTGGCTGGCTGTCTGGACATAGGCGGCAAAGGGCCGGCCATCAACATGCACCTGCTTCAACGTCAGGCCTTCACCATCCAGCACTAAAGGCTCGTTGTGTTCGCCGTTACGGCGGATCCGGCTAATCGCCGTCACGCGGGTTTGGTGATCATCGAGATGAAAGTCCAGATCTATGCTGTCGATCCAGTAATGGGGCGGGCAGTAATCGAGACGGTATTTTTCCTGTGCAACCTGAGCGGTCATCGAGAGCATCCTGTAATTGAGAAGCCGTAGCAGCTTCCTATTATCTACAGTTGCGACAGAATACCAAGTAGGCTGCGGTGCAAACGATGTTCAGCGGGATAAAAAAACAATAAAGCGGCTCAAGGCCGCTTTATTGTTTTAGTTGACGACAATAGTTCAGTGCTTACTGCTAGCACTCAAATCGGCGGTAATCGCAGCCGCTTCCTGCAGATAGGCATCCGGGAACTGGGTGTCTGTCGGCACATCAGCCAACTTCTTCACCGCAGGTTTTCCCATCCGGGCCAGACGTTCATTGGTGCGCTGCAGATTGCGCGCATCCAGATCGTCACGCTCCTTCATGCGCACCTGTTCGTTCAGTGACACCGTCTTGCGCGCCTTTTCCTTCTGGTACCAGGCAATATCCTGATTGATGTAGGCAAATTCCGGATCCTTGGCAATCCGAGCCGCGTGCTGAGACTCCAGCGACGTCAGCAGGTCACTGAAATTGCCCACCTTCTGGTATTGCGCGGCAGAGATCTTGTCCCACGGCAACGCATTCGGCTCAACGCTCTCGCCGGATTCTGTCGGATCAATCGTGGTCGGGAACGCAATATCCGGCTTGACCCCTCGATGCTGGGTGCTGCCACCGTCAATGCGGTAGAACTTGGCCATCGTGTACTGAATATTGCCAAGCTCTTTGTCAAACCAGTCAAACGGGCGACGCAAGGGTCGGTGCTGCTGTACTGTGCCCTTGCCGAAGGTGTTCTCACCCACAATCAGGGCGCGGCCATAATCACTCATCGCCGCCGAGAAGATTTCGGAAGCCGAGGCACTGTAGCGGTTGACGAGAACAACCATGGGGCCATCGTAGTAGCTGACACCATCATCGTCTTGTTCCTGTTCAATACGGCCAATGCTATCGCGCACCTGCACCACGGGTCCTTTCTTAATAAACAGACCACTCAGGGCGATGGCTTCCGGCAAGGAGCCGCCACCGTTATCACGCAAATCGATCAATAAACCATCAATCTTCTGCTTCTTGAGCTTATTCAGCTCCTTGATCACATCAGCATGCAGATTGTTATAGAAACTACGAATATCGATGACACCGATGGTCTTGCCTTCGGTATGGATCACCGAAGATTTCGCGGCGCGATCCTCAAGGCGGACTTCATCTCGCGTTATCTCAACAACTTGAGACTGCGCACTGGCCCCCTCGCCACGCTGCACTTCCAGCTTGACCTTGGTACCCTTGGGTCCCTTAATCAGATCCACGACCTCATCCAGTCGCCAGCCGATGATATCCTGCATTTTGCCACCGGCCTGGGCGACACCGGTGATCCGATCATCGGGTTTCAACTGCTTGGATTTATCCGCTGGGCCGCCAGGAACCAGTGAACGCACCACAGTGAAGTCATCATCGGCTTGCAAGACAGCTCCGATCCCTTCCAACGACAGATTCATTTCACTGTTGAAACGCTCAGCTTCGCGCGGAGAGAGGTAACTGGTATGCGGATCGATGGCGCGGGCAAACGCGTTCTCGACTGTCATGAAGACGTCTTCGCTTTCGCTTTGACTCAGACGCTTAATGGACATCTGGTAACGCTTGGTGAGCAGTGACTTGATTTCGGCGTCACTCTTGCCCGCCAGTTTCAGATTCAAGGCGTCGTATTTGACCCGTTGTCGCCAGAGCTCATCCAGCTCAAGACGATCCTTTGGCCAGGGAGCATTCTTGCGATCGAACTGATAATTGTCCTGTTGGGTGAAGTCAAAAGGCTGGTCCAACAGGCTCAATGCATAAGCAAAGCGGTCGTAACGGCGCTGGATACTGAGATTGAACAGATTGTAGGCGACCGAAAGATCACCATTTTCCAATCCAGCCATCAGCTTTTGTCGTGAAGAATTGAAACCATCGACTTCGCTTTGCAAGAAGAGGTTGCGGCTGTAATCCAGCGAGTCCAGATACATGTCGAAGACCTTGTTGGCAAAGGCATCATCGAGCGTGATCTGTTTGTAATGACTGTGCGTGAAGAACTTGGCGATACGCTTGCTGGCCGTTGCATGCTGATCTTCTTGGCTCAGGGTCGGCAGAGCGGTTGCCGGAATGGCCGGCGCCACTGCCAGCGCCAGCCCTGATTGCAACAGGGACAGCGCCAGAACGGAAACGCGGAGCAGATGGTTTCTCAAAAACTGCACTCCTAAAGAACGATACGATCGACCTTGACGCGAACAACCATGCCAGTAGCCAGCTCAACCTGGACATCATCCTTGGCAACTTCGCGAACAGTCGCCGGCACAGGTGCCTTACCGACCACCACCTTGACCGCTTGGCCAACGTTCAGCTGAGCTGGGTCCACCTTGGGACGGACTGGACGGCGCGGCTTGTTTGGCTTTTCGCCTTCAGGACGGCGACGAGAAGCAAACACTTTATCCTTGCTCTCTTTCAGCGCCTGCTTGGCATGGGTGACATGCTCCTCGGTCAGCACACCGCACTCGTTTCCATCCAGATCAACACGGATGGCTCCAGCCTTGACGCCATGCAGATAGCGCCAGCTTGAGGTGTACTGGCGCAGCGCGGAGCGCAGCAAGGTCTTGGAGACGCGAGGGTCTTCCGCCAGACGCGTCGCCAGATCTTGGAAAATACCAATCTTCAGCGGACGTGCTTCGCCTTCAGCAATGAAGCAGGCCGGGAATTGTTCACAGAGGTATGCAATCAGCTCTTTGCTGTTGCTGAATTTTTCGTTGTTTTCCATGTAAAACCTTGGATGAAAGGACGATGCCACGAAGTAAATCAACGACCTATTATAAAGATGCGTCAGATGATTGCGAGCAAGTTACCGATTCCAACTGAAATTTTCCAGCGCGGCGACTACTTGTTCCAATCCGACCTCATCCTCTTCGTCGAAGCGGTTAAATAATGGGCTGTCTATGTCAAGGACAGCGACGATTTTACCCTGACTGTAGACAGGCAGCACAATTTCGGAGTTGCTGGCACCATCACAGGCTATGTGTCCAGGAAATGCATGCACATCTGCAACGCGTTGTGTCTTGCCCGTTGCTACTGCCGTGCCACATACCCCCTTGCCGACCGGAATACGAATACAGGCGGGCTTGCCCTGAAATGGGCCCAATACCAGTTCGTTTTCGTTAGACAACAGATAGAAACCGACCCAGTTCAAATCATCCAGTGATAGGTTTAACAAAGCACTGACATTGGACAGGTTGGCAATCAGATCCGGTTCGCCGTCAGTCAGCCCGGAAATCTGGCCGACCAATGAACGGTAGAAATCAACTTTAGACATCAAAATCTCCAGAAAAAATCGCTGGCTAACATAAACCGGGACAGCAGAGGAGACAAGCAGATCTCTTGGTTTGAACCACAACTTTGGGGCGGGTTTGGTATTCGGTGGGAAAGCGTCTACTGTTAACGGGTAATCGACACGCTGTTTACTCGAGATCTGGGCTCGCAAGAGCCCATTCCCCTGAGCCGGGTACATGGAATTGGTGCCCGGCTTTTTTTATTTGCTAACGGCTCACCTTATCCAGTTCAATCCCCTGCGCTTGCAACCACAATTCGGCATCGCGGGGAATATGCGTATCGGTGATCACCCGCTGCACGTTGCTGATGGGGCCGATCGCACCGGGATGAATGCGGCCAAATTTGCTCGAATCGGTCAGGATGATGTTTTGCTGCCCTTTGGCCAGAATCGTGTTTGCCACATCGGCACGCATCATGTTGCGATTCGTAAAACCCGTATCGACATGAAAACCATCCACGCCGATGAAGGCCTTGCTGAAATGCACATGCTGGATACACAGGCGGGTCAGCGGCCCGACCAAACTTTCGCTGGCACTTTGATACTGACCGCCGAGCAGGATCACTTCGCTGCTGGACTCCCGAAGTTGGTGCGCTATGTAGGAGCTTGAGGTGATGATGGTGACATCGCCGCGCTCACCGAGCAGTTTGGCCAACATCGTATTGGCACTGCCACCTTCAATTAGTACACTCTCGCCGGATGCCACCAGGCTGGCGGCACGCTCGGCGATGTATAATTTGATCTTGCTGCGCGCCCACTGGCGGTGTTCCGGATCGTCGCTATCCAGAACGGTGGCGGCGCCATGTACCCGCTTGAGGAACCCCTTCTCTTCGAGGTAGTTGAGATCTTGCCGGACAGTTACCTCGGAAACCCCAACCTGATCGGAAAGCTCGACAACACTGATCCGGCCCCGCTCATTGACCAGCTCAAGAATAACGGAATGTCTGGGGTGCATGACTGCCCTCTATTTTATCTCTATCCAGCTGTATTGTTCTCGGATCACTCCCGATCCACGCCCGCAACCTGATTGCCGACGGCCGGAAGACACTACTCTGTCTGGGCAAAGAATTCATCAGTTTATGTGTGGTTTCAGGCGCCCCTTCGCACTTTTTACCCCGAGGCTGGTCAGCGGTTATGCAGCCGACAGAGTCACTGCCGCTTTATCCTTGGCGCAGCAGAATGAACTGGGTATCATGCGCGCGATTTCACTCGGCAAACGTTTACCCCCTAAAGGAGATCCCCATGATTGGTACCCCGCACTGCCCGGCCGCAACCCGCGCCCTGCTGCTCGGCTCAGGAGAACTGGGCAAGGAAGTGGCCATCGAGCTGCAACGCCTTGGCGTCGAGGTGATCGCCGTGGATCGTTATCCGATGGCTCCTGCCATGCAGGTGGCCCATCGCAGCCATGTCATCAGCATGCTCGACGGCGTGGCGCTGCGGCAACTGATCGAGCAGGAACAGCCCCACTTCATCATTCCTGAAATCGAAGCGATTGCCACCGAGACTCTGGTGGCGCTGGAGCAGGAAGGGTTTAACGTGGTACCCACCGCCCGCGCGACCCGACTGACGATGGACCGAGAAGGGATCCGCCGTCTGGCAGCAGAAACCCTGGGACTGAGCACTTCCCCCTACCAGTTTGCCGAGACAGAAAGCGACTACCAGGCCGCCGTCGCCCAGATTGGCTTGCCGTGTGTCGTCAAGCCGGTCATGAGCTCCTCAGGCAAGGGACAGAGCGTGTTACGTCACGCCGATCAGATCACCCCGGCCTGGCATTACGCTCAGGAGGGCGGACGCGCCGGCCGTGGCCGCGTTATCGTCGAAGGCTTTGTGCCATTTGATTACGAGATCACGTTGCTGACCGTCAGTGCCGTCGATGGCATTCACTTTTGCGAACCGATCGGTCATCGGCAAGAAGACGGGGATTACCGTGAATCCTGGCAACCACAGCAGATGGCGGCCGAGGTGTTGGCCAAGGCCCAGCACATTGCGCGCGAAGTGGTCAGCGCCTTGGGTGGCTATGGGCTGTTTGGCGTAGAGCTGTTTATTAAAGGCGACGAAGTCTATTTCAGCGAAGTCTCACCCCGCCCCCATGACACCGGTCTGGTCACGCTGATCGCCCAGGATATGAGTGAATTTGCGCTGCATGCGCGCGCCATTCTCGGTCTGCCTATCGGCCGCATTACCCAGTACGGCCCAGCCGCTTCTGCCGTGATTTTGCGTGAAGGGGAATCACGCAATCTGCGCTACGGCAACCTGGCCGCTGCACTGGCGCCAGTACCGGGCGCCCAATTGCGTCTGTTTGCCAAACCGGAGATTGCAGGCCGCCGCCGTCTGGGCGTCGCTCTGGTGCGGGGCAACACCACCGCAGAGGCGATCAGCCAGGCCATCGCCGTCGCCAACGCGGTTGCCGTCGAGTTCTAAACCACGCCGTCGCGCGTCCGAGCCTGCACCCCGGTGCAGGCTTTTTTCTGTCTCGACATCCTGCTACGCTGCGGCCTCTGTTTTTACCCGCAACCGAGAGGATTCATGGTCTGGTATACCCTTGCGGCCCTGCACTGCTTCTGGCTAGCCATTCTGGCGCAGCAATGGCGCCAGCCGACGTCAGCGGCGCGTTTTCCCGCGTTATCCAGCGCGCTGATGTTGGGCTTGTTACTGGTCAATAGCGCCAGTTTCTACCCACTGCTGATCGTCTACTTCCGTCTCTATCCGGTCAGTACCCCCAACCATTTCGCGGTGGTCATGCTGCTATGGCAGCTCACGCTGTGCGGCCTGTTGGTCGTCGTCAGCAGCTGGCGCGGCCGCCGTCAGCAGCCGTTACCGGCACGACTGACCCCCTGGTGGCAGGGTGCGCTGGCGCTGCTGGGCGCCGTGATTGCCGCGACGGTACTGCGCATCGATATGGCATCCGGCAGCTTGTTATCTGCCTGGACGCCGCTCTTCATTGCCGCATCAACGCTGCTGGCTATCGGCTACTGGAATCTGTTGCTGCTCGCCAGCCATCGCCTGGGCCAACCTGGCCACGCCGCCTGAACACACTGACCGCCAGCCAACATGACGACGGCTGGCGCTTCACGAGGAGAAGATGACGATGTTTGACCTGACCCGTTTCGATTCGCTGCCCGCGGCGATGTTGCTGAGTGTGGTGAATACCCAGCTGCGTGACCATTTCAGCTCGCTCGACGCGCTGGCTGACTATCACGATATCAGTGCCAGCGCGTTGTGCGCCTACCTTGAGGCCGGTGGTTTCTGCTACGTCGCCGCACAAAACCAGTTCAAAGCCAAATAATTCGTTACCTCGTTGTCAGCGAGGCTGATTATTTAGTCATGCCAACGCCGTGCTATATCATGCAAACGCTATCAGTCCCAAATCCGGATAAAAAACAATCACATCATCCTCATGAAAATATGATTGGCCTTTTTATTCAAAAAGATAGCGCATAACAATCGCACGACATTCGCGTTATTTCCGCACGCTCATCGCCACAGCCGGCCACTGAGTATCCAGTGGCGCAAATAATACAAAACGCCCCTGTCATCACTGACAGGGGCGTTTTAGTTTATGCTGCTTTTGGCTGCGGAATCAGGGCTTATTACCGTGCGGGCGCACCGACTGGTTGGCGTGGCGATCACCACCGGGACGACGACCCGGCTGGGCCGACTTGTTGGCCGGCTTAGCGCTACCTGGCTTGCCAGGGCGGGATGGACCTTGACCGTTGCTGCGTGCGTCGCCTGCGGCGCGCTCACCTTGCGGACGGGCCTGGCCCTGGCGCGGGGCCCGGTTACCCTGCCGCGGTTTGCCTGCGCGCGGCGCCGGCTCCTGGCCTTTGCGTGCCGGCTGGCCCTTGCCCTGGGCGATGGCATCAAGGGTCTCACGGCTTGGTTCAAAGCCGGCAATGATCTGTTGTTCGATCGCTTGCTGGGTCAGACGCTCAATGCCACGCAGCAGTTTGCCTTCGTCGGCACTGACCAGCGAGATGGCATGACCCGCCGCCCCTGCGCGGCCGGTGCGGCCGATACGGTGCACATAATCTTCAGCCACATTCGGCAATTCGAAGTTCACTACCTGCGGCAGCTTGTCAATATCCAGGCCGCGGGCGGCGATATCCGTGGCGACCAGAACCCGCACCTCACCGCTCTTGAATCCATCCAGAGCCCGCGTCCGCGCGCCCTGGCTCTTGTTGCCATGAATGGCTGCTGCCGTGACACCGTCTTTTTCCAGACGTTCAGCCAGACGGTTAGCAATGTGCTTGGTACGGGTAAATACCAGCACCTGTTGCCAGTCGTGGTGGCGCACCAGATGGCTCAACAAGGCGGGCTTGTCACTCTTGTCGACCGGATGCACCAGCTGCTCGATGCGTTCAGCCGTGCTGTTGCGCGGAGCCACTTCAACCAGCTGCGGCTCATGCAGCAGGCCGGTAGCCAAATCACGGATCTCATCGGCAAAGGTGGCGGAGAACAGCAGGTTCTGACGCTTGGCCGGCAGTAACTTGAGAATGCGGCGGATGTCGTGAATAAAGCCCATGTCGAGCATGCGGTCGGCTTCATCCAGTACCAGAATCTCCAGATCCTCGAAACGCACCGCATTTTGCTGATACAGATCGAGCAGACGGCCCGGGCAGGCCACCAGAACGTCGACGCCCTTGCGCAACCCCATCATCTGCGGGTTGATGCTCACCCCGCCAAATACCACCTGATAACGCAACGGCAGGTGACGGCCATAGTTGGCGATACTCTCACCGACCTGAGCGGCCAGCTCCCGCGTCGGTGTCAGCACCAAAGCCCGAATACGGTTCGGACCAGGACGCTTGGGCCGGCCCTCACTGCCCATCAGCCGCTGCAACATCGGTAGCGTGAAACCGGCGGTCTTGCCGGTGCCGGTCTGAGCCGCAGCCATCAGATCCCGTCCTTCCAACACGACCGGAATGGCCGCCGCCTGGATCGGAGAGGGCGTGTCGTAACCCTGTTCGGAAATCGCACGCAACAAGGATTCGCTCAGACCGAGAGAAGCAAAATTCATAACAACCTACTGAAAAATAAAGATGGCATTGGGCTAACAACCGATGCCGGACAAAGGGGAAGTCCGGCCCTGCAGCGGAACATCCGAAGAGAGGTGACTTCATGAGTGGCAGGCTCAGACTGCGCGAGCAGACCCACCTGACGGCCGCCAGCTTAACCGTTTTGCCGTCCGGTGACGAGCAGAATGTGATCCGCTTCAAAATTAACCAGCCGGGCATGATTGATTGCATGATCACGGCCGTAGCGAGCGTTACAGGGTAAGCTGATAGGCCAATCGACAACCTAGGAGTAGCGAATGCAAGCCGGTAACGCATTACCACGACCAGCGATTGAGGCAGTGATTTTTGATATGGATGGCGTATTGATTGACTCAGAACCCTTGTGGCAACAGGGTGAATACGAGGTTTTCAGTGCGCTGGGAGTGCCATTAACGCCCGCGATGTGCCAGCAAACCATGGGCTTGCGCGTCGATCAGGTCGTGAGCTATTGGCAACAACGTTTTCCGCAGCTTGCACTGGATGTTCAGTCCACCGCCGCCGCCATTCTTGACCGTGTTGCCCTGCAAATCCGCGAACAAGGTAAGCCGCTGCCCGGGGTGGTCGCCACCTTGCAACGGCTGCAGGATCTCGGCCTCAAGATCGGCCTGGCCACCTCCTCTCCGCGCCGCCTGGTGACGACTGTGCTGACAACGCTGGGGATCCTCGACTATTTCACCTTGTGGCACAGCGCTGAGGGCGAACCCTTTGGTAAGCCCCATCCGGCTGTTTATCTGACGACAGCCGCACGTCTTGGCACGCCCCCCTCGCAGTGTCTGGCCATCGAGGACAGCCTCAACGGCTTGCTGGCAGCCAAATCTGCCGGTATGACGTTATTAGCGGTGCCGGATCCGCACAGCGCCGCCGATCCACGCTGGGTGTGGGCAGATTACCGTCTGCCCAGTCTGGCTGAATTCACGACCGCCCATCCGCTTTGGCAACATCTGCGTGGCATCGCTGCTGTACAGCCGTAAGGAGGTAGCCATGAACCTGCCGGCCTCATCCACCATCCGCACCTGGCACTCATTGAGTGCCGCCGAATGCCAGCAGGCGTTGCACACCACGCCCCAGGGACTGGCCAGTGCCGAGGCACAGCAACGATGGCAGCTCTATGGCCCCAACCGGCTGACACCACCCTATCGCTTGCCGATGTGGCGACGCCTGATCAACCAGTTTCGCAATGCCTTGATCTATGTGCTGCTGCTGGCAGCCGGGATGAGTCTGCTGACCGGGCACCTGACCGATGCGCTGGTGATACTGGCCGTCGTGATCATCAATGCCCTGTTTGGCGTGTTGCAGGAAGGCAAAGCCGAACAAGCGCTGGCCAGCATTCGCCAGATGCTGCGACTGACAGCGCGGGTCAGCCGGGACGGTCAGCATCAGTTGCTGGATGCCGAAATGCTGGTCCCTGGTGATTTGGTCCATCTGGAGTCCGGAGACAAGGTGCCGGCGGATCTGCGTCTGCTGACACAACAGAATCTACTGGTACAAGAGAGCGCGCTGACCGGCGAGTCAGCCAGCGTCGGTAAAGGGCTAGTGGCACTGGCGGAGCAGACGCCGTTGGCCGAGCAGAGCAATCTGTTATTTGCCGGCACGCTCATCACCCAAGGCCGTGCTACTGGCTGGGTGATCCGTACCGGCGATGACACCGAGCTGGGTAAAATTGGCGCCCTGCTGCGCCATGTCGAACCCTTATCGACACCGCTGACCCGTCAACTGGATCGGCTCGGCGCTCAACTCAGCCGCTATATCGTGCTGATCGCCGTCGTGACGTTTGTCTTTGGCTGGCTGTGGCGCCAGATGCCAGCCGCCGAGCTGTTCATGGCGGCGGTCAGTCTGGCGGTAGCCGCCATTCCGGAAGGGCTGCCTGCCGTGGTGACCATAGCCCTCGCCATTGGCGTACAGCGGATGGCGCGGCACAAGGCGATCATGCGTCAGCTCCCGGCCGTTGAGACACTGGGGGCGGTGACGGTCATTGGCTCTGACAAGACCGGGACCCTGACCTGCAATGAGATGGTAGTTCGCGCCCTGATCACCCCGCTCGGTCAGTGGCAAGTTTCTGGCCAGGGCTATGGTGATGACGGCCAGATCACGCCCCAGGGCAGTGACAGCGCTACATCGGCAGCCATCACATCACGTCAGGCCTTGTTACAGGCCGCAGTGTTGTGCAACGAGGCCACCCTCGGCGTTGATGAACAGGGTCATATCACCCTGCAAGGTGATCCGACCGAAGGCGCGCTGCTGGCTGTTGGCTTGAAAGCCGGAATTGACTGGCAAGCATGCCGGCTGTCGCAACCGCGCCAGGCGCTTGTACCGTTCGAACCGGCAGCAGGTTTTATGGCCACCGCGCATCAGGTCGAGCATGGCCGGCATTGGTTTCTCAAAGGCGCACCGGAGAAAGTACTGGCGTTGTGTCAAGGGCATGTGGACAGCGCAGTCTGGCGCCAGCACATCGAAACCCTGGCGGCACAAGGGTTGCGCGTCCTGGCGGTTGCGCAACAACTCACCGGCCCGGAGCTGGCCACGCTACCGCGTGATGGTTGGCAATGGCTTGGCGTGATCGGCATGATGGATCCCCCTCGCCCTGAGGCAGCGCGCGCCATCGCTGCGTGCCAGCAGGCCGGTATACATCTGATGATGATTACCGGTGATCACCTGGCAACAGCCAGTGCCATTGCGCGTCAGTTGGGGTTGTCCGACACGCCGCAAGCGTTAACGGGACAGGAGCTTGATCAGATGTCGGACCACGAGCTACAGGCCTGCTGTACACAACTGGACTTGCTGGCTCGCGCCACTCCGGCCAATAAACTACGCCTGGTTCAGGCACTCCAGGCCCGGGGAGCAGTGGTCGCCATGACGGGGGATGGTGTCAATGACGCCCCGGCGTTGCGGCAAGCCGATATCGGTGTTGCCATGGGGCTGGCTGGCACCGAAGCGGCCAAGGAAGCGGCCGATATGGTGTTGGCGGATGACAACATCGCCACGCTGCAAAACGCGGTCCATCAAGGGCGCCACATCTATTCGATACTGCAGCGCACCTTGATCTTCTTGCTGCCGACCAATGGCGCACAGGCACTGGTGCTGCTGCTGGCGATCCTCTTGGGCTGGGCCATGCCGATCAGCCCGCTACAGATTTTATGGATCAACATGGTCAGTGCCATCACGCTGGCATTGCCCTTAGCCTTTGAGCCGCTAGATACGCAGTTGATGAACAAGCCACCCCGCGCCCCCCACCAACCGCTGCTCAGCGTCTCGCATTGGACGCTGATCGTGCTAGCCGCGGTGGTCATCAGTCTGCTGACACTGCTGCAATATCAGCTCGCTTTCTGGCACGACCTAACCGCGACACAAGCGAGTACGTTGGCCATGCAGGGGCTGATCGCCTGCGAGATGAGTTTTTTGGTGAATTGTCGCTATCTGGAACGCACTACATTCAACCGACGCGCCTGGTTGGGGCATAGCGGTATCTGGCTGGCGTTTGTCATGCTGCTGTTGTTGCAACTGCTGCTGACCTATCTGCCGCCGTTACAACAGGCGTTTGCGACGGCCCCGCTGACAGTGCGTGACTGGTTGATGGTTGGCTCACAAGGGGCGATCAGCTATGTACTGCTGGAGCTGATCAAGCGGGGGCTGCGGCGCGGACTGGTATGACGGCATGCTTGTCGTCACCCGGCAGGCTAGCTAGACTGCCGTCCGCTTTTTTTGATACAGGATCACAGGATGCACAGTTCTCCAGTTCTTACGACCACGGTGGCCATTGTCGGTGGCGGGCCTGCAGGCCTGATGGCCGCACAATGGCTCAGTGGCCGCGGCCATCAGGTGATGCTGTTCGATGCCATGCCCTCGGTGGGACGCAAGTTCTTGCAAGCTGGTAAGGGCGGCATGAATCTAACCCATTCGGAGCCTTATGCCGCCTTTATCAGCCGTTATGGTGATGCGACTCCCTACCTAGCCCCCATGCTGGCTGAGTTTGGTGCCGATGCCCTGCGCGCTTGGGCGCGAGATCTGGGTTTTGAGACCTTTGTTGGCAGTTCGGGCCGCGTGTTCCCAACCGACATGAAAGCGGCGCCCCTGCTACGCCGCTGGCTTGAACGGCTGCGAGCCCAAGGCGTGACGTTTCATATGCGCCATGAGTGCTTGGGCTGGAACGCACAGCAGCAACTGCGTTTTGCGACTCCAGATGGCGAGATCGATGTCGCTGCCGACGCCACCCTGCTTGCGCTCGGGGGGGCCAGCTGGCCGCGACTCGGTTCCACTGGACGCTGGGCTGGCTGGCTGGCAAACGAAGCCGTGACCATGACACCGTTTGCCCCCAGCAATTGCGGCTTTGAAATGCCATGGAGTACGTTTTTCCGTGAACGTTTTGCCGGTCATCCGTTGAAGACGGTATGTATCTCGGTTCAACAAGCTGATGGCAGCCTGATCCAGCGCCAGGGTGAGTGCGTGATCACCGAGCACGGTATGGAAGGGAGCCTGCTCTATCCCTTCACTCCGCAACTGCGTCGCGAATTGACACTGAATGGTCGCGCCTGCTTCTGGCTCGATCTGCTGCCAGGTCGCAGTCTGGAGCGGGTTCAGCAAGAACTGCATCTGCCGCGTGGCGCCAAGTCTCTTGCCAATCACCTGCGCAGCCGACTTGGGCTAGAAGGTGTAAAAGCGGCGCTGCTGCGTGAATGCGCGCAACCGGCGCAGATGCTGGATATGCACCAGTTGGCGAACCTGATCAAGAAGTTGCCGATCACCGTGACCGCAACGCGGCCGATCGACGAAGCCATCAGTACCGCCGGCGGAGTTTGTTTTACATCCCTCAACGCACAGTTGATGCTCATTAGCCAGCCCGGTGTTTTTTGTGCCGGTGAGATGCTGGATTGGGAGGCGCCGACTGGCGGTTATCTACTGACAGGCTGTTTCAGTTCAGGACTTTGGGCGGCCAAGGGTATCGAAAATTGGTTAGATCAGTCACGGTGATCACATTTTCGTCACTTCTGCTCTGCAAACTGTGCGGGTACAGAAACTAAACATAGATTTTATGGTCTATTTATCCGAGAGCGATCGCAAATTGGATTAGTTTCTGGAAAAGTTCTTTTGACAGCGCCATTGACTTGTTCAATAAATAGACAACTGACGCCAACCAGAGAGAGGCCATTATGCAGCGAATTGACTATACACGCCTGAAAGATCAGGTCTTCGACGTGCTGGACAATTGTGGGTCTCCTTATCAGGAAGCCCGGGCATTGTGCATTGATAACAATCTGCCGTTTGGCCTGCGTGAAGAAGAGATGGTATCTAACGCAATTAGCGAATATCACGGCTGGACCACTGACAACCAGGACAGCCTGATTGGCTGATGGTTCACGCGACTGATCAGGCCCCACCATATTGGGGCCTGTTCTTTTTGTTCGACGCCCACCACGCTTCTGCTGCAACAAAATCCCAACACAATGCTAAAATGGCCCGGTAACGACCAAACCTATTGAGATTATTGTGTTGAATCAAGCACCTGGCCCAACCTTCTACTTCCATGACTATGAAAGTTTCGGCACACATCCGGGGCGAGATCGGCCGGCGCAATTTGCTGGTATCCGCACCGATGCCGAGCTCAATCCGGTAGGTGAGCCGGTGATGATCTACTGTCGAATGCCACTGGATTATCTACCAGACCCCGAAGCATGCCTGATTACCGGTATCACGCCACAGCGCGTCAATCGCGACGGATTGCGCGAATCCGAGTTTATGGGGCGTATACATCAGGAGTTCAGTCATCCCAATACCTGTGTACTGGGCTATAACAACATCCGCTTTGATGATGAGTTCACCCGCTACGGTTTCTACCGCAATTATATCGATCCTTATGCCTACAGCTGGCAGAACGGTAACTCTCGCTGGGATCTGCTGGATGTTGTGCGTGCCTGTTATGCCTTGCGACCTGAAGGCATAGAGTGGGTGTTCGCTGCAGATGGCAAACCGAGCTTTCGGCTGGAACGACTGACTGAGGCCAACGGCATTGGCCACCAACAGGCACATGATGCGCTCTCTGATGTCTATGCCACCATCGGCGTAGCCAAGTTGATTCGGGAACGGCAACCCAAGTTGTTCCACTACCTATATGACGTGCGCCTCAAAAATCGTGTCAAGTCTTTGATAGATATCGCGGGCATGAAACCTCTGGTTCATGTTTCGGGTATGTTCCCAGCAGCTCAAGGCTGTGTCAGTTGGGTGGTCCCCATGGCCTGGCACCCTACCAATGCGAACGCTGTGATCATGGTCGATCTAGCGCGTGATGTTCGTCCTTTGCTGGACTTGGATGCCGATGCGCTACGTCAACGCCTCTACACGCGCCATGATGAGTTGGGTGAGCTCTCTCCAGTGCCACTGAAACTGGTTCATATCAATAAATGCCCCATCCTCGCTCCCGCAGGGGTACTGAGTGAACAACGGGCAGACGAACTGGGCGTCGATCGTAAACAGTGTCGAATTAGTCTGGATCTGTTGCGGCAACATCCCGAAATCCGGGAAAAATTACTACACGTGTTCAACCCTGCCGCTGAAAATGCTCATCAAGCAGAAAACGATGCGCCTGAACTGCAGCTTTACGGTGGTTTTATCGAACAGGCTGACCGACAAACGATGATGTTGCTGCGCGCTTGTCCGCCCGAACAGCTGCTGTCACAGCCGTTTCAGTTCAACGATCCTCGCTTGCAGGCCATGCTGTTTAACTATCGAGCCCGCAACTATCCCGAGACACTGAATGCCGAAGAAATGCAGCGCTGGCAACGCCATTGCAGTGACTATATCAATCAACACGCCGAACATTTTGTTCTGAAATTGGAGTGGCTACTTGAGCAACACGCCCAAGATACCCGCAAGGTTTCACTACTCAGAACCCTGGCACAATATCTACAAACGCTATAAAAAAACCGCCTTTCGGCGGTTTTTTTATCATTCACAACGTCAGCACTGGCCCAATTTGAATTGCCGCACGGTTTGTTCCTGCTGTTCACACAGCTGATCGAGGGCATTCGTTTGACTGGCCATATCACCCATGGTGCGGCTGCTTTGTTCAATCACGTCTGACATTTCATTGATACTACGGCTAATTTCACGACTGGCCACCGTTTGCTCCCGTGTCGCATTAGCAATCAGTTCTGCAGAATTACGCACATTCAACATATGATCCGCGATCATGCCAATGGCATCATTCACCTGGGCCATCTTGTCTTTGCCTTGAACCATCAAGGAGATGCTTTCCCGCATACTGGATACAGCGCCAGAGGATTTTTGCTGCAACTCGGAGATCATGGCGTTGATCTCTTGAGTGCTCTGATTGGTCCGGCTAGCTAGATTTCTAACCTCGTCGGCCACCACTGCGAACCCACGACCATGATCGCCTGCACGTGCTGCCTCTATTGCGGCGTTCAGCGCCAGCAAATTAGTCTGCTCGGAAATACCGGCAATCACTTCCAAAATACCGCCGATGTGCTCGCTCTGAGCCGAAACTTGTTGGATCACGCTTTCGCTCTGTTTGAGATTATCAAATAGCGAGGTCACCAACCGGTTATTCTCATCGACCAGTTGCCGTCCGGATTGAACCTGCTCATCAACCGATAACACCATATCCAAACTGGATTGCGTATTGCTATTCACATCCTGGATCGCATGCTCCATCTCAGTCACAGTCGCTGCAAGCGTATTCATGGTACCCGATTGCACCTGAACCTGAGCCGCCAAGGTATTGGCAAACTCGCGATTCTTGTTAGCCGTGACTCGAGTTTGTTCCGCCCCCTCTTTTACGACCGTCAACGCATGATTGAACTCGCGGATCACGGAGTTAATATCACGCTGCAGCTCAGCAAACTCGCCACTGAAGCGCCCTTCAACACGTTGTGTAAAATCGCCAATCGCCAATTGGCGCAAAATGCGCTGTAGCGCTTCCATTGGCCCCTTGATCGAGATTGACAAGCGCCAGCCCACTACGACAGCAAATGCCAGACTGAACAACAACGACAACATGATACTCAACGTGGTGGTATCAATGCTGCCGGTGGCATTATCAAAGGCATTGTCACCGATGGACTTAACCTCGGCTCGCAGTTGTTTCTCCTGCTTTAACCCATCGTCCACATGAGACGAGAGGATCTGTACCTGTTTGAATAATTTGGCGCGCTTGTCTTGCAGGGCAACATACCTGGCTATTGC
The DNA here is from genome assembly GCA_945957385.1 of uncultured Aeromonadaceae bacterium. Lineage (GTDB taxonomy): Bacteria > Pseudomonadota > Gammaproteobacteria > Enterobacterales > Aeromonadaceae > Pseudaeromonas. The sequence goes on from CAMFKP010000017.1 coordinate 21,536, forward strand.
ACCACTTTTTGCGCCATCATTTTCACGCAAGGCCGCAATGCCGGTCATAAAATCGCTATTATCTTTGGCCGCAGGAATTTCCTGCTCCAACACGCCAGCCGCCTTTAGAATCATCGCAGACATGGCGACCGAGTTCTGTTGGATTTTTTTCATCTCTGGCACAGATTGCGCACTGAAGATGGCGTTGACCATATACTCCATAGTGCCCATCTGGGTCAGAAGTTGACGCGCCAGTGAGTCAATATATGGATCCTCAAGACGATAGGATTCAAATGATCGATCAACGGCCACTTTGGCAAAACTTAACTTGTTCAAAAAATCGGTCTTGATACGGTCAATCTGCGCTGACTCATCCAACAACTCCTGCCTGAGTTGATAGATTTCCTGCCCATTCTGGAAAATGATCGCCGCTACCTTTTTCATATCGGCTGCAATCTGCGCCGAATTTCCTTCCTTGCTGACCTGCTGCAGAGAAGTCAGTAACCTATCTAATTGCTGGCCGAGCAATTTATTTTCCTCATCGAACGCTTTGAACGCCTGTTGCAGTTCGGTCTTGGTGTTGGCAAACACCATATCATTCGACATTTTATTAATGCGTAACAGACCTTGTCCCGCTGCATTCGCCTGCTCATTCAACTGGGCAATATCTTTTACTACCAACGAAAATGCAGAATCTATTTTTCCCATGTTGTAATAGGAAAATGCCCCCCCTACCGCCATCAAACCGCACAGGATTGCAAACGCTATCGTCACTTTGATCGTCAGTTTCATATCAAATAGTTCCTTGTAGTACTGCCTGAACCTGTTTACCGTCATTATCGTTATTATTGGAGCCGGAGCTCCTACTTGTTATCGAAGCGTAAACTTCTTCGACTATTGTAGGTCGCTTCAGCGGAGCGTGTTCGTACTCAGGACAAATTATCCATATGTTTTTACTGCAGAAAGCACTTGATATTGCTCATCAGGCTAAACAAAAGGGCATCTTGAGTCCCATTGACACAAACTCAACAATCCTTGAACAGCAAGGTATACAGTTCACCGTGAAGGTTGCCGCCGACTGGCAACGAAGAAAGCAGAAAAGCCACGCGAATGTGGAGAAACCAAACCCCTTCCTCCCTTATGAAACTAGCCTGTTTGTTGATGACATCACCACAGATCATGTCTGTATTCTCAACAAGTTTCCGGTACTGCAACCGCATCTATTGCTGATTACCCGCCATTTCGAAGCCCAGGATGCACTGCTAACACAGGCCAATTTCAACGCTGCATATCAACTGATGCAGCGGCTGGATGGTAACGGTGTACTGTTCTATAACGCGGGCCCAGCGGCTGGAGCAAGCCAGGCACACCGCCACCTGCAATGGATTCCGCACACATTTGCCGATAACGGATTTGATCCTTGGCGCCACGCCAACTTGCTCGCAGTGGACCAATATCTAAGCCCAATCATAGACAGTCAGCCGCAGAGTCTATATCAGCTCTATCGCAAGGGTCTGCAACAGTTGGGCTGGGCTCCCGGCCGCGCCTATAACCTGTTGATCACAAAACAATGGATGTGGCTGATCCCACGACATAGTGCTGATTGGCAGCGAATATCACTTAATAGCTTGGCGTTTATTGGTTCATTTTTCGCAAAGGACCGCGATGAAGCCGACCTATTGGCAACATTTGGGTGTGTGACAGCATTACGCTCGGTGGTGGGCTGGGGCGTTAAATAACAACCGCGCGTCTAGTCAAAGAGTGGATGTGTTGCAAAACAGGTGTGCGGCTATCAACCAACATGGAATGTTGATAGCAGACAGGCTGCCAGCTGGGGTTTATGACAACTGGCAGCCACATTATCAATCTTGATTGATGCGACTGGCCACAGCGCCTTGTTGGCTCTTGTACTTAGCATTAGCGCGCTTGTTATACGGGCGAACCGCTGAGCCGGAAAGCAACTCGAAGTTCAACGCGCCGATGACCATTTTAGGACGTAGTGCCAATGGCAGCCGCCCGCCGTTATAAAACTCCAGCACAATACGCCCAGACCAACCCGGATCGATACGGTGCGCCGTAACGTGCACCATCAGACCCAGACGGGCCAATGAAGAACGCCCATCCAACCAACCAACGATATTATCCGGCAGCGTCACCGACTCTAATGTAACAGCCAGAGCCAACTCGCCTGGATGCAGAATAAAAGCTTCGCCATCAGGGATGATGATCTCATCGCTCATCACGCGATTAATAGCCTCAGCCACTTCTTCACGCGGACCACTCAAATCTATATAGGGTGCGGTATGGGCCTGAAACACCCGAAACTCGTTACCAAGCAATACATCAACACTGACACCGCTGATCCTGTCGCTGCCAGGCATCGGCTCAATGGATATCTTGCCTTCAGCCAAGTATTTTTCGATGTCACTATCGCAAAGACGCATTCCTTTCTCCTGGAATTATTACTGTGTCATCAGCCCTGCAACATGTGCAGAATGCGGGCCTTGATCATATCAATTGCGATGCGATTTCGACCGCCGCGCGGCACGATCACATCTGCATACTGTTTGGATGGCTCGATAAATTGCAAAAACATCGGGCGAACCGTGTTTTGATACTGTTTGAGAACCGAGTCCATCGTCCGGCCTCGCTCCTGAACGTCCCGCACTAATCGGCGAATAAGACAAATATCCAGCGGGGTATCCATGAAGATGCTGACATCCATCAGTTCACGTAGATGGGGCTCATTGAGTAGCAGGATGCCTTCCAAAATGATGACGCGCTTTGGACTAAAGCCCAAGGTTTCTTGCAGACGGGTATGCTCGGTATAAGAGTAGCGCGGTATTTCAACCGCTTCGCCTTTGAGCAGACGTGTCAGGTGCTGCGCCAAAAGGTTGTGATCAAATGCATTGGGGTGGTCATAGTTGGTTTTGACCCGCTCTTCCATTGTTAAATGAGATTGATCCTTGTAATAACAATCTTCGGTAATGACCCCTATTTGATCCTCCCCCAACTCCTGAACCAACTCTTCAAAAATGGTATGGGCAATCAGACTCTTACCTGAAGCCGAAGCCCCGGCAATACCAATGATGACACAGGAGCGCGTTTGTTCGGACATGACTCTCTACTCGATAACAACATGGAAATGGCTTACGGCGCGAGATTATACAGTAAAGTGCCTGAAATTGGCGTATTTATCCCGGCAAGTTCCCGTCATCTCTGGATTTTTAAGCAGGAGCCGTAAAAATGGTTGCCGGAATCGTTTTCCCGCTGAAATAGAGTCGCGCAGCGACCTGTTTGGCTAAATTTCGATAGCGTTCGGCGATCGGCGAATCAGGCATGGCTGCTACAATCGGGCTGCCCGCATCCATGCTTTGTCGAATGGCTATATGCAAAGGTAACGCTGCCAAAAGCGGGATATTAAACTCCTGCGCCAATGCCTCTCCACCGCCACAACCAAATAGAGACTCTTCATGGCCACAATGGCTACAGACGTGCACACTCATATTTTCCACCACTCCCAATACCGGAATGTGGACCTTATCCAACATGGAAATCCCTTTGCGCACATCGATTAACGCCACATCTTGGGGAGTGGTGACCATGATCACCGTCGTTGTTGGGATCTGTTGCGCCATTGTTAGTTGCAGATCGCCGGTGCCTGGGGGCATATCCACGATCAGGTAGTCAAGCTCTCCCCAGAGCGTTTCATGCAGTAATTGTCCCAATGCCTTGCTCGCCATCGGTCCACGCCAAACCACTGATTCAGCTGCAGGAACTAGGTAACCAATACTCAAGGTTGCCAATCCACACACCTTAATCGGCAACATATGTTTTCCATCTGGTGAGTCAGGGCGTTCGTTCTGGCTGCCCAACATCAAGGGTACGGAAGGGCCATAGATATCTGCATCAAGCAAACCAACGCGGGCCCCCTGCAGCGACAGAGCCAACGCCAGATTGACCGCCACTGTCGATTTGCCGACGCCCCCCTTGGCCGAAGCCACCGCGATTACGTTGCGCACACCAGGGATCGCCGCAACCTGGGTCGCGCGCGCTAACGTGGCGACATCTTGGCGGACCTGCCAGTTCACTGCGGTAACGCCTGGTAGCGCAAGCAATCCCGGCTCCAGGGCTGCCTGAAGTTGTCGCTGCCAATCGTCGGCTGCCAGAGGCCAACGCAGTGAAATGTTCAGCACGCCAGCAGCCCATGTCACCTGCTGAATAAACCCGGCGCTGACGATATCCACGGGCCAGCCCTCGGGCTGAAATTGACGCAATTGATGCCAAGCCTGTTCCACGTCCAACTCCTATAAAGTGGTATTAGTGCCAATTGTTAATAAATTGTGCCATCTCGTCTATCTCTTCTATGGCAACGGGTCGTACAGCGACAGCGGTTTGCCTAGGCAGCCTAAGCGTTTTTCGGGTAACATAGCGGCCCATTTCATTAATCGAACCGACAGGAACTATGGCCAACTCAGCTCGTAAAATTCTGGTTACCTGTGCCTTGCCTTACGCAAATGGCTCCATCCACCTCGGCCACATGCTGGAACATATCCAGGCTGATATCTGGGTGCGTTATCAACGCCTGCGCGGCAACACCATCCACTTCATCTGTGCAGATGATGCCCATGGCACACCGATCATGCTCAAGGCTCAGCAACTGGGTATGACTCCAGAACAGATGATTGCCGATGTGTCCAAAGAGCATCAGACCGATTTTGCCGGCTTTGGGATTAGCTTCGATAACTATCACTCCACTCACAGTGAAGAAAACCGCGAATTGGCGAGTCTGATCTACACCCGCCTACGTGACGGTCACTTCATCAAAAGCCGAGGAATTTCCCAGCTGTTTGATCCTGAAAAGCAGATGTTCTTACCGGATCGTTTCGTTAAGGGGACCTGTCCCAAATGCAAGGCAGTCGACCAGTATGGCGACAACTGTGATGTCTGTGGTGCCACCTATAGCCCGACTGAACTGATTGATCCCAAGTCAGCCGTCTCCGGCGCGACGCCTGTAATGAAGGAAACCGAACACTTCTTCTTCGACCTACCGCAATTTGAAGGCATGCTCAAGGCATGGACGACCTCCGGTGCGCTGCAAGAAGAGATGGCCAACAAGCTCAACGAGTGGTTTGAAGCTGGGCTGCAACAGTGGGACATTACCCGCGACGCCCCCTATTTTGGTTTCGAAATTCCAGACGCGCCCGGCAAATATTTCTACGTCTGGCTCGATGCCCCCATTGGCTACATGGGTTCGTTCCGTAATTTGTGTAACAAGCGTCCGGAATTAAGCTTTGATGAGTTCTGGAGCAAGGAATCCGACACTGAGCTGTATCACTTTATCGGTAAAGATATTCTCTATTTCCACTCCCTGTTCTGGCCAGCCATGCTCGAAGGGGCCGGTTTCCGGAAACCGAGCAACGTCTTCGTACACGGCTATGTCACGGTGAACGGAGCCAAGATGTCCAAGTCCAAGGGCACTTTCATCAAGGCTGCCACCTACTTGCAACATCTGGATCCGGAATACCTGCGTTACTACTACGCCGCCAAACTCAACAACCGTATTGATGATCTGGACCTGAACCTTGACGACTTCGTTGCCCGAGTGAATGCCGATGTCGTCAACAAGCTGGTCAACCTGGCATCGCGTACCGCCGGTTTTATCAGCAAGCGGTTTGATGGCCAACTTTCAGCCTCGTTAGCCGAACCAGCACTCTATGCCGATTTTATTGCCGCACGCGAGCGCATTGCCGATGCCTACGAAAACCGGGAGTTTGGTAAAGCGATCCGCGAAATTATGGCCCTCGCAGATGTAGCCAACCGCTACGTTGACGAAAAGGCGCCATGGGTAATCGCCAAGCAAGAGGGACAGGAGCAACTGCTGCAGGATGTCTGTACGGTATCGCTGAATCTGTTCCGCGTCTTAATGACATACTTGACGCCTGTCCTGCCGCAGCTGGCCGCACGCAGCGCAACGTTCCTCGGCTGTGATATGGCGTGGGATAACATTGACGCGCCGCTGGTGTCTCATCGCATTGAGACTTTCAAAGCGCTGTTCAGCCGTATCGATCCGAAAAAGATTGAGGATATGGTCAACGCGTCCAAAGAGGACTTAGTGGCAGAAGCCAGCAAGAGCAAGGGAGCTAAATCGCAACATCAAAGCGCAGCAGGCAAAGACAGCGCGCAGCAGGAAGCAATTGCCGATGAAATCACCTACGACGACTTTGCCAAAATAGACCTGCGCATCGCTCGAATTGTTAATGCTGAACTGGTTCCTGACGCCGACAAGTTGCTGAAACTGCAACTCGATATTGGTGGTGAAACTCGGCAAGTGTTTGCAGGGATCCGCTCCGCTTACGATCCTGCCACTCTGGTTGGCAAACTCACCGTAATGGTCGCCAACCTGGCTCCACGGAAAATGCGTTTTGGTATGTCCGAAGGCATGGTCCTGGCGGCAGGCCCGGGTGGTCAAGATCTGTGGATCCTCGAGCCACACGAAGGAGCACAACCCGGTATGCGCGTGAAATAACGCCAGCCCGGTATTTAAAAAGTAAGGACAGCTTTGGCTGTCTTTACTTTTTTCTGCTGCCTTACCCAGCACTAAAACCGCGCTCACTCACCGATGACATCGGGACATCATCAATGACAATGCGTTCAACCTGGGCGGTGCGGGGCCCGATGGTTAACCAAGCAAGAAAGGTATCGATTGCATGGCGATGACCCGATGCCAACACCTCCACACAGCCATCGGCCAAGTTGATGGCATGACCACGAATACCCAACTTATCGGCTTCCCGCATCGTGAAATAGCGGAACCCTACGCCCTGAACATGGCCGTATATGATGACTTTTACTGTTCGCTCCGACATTTTTGTGATCACCCCTGCTTCGAAAAAAGCGTGATGTGACTATCATGAAATCAGTTTCATTTACAGGATTTAACGCAGTATGAAAGAAGTCAAATATCGCTGGATAGACAAGCAGTTGAATAAATTAACCATTGCAGAAAAATTTCATTTCTTGTTTTGGTTTCCAATGTTGTTGCTCGTCATCATCGCATTGTTATTGATGTCGCAAAATCACGATATTCGCACTCAAGAAGCCATTATCACGCTGCAACAAAAGCTGGATGCAAGTGCCGCCTTGGTCAGACAGATTAACGATCTGTCCGCTATCCAGCTACCGCAAGGGATCCGTCTTTCCAATAGCGGTGTCGTCGGCCAACACACGGTCAATAACGCACTCACCATAACTGTTGATGCCGGCAAACAGCGCTATCTAAGCGGTAGCATCGACCTTTCCGATACCAGCATGTGGGATAACCAAAGCAGTAATTTGGTGTTGACCACCATCGGCCTGTTACTGATGGCGATCGTCAGCTACTGCATCAGCACCTTCATCTCGGGGGCGATTTACACGCTGAACAGAACACTGCAACAGATTGCCGATGGCGATCTGACTCAACGCACGCGCGCGACCGCATCCCGCGATGAGTTCAGCAGAGTCGGGATCAATGTCGATAAAGTGGCCGAGCGCCAACAACATAATGTCAAGCTGGTGCATGAAAGTGCCGAAGCCCTTGAGATGTTTGCTGAAGAGTTCCGCGATATGGCGATAGCCGGCCAAAGTACGGCACAAAGCCAACGCCAGTATCTCGAATCGCTGGCGACAGCCATGGAAGAGATGACGGCAGCCATCCGCGAAGTAGCGCGTAATGCCAATGACACTTCAGCTCAAACCCGCCTCTCCAGCGAAGAAGCCGCCCAGGGCGCCTCGAGTGTCAATCGTACGATTGAGGCCATACAGTCGCTGGCTGATGAGATCAGCGAAGCCTCTAGTGCAGTCGAACAATTAAAGAATCGCGCCCACAAAATCAACGAAGTGGTTACTGTCATCAACTCTATTTCTAGTCAAACCAACCTGCTGGCGTTGAACGCAGCCATCGAAGCGGCTCGGGCTGGTGAACAGGGCCGAGGCTTTGCCGTCGTCGCCGATGAAGTGCGCACCCTAGCCGGGCGCACTCAACAGGCTACGGTCGAGATCCAAAAGATGATCGAAGAGTTGCAATGTGGCACCGAGTCGTTGAACCTCATCATGGAAAAAACGGTTCAACGAGCAGCCTCCAGCCGAGAACTGATTACGGGGGTAGGTCATGACATTGAACGCATTGCCAGCTACACCGAATCGGTATTTGAAATGAGCGCGCAAATTGCTACTTCTTCGGAGCAACAAAGTTCCGTTGCTGCTGAAATCGCACAAAATCTAGAAGAGGTGCGAGGCCAAGCCATTCAGGTAGAAGAGTCCACCGAGGCAACCGTGGCCGGTACACAAAATCTGAAAGTAACGGCTACCGAACTTGATCATCTGTTACGTGGCCTGAAATTTTAATCAGGGCTCAGCCGAAAAGAGGCCACTCATGTGGCCTCTTCTTTTCGTATCACTGTGTCACTCCACCGGCCCCCCCAAAGCACGCAGCAGCGTCATACAGCTTGTGAGTCGGCTCAGCTGGTTTTGTGCCAACGCCAGTGCTGCCGTTCGCTCCCTCGCCTTAGCATCTAGCCATGCCTGGATATCGGTTGCACCATGTTGGTAGCGACTCAAAGCAATCTGCGCACTTTTACGCGCCAGCGCCAATTGTGTGCTTAATAACTGTCCTTGCTGAGCATATTGCTGCCCTGCGTTGAGTTCGGTCTCGACTTCACTCAGCGCCTGATACAGATCTTGGCGAAACGTCACGACCGCCGTCTGATACTCGGTATTCGCCAACTCAACATTCACTGATTGTTGCTGCCAATCGACAAACGGCAACGTCAAACCCGCCCCCAGGGTGGCAACCGGATCGCTGAGTAAATGGCCCAATGCTGAACTCTCACTCCCGCCGGCCGCCGTCAAACTCAGTGTCGGATAAAGATTCAACTTGGCCGCATCGACACTGGCCAACGCACTGCGTAACCTGGCCTCGCTGGCTCTGAGATCGGGACGATTTGCCAAGACAGCAGCAGGAATAGCGCTGTCTATCATCGGTACCGTCTGGTGCTCCAGATTCACCAGTTCTGGCAACCACGCTTCTGGCGGAGCATCAAACAGGATGGCAAGTGCATTGCGTTGTGCCACCAACTGCCGACGATAATCCGTTAAGGTAGCCTGCTGGCTGGCTACATCCTGTTCAGCACTGACAACATCTTGCTCACCGATGGCGCCAGCCCGATAACGACTCTGAACCAGCTGCAAGACCTTGCGCGTATCTTGCAGGCTCTGTTCACTCAACCCTACAGCCTGATTGAGATAACCGATCTGCCAGTAAATCCCGGCAGCGGTGCCAATCAGCGACAACTCCGTTGCCTGGCGATCCTCCTCGCTGGCCACTGCCAACCACTGGGTGACATCACGTTGACTGGCCAGTTTTCCCCATAAATCCAGTTCATAACTCAGGGAAAGCGAACCGGTGAAACTCTGGCTACTTCCTCCTTGTTCCAGCGGCTTGCTTTGCTGAGCATTGAAGCCGGCAGCCGGCGTGGGCAAGCGATTGGTAGCAGTTTGTTGTGCCTGTAAGCGCGCTTTGTAGAGAGCCAGGCCAGCCTTGGCCAAATCCGGATTGGATTGACGCAACCGCACCATCATCAAATCCAGCTGCGGATCGTCAAAAACACGCCACCATGTCTTGGATACCTGCACGTTACCTACACGCCCCTGCTGCCAGCCTGCAGGCACCTGCACAGGTGGACGCTGATATTCGCTGCGCATCAGGGAGCCACAACCAGGCAGTAGCATGCCGAATACGGCCACGGCAACCAAACGGGTCAGAATGAAATCACTCACGGGCTAACGCCTCTATTGGATCCAGCCGCGCCGCATTGCGCGCAGGAACGAAACCAAAAATGACACCAATTAACGACGAGCACGTGACGGCCGTCAGTATGGTGCTGACAGAAAAAATCATGCTCATCGATGACACCAGCATGGAAAAAATGGCGCCAATCCCGAAGGAGAGCAGCACCCCCAGCGCACCACCACACATGCATACCAGCACGGCCTCAATAAGAAATTGCTGCAAGATGTCACTCTGGCGGGCCCCAACAGCCATACGAATACCGATCTCGCGCGTACGTTCGGTTACCGAGACCAGCATGATATTCATCACCCCAATTCCACCGACCAGTAACGAAATGACCGCGATCGCCGAAATTAACAGTGCTAGGGTGCCAGTGGTTTTCTGCACTGTTTTTAGAATGCTGTCACTGCTATTGAGGAAGAAATCCTTGCTGCCATGGCGCTGCGTCAAGAGCCTTTCGATACCTTGCTCAGCAATCGCGTTAGACATTCCATCGCGCACACGCAACGTAATACTGCTGAAATAGTACTGACCTAACACCCGGCTCATCGCCGAGGTATAGGGGATCCAAACATTCAAGGAGTCACTGTTGCCAAACGGACTCTCTTTAGCCGCCGTCACGCCAATCACTCGACATGGCAAAGAGCCCAGCAACAACACCTTGCCAAGAGGACTTTCTCCATGGGGAAAGAACTTTTTGCGGGTATTATCATCAATCACGACGACTTGGGCATGAGTGCGCACATCATCCTCACTAATCAGCGAGCCCAAGGCCAGCGTATAGCCTCGCACGCGGAAATATTGGGCGCCCACCCCCTGTACCGAACCATTGGCGCTGATATTACCGTGACGCAGCAATTTGCTTGCACTCAATGCCGGCGTGACACTGTCAGTATAAATTTGCGCCTGTAATGCTCGCAGATCTGCCGGCACCAGTGTCTGGATTGCTGCGGCGCGCTCATCCCCCCAATCTTTGCCTGGAAAGATGTCGATAGTATTCGTGCCCATCGAGCTGATGTCATTGACCACCTTTTGCTGTGCACCCTGCCCCAATGCAACAACGCTGACGACCGCCATGATGCCAATGATAATGCCCAGCATCGTCAGCAAAGTCCGCATGCGATGCGCTGCCATCGCAATTCCCGCCATCTGCAATGCTGACAGGAACTGAGCCAGTCTGGCCCGCCAGTCCGGCTCACTGGCAGTAAACTGCTCTGTGCCGGACGAGTTGGCAACAGGGGGGGACTGGCGACGATCTGCCACGATACGGCCATCATGGATCTCGATGACTCGCTCGGCATGAGCCGCCACCTGAGCATCATGTGTCACCAAAATAACGGTGTGACCTGCTGCATGCAGCTCTTTGAGGATGGTCATCACTTCCTGTCCACTGCGGCTATCCAATGCGCCTGTCGGCTCATCGGCCAGGATCACTTCACCGCCATTCATCAACGCCCGCGCTATGCTGACGCGTTGCTGCTGGCCCCCGGACAATTGTGACGGCCTATGGTGTAGTCGTTCACCCAAACCAAGCCGCCCCAGTAAAGCGGCAGCCCGTTCGCGGCGCTGTTTGGCATCCCCACCGGCATAAATCGCTGGCATCTCGACATTGGCCAACGCATCCAGGTGCGGTAACAGGTGATAACGCTGAAAAATAAAACCGAAGTTGTGCCGACGTAACGCCGCTAACGCATCAGCATCGAGCTCCGAGGTCGCCTGGCCATGGATCCGGTATTCGCCAGCACTAGGACGATCAAGGCAGCCGAGGATATTCATCAGTGTTGACTTCCCCGAGCCTGATGCCCCCATGATGGCAACCAGTTCACCGCGATGAATCACCAGATCTATCTGCTGCAGGACAGTGACGCTGTCATCACCCGAGGCAAATGACCGTTCGACGCCCGTAAGTTGTAAGACCGGCTCTCGCGTACAATTCATCTGCTTATCCCCGCGGAGGTGGACCAGGGTGGCGATCCGGCTGTTCAACGGCAGCCTCAGCACTGGCACTGTCTCCCACCACGATGGCGTCGCCGACATTCAGGCCAGACAGCACTTCGATGTTTACGCTATCCTTGCGGCCTGTATGGATCTGGCGACTGACCGGACGCCCCTGCTCCAACACCTGAACTTGATACTGATCGATGCCCAACTCCCGTCCGAGCACTGACAACGGGATCAGCAGCGTCTGTTTGCTCTCCCCCAGCACGACCGTCACCTGAGCCGTCATCGACACGCGTAATTTGTGCTCCGGATTGGCAATATCGAACAGGCCATTGTAATAAATCGCTGTCGAGGTGGTACTGGTTGAGCTGGTGTTGCTACTCTCGCTACTTTCCGACTCGGGTGCTGGCTCAATGGCCCTGAGGGTACTGGCAAACACTTCGTTTGGTGCCCCTAACACGGTAAACTCGGCTTTTAATCCCGGTCTGACACGAATGACATCCGCCTCCGATATTTCGGCTTTTACCGTCATGGTATCGAGATCGGCCAACTTAAGAATGGTCGGCGCCGACTGTGCGGAGACGACGGTCTGCCCCTCCTCCGTAACAATCGCAATCACCACACCATCCATCGGTGCCATGATCCGGGTGTAACCAAGATTGGCCTGCGCAGTATCGACCTTGATAACCGCCTGCCTGATTTGCGCCTCCAGGGCCACCAGCTCAGCCTGAGTTTGTTCCAGCGACGCTAACGCTTGCTCCAGATCCGCCTGCGCACTGGCGTTATCACGCCGCATTGCCCGTTGGCGTTGGTAAGCCAACTGATATTGGCGTAATAGCGCTAGCTTGGCTTTTTTCTGGGCGCGCACATTATCCAAAGCCGCCTCGGCATCGTGCAGATCGTTTTGCTGCAATGTGGGGTCGATCTCGGCCAGCAACTGCCCTTTTTTCACGCTCTCACCCAGTGTCACATGCAACTTTTTCAACTGACCTGACACTTGAGCCCCGACATTGACCTGGCGAAAACCCTCCAGCTTGCCGGTCGCCAGCACGGTTTCGCGGATGTCCCCGCGGGAAACCGGCACAGTGAGGTACTCGACCGGTGCAGGAACAAGCCAGGATTTGATGACGACGCTGACGATCACCAATAACCCGGCACTCAAAATCCATCTGCCACCTTTTTGTGGCCAACCGAATTTCATGACGCCTCCTTGTGGCGTACAACACATGACAAACCTGACATAGCAGACCCATCATAAAAAAGCATCTGAAGATAGATAATTGCTTTTACACGATTTTTCATCCGGCTGCTGCAGGTATTGTCACTTGATAGCCCGTCATTGAGTCAAGGTTTACGGGTGAACAGCATGCGCGTGTCGGTAGCGTCACGACGTCGAGTTCATTAGAATGTGCCCCCCGCTGCATTGCTGATGAGCCTGCTTATGACTGCCTCCGTTTTTTTACAAAAAGATCGCGAACGCTCCTTACTGCGTCGCCACCCATGGATTTTTTCCAAAGCCATAGAGCGCGTTAAGGGCAAGGCACCATCGGGTGCGCCGGTCGATATCTTCACCCAAGATGGTCGCTGGCTGGCTCGTGCCGCCTGGTCGCCAGAATCGCAGATCCGTGCTCGGGTCTGGACCTTCAATCGTGATGAACAGATTGATACTGACTTCTTCTTACGTCGTCTTCAGGCCGCTTATGCCGGGCGTCAAGAGCTCATTCAACGGTTGGGACTCAGTGCTTATCGCCTGGTAGCGGCCGAATCTGATGGTCTTCCCGGCATCACCATAGATCGTTACAACGATCATCTGGTTTGCCAGTTGCTCTCCGCCGGTGCTGAATACCACAAGCCACAACTCATCGCCGCTTTGCAGCAGCTGTTTCCGGAATGCGGCTTATACGAACGTTCAGATGTTGCCGTACGTAAAAAAGAGGGGCTCACTGAGCAAAGCGGCGTGCTCTATGGTGCCGAACCGCCATCTGAAGTGGTCATCGAAGAAAACAACGGTATCAAGATTCTGGTCGACATTCAGGGCGGCCATAAAACCGGTTTTTATCTGGATCAACGTGATAATCGTGCCATTGCCGGCCGTTATGCTGCCGGTCGCCGTGTGCTGAACTGTTTTTGTTATACCGGCGGCTTCGGCGTGTATGCCCTGAAAGGCGCGGCCCGCGAAGTGATCAACGTCGATGTATCCGAGCCGGCGCTGGCGCTGGCTCGACGTAATGCCGAAATCAACGGCCTGGATCTGTCGCGTGCCCGGTTTGAAAAGCAAGATGTCTTCAAGTTGTTGCGTGAGTACCGCGAGCGCGGCGAAAAGTTCGACATGATAGTGCTGGACCCGCCAAAGTTTGCCGAAAGCAAGGCACAGCTCGATGGTGCCTGCCGCGGCTACAAGGACATCAATCTGCTCGCCTGCCAGCTGCTCAATCCCGGTGGCATTTTGCTGACGTTCTCTTGCTCCGGTTTGATGACCGCTGATCTGTTCCAGAAGATCGTGGCGGACGCCGCACTGGATGCCGGCCGCGAAGCCCAAATCCTCGAGCGCATGGGCCAAGCCGCCGACCACCCGATCGCCACTCCCTACCCGGAAGGTTTCTACCTCAAGGGATTGGTCGTCCGCGTGTTGTAATGCCACGCCGCGGGCCCGCTGTCGAGCACATCGGGCCCGTGCGACGCTTGCCGTCAGGCGCGTCAGGCCTTCAACCCATTTCGCTTAACGCTCAATCAATCGGCTGCCTATACCAGGTTAACGTCGATATAATATCCATACTTTTTATCTGCTTTGTGTCATGAGGGCATCATGAGCACCCCTATCTGCTTGACCCAATACAGCCATGGCGCCGGATGTGGCTGCAAAATCTCTCCCAAAATTCTCGATACCATATTACAAAGCCAGTTTCCCAGTTTTACCGATCCGCGGCTGCTGGTTGGGCATCAGAGCAAGGATGATGCCGCCGTGGTTGATCTCGGAGATGGCCGCGGGCTGATCTCGACCACCGATTTCTTCATGCCGATCGTCGATGATCCCTTCCTGTTTGGACGGATTGCCGCCACCAATGCCATCAGTGATGTCTACGCGATGGGAGGAACCCCCACAGTGGCGATCGCCATTCTCGGCTGGCCCATCAACACCTTGCCAGCCGAAGTCGCGCAGGCGGTCGTCGATGGTGGTCGTCAGGCGTGCCGCGATGCCGGCATTTCGTTGGCGGGTGGGCACAGCATTGATTCACCAGAGCCGATTTTTGGCCTAGCGGTATCCGGATTGGTCGATCTGAAGCACCTCAAACGCAATGACACGGCGCAGGCCGGGGATCAATTGTTCCTGACCAAACCGCTGGGTATCGGCATTCTTACTACCGCGCAAAAGAAGCGCTGTTTGCAGCCCGAGCACGCTCATCTGGCTGCAGACTGGATGTGCCGGCTCAATCGCCTCGGCGCTGAGCTAGGCGCCATCGCCGGGGTGCATGCACTGACCGATGTCACCGGATTTGGGCTCGCCGGACATTTGCTGGAGATGTGTGAGGGCTCCGGACTGGATGCCCAGCTGGACTTCGAGTGCATACCGCTGCTGCCCCATGTCGATACCTATCTGGCACAAGGTTGTACGCCGGGGGGGACCCAGCGCAACTTCGACGCCTATGGTCATAAGCTTGGTCACATGACGGATCGTCAACGCAATCTGCTATGCGATCCGCAAACCAGCGGCGGCCTGCTGATCGCCGTGGCGCAAGCGGATGTACAGCGAGTGGTGACCCTGGCTTGGGATCAAGGCCTTGATTTGCGACCGATAGGCGATTTACACCCTGCCGGTGAGGGGCCACGGATTCAGTTGCGGGACAACGTCTGATGCGCCTGCCCCAGATCGATGCCTCGCTGCCACTGTTGCTCAGCGGGCGCCCGCTCATCGATTTGCGGGCGCAGGTGGAGTTTGCGGCTGGCGCCTTCCCGCACGCCATCAACTTGCCATTGATGAGCGATGCCGAGCGTGCTGCAGTAGGCACCTGCTATGTACAGCATGGTCAGGCTGCCGCCATCGCGCTCGGCCACCACTTAGTCTGTGGACAGACCCGGCAGCAACGGCTGGCGTCCTGGCTGGCACAACACAAGGCAGCACCCGATTCGGTGCTCTATTGCCTGCGAGGCGGATTGCGCTCCCAAACCGTGCAGCAATGGCTAGCGGAGGCTGGCGTGGTCATGCCCCGTGTGCGCGGAGGCTACAAGGCACTACGCCGCTGCTTGATCGACGAACAGGCCAGTTTTCTGCAGCAAAACCCGCTGTGCATCGTCACCGGCATGACCGGCTCCGGCAAGACAGAGCTGCTCGGCGATCTACCGTTAGCCGTCGATCTGGAACACCACGCCCGACATCGCGGCTCCAGCTTTGGAGCCCTCCCCGAACCACAACCGGCCAATGTAGATTTCGAAAACGCACTGGCACTGGATCTACTCCGACCGCGGCACAGCGGCTGGCGCATCCTGGAAGATGAAAGCCGCATGATTGGTCGTTGTACCCTGCCGCTGGATCTGTTCGAGGCGATGCAGGCCGCACCGCTGGTGGTATTGGAGTGTCCTCTGGCCGAGCGGGTGCAGCGCATTCGACGCGACTATGTCGACGCCATGATCACGCGCTGGCAAGCCAGTCTTGGCTGCCATGAACAGGCCTGCGAGCAGGTGGCCGGCCAGTTGCGAGCTGCCTTGTCACGCCTGGAAAAACGCCTCGGCGGCCTGGTTTATCGTCAGTTGCAAGCGATGATGGAGGAGGGTTTCGCACTGCAACGGCAGCAGGGTGACAGCCAAGGTCACACGCTGTGGATTCAACGGCTGCTGGTGGAGTATTACGATCCGGTTTACTTGCGCCAGCTGGAGCGTCGCCCCAACCTGCGGCTGTTTTCAGGGGAAGCCGCGGCGTGTCGCCACTTCTTGCAACACCTGGGCTGAGATTGGCCTGCATCCTATCGGGCCCCGGCATGCCGGGGCCCCGTTTCGTCTAGAGCCCGCGTTGTTGCAGACGACGCAGAAACTCCGCCATCACCCGCTCGTAGATCAGATCGCCCATGAAATGATCTTCGATGCCGCGGTCAATATTGGGGTTATCATTGATTTCAATCACATAGGCGCGATTGCCTTTTTGCTTGATATCCACGCCATACAAACCATCACCAATTAAATTGGCTGCCTTGAGCGCCGTTTCGCGCACACAGCGTGGTGCCGCCATCACATCCAGCGTTTCCCAGCCTCCGGCATTGAACTGACCGCCCTCTTTGTGCTGGTAAATCTGCCAATGGCCGCGGCTCATATAGTATTTACAGGCAAACAAGGGTTGGCGATTAAGAACACCGATACGCCAGTCAAACTCGGTATACATAAACTCCTGGGCCAGAATTAATGCCGAACTGGCCAACATTTCACCGGCTTTTTGTTCCAGCTCTTCGACACTCTCCACTTTGTGCACGCCGCGCGAGAAGGAGCCATCCGGCAGTTTCAGCACACACGGCAAACCTAACGTGGCAACCGTCTTTTCCACCCATCCTTTCTCGCCGGCACGGATCACCCGGGTCTTCGGTGTCGGAACTTTGTGCTTCTCCAGCAATTCGGACAGATAGACCTTGTTGGTGCAGTACATGATGGAACCCGGATCATCGATGACGACGAGGCCCAGCTTTTCAGCACGACGGGCAAAGGTATAGGTGTAGTTGTCAATGTTGGTGGTGGCGCGGATGAACAGCGCATCAAATTCCCCCAGCCGAGCCAGCTGATCCCGATCGATGATCTCGACCCGGATCCCCAGTTTTTGGCCAGCGCGGATGAAACGTTTGATCGCCATCAGATTCGATGGCGGCATGTGCTCTTCACGGTCGATCAGCAACGCCAGATCGTAGCGGTAACGGCGGTGTGGCGCCGGCTGCCGCCATATCTTGCGTGAAAAACGCTCCAGGGCATCGGCAAAACTGTCTTGTTGCCCATTTTCCAGCGACTGGAACGGAAAAGGCGCGATCGAGAGCAGTTGCCAGCCATGGCGATTGTGACGGAACGTCACCTGCATCACCGGTAACGGATATTGTTCAAAAAGCTGGCGGGCGACTTTTTGCAGGGCGGGATGGGTGCTTTGCCCAAAATAGAAGAGTTGACTGATGGTATCGTGCTCCTGACCGGAAAAGGCCAGGTCGAGCGCTTCATGCATGCCGTTTAGCACCATCCACTGCGCCTCCTTGCGGGAGACTTCGTTGATGGTGCGCAACGTCGGCAAGATGCGGTGCCCTCGCGCCTCGGCCAATAACGAACAGTAGTAGCCCAGGCTCTGGTAACTGAAATCCCGACACAGGTTAATAACTTGCGTATTGCTATGACTGGCTTCCTCGTCACTGCGGTGGTCGAGATAATCACCGACACTGACGACGCTTTCCGAGGGAAAATAGGCAGCCCAATCCGATTTTTTTTCCGTGACTATAAGAAACTTGGCCATAACGACTCCAAGTTGAACAGCAACGGTATCCGGCACGGCACTAGGAAGGGAGGTCGGATACGACCCGGCTCCATGACAGGCAGGGGTAACCCATCTGGACCCAGCGGCATGCTATGCCCGTCACACTTTACCCGTCAAGCCAAACAGGCTTATGATGCCGCAGATTCAGGAGACACCGCCTGACACCCGCCTCCCGCGCCTGCCACGATGTCCCCGCCGTGAAGTCAGGAGGTCTCCGGCATGATTCGTTCCGCCCAACCCGATGATCTACCCGCGCTGCTGGCGCTGGAGGAGCAGGCCTTTCCCGGCGATCGCCTCTGTGCCCGCCAGTTTCGGCGCTTCATGCGCAGTGACACCAGTCATCTGCTGGTTGACGAGCAGCAGGAACAACTGGCCGGTTATGCCCTGCTGCTGGTGCACCATAGGACACACCTTGCCCGCCTCTACTCGCTGGCCGTTAACCCGCAATTCCGCCAACGCGGTATCGGCCGCAGCCTGTTACAAGCCTGCGAACACTTGGCGCTGAAACAGGGCTATCTCACGCTGCGCCTGGAGGTGCGGCAGGATAACCAGGGCGCCCGCCATCTCTACGAGCAGGCAGGTTACCGCCCAATCCGCATCCTGGCCCACTACTACGATGATGCCGCCGATGGCATCCGGCTGGAAAAGCGGCTGCAGCCGGGGGAGCCGGCGATGCTGCTGCCGATCCCCTACTACGCACAGACGTTGCCGTTTACCTGCGGCCCGGCCAGCCTGATGATGGCCCGCGCCGGCCTGCAACCGGATACGCCATTACAGCGCCGCGAAGAGGTGCAGATCTGGCGCGAAGCCACGACGGTGTTCATGACCACGGGCCACGGTGGCTGTTCAGCACTGGGGCTGACACTGGCAGCCTGCCGCCGCGGCCTGCAACCGCGGGTCTGGGTCAGCCAGGCCCAGACACCGTTTTTACGCGGCGTTCGCAGCGACAGCAAACGGCAAGTCATGGAGCTGGTCCAGAACGATTTTTTGGATCAGCTGCGCGCCGTTGGCATTGAACCGCAGATCCGCCGCCCCACCCTCGGTGAACTGGAACACGAGCTGCGGCAAGGGCATCCAGTTCTGGTACTGATCAGCACCTGGCGCCTGACCGGCGACAAGGCGCCACACTGGGTCGTGCTGATCGGCCTCGACGAACAGTTTGTGTTTTTTCATGATCCCGACGTCGACAGCAGCCGTGAGCGCCTGATATCCGCGATGCAGGTGCCGGTACGCCGCGATGACTTTGTGCGCATGATGCAATATGGGCAGGAACGCTTCAGTGCGGCGATTGCGTTGCATTGCCCGGTCCCACGCTAGTTGCCGGCAACGCGCACTTGCCCCAGGGCGCGCCCCTGTTTAGCATCAGCCCATCTACAGATGACAAGGAGAGCCGATGTTGCTCTGTTTTGGCGACTCGAATGCCTGGGGATTTCAACCTGGCGGCGGACGCTACCGACACGATCAGAGCTGGCCCGCCCTGCTGGCAGCCAGACTCGAAACCACACTGAATCTGCAAGCCCAACCGGGTCGCACGTTGCAGGCGCAGCGGCCACAGGCGGGGCTGCTCGCGGCGCCGCAGGCGTGGCAACAGGCGTTGCAGCGCGCACCTCAGCGCATCGTGCTGGCGCTGGGTATCAATGATCTGGCGGCCGGCGCCACACCACAGGCCGTGGCGGCTTCCTTGCACTGTTATTTGCAAGCATGGCGACAATTGGCCGCCAACACGCCACTGATCCTGCTGGCACCGCTGCCGTTAGGCGCACTGACATCGGGCTGGCGCCAGCTGTTTCAGGGGCAAGAAGCCAACAGTCACCAGCTGGCGGCGCTGTGGCAGCAGCAGGCCCGCCAGTGGGGTTGCGGTTATTACCTGCCCCCGCCGCAGGTTGTGGGCGATGATGGCCTGCACTGGCTGGCCAGCGGCCACCAGAGCGTCGCCGCTGACTTGCACGCGCAGTTCTTAAGCCTGTGATGCCTTGTTCACGACCGGCGGCGACAGGTAAAATGCCGCAAATCCCGTTATGGAGTCCGCATGCTTAATTACCAGATCCTGCCCGTCACCCCGTTCATGCAGAACTGTACCCTGTTGTGGTGCGATGAAACCCGCGAGGCGGCACTGGTCGACCCGGGTGGTGAAGAACACCGCCTACTGGAGGCGATCGCCGAACGTGGGCTGACCCTGACCGGGTTATGGCTGACCCATGGCCATCTGGATCATGTCGGTGCCGCCCTGGAGTTGCATGAACGCACCGGCTGCCCGATTACCGGCCCCCATACCGCCGATGCCTTCTGGTTGCAGGGGTTGCCGGCACAATCCGAGATGTTTGGCTTCCCGCGTGCCGAACCCTTTGTGCCACAACGCTGGCTGCAGGAGGGTGATACGCTACAGGTTGGTCGGCAACAGCTGACGGTGCTGCACTGCCCGGGGCATACGCCGGGACACGTGGTGTTCTATAGCGATAGCGCGCAGCTGGCGCTGGTGGGCGATGTGTTGTTCCAGGGCTCCATCGGCCGCACCGACTTCCCCCAGGGCAACCATGCGGACTTGATCGCCTCGATCCAGAACAAGTTGTTGCCGCTGGGCGATGGCGTCACCTTCATTCCCGGCCACGGACCGAACTCCACCTTCGGCCGCGAGCGGCTCAGCAACCCCTTCCTGACTCAGCCGATCTGGTGATCGGGCTGCAATAAACAGGCCCCGACATCGGGGCCCGTTTTCTGGCATGATTTACTGGCATGACACGCCAGCGCAACGCGTTACCACATCACCATCGATACCGTGGTGCCCCCATCTTTCGGGAAGAAGTAACCGAAGAAAGGACCACGCGACTGACGCACCACATACAGCATCACGAAGGTATTGGGAGCGATCCAGCGACACAGGCCACGCCGGTTGGGAACATCCTGATTCAGGAAGCCGCCGATCAAACGTACGGTGCCATTGAACAGCCCCGCCTTCTCATGAAAAATCTGGGATGCCATGCGAAACTCATCGGCAGCAATCTGGCTGGGCACCGGATCGTATTCCCCGTGCCACAGAATGGCCTCCTGATAGCCTTCCGGCATCACGGGATGACGCTGCTGGAAATCGACAAACGCATCGACGACCTGACGCTCAGTGAAACAGTATTCGCCCCACAGCGCGTCCAGATCGAGACAGTCTTGATGATCAAACGTGTTGCGCATAAACAGTGCGTCGAACACCTCTTGTGCCGGCAAGCCCGTCAACTGGGAATATAAAGCACCGGTTTTTTTCTGTTCCTGCACCGACATGGCAGTCACTTCCTCCTGTCTGCAGCCCGAGGCACTAAAAAAATCATCGCGCGCCAGATCATGCGGTCAGGCGCGGCGACGTCGAACCATTTTTTCCCATTTTGCCAGCCAGGTCACCGGAAATGTCGCCAAGACGCGAGCCACATAGCCAAATGCCTCTTTTGTCGACAGTTAGCGGCGATCTCTTCGCCAGCCGCAGGTTAAGCTGACATGATTACCACAAAATAGCAGCCTGAAACTCACGCTATTATTAAGTTTGATTTAATAATCGCGCCCAGCTGGATGTGCTGGCACAAAAAAGGCGCCCACAGGCGCCAGAATAGGCAAGCCGAGAGGCTCAAACGGTGAGGTAGGTACGGATCAGCTGCTCGTCCAGCTCGGACATGGCGCCGGAGGCCACCACCCGGCCCCGATCCAGCAGACTGAAGCGATCACCAACCTTGCGCGCGAACGGTAGCTTCTGCTCCACCAGCAATACGGTGAGGCCAATCTCGCGATTAAGACGACGGATGATGTCGCCAATTTCCGCAACCACGTTCGGCTGGATCCCCTCGGTCGGTTCATCGAGGATCAGCAGCTTCGGATCCAGCACCAGCGCCCGACCAATCGCCAACTGCTGCTGCTGGCCACCGGAGAGATCGCCGCCTCGGCGCTGGCGCATCTGCTTGAGCACCGGAAACAGTTCATAGATGAACTCGGGGATCTGCCGCACCTTGTCACGCCGCGCCGCCAGACCAATTTTCAGATTCTCCTCCACCGTGAGCAGCGGGAAGATCTGCCGCCCTTGGGGCACGTAGCCGATGCCGAGCTCGGCCCGGCGTTCGGCGCGCAACGGCGCCAGATCGGTACCATCGAACAGCACGCTGCCACTGCGCAACGCCAGCTGGCCCATGATGGCATTGAGCAGGGTGGTCTTGCCAACGCCGTTACGCCCCATCAGGCACAGGCATTCGCCGGCCTTAACCTCCAGACTCAGATCCCACAGGGTGTGGGACTGGCCATAAAACTGATTCACGCCGTCGATCTTCAGCATGCTGCCTCCCCCAGATAGACTTCGATGACCCTGGGATCGGATTGCACCTGTGCCATGCTGCCTTCGGCAAGCACAGACCCTTGATGCAGCACCGTCACCCGCTTGGCAATACTGCGCACAAAATCCATGTCATGTTCGACCACCACGACAGAGTGCTCCCCGGCCAGCGACGTCAGCAGCTCGGCCGTGCGCTCCATCTCCTGATGGGTCATGCCGGCGACCGGCTCATCCACCAACAGCAGCTGGGGACGCTGCATCAGCAACATGCCAATTTCCAGCCACTGCTTTTGACCATGGGACAAGACCCCGGCCAGGCGTTTACGCTCGGGCACCAGCCCAATCAGTAACAACACCTGATCCAGATAGTCGCGCTCTTCCCCGCTGAGCCGGCCACGGAAGGTGTGCCAAACCCGCTTATTGCCGGCCATCGCCAACTCCAGGTTCTCCTCGACCGTCAACGGCTCGAAGACGCTGGGTTTTTGAAATTTGCGACCAATACCGACATCGGCGATCGCCGGCTCATCCAGCGCCAGCAGATCGATGTTCTGGCCAAACCAGGCCGAGCCGGTATCGGGCCGGGTCTTGCCGGTGATGACATCCATCATGGTGCTCTTGCCTGCGCCATTGGGGCCTATGATGCAACGCAGCTCTCCGGCTTCGATGTAGAGGTTGAGATTGTTCAGCGCCTTGAAGCCATCGAAGCTGACGGAGATCTCCTCCAGATAGAGGATCATGCCGTGGGTCAGGTTCAGATCCGGCTGTTGACGCGGCGAGAAGCGGTGCCGCCAGTAATCCGGGGTAAACAGCTCTCGGGTATGGGCCAACATGTTCATGCCTGCACCTCCTTACGGGATAACAGCCCCATGACACCGCGGGGCAAAAACAGCGTTACCAGCACAAACAGCGCGCCCAGGGCATACAGCCACTCGTCCGGCAGCACGCCGGTAAACACCGACTTGGCATAGTTGACGAGCAATGCCCCGAGCACGGCGCCATACAGCGTGGCCCGGCCACCGACCGCCACCCAGATCACCAGCTCGATGGAGTTGAGCGGTGAAAACTCGCCGGGATTGATGATGCCGACCTGAGGCACATACAAAGCCCCGGCCAGCCCGGCCAGCATCGCCGAGAAGACAAACAGCGCCAGCTTGAACCACTCGACACGGTAGCCGATGAAGCGGGTACGCATCTCGGCATCGCGGATCGCGACGGCAACCCGCCCCAGGCGCGAGCTGACGATCAGCCGGCACGCCAGATACCCCAGCGTCAGCGCCAGGGCCGAAGCGATGAAGAGCCCCAGGCGCATGCCATCCGAGGCCAGCGGCAGGCCCAGCAGATCCTTGAAGTCGGTCAGCCCGTTGTTGCCACCAAAGCCCATCTCGTTACGAAAGAACGCCAGCATCAACGCATAGGTCAGGGCCTGGGTCATGATCGACAGATAGACGCCAGTGACCCGGGAGCGAAATGCCAGAAAGCCGAACACAAACGCCAGCAGGCCCGGCACCAGCAACATCAGCGGCAACGCCAGCGCAAAGTGCTCCACGCCATGCCAGAACCACGGTAATTCATGCCAGTTCAAGAACACCATGAAATCGGGCAGCTCGGCATTGCCATACACGCCACGATCACCGATCTGGCGCATCAGATACATGCCCATCACATAGCCACCCAGTGCGAAGAAGGCACCGTGCCCGAGGCTCAATATCCCCAGATAGCCCCACACCAGATCCAGTGCCACCGCCAGCAGCGCATAGCACAGGTATTTGCCCAGCAGCGTGACGGTGTTGCTGCCAACATACAGCGCGCTCCCCGCCGGCAGCAGCCAGTTCGACAACACCACCAGGGCGACGCCCAGCCACAGCACGGCAAACAGTACCTGACCTCGTTTGTCCTGTAACACGCCTTGCCACATGCCTTAACCCTCCACCGCACGGCCGCGTTGCGGAAACAGACCGCGCGGACGTTTTTGAATAAACAGGATGATCGCCACCAGGATCACGATCTTCGCCAGCATGGCGCCGGCCAGCGGCTCCAGCAGCTTGTTCGCCACCCCCAGCGTCAATCCCGCCACCAGGGTGCCCCACAAGTTGCCGACGCCGCCAAACACCACCACCATGAAGGCATCGACAATGTAGTTCTGACCGAGATTCGGGCCGACATTGGTCAGCTGGGACAAGGCCACGCCGGCAATCCCGGCGATACCGGAGCCGAGGCCAAATGTCAGGGCATTCACCCGGGCTGAATGCACCCCCATGCTGCGCGCCATGGCCCGGTTTTGCGACACGGCACGCACCTCCAGCCCCAGGCGGCTGCGCTTGAGCAACCACATCAAGCCGCTGAACACCAGCAGGCAGAACAGGATGATGCACAGGCGATTTTGCGTCAGCGCCAGAAACCCATTGATCGTCAAGGTGCCACTCATGAACGCCGGCATCACCACGCTCTGGTTCAGCGGCGAGAAGAGGCTGCGCACCGCCTGTTGCAACAGCAGGCTAATGCCAAACGTGGCCAGCAGCGTCTCCAGAGGGCGGCCGTACAGGTAGCGGATCACGCAGCGCTCGATCACGATGCCGACCAGGCCGGAGACGACAAACGCAGCCGGGATCGATAACAGCAACGCCAGTGCCGGCTGACCGGGCAGCCACTGCTGCAGCACAAAGGTGGTATAGGCGCCGAGCATCATCAGCTCACCATGGGCCATGTTGATCACGCCCATGACCCCGAAGGTGATCGCCAGCCCGATCCCGGCCAGTACCAGCACCGAGCCCAGACTCAGGCCGAAGTAGAGGGTTTCGACACCGGCATAGAATTGCTGACTGCGCGTCAAGGCGCGCAGGCCATCGCGGGCGGCATGTTTGACCGCCACATCGCTGTCTTGTTCCGCAGTCGTGCGCAATGCCACGATCACGAGCGGGTGTTTCACCGCGGCCAGCGTCAACACGGCGTTATGGCGCACCCGCGCCTCCGCACTATGCAGATCCCCCATCGCCAAGGCCGCCTTAAGTGCCTCGGTGACTCGGCTATCCGTCTCTTGTTGTAACCGCGCCCGTAACGCCGTGGTTTGTGCCGGCGTCACCTTGCCAAACATCGCCTCGACCGCCGCCAGCCGCCGAGCCGGATCGGCATCGGTCAATGCCAGATCGGCCGCCAGCTGTGACAGCTGTTCACGCAGCGCATTGTTGACGGCGACCCGCTTGAAATCCCGACTCTTGCCGGAGATCGCCGCCCCGTCGTGCAGCGCCGTGTAAGCCTGGCCCTCTTTGAGCACCAGCAGGCCATCCTGCTTACGGTAGTAGAGCTCTCCGTCCGCCAGCGCGCTAAATAGCGTCGGCACATACTGAGCCCCGCTGGCGGCCAGCGCCGTCAGCGCCTGGGCCTTGTCTTCGAAATTCTTGCCGGTCAGTACCTGTTCGGCCTGTTCGACACTCATCGCCGCAGCCTGTGCTCCCCACAAACACAGCAGCATCGCCAGCGCGACCCGCGCCCAGCGTTGCACCTTTCTTAAGCTGGCGCCCAGGTCGGCGCTGTGTTCCCTGATTGCAGATCGGATCGCGATTTCCTGCATCATGACATCCCTTCTGTTTACCTCTGGTGGTGGACCGCCGGTGCAGTCCACCAACGTGAGCCACCCGCGGTGACTCGACCGGGAGGCCTGGCCTCCCGGTGTTACGCCTTACTTGCCGCTACCGCCACACTTGCCGGTTTTGACATTGAAATTGCCGCAGGCCAGCGGTTTGCGCCAATCGGAGATCAGATCACGCGAACCCGGCAGATAGTCAGACCACTCATCCCCGACCACAGTGCCCTTGGTCTCGGAGACCACTTCGAACTGACCATCGTCCTGGATCTCGCCAATCAATACCGGCTTGGTGATGTGATGGTTTGGCATCATGGTGGCCGTACCGCCGGTCAGGTTCGGTACGCTGACACCAATCAGCGCCTCCTGGACGGCATCCGGATCCGTAGTGCCGGCCTTCTCGACCGCTTTTACCCACATGTTGAAGCCGATGTAGGTGGCTTCCATTGGGTCATTGGTGACGCGATTCGCCTTGCCGGTAAACTTGTGCCAGGTATCGATAAACTGGCTGTTCTCATCCGACTCGACGCTCTGGAAGTAGTTCCAGGCGGCCAGGTGGCCCACCAGCGGCTTGGTGTCGATACCGGAGAGCTCCTCTTCACCCACCGAGAACGCCACGACCGGAATGTCCTTGGCCGAGATCCCCTGGTTGCCAAGCTCCTTGTAGAACGGCACGTTGGCATCGCCATTGATCGTCGACACCACGGCCGTCTTCTTGCCGGCTGAGCCGAACTTCTTCACATCCGCCACGATAGACTGCCAGTCGGAATGGCCAAACGGCGTGTAGTTGACCATGATGTCCGCGGCCTTGACGCCCTTGGCCTTGAGGTAGGCCTCGAGGATCTTGTTGGTGGTCCGCGGGTAGACATAATCCGTGCCCAGCAGCGCCCAGCGCTGGACTCCTTGCGCCATCAGATAGTCGACGGCCGGAATGGCTTGCTGGTTTGGTGCAGCACCGGTGTAGAACACATTCTTCGACGACTCTTCACCTTCATACTGCACCGGGTAGAACAGGATGCTGTCGAGCTCTTCCACCACCGGCAGCACCGACTTGCGCGATACCGACGTCCAGCAACCGAAGATCGCCGCCACCTTGTCTTTTTGAATCAGTTCACGGGCCTTTTCGGCAAACAGTGGCCAGTTGGAGGCCGGATCCACCACCACAGGCTCAAGCTTCTTGCCCAACACCCCACCTTTCTTGTTCTGCTCGTCGATCAGCATCAACATGGTGTCTTTAAGCGTGGTTTCGGAAATTGCCATGGTACCGGACAGCGAGTGCAGCACGCCGATCTTGATGGTGCCGTCCGCAGCCATAACACCAGCGGATGCCATGGCCAACGCCAGCAGCGACAGACGGGAAGCGTGAACCAATGATTTGTTTTTCATGAAACTTCTCCTTGTTTAAAAAACCCACCCAGTGCGGGTCATCTTGGCCGGTGGAGTTAAGCCACCGGAGGGTGACGCGTGTTTGTAAAGCACTGACTCATACTTCTTGTGGAGTACCCAGTTGCAGCCGTGACCGTTCCCGGGCCACATGCAGCTTATGCAGGGTGATTTTGCGTACCTCGGCCTTGCTGGCCTCGATATGCGATTTGAGCAGTCGCAGCGCCTCCTCGCTGCGACGCTTGAGCACGGCACCGAGAATGGCGCCATGTTCGGCATAGGTGGCCGATATCCGCATCTCCTGCGTGAAATCGAGCCGCCGTATGATGCGGATGCGTTCACTGACCGCCTGATGGATGGCCGCCATCTCCTGATTGCCGGTCGCCGCGACCAACAGGCAGTGAAAGCGTTCATCCAGACGCGAGACCTCGTCACCACTGGTCAGCCGCTGGCCCTCTGCCACCAGCCAGGTGGCCTTGAGCTCTTCAAGTTCGTCACCTTGTTGCACGCCATCGCACAGGCGACGCACCGCCGCCTCTTCCAGCACGATGCGTACGTCATACAGATCCTCGAAGGTCTTGAAATCGAAGGGCCTGACCTGCCAACCGCTGCGAAAATAGACTTCGACATACCCCTCCTGCTGCAAGCGATAGAGGGCATCGCGAACCGGTGTCCGGCTGGCGGCCATCTGTTCGGCCACATCGCTTTCGCTGAACCGATCTCCTGGCAACAGGGCAAAACTGAAGATCTGTTCCTTAAGGGCGGCATAGATGCGATCCGCCATATTTAACGGCCTGGGTTTCGGCTCCCCTAACGGGCGCCGGATCGGGCTGCGGTTTTGAGTCATCGCGCTCTCCTTACTGCACCGTGACCGCAACCGGATCCAGGTACAGCAAGGCATCACCAGCCTGTACCGGACGCCCTGGCTTGCAGCGCACATGGCTCACTACACCGTCGATGGCCGCATGGATGGCAAACTCCATCTTCATCGCCTCAACGATCAGCAACGGCTCACCGGCCTGCACGGACTGCCCCTCTTCAACCAGCAACTTCCAGATATTGCCGCTGATTTCGGCTTCGACTGGCTGCAGATGCGCTGCCACTGCGGCAGGCTCCGGCGCCTGCTCCTGCAAGGCGGCTACCGTGGCCTCCTCGTTCTGCCAGCGGGCGATCTCGGCACTGAATGCCAACTGCTGGCGAGCCTTGAAATCGGCAATGCTCTGGGCCTCGTCCTGCAGGAACTGTTCATAGGTTGCCAGCGAGAAGGTCTCCTGCTCGATACGGATCTCGGCGCGTCCTTCACGAAACGCCTCACGCAGCGCATCCAGCTCAGCCTCACTCACCGGATAGAACTTCACCTGGTCAAAGAAGCGCAGCAGCCAGGGCTCACCAGAGGCAAACTGTTTGTTTTTCAGAAATTTGTTCCAAATTGGCAGCGTGCGGCCGACCAGCTGGTAACCCCCAGGCGAGTCCATGCCATAGATGCACATATAGACACCACCGATGCCGACGGTGCCCTCTGCGGTATAGGTCCGTGCCGGATTGTATTTCGAGGTCAACAACCGGTGACGCGGATCGACCGGCACCGCGCACGGTGCCCCCAGATAAACATCCCCCAAGCCCAGCACCATGTAGCGGGCATCAAACAGAATGTCGCGCACCTGCTCACGGCTATCGAGACCGTTGATGCGCTGGATGAAATCGACATTGTTGGGTAACCAAGGCGCGGTATCGCGCACCGACTGCCGATAGCGGGAGACCGCGTCCAGCGTGGCCGAGTCTTCAAACGCCATCGGCAGGTACACCACGCGGCTAGGCACCTGCATCTGGCTGACTGGCGGCAACCGGGCCTCCCGGCCCAGTAATGCGGCGATCAGCTCGCGCTGGTGGATTTGCCGGCTGTCATAGCGGATCTGCAGGGAACGGACACCGGGCGCCAGTTCAGCGATCCCGGGGATCGGCTCCGCGCTTAACGATTCCATCAGCGCATGAATGCGCATCCGCAACCGCAGATCGAGCACGTTGTCGCCGTATTCCAGCAGGATGTATTTATCACCCGCCTGGCGATAAGCCACCGATGGGCGGTCTCCTTGCGCCGGCAGGCTGGCCAACACACAGGCGGAGACCGTGGTCGTCGGCTGCAGTGTCGGTACCACATGGGGTGGCAGGCCAGGGGCAACCAGATGGGCAATGGCATGATCCCAGGCCAGTTCGCAGGCCAACGCCTCGTCAAATCCCAGCGCGCGGAAACGGATGCGGTCACCGGGCTTGACCTGTCCTACTTTCCATAACTCGGCCTTGGCAATCGTCACCGGACAGACAAAGCCGCCGAGGCTGGGACCATCATGGGTCAGGATCACCGGCATATCGCCCGTGAAGTTGATGCTGCCGATGGCATATTCACAATCGTGAATATTTGAGGGGTGCAAGCCGGCTTCGCCACCATCGGTGCGTGTCCAGCACGGTTTCGGGCCCACCAGGCGCACACCCAGCCGATTGGAGTTGTAATGCACTTCCCAATCCGTGGAAAAAAAGGCGTCAATCGACTCGGCAGTAAAGAAATCCGGTGCCCCGTGCGGCCCGTAAAGCACGCCGATCTCCCACAGATGACTGCCGACACTCGCGTCAGGGAAACAGCCATAACCAGGTTCAAGCAGCGCCGGCAAGGCGTTAAAACAAGCTTCGTGTTCCCACCTCTGCCCTAATGGCAGCACATCCCCGCTCCGTAACGGACGACCGGCATGGCCACCAAACTGTCCCAGGGCAAACGTGGCACGGCTGCCCAGATAGACCGGCAGATCCAGCCCGCCACGGATGGCCAGATAACAACGACAGCCACGCAACACCTTGCCCATCACCAGTTGCTGGCCGGCGGCCACGGTGACGGCACAGTGCATCGGCACAGGTTCACCATCCAAGGTAGCGTGTACCTCGCCACCGCACAGAGCGATCACGCTATCGGCATGAAAACGCAGACTGGGGCCCTGAATCGTGCACTCCAATCCCGCAGCCGCTTCGCCATTGCCGACCAGGCGGTTCGCCAGACGAAACGATCGGTCATCCATCGGTCCCGACGGGGGAACGCCGATATCCCAATAACCGACACGGCCGGGGTAATCCTGCACCGTGGTATAGGTCCCTGGGGCCAGGATCTCGATAGCCTGGGGAGCATAGTCGAGTGTGGCCAACGCCTGGGTAGCCACATCGCCACGCGCAAACCGTTCCCAGCCTGCAATCTGCCGCAAATAATCCAGATTGGTGGCGATACCGGCGAGTCGGGTCTCGGCCAATGCCACTTGCAAACGGGCAATGGCACTTTGCCGATCCGGACCCCAGACGATCAACTTGGCCAGCATGGGGTCATAGTGTGGCGACACCTCACTTCCCTGCTCTACCCAGCCATCGACGCGCACCCAGTCATTCTGTAGTGGAAAGCTGACCTCGGTCAGGGTGCCCGGAGACGGCTGGAATTGTTTGAGGGGATCCTCGGCGTAAAGCCGCACCTCGATGGCGGCACCGTTAGGCGCAGGCAACGGCTGCAGCACGGGCGGTGTTCCCGCCGCGATTTGCAGCATCCAGGCCACGAGATCGATGCCGGTGACCCGTTCGGTGATCGGATGCTCTACCTGCAGCCGGGTGTTGACCTCCAGAAAGTAGAATTCGTCTCGGGCAGCATCATAAATAAACTCAACCGTGCCCACCGATTGATAGCCAACCGACTCGCCCAGGCTGATTGCCGCTTGCAGCATGGCGCTACGCGTGGCGGCGGGCAGTCCCGGCGCCGGCGTCTCCTCGACCACTTTCTGGTTGCGGCGTTGCAAGGAACAATCGCGCTCACCGAGCGCAACAACTGTCCCGGCACCATCACCGACTATCTGCACTTCGACGTGACGCGCCGCCTCGACATAACGCTCGATGAACAGGCCGGCATCGTTAAAAAACTGCTCTCCCAGACGCTTGACGCTGGCAAATGCGGCAGCCAGTTCATCAGCATCATTACACCGGGTCATACCGATCCCGCCACCGCCAGCGGTGCTCTTGAGCATCAGCGGGTAACCGATGCGCTCCGCCTCGGTCAGTGCATGAGCAACTGAATCGAGCAGTCCTGAGCCCGGAGTCAGTGGTACGCCAGCCTGTTCGGCCAATGCCCGAGCCTCATGCTTGAGTCCGAATTGACGTAACTGGCGCGGTGTCGGGCCGACAAACACCACCCCAGCCGCCGCGCACTGCTCAGCAAAGCCGGCATTCTCCGACAGAAAACCATAACCTGGGATGATCGCCTCGGCACCACTTTGCCGAGCCGCTGCCAGGATCTTGTCGGCACGCAGATAGCTATCGGCCGGACTATCCCCCCCCAGGGCAATGGCCTCATCGGCCAAGCGTACCGGCAAGCTGTGCCGATCGGCATCGGAGTAGACGACAACGCTGGAAATACCCAACTCACGCAAGGTACGCAAAATGCGGACTGCAATCTCGCCACGGTTGGCAATCAGGACTTTAGAGAACATGGTGACTTCCTTTTCGATTAACGGGGGCATTGGCTTTGCAAGTAGCTGCGCCAGCCGCCAAATGAGGTGATCTCGAGCGCGCCATCCAGTGCCGCTGGCTCACAGATGAATCCTTTAACGCACCGACCATCCGCCAGCCGCACGGTGCCAAGCCCAAGCGGCGACGGGATACCGGCAAGAAAGTCGGCCCATGCCCCCTTGGGAAGCGCCCAGAGTTCCAGCTCTATCGCGGCGCCATTGACACTGGCTACCAGCGCTGGTTTCGGCGGCGTACTGTTTGCTATTGCAAACAGTCGGTAGTGATCTGCGCTACGGGTGCGCTCAAGCAGCACGGCGCCACGACTGGTCAGTTCATGATTGAGCGGCATGCCGCTGAGGTGCGCGCCCACTACCGCGATCGGTAACGCATCTGCCGGCAGCGTGTACGCTGGCAACGTCGACAAGGGTATGGCTTTTGCAGTGGCCCCCAGCGTCAGCCCCGCCTGTGCCAACCGTTGTTGCCAGCGCTCGCCGAACTCGGCCATGGCCAACTCATGCCACGCCGGTGCAATCAACGTGATCCCGGCCGGCAGGCCGTCAGCACGGAATCCAGCCGGTAAGGCCAGCGCAGCACAATCGGCCAGGTTAACGAAATTGGTGTAGGTACCCAGCCAGCTGTTGACCTCGACGGGTTGGGCCATCACTTGGGCAGTGGTTGGCAGCAAGGGCGAAGTCGGAACCAGTAAGGCATCGAAGGTGTCGAAGGTCGCCAAGATTTGCCGCTGCAACGCCATGCGCTGGTATTCCGCCCGATAAGCGTCCGTGGCCGCCAAACCGACCGCGCCGGAGACGATGCCGGCAACCGTCGCATCCATCTTGTCGCTGTGTTCGGCAAGGAATCCTTCGAGGACCACATGACGCTCGGCAATCCAGGGGCCGTCATAGAGCAAACGGGCCAGTGCAAACATCGGTTCGAAATCAATTTCGGTGAGCTCGGCACCGGCGGCACGCAGCTGAGCGCATGCCTGCTCAAAGGCCTCTCGTTGCGCGTCATCACCAAACCATGGACGGTTGGCTGGCACCGCCAAGCGAGGCCGAGCCCCCCATGTCGCACGTGGCAATGGGCGAGGCGCCAAGCGGGAGTAGGCGTCTAATGCATCAAACGCCGACATGATGTGCGCCAGCGTCCGCGCATCGGCGACGGTTAACGCAAAGATCGACACACAATCCAGGGAGCGACAGGCCGGTACCACACCCCGCGTACTGAAGGCGCCACGGGTTGGTTTCCAGCCCACCAGGTTGTTGAAGCCCGCGGGAACACGCCCAGATCCTGCAGTATCGGTACCCAGTGCAAACGGCACCACTCCCCGTGCAACCAGCGAAGCGGAACCTGAGCTGGAGCCGCCGCTGATATACTCGGCGTTGAAGCTGTTAGGTACCGCACCGTAAGGGGAGCGTGTCCCCACCAGGCCAGTGGCAAATTGATCAAGATTGGTCTTGCCCAGAACGACGGCACCTGCTGCCTTGAGACGTGCCACAACCTCGGCATCGGCATCTGCCAGATAGGCATAGGCAGGACAAGCCGCCGTGGTCGGTAATCCCGCGACATCGATGTTGTCTTTCACAGCAAACGGGATGCCGTAGAGCGGCAGTTTGCTGTGATCACCACCAACACTGTCCAGCAATTGCTGCAAGCGCCGTAACTCGTTATCCAGCTGTGAGGCCGAAATCAATGAGATCCAGGCAGGATCCGAACCATCACATTGCTCGAGCACCCCATGCAGCATCTGCGGTGCTTGCTGCTCACCACTACGGTAAGCCCGCTGCCAATCCGTCAGTGTCCATCCCTTGGTTTTCATCCCTGCACTCACCTTTGCGCTCATACTTGTATACAAGATTGAATATCAAGGTGCGTGCCAGGTTTGTTTTTTGGTTAACTCCTGACTAATAAATGCTTCTATATCAATTAATTATGTTCACAGACTGGTCAATGTCAGCCACTGTTTAAAGCGCGATTGGGCCAAATGCGTCTGCACCAGCATGTCACATGTTAACTAGGCTGGTGCACTGTGGCGGGGAGTTGCGCAGTGAGTCCGGCTGCCGAACTCCAAAACAAAAGGCCCCCAGCATCAACTGCTAGGGGCCTTGGCGGTGCGCCAATTATAACGGGCGAAAAGTGCGCTTAGAAACCCAGTGGCCAGGTAACAATATGCTCTTCCCATTCGCCGGCGTGGCGTTCATGAATCACCTTGTTGCGGATCGACTGACCGGCGGCATGCATCGCAGAGCGGCTGCCCGTCAACAAGGGATGCCACTCCGGCAAGGGATCACCTTCAGCCAGACGGCGATAGGCACAGGTAATGGGTAACCAGTGAAACTCCGCAATCTTGTCGATGGTCAATTGCAGGCAGTCTGGCATCAAGCGAAAACGGTTCTCGTAGTTAGCGCACTGGCAACTTTTCAGATTCAGCAAATCGCAGGCAACATTGGTAAACACCAATTCCCCACTCTCCTCATCCTCAAGCTTCACCAGACAGCATTTGCCACAACCATCGCACAGCGATTCCCACTCGGACTGCGACATCTCATCCAGGCGTTTTTGTTCCCAAAATCGCGCCGTCATCAGGATTTCCCCACGATACGATCAGCAAGGTAGCCCACGGCCACGACGAAGTAATTGGAGCGATTCCAACCCATCAACGCCTTATAGTTGTCATAAGCAAGATAAGCGCGCCCTTCACGATCATCCGGCATGACCAACGATGCCTGCTGGCCAAGGTGCGGCAACGCCGAACCATCCAGATTGCGCACCCCCAGGGCTTGCCACTCGGCTAGCGGCTTACTCACCGCAACCCCTAGCTGTTTGGCATCAATGCTTGCCGGCGCTTTTACGCGCCGCGCCCAGGTTTCATCCTCTTTCCAGCCATGCTGCTGCAAATAATGCGCAGCAGAACCGAATACATCCGGAAGCGAATGCCACAAGTCCTTGCGACCATCGCCATCTTGATCAACAGCAAAATTCAAAAACGAGCTCG
Organism: uncultured Aeromonadaceae bacterium; assembly: GCA_945957385.1. GTDB lineage: Bacteria > Pseudomonadota > Gammaproteobacteria > Enterobacterales > Aeromonadaceae > Pseudaeromonas. The sequence goes on from CAMFKP010000017.1 coordinate 56,563, forward strand.
GCATGAATTGCACCTGACCCATGGCACCCGCCCAGGAACCTTTGAGGGTTTCCGGAGTTGCGTGCCCCTCATCGATAATGCGTAACGCAGCAAACAGCTCTTTTTTGAAGAAGGCTTCACGCCGCCCTTCATAAGCCAGCGTAGCCAGTGATGACACCAGCGAATATTTACCAGTCAACTTACCGAAATTGGTTTCTATCCCCCAGAGCGCAACGATAAAACGCGGCTGCACGCCATACTGTTTGCCCACTTGCTGCAATAACGCATAGTGCTGACGGTAGAGGCGTTGCGCCTGTTTAACCTTCCATTCAGGAACGGCCTTGGGCAGATAGGTATCCAGCGTGAGTTTGAACTCGGGCTGGTTACGATCATTTTTGACCGCCCGCTCGATAAACTGAACATGTTCAAATGCACTCTGGACTGTCTTGGCCGGTATCCCTTGGGCCACAGCTTCTGCTTGCAAATTGACAACATACTGCTCAAAGCTGACATCCGGCACTGCCTGAGCGCTCAGGGACAAACCAGCCAACAGCATCATCAACCAGGGTTTAAATCTCATGTGTATTTTTCCAATCCAAGTTGCTGACGATGTTGTTGCAACAAATTAGGTACAGGCGGAGGGAGCTGCAGAAAATAACCCTGCTGTTGTAACGCCTCTAGCAGTTTCGGTTTATCCACCAGCGCAAGACGCTCACGTGAATCCAGTGGCAGCAACATAACAAACTGCGGCTTGCCAAACAGAGTCATCAACTCTGCCGGAACGCATGAAAAATCATCGCGGCGACAAAGGTAGAGATAGGTCTCGGCTTTTTTCGAGCTTTTATATACGGCACAGATCATGGAACGACTTAAAATTCGCGGGGTTTGTTGCCTGAAAGAGTGGCTGACTATAACATGTGGCTCGCTATAACAATAAGGCTTTTCCTCGTCAACGGAGTGCTGTAAATGGCCGATAACGGCATTGAACTCAAGGGTTCAACCTTCACGCTTTCAGTCCTGCATCTGGCAGATAACGACCTCGGACACATCACCGACTTGCTGGAAGCCAAAGTGGCGCAAGCCCCGCAATTTTTTAATTTTGCACCACTCGTCGTCAACGTGGAAAAGCTCGACTCGACCCCCGACTTTGAATTATTGAAAGAATTGATCGAGCGGGAAGATTTTGTCCTGGTCGGCGTGACGGGGGCTCGTCATGAAGAAATTAAAGTGGCAGCCAAAGCAGCCGGTCTGGCCGTCATGACCGCGGGACGTCAGAACGTTGAAGCCGAGCCAGCACGTACCGAACCGGTCGCAGAGCCCGTTGCTGTCGGCATTACGCCGACCCGCGTTCACCATGGCAACGTACGCTCCGGCCAGCAAATCTATGCCGCCGGCGGCTCTTTAGTCATCATCGGTTCTGTCGGTAATGGCGCTGAAGTCATCGCCGACGACAGCATTCATATCTATGGTTCGCTGCGTGGACGCGCCTTGGCCGGTGCACGCGGCAATCAACAAGCACGAATTTACTGCCAGCAACTGGATCCTGAATTGGTCTCGATTGCCGGCACATACCAGCTTAGCGATGCCCTGCCGACCGACATGGTGGATAAAGACGTCCACATCCGGCTGGAGCAAGACAAGCTTATCTTTGAAAAGTTGCAGTTTTAACGGTTTACAAGGAATGCACCCATGGCGCGTATAATCGTCGTAACCTCAGGAAAAGGCGGCGTTGGCAAGACCACGAGCAGTGCAGCCATCAGCACCGGGCTGGCCCAGCGTGGACACAAAACAGTGGTCATCGACTTTGACGTTGGCCTGAGAAATCTCGATCTGATCATGGGGTGTGAACGCCGCGTGGTATACGACTTCGTCAACGTCATCAATGACGAAGCGAATCTGAATCAGGCGTTGATCAAAGACAAACGGGTAGAGAACTTATTCATTTTACCCGCGTCGCAAACCCGGGACAAAGACGCACTCAACCGTGAAGGCGTGGAGCGTGTTATTACCAAGCTTTCCGAAATGGGGTTTGATTACATCGTCTGCGACTCTCCAGCCGGTATTGAAACAGGCGCATTGATGGCGCTCTATTTCGCCGATGAGGCCATCGTCACCACCAACCCAGAAGTCTCGTCGGTGCGCGATTCTGATCGCATCCTTGGCATCTTGGCCTCAAAATCCCGCCGTGCTGAAATGGGGTTGGAGCCGATTAAAGAACATCTGCTACTGACCCGCTACGCCCCCACCCGGGTTAACAGGGGCGACATGCTCAGTGTTGAAGATGTTCAGGAGATTCTGGCCATCCCCTTGCTGGGTGTTATTCCCGAGTCATCGTCTGTTTTGCGTGCCTCCAACGCCGGTGAACCTGTGATTCTCGATGGGGAATCCGATGCCGGTCAAGCGTACGATGATGCCGTCGCCCGCCTGCTCGGCGAGAAGCGAGATTTCCGCTTCCTGACCGAGGAGAAAAAGGGCTTCCTGTCTCGCCTGTTTGGGAGTTAAGTCATGTCACTGCTCGATTTTTTCCTGCGTCCACGCAAAGAGAACACCGCCAAGGTCGCCAAGGAGCGGCTGCAGATTATCGTTGCCCACGAGCGCAGTACCCGCGGTGGTCCTGACTATCTGCCGCAACTGAAACAAGACTTGCTGGATGTCATCCGCAAGTACGTTGCTATCAGTCCGGATCAGGTGACCGTTCAGCTGGATAAAAAAGATGATCTTTCGGTCCTTGAGCTAAACATCATGCTCAATGGTGATAAAAAGCCGGGCGAAGAAAACGACGCTGAAGCTAACACTCCCGCTGGTGAGAATAGCGCACCTTAGCCTCGGGTCATGAAATAACAACGCGGCCTTGTGCCGCGTTGTTATTTCTGAGTTTGATGTCTATCAGGATTGAAGATCACCCAGGAGCTGCTGGCGCCAGCCGGTCAGCAGGCGCGGGAGATCCCCTTCCTGCCGTGTTTCGTCACGGCATTTCCACAACCAGCTCAGGTATTGATGAATCATTTTCTTCGACGCCAATAGCTCTACAGGTAGCTGATGCTGTTGCGCCACCAGTTCGACTTTGCCCCGCAACCGTTTGAGCTCGGACTTGTAATGCGGGAAATCCACCAAGCGCTGAAGTCGCTCCGGCCAACTGGCGGGATCCGAGCGCATGGCTTCATCGATCAAACGCAGCAAGGTCTTGCCATGGTTGCGGATTTCAGGCTGCAGTAACCCCAGCTGATCAAGCTCGCGCAATGACGTCGGCTTGTGCTGTGCACACTTAAACAGATGCAACTCTTTCACGACAAAATTCAATGCCAGGTTGCGGCGCTGGGCTTCTCGCTCGCGCCAGGCGGCCAGCCGTTGTAATACCGCCAATTCTCGACGCCCTAATTGCCAGGCATTACCAATTTCACGATAAGCCTCAGTGGCCGAGTCTTTAGGCTGTTTACGTGCGACCAAGGCGGCACACTC
>CAMFKP010000018.1 GCA_945957385.1 uncultured Aeromonadaceae bacterium
CATGTGCTTCGGTGATGCCAAGGCGACCGTCGAGGCGATCCTCAAGGCGCTGTAAGAATGTTGCTGCGAGTTTGAGTAATGAAAAGGGGGCTTATCGCCCCCTATGTTTTACCGATTACAGGCGGGTGAGCGAGCTGCCGTTTTTGGTCACTCGGCTTCCTCCCACCCCTCACCGACACTCTGAACCGCATCGCGGGTGCCATTGCCAATAGCTTTGGCGGCATCACGGGATTTATGGCCGATTTCTTTAGTCACATCCCGGGTTGTGTGGCCGATGGTTCGGGTTACATCCCGTGTGGCATGTCCGATATCGCGCCCTGCCGCTTTCATATCACTGCACCCCATCATTATTCCACCTGTCACCAGCAGCATTATGACCAGTGGCAGTACAACTTTTTTCACGTTAGAACTCCTTACCGGCACAGCTCGTCAGCTGACCCTCAGATGGTTGAGTATTTGGTGGACATCGTGGCTCATAATCGCCAGAAAGCCCAGCAAGGTCAGATAATAACAGGCGTATTGCAGGCGTTGTTCCAACGAGACGGTGTAGTAGCCTTCCGGTTTGGTGTGCTGTTCGCGCCCGCGTAATACGTTCCACACCTGAGGGGCGGCCAACACAGCAACCAACAAGAGGAGCGGGCTGGGACGGAAAAAAAACAGCGCGATCAAAACTGGAACACCAATCAACCACAGTCGGGGTGAGATAATCGCAACAATACGTCCGCCATCGAATGGGCTGAGCGGGATAAGGTTGAACAGGTTCAACAAGAATCCTACGTAGGCCAATGCCAACCAAATCTCGCTGCCGCCATGTCGACCAATGTAATAACAGGCCAGCGCGCCAAGCGTGCCGAGCAAGGGGCCGGCAAACCCTATCCAGGCCTCTGTCTCGACATCCATCGGCTGTTCTTTGAGCTGGATCCAGGCGCCGACGAAGGGAATGAAGGTGGGCGCACCAACCTGCAGACCGCGGTGTCTGGCGGCAAGGTAGTGACCCATCTCGTGAATAAACAGCAAGGCGATAAAACCAGCGGCATACCACCAGCCGAATAATTGCGCGTAGACCACGAGTGACAGCGCCATACTGCTGAGGGTCAGCAACAGCGGGCCCAGTTTCCCGGCCCCGAAGAGAATCATCAATAATTTGAGCACTCTGGCTCCCTATTTTCGACGGAACAATTTGCCCAGCGTTGCGCCTCCGGCCGCGAGCGCAATGAAAATAACCTTGGCAAATTTGGCTAAAAATCCGGCGGCCAATGCGAAAAAGCCCAGCTTCTTGGCGGCGACACCGGCCACCAGTGCCGCAAGGCCATATTCTGCGACTTGATCGGTATCTTCGCTAAAATCGCTGTAGCGTTTACCTTCGTTGTAATTAACGGCCGCAATCAACTGCGACGCCATGGGCTTGAGATGGTTCACGTTCTCCATATCCGTGATCAGATTCATGCCGATGTAACCTTCGCGTCCCAGTGCCAGGGTTTTGTAGTTAATGGTGTAGTTACTATTGCTACTCCCCTTTTCCCGTGCCGAAGCTGACCAGCGTAACTGATGTTGATTGGCATCGTAAGCGGGCACCTCCGCCCAACCTAGCACCTCCAATTCGGGAATGCCCCGTTGTCGGCGCGCTTCATTTGCGGCTTCTGTTCCTTGCTTGAGGTTATCGAGCATGCCATCAGGATCCCACTCTTTGGCATCGTCGTCGCGAATGAAGCCGGCTTTTTCATAACTGACCAGCATCATCCAACTTTCATCATCGCTTTGTGGAATCACGGCGCCCTCGACCGAGCTGTCGCCGTGTCCGTCGATGGCCTGAAGTAGTCGCTGTGTTTGCGTTTTGGGAATATAAGCCATGCCCTCAGGTAGGTGCAGATAGCCCTGATCACTGATCGCGATATCAGTTGGGCCCGTTAGCGCGGCTTTCATGGCATCCTGGTTCGCCGCCTCATACTCCGCCTGAGCCATTTCTGGGTTTATGTTCTCTTCGGCATGAGCCGGTAATGTCAGGAATAGTCCTAAAAATAGGCAACGTCCGTATTGTAATGCTCTAGGGGTCATCATCCATGTTCTCCATATCGGCCGCTCCGGCGACCAGTCATCTGCGATAAAATCAGGCTGGCCATTTTGCCATGGTTTCATTTGGGGGGCTGGGGATGGAGTGTGATCCCATCGCTGATTTTGTAATCACATTCGGACTCGGCGATATGCCATGAACAGGATATGATGTTGTCGCCATTCTAGGCATATCATCTTGAAGTCAGAGGAATTTTTAATGCGCGTTTTGAAAGTGGCGGCTGTGTTGTGCTGCGGCCTGATGTTAAGTGCCTGTGTTGCGCCGTTACTGGCGGGAGCCCAGAGCCAATTGTTGTGGGCTCTGATCAAGCCGATGGTGGGATTGGACCCCAATGAGGTAAACCTGTTCGAACAACCTTTAATCAAGGACCGGATGCAACCCTTGTTGGGAGAGCACTACGGAACCGCGGTTAACTTGCTGAAAACAGCTGACGAGATTCAGCAGCAAGGTCCTCTGTTTTATGTGTTATCCAATAATGCGTTAACACAACCGATGGCTGACAAGGCTGGATTTGTTTGGAACTCACAAAGCAACCAGATGGCGATATTGCTGCAGCAAAATGGCAAACAGCAAATATTTAGCGAGCCGTTGGCTGGTAGTAGCGAAGCGTTGACTAAAAATGCGGGATTAAGCTGGCCAACCGAGATGCAGCCGCTGCTGCAATTGCAGCAGCAAGCCAGTCATGCCGTCACTTCTGGTGTGCAACAGGCTGTGAGTGGGGCCGCCTCGGCCGCCTCAGATGTGATCTCGACACCGACTGGTGCTGCTGCCAACGCTGTCGTTGCCCCTTGAGCTGTAAGCATCACGCTGAACCAGTTGTGGACTGCAGCAGCCTGTTGCGAGGAGGGGCAATAAGGTAATAGCTGAGCGCACACCAGAGCAATGTTTGGAGGGATAACAGGCTCAGCGATCCCAGCGTTCCGTACGGGAGGAGGGCTTGTAACAGCAAGGTGATGCCGATCCAGCCCAATTCCTGAATCAGTCGCGGTTTTGATTGTGCGCAGCGGCTGGGCTGGCTGTCTACGGGATAGCGCCAGCGGGCGAGTAATCCGCCGAACCACGCACCCAGCAGCTGTAACAGCGGTTGCGACTGATAATGCCAGGTTGCGAACAGTAATATTCCTGCCGCCCCTGTGCTGAAAAGCGTCAACTGGCGGGGCCGCCAGTGATGGCGGATTAGTCCAAAGGCAAATAAACCAATTACGGCTCCAACGACGGTATCGCTGAAAAAATGTACCCCCCAAACCGTTCTGGTGAGCGCGACACCGACAGTGATGGCGGCCGCTGAACACCATGCCACTGTTTTCCTCCAGCCGGCTTGCCAGCCTAACAACAATGTAAAGAACAATGCGAGTGCGGTATGTCCGCTGGGCATGCCATAACCAGAAGCTGTATGCCATGCCAACTCAGGCATGAAATGAAATGGGCGCGGCCAAGCCAGCCAGACTTTCATCAGCTCAACGAGAGAAAGCACTAACAGCGTTCCGGTTAGAGACTGATGGACCGCCTGGTCACCTAATCGCCAACGCCAAAAGGGCAGACAGCACAACCAAAATGCCAATGTTCCTGGCAAATTGGTTAGCCACCACAGCGGCCATTGACGCCCCCAATGTTGCCAATATTGCAAGCCGAGCAGCTCATGTTGCTGCAGCAGATTGGCTTGGGTGTGAAAGTCGGCCTGGATCGAAACTGGGCTCTCGGGGATCTGTTGCCAATAAGGTTCAATCAGTGACCACTGGTCGGCAAAACGTTGCGGTGCTGTGGCCGCTATGGTCTGTGGTGCGAGTAATCGGGCGCGAATAATCTCGCGTCCCAGATGTGGCGCATTCAGGATGTTGATATCCCCGCTGTTGGCTGACCACTGCGTCGGGTTAAGAAGCTGGCAAGCATAAAAATCGCCATTCCTTGATGCTACAGGCAGCCGCTGCAGTGTCCGTGCCTGTAATCCGGTTTCTTCGAACAGTTCGCGCCGAGCTGCTTCTGCTCCAGCTTCCCCTGATTCGACGTAGCCACCAGGTAGAGCATAACGCCCAGAGAGTCGGTCCTGCACTTGCAAAAGCAACCCCTGAGCCTTGACGACACAGACGGCAAAACGAGGTTCGGAGACCGGCATGGCACTCACGTAAGAACTCACGCTCAAACAGAAGAGGATCAGTAAAAGCAGACGTGACATGTGGCAATACCGGCAAATTTTTAGGTATTCAAGGTACGGTCTGGATCATCGATAGGCAATAGTCGTGTGGTAGGCTGAAATGGGCTGGCAGAATGTACAGCCAGTTCCTAGCCTGAAAGGAGAGTCCGTTATCTGCGCTGGAGTGTTATATGAAATACCAGCAACTGTTATTGGCGCTTGATTTGCAACACGATGCGACCCATTTGATTCAGCGGGCAGCCAAATTGGCTCAGCGACTGGACGCCGAGTTAACCTTGCTGAGCGTGATTCCATCTGTTGTTGAGCGAGAATCAGCCGCCACGAGTGTCTGGCAACTGAAGCAGCAGGGGATTGATTACCTGACTCATATTACCAGTGCGTTGCCATGCCACATCCGGCGTTATCAAATCGAGGCTGGCGATGTAGTGCTACAACTGCAGTGTGCAGTTCGTGAATTACATCCTGATCTGGTGCTGTTGGGACACCGTCATATGACGGGATTACTGTCTGGATTACATAACACTTTAGTGGCGCAACTTCTGCCAACGGCTGGGGTCGATATCTTACTCCTGGATGAAGACGCGCCATTTTGGTCGTCTCCGTTGCACTTCACTGTGGCCTTGGGGTTGGAAGAGGGTGATTTTGCGCTGTTACTGCGGGCGAATGCGTTGGCACGGAAGTTGGACGCTCAACTCACCGTCGTGCATGTGGTGGAACCATTAGCCGAGGCGCATCTGGCTATCGAGCTGGAACAGTCGTCGATGAGTTGGTTGACTGCGGCGCTTGATCAGGCTGAACATAAACTAGCCGACTGGATGGCGCGTTTGCCCACATCGCCTCCCCGTTGGCGGGTACAGCAAGGTGAAGCGGCCGTTGTCTTGCAACAGCACCTGGAGCAGACGCGAGATGCATTATTGATCATGGGTGCAGGCCAAACAGGACATCATCATCTGACAACCGGAGCACACCTGGCACAGTTGCTAAAGTTGCGAGGCGATCTGCTTATCATCCAATAGCCAAAAACGGGCCTTTGCGGCCCGTTTCGGGTTAATCGTTTAGCGCATAGGGCAGTGGCAGTAGACGCAAGCGGGAGTGTTCATCTTCCTTAAAGCGTAGTATTGCGGAAGGCTCCAGCTCCTGTGGCAGTACGGCAGTCAACAGCACATGCTCCCCTTTCTGCCAGAGATCGATGACACTGCCTATCCGTTTCCAATGCTCGCCCAATTGCAACTCCAATGTGGCTCCCAGTTTTAGCGGGACTTGGGCCTGGCCTTGCAGGATAAATAGGCTACGGTTGTTGGCTCCGCGATATTTGGCTCGCGCTACGGTTTCTTGTCCTGTGTAGCACCCTTTACGAAAACTAATGCCGCCAAGGGCTTGCAAGTTCAGCATCTGCGGTATGTATTCCCCCTGATGCACAGCACTCATGATCGGTTGCCCGGCGAGAATTTCCATTGCCCACCAATCTGCCGTTTCGCCTTGCGGTAATTCGGCTAACAGTGGGATTGCATCAATCAATATCCAGCGGTCGGAGGCTAGTTGCAGACTCAAATGACCATTTGTTAAGGTTCCATCTTGAATGCCGTGATTGGCCATCCACTGATCTGTTCCGTTGCCGGTGACACCTGATAATGCGTGTTCTGCCGAAACATCGGTAATGGTCACTTTAGAGAAGACGGCGTATTTTCTCAGTTCGGCTAGCGCCTTGGGGAATAAATCCTGGGGGGCAATCAGGTACAGGGCATGCTCAAGCGCCAGCAAGTGAAAGGCATTCCATAACTTGCCTTTCGGATCGCAGTGACCGCCAAGGCAGTGTTGCCCAGGCTGCAGAGACTGAACATCACAAGTGACCTGGCTATGCAGGTATTTGACTCGCTCCTCGCCTTCGAGTTGGATAATACCCAGTCTAGGCAGGGAGTAGTGCGTTGGGGTGGTTGGCAGAGTCAATGGCGTATGGGTCATTTTTTTCACCAGCGTGAACATGATGAGCTGAATGTTAATGATGCATCTGCAGTTTGTCAGCTCTCATCTTGGCCTGATAGCATCCAACGCTGAGCGTGAGGTGATATGGAGGTTGTGATGGATGAACAACAGAGATTACGCTGGCAATGCCGGCGCGGCATGCTGGAGCTGGATGTGATATTGATGCCTTTTCTGGAACAGGATTGGCCTCACCTGAGTGATGAACAGCAGGACGGTTTTCGCACCTTGCTTGAACATTCGGATTTACAGTTGTTCCGTTGGTTGATGCGCGGAGAGACACCCACAGATCCTGCTATACACTCTCTGATTGAGGTGATTCGTGCCCGACACCAGACGCGTATTGTCTATTAAGCCATCATGGCGTCATCAGCAAATCCTGCTGTTGGGCCACATCGCATTGCTGGTGTGCGTGTGGCCATTATTGTTTGGTTTCTATTGGACTCTTTGGCTGGTTGGTTGGGTAGCCAGTTTGGGGTGGGCGCTCTGGCAGGCTCGTTGTCGTCACATGATGTTGGAATGGCACGGGGAGACGCTGTATTACCAACACCAGCATTATACCTTGGGCGTTGGTTCTCGCATCGCGATTGGGTGCCTCTGGCTGGATTTGCACGGACCTCGCACCCGACGTTTATGGATATTCGCCGATAGCCTCACTGATGAAGAGTATCGTTTTGTCGCGCGGCAGATTACGTTGCACTCGTCGTGTTGAGCAGCCAGCTTAAGATGAACTTAGCCGATGATTTGGACGCAGTTGATTGCGAATGAGTATGGCTGTATTAGCATCAGACCATGTCGAATCTGGCGTGGTTCGGTTCTGATATAAGTGGGTGGCTCCGAGTGGATTTGGTTTGCGCGACTAGCGTGCCGATGTCAGAAGCGGAATGTCAGACCCAGATTGGCTTGAGCCTGTGTCACCATCTCGCCTTGTAGGCGCAGGTTGCACTGGCGTGGGTCGCAGATAAATTCACTGTTATCGCTGACGAATGTGCCATATCCGCGAATCTCGGCACGCAAAGACATCCAATTGGATATGTATGGCTGAATTCCGACGGCTAATGCCAGTGAGGGGCGCGTTGTGCTGTCATAAGCACTGAAATGCCCGATCCCCATACCTGCTCCGATATAGGGGCGAATGCCCTCTGGATAGACCAAGGCACCGGCAAAGTGCAGGTAACTGATGTTCAAGTCTTCCCCCATATCGGGCGAGAGTGATGTTTTCTGGTGGCTGAAGATGACCTCGACCAAGCCAGGATCACTGGTCTCTTTCCCGAACGCTAAGCCAAACAGGCTGCTACTACGAGCAGACGGTGACCCGCTGTCATTCTGGTCATCAAAATCCATCTGGCTGCTGTAGCCTATGAAGGGCGTGACCTGCCATCGGTTTGGTTCGTCACTGGCATTGGTTTGAGCCTGAACTCCGCTAGTCACCAATAGAAGGGTGAGTACTATTGGGTGTGAGGTTCGTTTCATCGTGCAGCTCCATCCATGGATTCAGTCGCTATCTACGCTAGCGGGCTCGATAGGCCGAGTCATCTGATGTGGGTGAAAAATGTGCTCTTGCTGCAATTTTATGTCCCCCAAAAAAGACACCTCCATAGAGGAGGTGTCGGGACTGGTGTATCTCTGAACTAGACCCGAGTCGAGACGTAGATCCCTGTACTCGGTGTACTACCTGTCATCTCATCCATTTTTTGTTGCAAGGGGCTATTGGCTGTTTTTTGCATCATCTGCAAGCTTTCGGCGCGCTGCTGCTGTTGATACAGGTCAGTGAGGCGGCCGGAGGTGGGACTAGCCAAATTGACATCCTGATTGTCGGAGCCGTTACTACTGTTAACGTAAGCTTCAATTGCTTCATTCCGGTTTTCAGTCTCTGCAACACCCACGGCGGCGGTACGAACGGCAGTTTGTTGGGCTGCCTGCTCGGTATCTTTGACCGTCTGGGCATCCTGAGCGGCTGTTTGCAATTTGTTTTGCTGCTCAGGAGTCGGGGCGGGCTTAGCTGGCAGCGTTGTGACACCATAGCTTGCGCTGTTCAGCGAAGTCGGGCCTCCAATCACCATACCTACCTCCTCATCATGTTGGATTGAACATATTTTGTTCACTTGAAATAAGCATATGCCTTGCAGTCAGAGATCGCAAAACAGTTTGTGGAGCCAGAAATGATGGGGTTTGTCGAACGGCTAGAGTCTGTTTGGCTGGGGCGTTACTCTTGTGGATGGATGTAGTCGTATGCCATGTGTTGTAACCAACCATCTGCGACCAACTGCTGCAGGGCACGGTTGAGCCGTGCCAGATCTTGGCTATCCAGTGCCTTCGGGGCATAACCGATATAGAGATTCACTGTTTGTTGTGGATCATAACGGGTGACGACAATCTGTTGTTGTAACCCGAGTTGGCTGAGCAGATAGTCCATTTGGCAATCTTGAGCCACGATGATTTGGCTGTACTGGCGCAATAATTTGCCTGGTAACTGATGAATATTACCGACCGCACTTTTTTTTAGCCGGCGATCCTGATCAAAGGTCGGGAAATAATCTGCGCCTCGTACATAGCCGATCGTCCGGTTGAACAGGTCTTCATAACGAACGATACGCTGTGCCAGCTCGGGGCGCGCATAGAAGCGGACATGACATTGGTAGTATGGAGTGTCGAGATGTCCGAGTTGGTATTGATTGGCCATCTCCAGCGTCATGCCGGTGATGATATCCATTTTACCTTGGCTGATATCCTTCAGGGCGCGGCCGAGTGGATACCGTAGCGGGTAGATGTCGATACCGCTGCGAGCCGCCAGCTCTTGCAGCAGCTCCCAGTCGATGCCTTCCACATCGGATTCCGAGGTCAGCGTACTGCGGGCAATGATAAACGGGGGCGCGTCATACATGGCGGCAAATAGAGCGTCACGAGCCTGAACCGGTAACAGATACGCTACCAGCAGGCAAAATAGCCAATTGCGCCAGGCCGCCAAACGCCGTTGCATTGAGCCTCCTTCCGCCGAAACGCTCTCTCTTCAGAGGTTAGCTCATCCTGATCGCGCTATCTGGGCGGAGGGTGAGTTAAACGCCGGCCAGCTCCTCATCGGTCATGGCACGCAACACGCGGCAAGGATTACCAACGGCAATCACACCGGCAGGGATATCACGGGTGACGACGCTGCCGGCACCGATGACACTGTGGTCGCCCACCGAAACTCCGGGGCAGAGGATGCTGCCGCCACCAATCCAGACGTTGTCACCAATCTGTACTGGTTTGCCAAATTCCTCGCCGGCGATACGTGGTGCAACTGCGATCGGATGGCCTGCCGTGTAGATCTGGACATTGGGTCCGAGGAGTACATTCTGACCAATCCGAATTTCACAGACATCGATCAGGATGCAGCCGACATTGGCGTAGAAGTTCTCACCGACATGGATATGACAACCATAATCGCAGAAGAACGGCGCATGGATGTTGCAATGTTGCCCCCGACTGCCGAGGAGCTCCTCTAACAAGGCATCGCCTTCCGGGTGACCACTGTTGAAGGTCTGATAAATCTGGCGGCAGCGCCGGCGTGCCGCCACTAGAGCAGGATCGGCGGCATTGTAAGGGTCTCCGGCCAACATCTTTTGCCACTCGGCACTTTTAATCATCATCGGTGCGGCTCCTGTCATTGGGGATCGATTGTGGTCGAGGGCATAGGATACGGGTTGTGAGTGGCGTTAACGGTGCGAATCTCTTCTTGTAGCCAGTCACTGAACGCTTTTAATCGTGGACGTTCGCGTTGTTCTGCCGGGCAGATTAACGCGTAATCCCGTCCCGCGGAAATCCTGTGACCGCAGGGTGAGATCAACGCACCGCTGCGCAGCATTGGCTCGGCCAGGCGCAGACGTCCCATGATGATCCCCATGCCATTACAGGCGGCTTGCAGTGCCATTAAATAGTGATTAAAGCCGTAATAGCGACCTTCAAGAGGTAATGTCACACCGGTTTGCTCACACCAGTGGCGCCACTCTGCAAACAGATGTTGTACATCGGAAGATTCGGAGGCATGGATAAAACAGGCATCGGCGAGCCGCTCCGGATGATCCGCCAGCTGCAAGCGAGCCGCGTACTCCGGACTGCACAGCGGTAGTAACTGTTCATCCATCAGGTGCTCACTATGCAGATCCGGGGTGGGTGGAGCGCCGTAGTAGATCGCCAGATCGACCCTCTCCTCATTGAAATCCACGGTCCCGGCACGCACTCGTAGCATCAGGTTTAGGCTGGGCCAGCGTTGCTGAAATCGCGGTAAGCGAGGCAGTAGCCATTGCAGCGCCAACGTCGGGGCTATGCCCAGTGTCAGCGTGCCGCGCAGATCGCGATCGCGGATATCTTCAATTTCGTTGTCGATGTGGCGCAAGGAGCGGGTCAGCGTGGCCAATAGGCGTGCGCCCTCTTGCGTCAAGGCCAGCCGGCGGGTCAGGCGCAGAAACAGACGAAAGCCCAGCTGGTGTTCCAGTTGGCGGATCCGCTGACTGACGGCCCCTTGGGTCAGATGCAGCTCATCGGCGGCCAGCGTGAAGCTCAACCTGCGGGCTGCAACCTCGAAGGTGTGCAATAGCATCAAACGGTTATGTGACATCACGTCTCCATGGATTAGCTACGCTAATGCGTGTGGCGGTTTTTTTCGTTTGTTGGTGTGGTTTATGCCCTTTTTAATTAGATGAAACCACTACATCGACGAGGTAATCCATGACCGGACTCAAGATTGCAATCATTGGGGCAGGATCCAGTTATACACCGGAACTGATCGAGGGGCTGATCCAGCGCCGCCACGAATTGCCACTGCGCGAGCTGTGGCTTGTGGATATTGAAGCTGGGCGCGAGAAGATGGCGATCATCGCTGCGCTGACCCGGCGCATGCTGGCCCGTGCCGGATTAATGCTGCCGGTATTTGAAACGCTCAATCGCCGCGAAGCGCTGCTCGGTGCCGACTTTGTCTGCTCACAATTTCGTGCCGGCTGCCTCGAGGCGCGTATCCGCGATGAGCGCATCTCGCTGCGTCACGGTCTGATCGGTCAGGAGACCAACGGCCTCGGCGGGTTTGCTAATGCCTGTCGGACCATTCCCATTGCGCTGGCCATCGCCGCCGAAATGGAGGAGCTGTGTCCCGATGCCTGGTTGCTGAATTTCACCAACCCGTCCGGCATGGTGACCGAGGCGGTGTTGCGTCACAGCCGCGTCAAGGCGGTCGGGCTGTGCAATGTGCCGGTGATCATGCAAAAGGGGGTCGCCCAATTGCTGGGTTGCCAACGGGAGTCGGATTTTGTCATGCAGGTGGCGGGGCTAAACCATTTCATCTTTATACGTCAGATCCTGCAGCAGGGAATGGATCGACTGCCGCAGGTGATTGAGCAGATTACTCAGGGGCCGGATCCGCTAGTGCCGCGCAATATTCCGCCGTTCCGCTGGCCGCAGCATCTGCTCACCGGGCTGGGCATGATCCCCTGCGCCTACCTGCGTTACTACTATATGAGCGACGATATCCTGCAGCAGGAGCTTGGTGAAGCCAATGGCGAGGGGACTCGCGGTGAAGTGGTCAAGGCGCTGGAGCAGAAGTTGTTCGAGATCTATCGCGATCCGGATCTGGCGGTGAAACCGAAAGCACTGGAAGGGCGGGGCGGTCAGTACTATTCCGAAGCGGCGTGCGAGCTGATGAGTGCGATTTACAATGACAAGCGCATCATCATGCACGTTAACACCCGTAACCAGGGCGCGATCGCCGGGTTGCCGGAAGACTGTGCCGTCGAGGTCAGCGCATTGATCACCCGTTCTGGCCCGCTGCCGCTGAACGTGGCACCGTTCCCGGAAGATGTGCTGCGTCTGCTGCAACTGATGAAGAGTTTCGAGCAACTGACGATCGAGGCGGCCATCAGTGGCGATCGCCATATGGCCTGGCGGGCTCTGGTGCTCAATCCGCTGGTGCGCAGTGGCACCGTGCTGGAGAGCGCGCTCGACGATGTGATTGCCGAGAACCGGGATCTGCTGCCCGCCTTTCATCGCATGCGATGAGGGAGATGTGGCGCCGGATTATTGCGTAGACATTCAGGATTATAAATAACTAGACGACCGGTCTAATTCGGATTATAGTCAGCGTCATGAATACAGAACGCATCGATACGCGCCAACACATCCTCGACTGCGGCCACCGTCTGGTCGCACGCAAGGGCTTTGTTGGCGTCGGGTTGGCCGAGTTGCTAACCACGGCCGGCGTGCCCAAGGGCTCGTTTTATCACTACTTCGCCTCGAAAGAGGGGTTTGGCAGCGCGCTGCTGGAGGCCTATTTCAGCCACTATCTGCAACGGCTCGACGGGCTGTTTCAGCGCACTGATCTCAGTGGTGGCGCCTGTCTGCAGACCTACTTCCAGCGCTGGATCGAAACCCAGCAGGGGGAAGATGCAGCCGATTACTGCCTGATCGTCAAGCTGGCGGCTGAAGTGGCGGATCTCTCCGAGGCGATGCGGGCCATCATGCTCTCTGGCACCGAGCAGATCCTCGGTCGCCTGGCGGACGTGGTGGCGCGTGGTCAAGCGGATGGTTCAATTGCCAACCCGGCGCCGGCTGCCGAGTTGGCGCAATGGTTATACGAGGCCTGGCTGGGGGCGTCCCTGCTGGCCAAGCTGCGTCGTGATGACAGTGCTTTTCGCGCCGTGCAGCAGCGCAGTTGCGAGTGGTTACAACTGAGTTGAATGATGTGATCTGGCGGTCAGTGAACATGGCCGCCCTTTTTTTACACTGCAAGTAGACGACCGGTCTAATATCCGGTTCAGGAGAAGACAGATGCATGGAATTAATCGTCGTTGGGTATTGGCGTCGCGTCCGGTCGGTGAACCGGTGGCCGAGAATTTCCGTCTCGACAGCCAACCGGTGCCGGAACCCCAGGCGGGGCAGGTGTTATTGCAGACACTCTACCTCTCTATCGATCCCTACATGCGCGGTCGGATGAGCGATGCCAAATCCTATGCGCCGCCAGTGGCGCTGGGTGAGGTGATGGTGGGCGGCGCGGTGAGCCGGGTCATCGCTTCGCAGCACCCTGATTATGCGGTCGGCGATCTGGTGATGGCCTACACCGGCTGGCAGGAGTATGCGCTGAGTGATGGCAACGGTCTGTTCCGGTTAGGGGATCTGGCGCAACCGTCGCTGGCGCTGGGGGTGTTGGGCATGCCAGGTTTCACCGCATATATGGGGCTGTTGGACATCGGTCAGCCGCAAGCCGGAGAGACGGTAGTCGTCGCCGCGGCCAGTGGTGCGGTCGGTGCCGTGGTCGGTCAGATCGCCAAGCTACGGGGCTGCCGGGTGATCGGCATTGCCGGAGGTGCCGAGAAGTGCCGCTATGTGGTCGACGAGCTGGGTTTTGATGCCTGTGTCGATCACAAGGCGCCGGATCTGGCGACCCGCCTGGCAGAAGCCTGTCCGCAGGGCATAGATGTCTATTTCGAGAATGTCGGTGGCAAGGTGTTTGATGCCGTGTTGCCGCTGCTGAATACCAAGGCACGGGTGCCGGTATGTGGTCTGATCGCCCACTACAACGCCACGGCATTGCCGGATGGCCCGGATCGCTTGCCACTGCTGGCAGCGACGCTGCTCAAACAGCGCATTCGCATGCAGGGATTTATTATTTTTGATGACTATGGCCACCGCTATCCGGAGTTCCTGCAGCAGATGGGCCCCTGGGTGGCCGAAGGCAAGATCCGCAGCCGTGAACATCGGGTCAGCGGCTTTGAAGCGGCACCGCAGGCGTTGATTGGCGTACTGCGGGGCGAAAACTTTGGCAAGAGCATCGTGCACCTCGCCGATTAACCAGAGGCCGGCATCCGCATGGGGTGCTGGCTTATGACTGAATGCTGTAGCGGCAATGAGAAGGAATCACCTATGTCCCGTATCCTGATGGTACTCACCTCCCATGACCAGTTGGGTAACACTGGCCTGAAAACCGGTTTCTGGCTCGAAGAGTTCGCGGCCCCCTACTATGTGTTCCGCGATGCCGGTTGCGACATCACGCTGGCTTCGCCAGCCGGTGGCCAGCCGCCGCTCGATCCCAAGAGTGACGAGCCGGACTTCCAGACCGCGGCGACCCACCGTTTCCGTGCCGATGAGGAGGCCATGGCACTGCTGGCGGCCACCCACAAACTGGCGGACATGCAGATCGATGAGTTCGATGCGGTTTTCTATCCCGGTGGTCATGGCCCACTGTGGGATCTGGCCGAGGATCGTCACTCCATCGCGCTGATCGAACAGGCCATTGCGGCGGGTAAACCGGTGGCGACTGTCTGCCATGCGCCCGGTGTGTTGCGCCATACCCGCGCTGCCGATGGTTCGCCGTTGGTTCTGGGGCATCAGGTGACCGGCTTCTCCAACAGTGAAGAGGCGGCAGTACAACTGACTGACGTGGTGCCGTTCCTGGTCGAAGAGATGTTGCAAGCCAATGGCGGTGATTACCGCAAGGGGCCGGATTGGCAGCCGTTTGTACTGCGTGATGGCCTGCTGATCACTGGACAAAACCCGGCCTCATCCGAGCAGACCGCCGAAACCCTGCTGGCTGCGCTGGCCGAGTGATGATACCGGCATGTCCGCTCAGGCCGAGTTGACGCGGCCTGAGCGCGTCATGACCGAAGTCGGCAGGGTGGCACGGCTTTTCACTGCCGCTTGTGTTCGCGTTTGACGATATACATCGCCTGATCGGCCTTTTCCAGCAGTATCTCGGGCTCGATACCATCCAGCGGCGCCATCGCCAAGCCAACGCTGCCGGCTACGGTAAAGTCCAGTTCCGGATAGGGCAGATTCAGGTGCGCTTGCAACCGTTCTACATTGCGAAACAGGGTGGCGGTATCGGGAACGGGTTGCATCAACACCGCAAACTCGTCACCACCGAGACGGGCTATGGTATCGGTATTGCGTAATATCCCGCGCAGGCGTTCGGCAAAGGCCCGGATGGCCTGGTCACCCGCCCTATGACCAAAGCGATCGTTGATCGCTTTCAGGCCATCCATATCGATCATCAGTACGCCCAACGGCGTGCCACTGCGCTTGGTATGGGCCACGGCATGATGCAGGCGATCGAGGAACAGGGCCCGGTTGGCCAGCCCGGTCATTTCGTCATGGGTGGCGCGATAAAAGAGATCGTCGGTGGCATATTTGGCGGCAAAGAAAATTTCGGCGCCGAGCACTTCGGTCAACAGCTGTAACACGCTGGCATGCTGCTCATCAAAGGCATGGGGTTGGCGCGACATGATCTTCAGTACGCCGACGCACAGCTTCAGGTGTAACAAGGGCAAGACCAACATCGAGCGAATGCCGATCTGGCGGCAGGAGGCGATATCGACGCGGGGATCGGTTTCGGTATCGTTGCAGATCATCATCTGCCCGCTACGCACACACTGCCCGGAAAGTGTGCTGGCCATGCTCATGTGCATACCCAGTCGTACCGCCGCGACACCCGAGGCGGCACGGTAAACCATCTCCTCGCCTTCAGCCAGTTCAATGGCGGCGCCGTCCGCTCCGGTCAGCGTCAGGGTGCGGTCGACGACCAGCGCCATGACACTACCCAGATCCAGTCCCAATTGCGCAATATTGGTCTGCAATCGAATAATATCGAGCAGCTGTTCACGCTTGGGTAATAATTCGGCTTCGTTTGTGGACATAATTGTTAGCGCCATCACTACGGAATGAAAATAAAGGCCTGATAGAGTCCAATTTAAATCCTGCTATTTCCTCTGTTAACCATATATACAAACGCCGCAGATTGCCTGTCATGAATGAAAAACAATCATCAACAGCGGAATAGCGATTTAATTACGGAGTTATATGGACCTTTATTTCACGCCGTCGTCGGCTGGTGGGGGCAGAGTGCCAGTCCTGCTGGGGAGCATGCCGCCGATATCGTGTTCGGTTCAGTACCGCAGCGGTGTGGAGGCGTAAAGAAAAAGGCGCCAAGCGGCGCCTTTTGGTTATTTCGTGGTTACGATGACCATTATTTGGCTTTGCCCTGATTGGCCACCGCTGCGGCTTTGGCGGCAATATCATCGGCATTGCCCAAATAATAGTGACGAACAGGTTGCATCTGGTCGTCAAATTCATATACCAGCGGCACACCGGTCGGAATATTCAGTTCCAAAATGGCCTCTTCGCTGATGTTATCCAGATATTTCACCAGCGCGCGCAGCGAATTGCCGTGAGCGGCGATGATGACCCGTTCGCCCGATGCAACGCGCGGCCGTATGTGCTCGAGCCAGTAGGGAATCACGCGCTCAATCGTGATGGCCAGACTCTCGGTGGCCGGCAATTGAGCAGCCGTCAGCGTCGCGTAGCGGCGATCATGGCCGGGGAAACGGGGGTCATCGGCTGTCAGCGCCGGTGGTGTGATCGCAAAACCTCGGCGCCATAACTTCACTTGTTCGTCACCGAATTGCTCGGCGGTTTCTGCTTTGTTCAGTCCTTGCAGGGCGCCGTAGTGGCGTTCGTTCAGACGCCAGTCTTTTTCTACCGGGATCCACTGCAGATCGGTCTCTTCCAGCACCGCCCACAGCGTCGAGATGGCGCGCTTGAGCACTGAGGTATAGGCGTAGTCGAAGCGGTAACCCTCGGCTTTGAGCAGGGCGCCAGCGGCATGGGCTTCCTGCACGCCTTTTGCCGACAGTGGTACGTCGGTCCAGCCAGTGAAGCGGTTTTCCTGATTCCAGACACTTTCGCCATGGCGAATCAATACCAGTTTCTTGACAGACATGATGTTACCCTCCATTTGTTGATAATAGTTATCATCTGGAGGCCGGTTTGGCAAGTGCTGGGCACGAAAGCATATGGCGTGTCATGGCGCTGTGCCGGCGCGGCGTCATCGGAATGATGCGCTTGAGGTCCGCTGTCGGCAAGGCGGGTCAAAGCAGCGTGGCGTGCTGGCCGTTGGCGGGTACCAGGTGCTTATTGGTGGTAGCGCATCGTCATTAATAAAAAGGCGATATAAATCGGCATGTTAGCGCCGGAAAAATATTATTTTGCAAATAGTGCTTGTGATTAGGAAATAATCCACGTATCTTTGCCTCACTTCTGATGAAGTTAGCGTAACAAGTAGTAGCCCCTCCCTATCAATTCCGTCACATTCCGTGACAAATTGTTTCGAGTTCTCCCACCTGTTATTTCAAAACAATCACCTTGTGTGATGTTGATATTTATTTCGTAGGTTTAAACATGTCCAAAACTACTGGCACCGTTAAATGGTTCAATTCTGAAAAAGGCTTCGGTTTCATTTCTCAAGAAAATGGCGGTGCCGATGTATTTGTGCACTTCCGCGCTATCACTGGCGACGGCTATCGCTCATTGAACGAAGGTGACCGTGTCTCCTTCTCCGTCGAGCAGGGCGCCAAGGGCCCGCAGGCGGCTAACGTATCCGTTATCTAACGGATTGCCGGGATGGCGATGTCCGTCCCGGCCCTCAATAATAATGCAAGGAATCTCTATGCTTTTAAATTTGACACAGGAACTCTGTGTATCCCGACATATTTCCGCTAACAGCGAGCGCTGGATTTGTTATACCCCGTGCCCGAGTGCAAATAATAAAAAACGTATTACATGGCAAAAAATCAGCGGATTATTATCCACTGAAGGTATGCAAAATTGGCTCACTAGCCGTTATCCCGATGGCTGTCAGGCACGCCGCTTCTCCGAGATGGTTGCCGGTTAATTTCTCCACCCGCTTTGTATTTCCCCCGTTATTTGTGTGTTATCCCCCTATTTCTGGTTGGCGTTGGCAGTGTGATGCGACGGCTGGCGCCTGATACCTGATTTTCGATACCTGACTCCCCCATGCTGGTTGTGCGCGGTACTGCGGCTTTGCATGATGCTGCGAGTGACTGCCCGGACGTCCTGGTCCGAGGTGCTGTGTTGACGACACGATTTTGTTAGTCTGCCTGAACCGATAGCAAGCCAAGTCAGGAGTTCCGATTGCCGCAGCACAATGAATATGGTCAGCCGATAGGTCCGGCGTTGACGACATGGACACCCCGGCCGTTGCCGGCGGCGATCTGTTTGGATGGACGCTTTTGCCGTCTGGAACCCCTGGATGTCGAACGCTACGCCACCGCGCTATGGCAGGCCTTGTCTCAGGCCGATGATGCGCGGATGTGGACTTACCTGTTTGCCGGTCCGTTTGCCGATGTCTCGGCGTTTCGCCACTACCTGACGGACGCGGCGCACAGTGCCGATCCCCGCCACTATGCCGTCATTGACCGTCAGCGTGGTTGTGCGGTTGGCACGCTGGCCTTGATGCGCATCGCTGCGGAGCATGGTGTGATCGAAGTCGGGCATGTCACCTTCTCACCGTGGCTGCAACGCACCCCGGCCGCAACCGAGGCCCACTTCCTGATGATGCAATATGTGTTTGAAACGCTGGGCTACCGCCGTTACGAATGGAAGTGTGACAGCCTGAACGGTCCGTCCCGTCAGGCTGCGCTGCGCTTGGGCTTCCAGTACGAAGGGTTGTTTCGCCAGGCATTGGTCTACAAGCAGCGCAGTCGAGATACGGCCTGGTTTTCAATTCTGGATGCCGAGTGGCCGGCGCTGAAAGCGGGGTTCTTGCGCTGGCTGGCGCCTGAAAACTTCGACGCCGCTGGCGGGCAGATCCGCACGCTGGCCGCATGCCGTGCGGATGCCGCGCTTGCGCCTACCGATGTTGCCAGTATCTGCCTGGGTGACTAATCACATCCGGATTGACTCTGCTGCCATGATGCTTGACGAGGTCGCCTACTCAACAGCAACAGGGCGAGTAGGGCAAAACCGGCCCCAGCGTAGAAGGTGAAGGCGGCGCCCCAACCTTGCCACAAGGCGCCGGCGACGACGCTGGCCAGCAGCATGCAGATCCCGCCGACCAGGTTGAAGAGCCCGAAGGCGGTGCCCTTGAGTTCGCTGGGGCTGCTGTCGGCGATCAGCGTGGCCAGTACGCCCTGACTAAAGCCCATGTGTACTCCCCAGAGGGCTGCGCCGCATAGCATCAGAGGGATGCTGCTGGCCACGGCCAACAGCAGATCGGCGGCGATCAGCAACAGCAGCCCCATGGCCAGCACATGACTGCGTCGCAGATGATCGGAGAGCCAGCCCGCCGGATAGGCCGAGAGGGTATAACAGAGTGACATCACCACCATCACCAGTGGTACCCACTGGCTTGCCAGCCCCAGCTGTTGAGCGCGCAGGATCAGAAAGGCTTCGCTAAAGCGGGCCAGAGTGAAGAGGCCACCCACGGCGACGACCCACCAGTAACTGCGGCTGAAACGACGCCAGGCCCGCCATTCAATGGGCGAGCGAAAGGGGCGGGTCTCCGTGGGGCGTGCCGGCTCCTTGAGCCTCAGCAGCAGGAGCACCACCAGCAGGGCAGGTAGCACGGCCACCCAGAGCACGCTTTGCAGATCGTCGAGCCAGAGCATCAGGAGTATGGCCAGCAGCGGGCCGAGAAACGCACCGATCGTATCCATGGATTGGCGCAGGCCAAAGCAGGCGCCGCGAATGGCCGGAGGCGCGACATCGGCGACCAGCGCATCCCGCGGGGCACCGCGGATCCCCTTGCCAATCCGATCGACAAAGCGGGCCACAAACACCGCCTCCACAGAGTGGGCCAGCGGAAACAGCGGCTTGGTCAGGGCGGCCAGCCCGTAGCCCAGCAGCAACAGTCCTTTGCGCCGTCCCAGGTGATCGCTGAGGGCGCCGGAGAAGATCTTCACGATCAGCGCCGTCGCCTCGGCCAGCCCTTCGAGCAGCCCTATGCTCAGCATGCTGGCCCCCAGGGTCGAGACCAAAAACAGCGGCAGCAGGCTATGCACTAGTTCGGAGGAGAGATCCATCAACAGGCTGACCAGGCCCAGCGTCCAGATAGTGCCGGGAATGGCGTGGTGTCGGGGCAGCAGTGAGATCATAGTGAGCCTCTGGTTAGTGGCGGCCCGCCCTGCCATTGGTGAGGCAGGCGGCATAGAAACGTTCGAGCCTATCCAGCAGTTTCTCGCCCAGCTGGCCATATTGCAGCAGGCGAGGCGTGATGAGGGAGCTGGGGATGGCCAGCAGCAGGGCTCCTAGCATATCCAGCGGGAAATGGACGCCCAGATAGACCCGTGACCAGGCGACCAGGGTACCGATGAGCAGCACCCAGGCGGCGAGCTTGCGCCAGCCGGACCAGAGCAGGCTCAGCCCCAGGGTGAAGAAGACGGTGGCGTGATCGCTTGGGAAGGAGGTCTCCGGCTGGTGGGCCAGCAGCGTCTGTCCCAGTCCGACCATGAACGGACGCGGGTGAGGCCACAGCAGGCCAATCAGCTGACCCAAAGCCAGGGCTAGCAGCACGCTGAGGGTCGCCGTCACCGCCGCTTGTCGAGCCGGTCGTTTGCCCGTAACCCAGAGCAGCACCAGCAGGAGCGGTAGACCATAGATCAGCCACTCGGCCACAAAGGTGGTCAGCCAGAGTTGGAGCGGGCCCGATTGGCCGCTGGCATTAAGCCACAAGAATAGTTGGGTGTTGAGTTGTTCCATGCAGGCTCCAGAAGGCTGATGCCGGTGCTGTGTGCACCAGACTGGGCAGATGGTGTCATTCCTGGCTTAAGCCTGTATTAACCGGCGGGGGATAGGGAGAGCGTCGGTGTCTTCCTTCGTGCGTATGTGGGCGAAGTTCATCTACTTTCTGGTTGAACCGTAACGTTAGATTGCAACGGATTGATCTCTGTCCGGTGTACGATTATTCAATCGAACCTGATTAATACCGGATGGTAACAGGATGCTCGTTGAGCAGACATCTGGTGCATGCATGAGCGGCACGGGGATTTTCAGTCCGGTGCTCTAGGCCGACCGGAACCTGCCAGATTTCGACCAGACGCGCATAGCAAAAAGGCCCCGCATTGCTGCAGGGCCTTGTGCTGTATGGTGCCCGGACTCGGAATCGAACCAAGGACACGCGGATTTTCAATCCGCTGCTCTACCGACTGAGCTATCCGGGCAAGGACGCGCATTAGACCTGTCGGCGCGTCGCTTGTCAACGTCAATCTGCATCAATGCGCGCTGGCCGCTGGCTGTCCCCGTCTGTGGTCCGGTAGCAGGCTGACCAGGCGGTTAGCCACCTCGTCGGCGCCATTGACCACCGCCGTTGCGCCCTGTTTCTGCAACCACTCCATTTCGTCGCCAAAGTAGGCACAGGCCAGAATGGTCCGCGCAGGGGCCAGCCCGCGCTGGCTGGCGATGATTTCGCCGGCTTCGAAGCTGTTGGGAATGGCGACGATCAGCACGCAGGCCTCTTCGATCCCGGCCTCCTCCAGGGTTTCAGCCAGCACGGCGTTGCCGTGTATCACCTCAAATCCCTGTTCGCGCAGCCGCTCGGTTTGTCCCGGGTCGCTCTCGACAATCACCAGTGGCACCCGTGACTGGCGCAGTTGTTCGGCAATGCGTCCGCCGATGCGGCCACCGCCGACCAACACCACCTTGTCGGCCGGCACACCGGCTTTCGGCGCAGTGGCGTTCTCGTCGCGCGCGGCCGTGCGCGCCTCGAGGCGATCGATCAGGTTGAACAGGAACGGATTGACCAGAATCGACACGATCGCCGCGGCGAGCACTATGTCCCGAGCCTCGGTCGGCAGCAGACCCAACGTGATGCCCAGTCCCAGCAGAATGAACGAGAACTCGCCAATCTGGGCTAGGCTGGCCGAGATGGTCAAGGCGGTGTGGCGGTCGTGACCAAACAGTCGCACTATGCCGTAGGCGGCCAGCGACTTGCCGAACAGTATGATAATGACGCTGGCGAGGACGGCCAGCGGTGCCGTCAGCAGGATGGCCGGGTTGAACAGCATGCCGACCGAGACAAAAAACAGCACCGCGAACGCATCCCGCAGCGGCAGCGAGTCATTGGCGGCTTTGTGGCTGAGTTCCGAACCGTTGAGCACTATGCCGGCGAAGAAGGCGCCGAGCGCGAACGAGACATCAAACAGTTCGACGGCGCCGAAGGCGATGCCCAGGGCAATCGCCAGCACGGCGAGTGTGAACAGTTCGCGCGAGCCGGTGGCGGCACTGCGTGCCAGCAACCAGGGAATGAAGCGCCGTCCGAATACCACCATCAGCGTGATAAAGGTG
Source organism: uncultured Aeromonadaceae bacterium (assembly GCA_945957385.1). Lineage (GTDB taxonomy): Bacteria > Pseudomonadota > Gammaproteobacteria > Enterobacterales > Aeromonadaceae > Pseudaeromonas. The sequence goes on from CAMFKP010000018.1 coordinate 22,305, forward strand.
GCGACCTTGCCGAGGGTCCAGGCCACTTCGCTAACCAGTTGCCCCCAGGTGGCACCCTGGCCATCGTCACTGGACAGGTTGGCCAGCAGCGGCAGCAACACCAGCGCCAGCACCATCACCAGATCTTCGACGATCAGCCAGCCGACGGCGATTTTGCCTTCCGGGCTTTCGACCATGCTGCGCGCCTCCAGTGCCCGCAGCAACACCACGGTACTGGCGACCGATAACGACAAGCCAAACAGTGTCGCGGCCAGCGGCGACCAGCCGAGCACGGTGGCTAGCAGGGCACCGAGCAGTGTGGCGATGGCGATCTGGCCGATGGCGCCAGGCACGGCGATGCGTTTGACCGCCATCAGATCACGCAGCGAAAAGTGCAAGCCAACGCCAAACATCAGCAATATGACGCCCAGTTCGGCCAGTTCCGGCGCGATCTCGGCATCGGCGACATAGCCGGGCGTGAAGGGGCCGCTGAGCACGCCGGCGACCAGATAGCCGACCATTGGCGAGAGTTTCAGACGATGGGCCAACATGCCGAAGACAAATGCCATCAGCAGTGAGCCCACCAGGGTGGTAATCAAGGGAAGAGAGTGTTCCATGCGTCACCTCGTCAGTTAGCCGATTCGCATCGGTTGGGTGGCGAAAGCACAGGCGACGGCCTGTAGAGCAAACCGCGGAAGCTGCTGGGCGTCGTCAAATCGTCACGGCGCTTCGGTTCTGCGATCCTGAGCCGAGTATAACGACATCAACCTAACTGTCAGTTAAATAATCGGCGGTTACTCGTTTTTTCCGATTGTTGGCGCCGCAGGCTCAGGCCAGTGGCAGATCATCGACGATCTCCAGTGCCCGGTAGCGCCAGGCTTGCAGGTTTGTCGGCCACTGGCCGTGTGGCCAGCCCCCCTTGCGCAGCAACTGGCTGACAAAGGCGTGGCGATCCGGCAGTTCGCGCCACACGGCGGGTAAAAACGTGGCCCTGTGACCCGGGCTGGTGAGCCAGAGGCCATCTTCGCCAGGCTGTAGCGCGGCTTCCAGCTCGCTGCGCTGACTGGCCGGCAGCGGTGATAGCGGCCCCAGCAGCGAGAGGCTGAGGCGGCACAGCGGCAGCTCATGACGGCTGAGCGGCGGGAAGCGTGGATCGTCAAAGGCGGCGGCCCGGGCAAAGTGGATCAGGCTATCGACGAGTGCGCCTTGCGGCTCGAGGCACCCGATGCAGCCGCGCAACTCGGTGCCGTGATGCAGCGTCACGAAGCAAGCCAGTGGCGCCTGGGCCAGCGCCGGTTCAATCGCTGAGCTATCGAGTCGCAGTGACGGTGACCAGTGACTGAGGATCGCCTGGCGCGCCAGGCTCAGCAGCGCCGCCCGGGTTGCGGCGTTGAGTTGCGCCAGATCAGGCGTAGAAGGCGAGGCTGGCATAGCCGACCACCCGCAATTTTTCGCCAGAGATATCGCCGGAGTTGTGTTGCCCCAGCAACCGTGGCCGCCATGCCTGGCGCGCCGCCAGCAGCAGGGCGCCGTTGACGGCGACGCTGCCACAGGCTTGTTCCGGCGTCAGCGTCGCTTCCAGCGCCATGATCTGCGCCAGCGTCATGGTGTCCTGCGCTTTGGCCTCCTGGTAGCTGCGGTAGTGGCTCAGATCGCTGCTGACAATCAGCAACGTGGCCGGATCCTGTACCAGCGGGCGCAGCAAGCGCAGCAACTGTTTGGGGGCGATGTCGCCGACGACGACCGGGAGCAGGGTGAACTGGCCCAGCCGGTATTGCAGCATCGGCAGCAGCACCTCGATGGCGTGCTCACCCAGGTGTGGCCGCTCATCGCGCAGCACCTGCGGTTGCCCGTCCAGTGCCTGCAATAGCGGTTGATCCAGGCTGATCTCGCCGAGCGGGGTCGCGAAGTGCTGGCATTCGGCAGGCGGTAACGCTATGCCGTCAAAGGCTATCCGGTGCGCCGGACACAGAATGATGATGCGATAGGGGCGCTTGGCATCCAGCTGGCAGACGCCCATGGCCGCCAGATCACCGGAGTAGAGGTAGCCGGCATGGGGCAGCAGCAGCATGCGCGGCGGCGTGAACTCCAGCGCCGGGTGCTGGAGGTGCTGCTGGAGCCACTGCTGCAGGCTCTGGGCATCGGCAGGATAGAAGTGTCCCGCTACGGCGGGTTTCCGGGTCACAGTCATGAGCACTCCCTGGCTGGGGCGCGGTTCGGAACCGACCGCGGTAAAAGGCCCCGTGCTCTAGAATTATAGAGAGCACGGGAGGTTGGCGATGACATCAGCTGCAATCTGTGAGAGCCGTTATAGTCGGCGTTTGGCGGATGGGCGCGTCGAGTGCACCCTGTGTCCGCGCTTGTGCCGTTTGCGCGATGGCAAGCGCGGGGTTTGCTATCTGCGTCAGGCGCAAAACGGCGGCATGGTGTTGGCCGAATATGGCCGAACCAGTGGTCTGTGCCTCGATCCCATTGAAAAGAAGCCGTTATTCCACTTTTATCCGGGGTCTGCGGCGCTGTCGTTCGGCACCGCGGGGTGTAATCTGACGTGCCGTTTTTGCCAGAACTGGCAGATCAGCAAGTCGCGCGCGAGCCAGACGCTGGCGGTTGCGGCGTCTCCCGATGACATAGCGGCACTGGCATTGCGCCATGGCTGCCGCAGCGTGGCCCTGACGTACAACGATCCGGTGATTTATCTTGAATATGCCTGTGCGGTGGCCCGGGCCTGCCACGCTCACCAACTGGCGACGGTGGCCGTGACCGCTGGCTATATCAACCCGCAACCGGCGGTGGAATTTTTTGCCGATATGGATGCGGCGAACGTCGATCTGAAGGGCTTCAGCGAGGCGTTTTACCGCCACTACTGTGGCGGTCGGCTCGCCCCGGTGCTGGAGACGCTACGTTATCTGCGCCAGCACACCGCCGTCTGGCTGGAGCTCACGACCTTGCTGATCCCCGGCGTTAACGATGAACCAGCGATGTTGCGCGCCATGTGTCAGTGGATTGGTCTGGAGCTGGGGCCTGAGGTGCCGCTGCACTTTACTGCCTTCCATCCGGATTACCATCTGCGCGACCGGCCGGCGACACCGTTGGCTACGCTGCTGGCGGCTCGCCAGTTGGCCAGGGACGTGGGATTGCACCATGTCTACATCGGCAATCGCTCCGACGTCGAGGGGGAGTGTACTCGTTGTGCCCGCTGCGCGGCCCCGCTGATCGAGCGCCAGGGTTATCAATTGACGGGCTGGCACCTGCAGCAGGGACACTGCCCGCACTGTCACCTGCCGTTGCCGGGCCGCTTTGCTGATGGTCCAGGGGATTGGGGCGCTCGCCGCATGCGTCTGTTGCCATAATCGAATTAACCTGTCAGTGATGATAGGGCAGAATAAATAATATTTTGCGGCTGGAACCCGGTTATTTCACGGCGTGCTGAACGCAGGATGTAAATAATGAGATTTTGAGGATTTTAATTGCAATTAGCTGATTGATAAATGAATTGTTTCTCTGGAATATTATTGTTGCCCGTGATTGCTGGGCGGAGCAAATAGCATTTCGTGGCTGAGTGTTGGTTGTTTCACGGTGTACTGGATGCAGAGTTGAAATAATGAAATCATGAGGGTTTTATTTGTAATTAACTGATTAATAAATGAATTCTTTTGCGGGGGTATTATCGCTACTCGTGATGATAGAGCGGGATAAATAGTGTTTTGCGGCTGGAAGCTGGTTATTTAACGGTGTGCTGGACGCAGAATGGGAATAATGGAGTTCTGAAGATTTTAATTGCAATTGGCTGGTTAATAGATGAATTATTTTTCGGAAATATTATTGTCGCCCGTGATGAGAGAGCGGTGAAATAATGCCGGCAGCGGATTTACCATGCCCAATAAATAACACCAGCAGGCATGAACGGCCTCATCCTACGGTGCCGTAAGGCACCGTGTGGATCGCCAGCCAGCCGCAGTTATTCGGTCGGGGCATCGATCACCGCGCCGGGTTGCCAGATGCGGTATTGAATGGTGACATCCTTGGGCGCATAGATGACCACTGGCAGGCGGCTGTTATAGCCCAGCAGGAAGCCTTCGCCGTAGACAGGGACCTGTGCCTGGTGTTTCTCGTTCTTCGGGCAGGCCATCATGGTGCTCAGCGGCCCCTTGACCTCGGTCAGCGTGTAGTAGCTGTAGCCCCAGCCCTTGACGGTATCCTCAATCAGATCGGCACTCAGCCGTTGCCGGTTACAGTCCACTTCCAGCGGTTTGCTGATCAGAATTTCGACCTTGCGATCTTGCTCCTGCTCCAGCGCGGGCAGCCGGATGACCTTGCGTTGCTGTTGCTGGTTGGCCGGCGGGAACATCTTCAAATCCTTGCTTTCGCCGGCCAGCAAGGGAGAGCTGACACCCAGTGCCAGCAGGGTACACAGCAGCGTGCATGATTTCATGTTGACCTCCAGTACAGTTGATAACAGCAGCTTGGCATGCCTCGGCTAAACCGTGTCTTAACCGGTGCCGGGATCCGGATTCAACAGCCACAGGCTGTGATTATCCTCTGCCAGCAGCAGCTGGGTGGCATCCAGGAAGGTGATCTGCCAGCTGCGATTAAAGGCGGCCAGCCAGAGCTGACGCAGCATGTCCCCCTGATGCTCGAGTAACCCACGGGCTATGGTATCCAGCGGCAGCATGCTGTAGTTGCGCGATTGCAGAATCAGGTAGCCATCACTGACTTGCCACCGCCCCTGGATCGTGATGTGCAGCCGGCTGCTGCGGGAGTCGTCGGCTAACAACAGGTCGACGTCAAACTGGGCATCGTGATTGCTTAGCAGCTGCAGGCGCCCGGTCTCGTTCCATTGCCGGACCGGGCGGGCCAGCAACAGACTGGCCATCGGCGAGTGGTCGTAGGCATGGCGCTGATAGCTCCAGTTCTGGCCGCCCAGGCGCTGGGCCAATTGCGGATCCGAGCCATGCCAGAGTGCCAGCCACACCAACAGACCATTGGCCAGCAGCAGTAACCACAGGGTGGCAGGGGAGAGCCAGGATCTCATCGACACATCTCCTGCGGCGACTGGCTCAGGATCAGGGTGCGTCCGTCATGGTCTGTGAGCCAGACGAGCGAGGCTCCCTGCGGGCGCATGCCCAGTAGCAGATGGCTGGGGGTGGGCAAGTTATGTGCTTCGCCCCACTGCAGTAGACAACGCACATCGTGACGACTCACAGGCTGGCGATCAGCCGTCCAGTAGACCGCCAATGGCAGAGAGTGCAGCAGGCTTGGGCGAAACCAGCTCCAGGCGGCCCAGGTCGCCGTGAACGGTAACAGTAACAGCAATAGCCAGACGATCCCGGTACGCCAGCGCGGTGCGGCGAAGGCCTGCTGCTGCAGCAGGGCATCGAGTTCTTCGGGTTCCAGCAATTTGCTCATCATGTGCACCAGAGCAGAAGGGGCATGTCACTATGACGCAGCCATCCTGGCCTGTCATCCATGACATGACGGGCCCGTGATGCGGGCCCGTACACGGATCAGTTAGTCAGGGTGCCTTCGACGACGTCGTAAGATTTGACGGTGTTACCATCGAAATGCAGGGCCACGATCTGCTTGGCCTTGGCGGTGTCGGCCCCCAGGGCACCAGCCAGCTGCATCGCTGCATCGGCATTGCCATTCAGGCTGCTGGCATCATATTTCCAGACTTCATTGCCGTTTTCGTTGGCAATGATCTTGGGGGCGCCCAGTTGCTTCTTCACTTCATCCTTGGTGGCGCCTTCCTTGACCTTGCTCTTGACCAGCTGCAGCACGGCATCCTTGGCGGAGGCGTTGCTGCCCGTGGCGCTGTCGAGGGCCGTTGCGGTTTTGGCAACGGAGTCCAGCAGACCGGCGTGGGCGTTGGCCGTCAGGGCCAGCAGCAGGGTGGCAGCAAGTGTTATCTTGTTCATTATCAGTAATATCCCTGTATTGGTTGCATAGTGGGTTGCGCAATGCAGCGCCGGGGAAATCTAGCTAAAAGGTGACTGGGCGTCAAATGTGACAGGCCCCTGACGAGTCAGGGGCCTGGGGGATCAGTAGTTTTCCGGGATCAGGATCGTCGGATGGGGATTGGGTTGCAGCTCGGGATAATCGAGGTTGTAGTGCAGACCTCGTGACTCTTTGCGACTGATGGCCGAATTGACGATCAGATCGGCGACCTGCAACAGATTCCGCAACTCCAGCAAATTATTGGAGACGCGGAAATGGGCGTAGTACTCGTGCACCTCTTGCTTGAGCAGTTCGATGCGCCGCTTGGCGCGCGCCAGGCGTTTGTCGGTACGCACTATGCCAACATAGTCCCACATAAACAGGCGCAGTTCGTGCCAGTTGTGCTGGATGACCACCTCTTCATCGGAGTCGATGACCTGGCTCTCGTCCCAGTGCGGCAGTGAAGGTGGTTCGCTGCTGATCGGCAGGTGGTTGAGGATGTCCTCCGCCGCCGCGTGGGCAAACACAATGCACTCGAGCAAGGAGTTCGAGGCCATGCGGTTGGCGCCATGCAGCCCGGTATATGACACCTCGCCGATGGCATACAGGCCGGGAACATCGGTTTGCCCCTTGTGATCGATCATGACGCCGCCACAGGTGTAGTGGGCTGCCGGAACCACGGGAATGGATTGGGTCGTGATGTCGATGCCGATTTTCTGGCAACGTTCATAGATGGTCGGGAAGTGCTTGATAATGAACTCAGCCGGTTTGTGGCTGATATCCAGATACATGCAGTCCACTCCCAGGCGTTTCATTTCGTAGTCGATGGCGCGCGCAACGATATCGCGCGGTGCCAGTTCGGCGCGAGGATCGAAGTCGGCCATGAAGCGACTGCCATCCGGGCGGCGCAGGTAGGCACCTTCACCACGCAGGGCTTCGGTCAGCAGAAAATTGCGGTCATCGGGATGAAACAGTGTGGTCGGGTGGAATTGGTTGAACTCCATGTTCGCCACGCGGCAACCGGCGCGCCAAGCCATGGCGATGCCGTCGCCGGAGCTGACGTCCGGGTTCGAGGTGTATTGATAGACCTTGGAGGCCCCGCCGGTCGCCAGCGCCACAAAGCGCGCGCGCACGGTCTCAACTTCTTCGCGATTGCGGTTCCAGACGTAGGCGCCGAGCACGCGGTTGCCTGGCAAGCCGAGCTTACGCGTGGTGATCAGGTCAACGGCGTTAAAACGCTCCATCAGCTGGATATTCGGATGGGCGCGGACCTGATCGACGAGGGTAATTTGCACCGTTTTACCGGTGGCATCGGCGGAGTGAAAGATGCGTCTGTGACTATGACCGCCCTCGCGGGTCAGATGGTAGGTCGGCTGGCCATCCTCGGACGCAGACTCTTCTTGATCAAAGGGCACGCCCTGTTGAATTAGCCATTCGATGCAGTGTTTGGCATGGCGGGCCGTGAATTCAACGGTCGCCCGATCACAGAGTCCGGCTCCGGCGTTCAGGGTGTCGCTGACGTGGGATTCGATACTGTCCTTTTCATCGAAAACGGCAGCGATGCCTCCTTGGGCATAATAGGTGGCCCCCTCGCTCAAGGGTCCCTTGCTCAATACCATCACCTTGGCGTGGTCGGCTAGACGCAACGCTAAAGAGAGGCCGGCGGCACCACTGCCAATGACGAGAACATCACAACTGTATTCAACGTTCTGTTTCATAAGTATCATTGGCCTGGGTGTGGAAAGGGCCCATGTTAGCCCAATTCGGACTCGTGATGCAGTCCGGATCACGCTTTTTTGCCTCAGTGCGAACTTTTATAAAAAACGACTGTCTGATTATTTGCGCTTATTTCGAGCCGATGAAACCGGACAGAAGACAAGGAATAGCCGGCTCCGATGAGCGACCTGAATGACCAGAATATCGATCTGCAGCTGATAGAGCGGGTGCAGCGCGGCGACAAGCAGGCCTTCAACCTGCTGGTGCAGAAGTACCAGCACAAGGTGGTCTCGGTGGTGTCTCGCTTTGTCAGTAATCCGGGGGATGTCCCGGATGTGGCGCAGGAGGCTTTTATCAAGGCCTATCGGGCGTTGCCAGATTTTCGCGGCGAAAGCGCGTTTTATACCTGGTTGTACCGGATCGCGGTGAATACCGCGAAAAACTACCTGACGGCTCAGGGACGTCGCCCGCCGGATAGCGATGTCGATAGCCAGGAAGCGGAAACTTATGAGGGGGCTCAAGCCCTGCATGAGGTTGAAAATCCAGAAAATCTGATCCTGTCGGATGAAATCCGCCGGGAAGTGGAGTTGGCGTTGCAAGAGCTTCCTGAGGAGCTGCGTAGTGCCATCACCCTTCGTGAAATTGAAGGGATGAGTTATGAAGAGATTGCGGAAGTAATGGAGTGCCCGGTCGGGACTGTGCGTTCGCGGATTTTCCGAGCGCGAGACGTCATCGATAAACGGATACAGCCTTTATTGCAACGCTGATGGGGATGACAGCTTGAGTATGGTAAACAACGAACGGATTTCCCGATTGCTGGATGGTGATGTGGCTCTGGACAGCAAATCGGATTACCAGGCCGCTGAACAACAGGCGCTCTGGGGGCGCTATCAGTTGATAGGGGATGCACTGCGTAATGAGATGCCGCCCGTGATATCGCTGGATCTGGCGGCGCGAGTTAGTGCGGCACTGGCCGATGAGCCGACTGTACTGGCACCGCGCACTAGCCTATTGCAGCGTGTTCGGCCGACAGTCGTGCATCTGCTGCGTTCCGGTGGCCAATTGGCAATTGCGGCCTCCGTGGCTGCGGTGACGATCCTCGGGGTGCGTTATCACCAGTTGGGGCAAGATGTGACTGCTCAGCCGAGTCCAGTACTGAACACGGTACCTGTAGGTGGTATTGCGGCTCCGGTCAGCATCAATTATCAGCCGGTGGGGCAACCCACGCACACGCCACAACCGTCGGTGTTGTCTGATGATGCCCGACTGGCAGAGCGCGAAAGGATTAATGCTTTTCTGCGTGATCACCAGCTGCAGCAACGTCTGCATGTTGCCAAACCCTAACATGGGTCAAGGGGAGTGGTGACGTGCCGTTGACGTCCTTATTGCGCGTTGTTGTCCTGGCGTTGCTGGCCTGTGCCTTTTCGGTTCAGGCCGAACCTGCGCCGCCTTCTGCCGGCGCCTTATTGCAGCAGATGCAGCGGGCGTACCGCCATTACACGTTTGAGCTGTCCATGGTTCGGGTGCGACAAGGCAGTGTCGAGCCGATTCGTTTCTCCCATGCCGTGGTCGGCAACCATGAACTGACTCACTACATCTATCTGAATGGCCGCCCCAGTGAATACCTCAAACGTGATGAGGCGATTACGTTTTTTGAGGCCGGTGTCGACCCTTATACCCTGAATGGTGCCCGGTTACCGGGATTCTGGAATGCCATGCTGGCGATGAATGTCGCCCGGGTACTGGAGAGCTATGACCCCGTGGTGACAGGGCGTAATCGAATTGCCGGCTTGCCGGTGCAGGTAGTGCGCCTGGCACCGAAAGATGGTAGCAAATATGGCTTTGTGCTCTGGCTGGAGCAGGAGTCAGGTTTGTTATTGCGGCTGGATCTGATCGATGAAGCGGGTGATCCCATCGAGCAATTTATGGGCGTGGATCTGCGCTTGCATACGGAACCTCCAGCGTGGTTGCGTAAGCTGGCACAGGCTGATCTGCCGGCGCCGGTCGATGTAACGCAAGCCTATCAAGCGCCTCAGCAGTCGCTGGGGTGGGCGCCAGGCTGGTTACCAAAAGGATTTCAAATTGTCTCTTCGGATCGCCATCAACTGGCGGGAACCCAGCAGAGTGTCGACTACATGATGCTCAGCGACGGCTTGGTGGATGTTTCGGTGTATCTCTCTTCCCCTGACTTGCCTGCTGGCCAGCAACTGGTCAGACAGGGCGGGACCAGCTTGCTGCGCGTGTTGAATGATCATAAGGTGGAAGTCACAATCGTCGGTGAAGTTCCAGCCGAGACGGCACGGCGCATCGCCGATTCCCTGCATCCGTTAGCTAAGGGGATCTCCGAATGATCGAATCGATTGCCACTGTGGTGGCTGTGCGTGACAACCTTGCCCAGGTCGAGTGCCGTCGTAAGAGCGCTTGTGGTCACTGTCAGCAGCAGGAAAGTTGTGGTGTCGGCGCTGTAGCCAAGGCCATGCCTGGCCGACCACAACTGCTGGAAGTGGCCTTGACCTCGCCAGTGAATGTTGGGCAGCAGATTCGGATCGGCATCCCGGAGCGAAGCCTGGTCACCAGTGCCTTGCTGGTCTATATGGTGCCGTTGCTGTTTTTGTTGCTCGGTGCCGTGGCGGGCAAGCTAGTCTCTGCCAGCTGGCATATCGGTGAAGAGCCCGCCGAGGTGGTTGGTGCGCTGCTGGGAGGCCTGATAGGCTTCGGGCTGGCGCGCTGGGGAGCCCGTCGTCTGGGCGGTGGTTTCTACCGTCCCGTCATGCTCGGTTTGAGCCTGCCGGTGCAACAGGTTGACTAAACTCTGACTAAGCGATAGCCGCCGTCCGGCGAATCCAGTAAAATCCCGCGCCTATGCGTCAGAAGACGCCATTTCCATCACTTTTTGAAGAATCCATGAAGCATATTCGAAACTTTTCCATTATTGCCCACATCGACCATGGCAAGTCGACCCTGTCGGACCGTCTGATCCAGATCTGTGGTGGTCTGTCGGATCGCGAGATGCAGGAGCAGGTACTGGACTCGATGGAGCTGGAGCGTGAGCGCGGCATTACCATCAAGGCCCAGAGTGTGACCCTGAACTACCAGGCCAAAGACGGCGAGACATATCAGCTGAACTTCATTGATACCCCGGGCCACGTCGACTTCTCGTATGAAGTTTCCCGTTCCCTGGCGGCCTGTGAGGGGGCTCTGCTGGTGGTGGACGCGGGTCAGGGGGTTGAGGCACAGACTCTGGCGAACTGTTATACCGCCATCGAGATGAACCTTGAGGTGGTCCCGGTCTTGAACAAGATCGACTTGCCACAGGCCGAACCAGAGCGGGTTGCCGAAGAGATCGAGGATATCGTCGGCATCGATGCGATGGATGCCGTGCGCTGCTCGGCCAAGACCGGGCTGGGTGTCGACGAGGTTCTGGAGACCATCGTCAAGCAAATCCCCGGGCCGGAAGGCGATCCGGAGGCGCCGTTACAAGCCTTGATCATCGACTCCTGGTTTGATGACTACCTTGGTGTGGTGTCACTGGTGCGTATCAAGAATGGCAGCCTGAAGAAGGGCGACAAGATCAAAGTCATGAGTACGGGGCAGGTATGGGGTGTCGATCGCCTCGGTATCTCGACTCCGAAGCGCAAAGACACTGACCAGCTGGGATGTGGCGAAGTCGGCTGGGTCGTCTGCGGGATCAAGGATATCCATGGTGCCCCGGTGGGCGATACTCTGACGCTGGCCAAGTACGGCGCCGAGAAGCCGTTGCCTGGCTTCAAGAAGGTCAAGCCGCAGGTGTACGCAGGTCTGTTCCCCATCTCTTCCGATGATTACGAAGCGTTCCGTGACGCGCTGGATAAACTGTCTCTGAACGATGCCTCGTTGTTCTTCGAACCGGAAAACTCCACGGCGCTGGGCTTCGGTTTCCGCTGTGGCTTCCTGGGCATGCTGCACATGGAGATCATCCAGGAGCGCCTGGAGCGCGAATACGATCTGGATCTGATCACCACGGCACCGACTGTAGTCTACGAGATCCTGATGACGGATGGGACGACGATTCACATCGACAGTCCAGCTGCGCTGCCCGCTGTCACCAGTATCGATGAAATCCGCGAACCGATCGCCGAATGCCATATCCTGGTGCCTTCTGAATATCTGGGCAACGTCATTACGCTGTGTATCGAAAAACGTGGTGTGCAGACCAATATGGTTTACCACGGCAATCAGGTCGCGCTGACGTATGAGATCCCGATGGCTGAAGTGGTGCTCGACTTCTTCGACCGCCTGAAGTCCACCAGTCGCGGCTATGCGTCGCTGGATTACGGCTTCAAGCGTTTCGAAACCGCCGACATGGTGCGTCTGGATATTCTGATCAACAACGAGCGCGTCGATGCGCTGGCGATCATCACCCACAAGGACAATGCCCAATTCCGTGGCCGCCAACTGGTAGAGAAGATGCGTGAGCTGATTCCGCGCCAGATGTTCGATATTGCGATCCAGGCGGCCATTGGCAACCACGTCATCGCGCGCAGCACCGTCAAGGCGATGCGCAAGGACGTGCTGGCCAAGTGTTATGGTGGCGACGTATCGCGGAAGAAAAAGCTGCTGAACAAGCAGAAGGAAGGCAAGAAGCGCATGAAGTCGCTCGGTCGTGTCGATGTACCGCAGGAAGCCTTCCTCGCTATCCTGCATGTCGGAAAGGACAATAACTGATGGCCAATACGTTTACCCTGTTGCTGATTGGTGCCACGGCGCTGACCGGACTGATCTGGTTGCTCGATAGCCTGCTGCTGGTGCGATTCCGGCGTCAACGCGTGCTCAAGGGCGAGGCCTCGGCAGGTAAGGCCTTTGATGCCGAGACGATCAACAAGCTGATGGCTGAGCCGGGTTGGGTTGAGCAGTGTAAGGGCATTTTCCCGGTGATTGCGGCCGTATTGGTGCTGCGCTCCTTCCTGTTTGAGCCCTTCCAGATCCCGTCGGAGTCCATGATGCCGACGCTGCTCAAGGGAGATTTCATCCTGGTGCAGAAGTTTGCTTACGGGATCAAAGAGCCGCTGAACAATCGTACGCTGATCCCAACCGGTCACCCCAAGCGTGGTGATGTGGTGGTGTTCAAGTATCCAGAGGAGCCGACGATTGATTACATCAAGCGCATCGTCGGCTTGCCGGGCGATCGCATCATCTATCGCAACAAGGAACTGTTTATCCAACCTGCCTGTGAACCGGGACAGAAGCCTTGCCCGGAGCTGAAGAAGGTGGAGCAGACGTTTCTCAGCCAGTATCAGAGCGAGCCTTATCCGATGGAGCGCTTTGCCGAACAACTGGGGCCGGTCAACCATAACATCCTGAAAATCCCTGTCGTGATGGATCAGGTGCAGAATTACTACCACCAGAGTGGCAACCTGCAGGATGAGTGGGTGGTGCCAGAAGGGCATTATTTCGCCATGGGCGATAACCGCGACAACAGCAAGGACAGCCGCTACTGGGGCTTTGTGCCGGAGCGTAATCTGGTTGGCAAGGCGGTATTCATCTGGATTAGCTTCGAGTTCGACCGTCCGGCCGATTCAGCGTTGCCTGGCTGGGTGCCGAGTGGTATTCGCTTCAATCGCATAGGTGGCATCCAGTGAACGACAAATTGAACCGGCTGGCGAGCCTGCTCGGCCATCAGTTTGCCGATGCCGATCTGCTGAAGCGGGCGATTACCCATCGCAGTGCGGGATCTCGCCACAATGAACGCCTCGAGTTTCTCGGCGACTCCATCCTCAGCCTGGTGATTGCCGAGACGCTGTATCAGCGTTTTCCGGATGTCAGCGAAGGTGACATGAGCCGAATGCGCGCCACCCTGGTCCGCGAGAAGACGCTGGCCGAGCTGGCACGTGAATTCGATCTCGGTGAATACCTGATCCTCGGTCCGGGCGAACTCAAGAGCGGCGGTTTCCGCCGCGAGTCGATCCTCGCCGATACCGTCGAGGCGATCATCGGTGCCATCTATCTGGACGCCGGTATGGATGCCATCCGCCAGCTGCTGCTGAACTGGTATGCCCAGCGCCTGGAGGAGATCCGTCCCGGTGCCGAACAAAAGGATCCGAAGACCCGCCTGCAGGAGTTCCTGCAGGGACGTCGTCGGCCACTGCCCAGCTATGTGGTAGTCAAGGTCAAGGGAGAGGCCCACAATCAGGAGTTCACGGTGCAGTGCGAGATCGAGGGGGTGACTCCGAGTGTCGTCGGCGTGGGCTCCAGTCGCCGCAAGGCCGAACAGGCTGCGGCCGAGAAAGCTCTGGAGCAACTCAAATGACTGAACAGACAACCTATTGTGGTTTTGTCGCCATCGTTGGCCGACCGAATGTCGGCAAGTCGACGCTGCTGAACCAAATCCTTGGCCAGAAGGTCAGCATCACGTCGCGCAAACCGCAAACGACGCGTCACCGTATCCTGGGCATCGATACCCAGGAGGCGTATCAGACGATTTATGTCGATACCCCAGGGCTGCACCAGGAAGAGAAGCGGGCGATCAACCGTCTGATGAACCGTGCGGCGACCAGTTCGCTGGGTGATGTCGAAATGGTGGTGTTCGTGGTCGACGGCACCCGCTGGACCGATGATGACGAGCACGTGCTGAGCAAGCTGCGTCATGTCAAATGCCCTGTGGTGCTGGCGATCAACAAGATTGACCTGATCGACGACAAGGAGCTGCTGCTGCCGCACATCCAGATGTTGGCGCAGAAGATGAACTTTGCCGCCGTGCTGCCGCTGTCGGCGGAAAAGGGCACCAATGTCGACAAGATCCGCGATATGGCGCGCGAGCTGTTGCCGGAAGGGGAGCACTACTTCCCGGATGACTACATCACCGACCGCTCATCACGCTTCATGGCTTCGGAGATCATCCGTGAAAAGCTGATGCGTTTCATGGGTGAGGAGTTGCCGTATTCGGTAACGGTCGAGATCGAGCGCTTCAAAGTCGAGCAGGATGGCCTTTTCCATATCAATGCGTTGATCCTCGTCGAGCGTGATGGCCAGAAGAAGATGGTCATCGGCAACAAGGGGGAGAAGCTCAAGACCATCGGCACTGAAGCCCGTATCGACATGGAGCGCCTGTTCGGCACCCGGGTTTTCCTCGAACTGTGGGTCAAGGTCAAGGCCGGTTGGGCTGACGACGAACGCGCGCTACGCAGCCTCGGCTACGGCGACGACTAATATGTCGGGGGAGGGGCTGCAAGCGGCCTACGTGTTGCACTGTCGCCCCTATCGAGAGAGCAGTCAGCTCGTCGAGCTGTTCTGTGCCGAAGCCGGTCGCATCAGCGTGGTGGCGCGGGGATCGCGCCGCCACAGCTCCAGTCTCAAGGCGCTATTGCAGCCCTTCATGCCGCTACAGGTCAGTTGGCAGGGGCGCAGCGATCTCAAGACCCTGACCGGCGCCGAGTTGCGGCGTCCACCGCTGCGGCTGCGCGAAGAGGCACTCTACAGCGGCCTCTATCTGAACGAACTCCTCTACTATCTGCTGGATGGCCATACCGCCTATCCGGGCCTGTTTGCGACCTACGATCAGGTGCTGGGCCTGTTGGCCGAGCTGCCGGCGGCCGAGCCGGTGCTGCGCCAGTTTGAGCTGCAGTTGCTGGACGAGCTGGGCTACGGCGTTGAGTTCGAGCTGGAGGCCGATTCCGGCCAGCCCATTGAGCCGGATGGCGTCTACCTGTATCGTGCCGAGTACGGTTTTGTCCGTTACGGTCTGGCAGGAAGCCGACCGGATCTGTTTCGCGGTGCCGATCTGCAGGCGATGGCCCGGCGCCGCTTCGATGACCTGATACAGTTGCAGGCGGCCAAGCGCTTTTGCCGACTGGCCCTGCATCCCCATCTGGGAAACCGGCCCCTGAAGAGCCGGGAACTGTTCCAACAACTTGCAGCGAGGAAAAAGCAGTGAGCGAGATTTTTCTGGGTGTGAACATTGACCATGTGGCGACCTTGCGTAACGCCCGTGGAACCAGTTATCCGGATCCGGTGCTGGCGGCCGGTTTGGCCGAGCAGGCCGGTGCCGATGGCATCACCATCCACCTGCGCGAGGATCGCCGCCATATCACCGATCGTGATGTCGAAATCCTGCGCCAGACGCTGCAGACACCGATGAATCTGGAGATGGCCGTGACCGAAGAGATGCTGACCATCGCCTGTCGCATCCGGCCACATTTCGTCTGTCTGGTGCCGGAAAAGCGTACCGAGGTCACCACCGAAGGGGGCCTGGATGTTGCCGGCCAACTGGCCAAGGTTCAGGATGCCGTGACACGTCTGGCGGCTGTCGGCACCCAGGTCTCACTGTTCATCGATGCCGATCTGGCTCAGATCGATGCGGCGGTAGCCGTTGGCGCACCGTATATCGAGATCCATACCGGCCGTTACGCCGATGCCGAAACGCCGACCATCCAGCACGAAGAGCTGCAGCGCATCCGTGATGCCGCTCGCTATGCCCATAGCAAGGGCTTGCGCGTCAATGCCGGTCACGGTCTGCACTATCACAACGTCAAGCCGATCGCCGCGATCCCGGAAATGGAAGAGCTGAACATCGGTCATGCCATCATCGGCCGCGCGGTTTTCGAAGGCCTGCCGGCAGCGGTGGCCGAGATGAAACGCCTGATGATCGAAGCCAGACAGAGCATATAAATATTGGCGCTAACCGATTTAAATAAGGGCCCTGCGAGGGCCCTTGTTTTTTAAATATACTGATGGTCATTAATAATAATTGCGAGGAAAGGCCATTGGGTGGTTATTTAAATAATCAATGCATTTATTTAAATAAAAATCCATTTATTTCATTAGGTTATATATTTTCTTTCGCTATGAAAATAACTTTTATTGTGCCTATTGCAGTCAATAAATAATAATGCATGCTACGGGAGGATTTATTTTCCTCCCCCCTGCCATTGTTGCTGAATTTTAATGATTGCGCGGGTTTTCGTGACGCAACCGTTGCAGTAGATCCAGCAATTCCAGCAATTCCGGCTCCAGATCGTCCGCCGGTATGCCGGCGCGCAGTGCTTGCTCCAGCTGGCGGCAGTGCGCCTGCAGGCTCGGCAGACCACAATAGGCGGCGCTGCCGGCCAGACGGTGGATGGCCTGCGCCAGCGACGCTGCGGACTGTGTGCTGGCATTCTCCAGCAGGGTTTCGATCTCCGGCAGGCTGTCGAGCAGCATCTGCAACATCTCCTGTGCCAGCTCCGGCTTGCCGGCAGCCTGGCGCAGGGCCAGCTCGGCATCGCGTAATGTGGCATCTGCGGCTGGTGCTGTGTCGGGCTCGGGAGTGGCCGTCGCGGCGGGCGGAGGTGGCAGACGTAGCTTGCGCGCCGCACCGTCGATGAGGGGTTGCGTGAATTCGCGCAGCAACCGGGTCAGCTGTTGTTCATCAATCGGCTTGGCCAGGTACTCATCCATGCCCTGTTCCATCAGGCGCTCACGTTCACCCGGGATGGCGTGTGCTGTCACGGCGATGATCGGGGTGTGCTGGTTACACCCCTCCTGGCGGATGGCTTGGGTGGCGCTGATCCCGTCCAGGATCGGCATCTGGATATCCATGAAGATCAGATCGAACTCCATGCGTTGTGCCAACTCAACCGCCTGGCGGCCGTTCTGGCAGGAGTGAACCTCCTGCACCAGATCATCCAGCATGGCGGTGATCAGTTTCAGATTGGCCGGGTTGTCATCCACTGCCAGCACGTTCAGCGGCAAGCGCGGCGGACGCGGGGCCGGTTGTGGCAGGATCGGGGTGTAGCTGTGGGAAGCCAGCAGGGCGGCCAACAGCTTGCTATGCGGCACCGGCTTGCTCAGGCAGTGGCTGGCACCGAGCGCCAGCAACTGCTGCTGCAGCTGTGGGTCATGGGAGTTCAGCAAAAACACCAAGCGATCATAATGGCCCTGGATCTGTTCCAGCTGTGCCGGCAGGGCGGCCAGATCCGGGTGGGCGGGGAGCCCCATCAGCAGCGTAGTGAAGTGGCGCTGGCCCAAGCTCTCGCTCTCTTCTACGCGCTCGATGGCAAACACCCGCATCTTCCACTCTTCCAGCTGGCTGGCGCACGCCGCCCGGGCCCAGGCGTCAGCTTCGACCAGCAACACCGGCTCATCGATCAGCACCTTCAATTGCGGGTGCTCTTCGGCCTGCTGACTGGCGGGGGTCATGCGCAGGGTCAGGATAAACAGTGAACCTTGTTCCAGGTGGGACTCCACCTGAATGCTGCCGCCCATTTGTTGCACCAGTTTCTGGGTGATAACCAGCCCCAGACCGGTGCCACCGTAGCGTCGAGAGATCGAGCTGTCGCCCTGATTGAAGGGCTGGAACAGCTGATACTGTTGTTGCTGACTCATGCCGATGCCGGTGTCGCGGATACAGATCGCCAGTGGCACGCTGTTGTCGCTGCGCTGGCCATCCAGCCGAACATGCACATCTATGTTGCCCTGTTCGGTGAATTTGATCGCATTGCCGGCCAGGTTGGTCAGGATCTGTTGCAGGCGCAGCGGATCGCCGGTCAGCAGATCCGGCACCGCCGCATCGACGCGCAGCGACAGCTCCAGCCCCTTGTCGTGGGCGCTCGGCGCCAGCAGCGTCATGGTTTCGTTGATGACATCGCGCAGACTGAACGGGATCTGCTCCAGCGTCAGTTTGCCCGCCTCCAGTTTGGAGAAGTCGAGGATGTCATTGATGATATTCAGCAGGTTTTTGGCCGACTTTTCGATGGTGCCGAGATAATCGAGCTGGTTGCTGGCCAACGAGGTTTTCATCAGCTGTTTGGCAAAACCGATGACACCGTTGAGCGGAGTGCGCAACTCATGAGACATATTGGCCAGGAATTCGGATTTCACCCGGGCGGCCTCTTGGGCGCGCTTCTTGGCCATGTCCAGCTCGACGTTCTGGATTTCGATCTGTTCCAGCGTCTCGCGCAGATCCGAGGTGGCCTGATCGATGTTCATCTGCATTTCGTTGTGATACTCGGCAATCGCCTTGGCCATGGCGTTGATGCCGTTCTTCAGCATATCGAGTTCGCCCTGCATCTGGCCGCGGACCCGGGTATCGAGTCGTCCTTCACGGATCTGGTAAACCGCGCGCACCATGCGGTTGATCGGATCGATGACCACGCTGACCAGGTTCAGACCGAAGTAGAGGCTGAGCACCAGACCGGCGAGCACGATGAGAATGGCCACGGCGGTATCCCGATACTGGATGATCAGCGCATGGTCGGTATTCATCTGGATGGCAATGTAACCGACCACGGGTTGTGCTTGCCGCTCGAGCAGTGACGATTCGGTCAGGCTGACCTCTTCAAGGATCGGTGTGCGCAATATGATGTCATCACCCTGATACTCGATATCGGTCAGTTCGGGCACCCGACTGCCATCGGGCAGCCGCAGCCGGTGCAGTTCACGGTGGAAGTTTGAGGTGACGAACAGCTGGTTGTGCAGATCAAAAACGGCAATGGACTTGATGAATGACGAGTTTTTGCGGTGAGTCAGCCCGAGCAGCCGTTTGAGCAATTCGCGGTTGTTCTGCTTCATGCCATATTCACTGGCGATAGCCAGCGGTTCGATGACGCTGATCCCCTGCTCGATGATGTACTCTTCCAGCTGCTGGTAGCGGTGGAAGGTAAAATACGCTGCCAGCAGACAGCCGATAATCAGGGTGGGGAGTACGGTGAATGCCAGTACCCGCCCGCGAAGGCCGTATTTGGTCATAGTCGGTATTTGGTCATAGCCGGGTTCTTGTGGGACAATGGCCCATCTGAAAGCGCAATCAATATGACATAGCCACCCCGAGGCACCAAGCATTATGGCCCAGTTTTTCAAGCCCCAACCCAAGACGCCAACCCGCATCACACTGGAGGTCCAGGTCGATTCACTCGATCTGCATGGCGTCGGTGTCGGCCGCCATCAGGGCAAGGCCCTGTTCATTGATGGGGCCATGCCGGGCGAGCGCGTCAAGGTGCGTCTCGAGGATGACAAGAAGAAACAGCATGCCCAGGCGCAGCTGATTTCGGTGCTGACACCCAGCGCGCAGCGCCAGGAACCGTTTTGTCCTCACTATGCCGAATGTGGTGGTTGCAGCACCCAGCATCTGCCTGCCGAGATGCAATTGACGTGCAAGGTCAGCGGTGTCCAGCAGCTGTTTCGACGCCTGGCGGAGGCCGAGATCGGTGAACCACAGGCCTGCATCACGGGCCCGGCCCAGGGGTATCGCCGAGTTTGTCGTCTGGCGATCAAATATGACAAGAAAGCCCGCCTGGCGCGCTTTGGTTTTCGCCGGCGCCAGAGCCATGAGCTGGTCGAGATTGCCGCCTGCCCAGTGTTGGAACCGGCGCTCTCGGCGTTGATTACGCCGCTGCGAGCATTGTGTAACCGTCTGAAATCGTTCCGCGATCTGGGGCATATCGAGCTGTGTGCCGCCGAGGGCAGCACAGTGCTGCTGTTGCGCCATAACGGCCATCCGCCGGAGGGCGATCTCGCCTTGTTGCGTGATTTTGCCCAGCAACATGCATTACAGGCCTATCTGCAAACCGACGGTGCACCGCAGCCGTTAACCAACGCTCAGGAGCCACCCTGTTATGTGATTGACGGTCAACAGATCGATTTTCTGCCCGGTGACTTCTTGCAGGTCAATCGCACCATCAACGAGCAGATGGTGGCTACGGTGCTGGAATGGCTGGCACCGACTAGCGATGACAAGGTGCTGGATCTGTTCTGCGGTTTGGGTAATTTCACGCTGCCATTGGGACGCCGGGCTGGCGAAGTGGTGGGGATTGAAGGCGTGCTGGAGATGGTGCAGCGTGCGCGCAAAAACGCCGCAGCGAACGGTGTGGCGCGGGCGCGTTTTTTCCAGTGCAATCTGGATGAGCCATTTCATGACATGCCGTGGGCGCGGGAGCCGTTTTCGCTGGTGCTGCTTGATCCGGCACGACCCGGTGCAGCCGCTGTGATGCCACACTTGATTCGACTGGCACCTAAGCGACTTGTGTATGTTTCTTGCAATCCGGTCACGGCAGCCCGGGATTGCAAACTGTTATTCTCGGCAGGTTATCAGCTAGTGCGTTGGTCGTTGTTTGATATGTTCCCGCAGACCGGACATGTCGAGACCATTCTGTTGTTCCAGAGAGCCTAGCGAGCACGACGTAGCACATAAAATAAGGGAAAAGCCATGGTTGCGGTACGCGATACTCACCTCAAATCCGGATTCAATCTGCAGGAGTGGACAGAGACTCTGCCACTGTCGGTCGATGACCGTGAAACCCTGCACACGGTATTTGCGTACTGTCATAACCGGTTGGGTGAGAGTGAGGCTGAAGCCAGCCGTTTGGCCAATCGCGCCGCCGAGATGGTGGGCATTCTGCTGATGCTGCACATGGACATCGACACCCTGCGGGCGGCGGTGCTCTATCCCCATGTCGAGGCGCGTCACCTGTCGGTTGAGCAGGCAGCAGAGGACTTTGGCCCCGGGATTGCCCGCTTGTTGGAAGGGGTGATCGACATGGAAGCGATTCGCTTCCTGCAGAGCCTCAACTCCGGCGAGGTCTCCGATACCCAGATCGACAATGTGCGCCGCATGCTGCTGGCGATGGTCGAAGACGTGCGTGCCGTCGTCATCAAGCTGGCAGAGCGCATCGCCTGTCTGCGTGAGGTGAAAAATGCCGATGAAGAGACACGGGTGCTGGTGGCCAAGGAGATCACCAATATCTATGCGCCACTGGCCAATCGCCTGGGGATCGGGCAACTGAAGTGGGAGCTGGAAGATCTCTCGTTTCGTTACCTCCACCCTGATACCTACAAACAAATTGCCAGGTTGCTGGATGAGAAGCGACTCGACCGCGAACGCTACATTCACTGCTTTGTTGAAGATCTCAAGCAGGCGTTGTTGCAGGCCGGTGTGCCGGCGGATGTTTATGGCCGGCCCAAACACATCTACAGCATCTGGCGCAAGATGCAGAAAAAGCAGCTGAGTTTCTCTGACCTGTATGATGTGCGTGCGGTGCGGGTGATTACCCATCGTCTGCAGGATTGTTATGCCGCGCTCGGCATAGTGCATACCCATTGGCACCATATTCCACGTGAATTTGATGATTACGTTGCCAACCCCAAACCCAATGGCTACCAGTCGATCCATACCGTGGTGTTGGGTCCGGAAGGGAAAACGGTCGAGATCCAGATCCGTACCGAACAGATGCATCAGGATGCCGAGCTGGGAATTGCGGCGCACTGGAAATACAAGGAAGGTACGCTGCCGGGCAAGGATTCGGCTTACGAGGAGCGTATAGCCTGGCTGCGCAAGCTGCTGGCGTGGCAGGAGGACATGGTCGAATCCGGATCCCTGGTCGACGAGCTGCGTACTCAGGTGTTCGAAGATCGCGTCTATGTATTTACGCCGAAGGGGGATGTGGTCGATCTACCGGTCGGCGCGACTCCGCTTGATTTTGCCTATCAGGTGCACAGCATGGTGGGGCATCGCTGCATCGGAGCCAAGGTCGATGGGCGTATTGTGCCGTTTACCTACACATTGCAGACCGGCGATCAGATCGAGATCATCACGCAGAAGGAGCCCAATCCTAGCCGTGACTGGATGAACCCGAATATGGGCTTCCTGCGGACCAGCCGTGCGCGGGCCAAGGTTGCCTCCTGGTTCCGCAAACTGGATCGTGACAAGAATATTCTGGCCGGCAAGGAGTTGCTGGAAAAAGAGATGGAACGGCACGGCTTCCAGCTCAGCAAGGAACAGCAGGCGCAGATGTTGCGCGAGGTCTATAGCCGTTACAACGTGCATGAGCACGATGATTTGCTGGCGGGTCTCGGCGCTGGTGATATCCGTATCAACCAGATCATGAACTTCTTCGAAGGCAAGTTGAACAAGCCCAGTGCCGAGGAAGAAGAAAAGAAACTGTTGGCGCAACTGGAGCAAAAGAGTCAAAACCGGGTGCAGCAGCAGCCGAAGGGGCACATCGTGGTGCAAGGTGTGGGGAATCTGATGACCCACATTGCACGCTGCTGCCAACCGATCCCTGGTGACGGCATCATAGGTTTCATCACGCAGGGGCGGGGTATCTCGATCCACCGTGACGATTGTGAACAGCTCAAGGAGCTGATGCGCCGCAACCCGGAACGGGTGATTGAGGCGGTGTGGGGCGAGAACTACTCCGGTGGTTATACGTTGACGGTACGCATCACGGCCAACGACAGGTCCGGACTATTACGCGATATCACCACCATCATTGCCAATGAGAAGATCAATGTGCTCGGTATGCGCTCGCGCTCGAATACCAAGTTACAGACGGCGGATATCGATATTGATATGGAGATCTACAACATCGATGCGCTCAATCGCATGTTGTCGAAGCTCAATCAGATGACCGATGTGGCCAGTGCCAAACGCTTGTAACGCTCATCATAAGCAGGGGGCTTTCGCCCCCTGTTGTTTTTAAGGAGAAAGCCATGTCCACTCCCCGTTATCAGCTGCCTGATCTGCTGGCCTTGATGCAGCAACTGCGCGACCCGCAACGCGGTTGCCCATGGGATCGCAAACAGACTTTCGCCAGCATAGTGCCCTATACGCTGGAGGAGGCCTATGAGGTGGCGGACAGTATTGAGCGTGAAGATTGGCAGGCGTTAAAAGGCGAACTGGGGGATCTGCTGTTTCAGGTGGTTTTCTATTGCCAGATGGCGCAGGAAAAAGGCTGGTTTGGTTTTGACGATGTGGTCGATTACGTCAGCGAGAAACTGGTGCGTCGTCATCCGCATGTCTTTGGCGCGGCACAGTTTGCCGATACCGCAGCGGTGAATGCTAACTGGGAAGCAGAAAAGGCTCGCGAGCGGCAGCAAAAAGATGCCTCGGCTACCAGTGTGCTGGACGATATCCCGCTGGCATTGCCAGCGCTGACGCGCGCCAACAAGATCCAGAAGCGCTGTGCTGCTGTCGGGTTCGATTGGCCTGAGTTGCAACCAGTGGTTGATAAGGTGCATGAAGAGATTAACGAGGTGCTGCACGAGGTAAATCAGCCGGTGCGCGATGAAGGAAAAGTGGCCGAAGAGTTGGGCGATCTCCTGTTTGCTACAGTCAATCTGGTTCGACATTTGAAGAAAGAGCCAGAGCAGGTCTTGCGTGAGGCCAATAGCAAGTTTGAACGACGGTTTCGCGGTGTAGAACAGGATTTGACTCAAACGGGTCTCAGTGTGCGTGCTTCTACGCTCGATCAGATGGAAGCGGCATGGCAAAGGGTCAAGGATTCAGAATAAAGTTGATGCAACGCAAATCCCTGACGCACGAGGATTGATAAATTTTTGTGCGTTGTTAGGGAGAGGTGCCTTTGCTACAATATGCCCCCGTCTTGAGTTATCTCTGCACGCACCGTGTAATTCCTAAACATATTCAGGTTCAGCATGACGACTAAATATATTTTCGTGACAGGCGGGGTGGTTTCATCCTTGGGTAAGGGCATAGCGGCAGCCTCTCTGGCCGCCATTCTGGAAGCCCGTGGTCTCAAGGTAACCATCATGAAGCTGGATCCCTACATCAACGTAGATCCGGGCACCATGAGCCCGATCCAGCATGGTGAAGTCTTCGTCACTGAAGATGGCGCCGAAACAGATCTGGACCTGGGCCACTACGAGCGCTTTATCCGTACCAAGATGACGCGCCGCAACAACTTCACCACAGGGCGTGTTTATGCCGATGTGCTGCGCAAAGAGCGTCGTGGTGACTACCTTGGTGCAACCATCCAGGTCATTCCACATATTACTAACGCAATCAAGGAGCGGGTGATTGCCGGCGCCGAAGGTCAGGATGTGGCCATCGTCGAAGTCGGTGGTACCGTTGGCGATATCGAGTCTCTACCGTTCCTGGAAGCGATTCGTCAGCTGGCAGTGGATATTGGCCGCAACAATGCGCTGTTCATGCACCTGACGCTGGTGCCTTATCTTGCTGCGGCCGGTGAGGTCAAGACCAAGCCGACGCAGCACTCTGTCAAAGAGCTGCTCTCCATCGGTATCCAGCCGGATATTCTGATCTGCCGCTCCGACCGCTCGATTCCGGCCAATGAACGCGCCAAGATTGCCCTGTTCTGTAACGTACCGGAACGCGCGGTTGTCTCACTCAAAGACGTCGATACCATCTACAAGATCCCGGCGATGCTAAAAGCTCAAGGCCTGGACCAACTGGTGGTTGATCGTTTCGGCCTCAGCTGTGGCGAAGCCGACCTTTCCGAGTGGGAAAAGGTCATTTACCAGCAAGCGAATGCCAGTGGCGAAGTCACTATCGGCATGGTCGGCAAGTATGTCTCGTTGCCGGATGCTTACAAGTCAGTGAATGAGGCCTTGAAACATGGTGGCCTGAAGAACCATCTGAGCATCAATATCAAGTACATTGATTCTCAGGACGTTGAAACTAAGGGTACCGAGATTCTGGAAGGACTGGATGCGATTCTGGTTCCTGGCGGCTTCGGTGAACGTGGCGTTGAAGGCAAAATCTTGGCAGCTCAGTATGCCCGCGAAAACAAGATCCCCTATCTGGGCATCTGCTTGGGTATGCAGGTCGCGATGATTGAATACGCGCGCCACGTAGCCGGCATGGAAGGGGCACACTCCTCAGAGTTCCGTAAGGACTCGCCATTCCCCATCGTGGGCTTGATTACCGAATGGATCAACGAAGAAGGTAAAGTCGAGCAGCGTTCCGAAGGGTCTGATTTGGGTGGCACCATGCGCCTTGGTGCTCAGCTTTGCCATCTGGCCGCAGGTTCCAAGGTTCATGCCATGTACGGCAACGACACCATTTATGAGCGCCATCGTCATCGTTACGAAGTCAACAATACCCTGCTGCCACGCGTAGAGGCTGCAGGTTTGAAGGTCACCGGTCTATCCGCAGACAAGAAGCTGGTTGAAATCATTGAAATACCCGATCATCCATGGTTCGTCGCTGTGCAATTCCACCCGGAATTCACATCGACCCCACGCGATGGTCATCCGTTGTTCGAAGGCTTTATTCGGGCGGCTGGCGAATACCAGAAGCGCCACCTAAATTAAGTCGACAAAATCCGCGGTTGTGGGCATAGTTCCGCCACCGCATTTTTTTGCAACTTTAGTGTTGTTTTATTTCAAATATCGAGGATCGATACAATGGCTAAGATCGTTAAAGTACTGGCTCGTGAAATCATTGACTCCCGCGGTAACCCGACTGTTGAAGCCGAAGTTCACCTGGAAGGTGGTTTCGTCGGTATGGCTGCTGCTCCGTCTGGTGCTTCTACCGGTTCCCGCGAAGCGCTGGAACTGCGTGACGGTGACAAGTCTCGTTTCCTGGGCAAGGGCGTACTGAAGGCTATTGGTGCTGTAAACGGCCCGATCGCTGCAGCCCTGGTTGGCAAAGATGCTGCTGACCAACGCGCTGTTGACCAAATCATGATCGATCTGGACGGGACTGAAAACAAATCCAACTTTGGTGCTAACGCTATCCTGGCGGTCTCCCTGGCTAACGCCAAGGCTGCTGCTGCTGCCAAGGGCATGCCGCTGTACGCCTGGATCGCTGAGCTGAACGGCACTCCGGGTGTTTACTCCATGCCGCTGCCTATGATGAACATCATCAACGGTGGTGAGCATGCTGACAACAACGTCGACATCCAAGAATTCATGATTCAGCCGGTTGGCGCCAAGACCCTGAAAGAAGCTGTCCGCATGGGCGCTGAAGTATTCCACAACCTGGCGAAGGTGCTGAAGTCCAAGGGTTATAACACTGCCGTTGGTGACGAAGGTGGTTTCGCTCCGAACCTGAAGTCCAACGCTGAAGCGCTGGAAGTTATCGCTGAAGCAGTTGCCAAAGCTGGCTACGTTCTGGGTAAGGACGTTACTCTGGCGATGGACTGCGCTGCTTCCGAGTTCTACGATGCCGAGAAGAAAGAGTACAACCTGAAGGGCGAAGGCCGCGTCTTCACCTCTAACGGTTTCTCTGACTTCCTGGAAGATCTGACCAACAAGTTCCCGATCGTTTCTATCGAAGACGGCCTGGACGAATCTGATTGGGAAGGTTTCGCTTACCAGACTGAAAAGCTGGGCAAGAAGATTCAAATCGTCGGTGACGATCTGTTCGTAACCAACACCAAGATCCTGAAGCGCGGTATCGAAAACGGCATCGCTAACTCCATCCTGATCAAGTTCAACCAAATCGGCTCACTGTCCGAAACTCTGGACGCTATCAAGATGGCCAAGGATGCCGGCTACACCGCCGTTATCTCTCACCGCTCTGGCGAAACTGAAGATGCTACCATCGCTGATCTGGCTGTTGGTACCGCTGCTGGCCAAATCAAGACTGGTTCTATGAGCCGTTCTGACCGTGTTGCCAAGTACAACCAGCTGATCCGTATCGAAGAAGCGCTGGGTGAAAAGGCTCCGTTCCGTGGCCTGAAGGAAGTTAAGGGTCAAGCTTAATCGCTGACCAGACTCCTTGAGTCAATGAAGCCCCGCCAATCGGCGGGGCTTTCTTTTACGGCGTAATATGGGAAACTATGGCGCCGGGAGGAACACCAATGCGCCTATTTACCCTTGTCATGTTGCTGGTACTGGCTTGGCTGCAACACCAACTCTGGTTCGGTAAAAACGGGCTGGTCGAGTATCGCCAGACGACCGAAAGCGTCGTGCGCCAGCAAGCCGACAACCAGCAACTCAAGGAACGTAATGAGTTGTTGTATAAGGAAATTGATGATTTGAAGAGTGGCCTAGAGGCTATCGAAGAGTTATCGCGCAACGACCTTGGTTTTATCAAGCCCAACGAGACGTTCTATCGCATCCTGCCCAAAGATGGCAAGAATGCGGCAGCCATGCCCAGCTCCTTACCCAAGAGTGATGAATGATGCTGACCTTTACCGTTGTGGTGCCTGCTGCTGGGATAGGTAGCCGTATGGGCGCGCCTTGCCCGAAACAATATTTACCGTTGGCGGGAAGGTTCCTGATTGAGCACACATTGGATCGTCTGCTGTCGCATCCGCGTATTGAACGAGTCATTGTGCCGATTGCCGCCGATGACGACTTCTTTACCACACTGCCGCTTGCCAGCCATCCTCGCGTGACCATTACACTGGGTGGAAAAGAGCGGGCAGAATCCGTGTTGAATGGATTGCGCTTGACAGCCACTGAATGGGTGTTGGTGCATGATGCTGCCCGTCCCTGCATTACACATCAGGATATCGATCGCTTAATCCATGAAGGCTTAGCCTGTGATGGTGGTCTGCTCGGCAGCCGAGTCCGGGACACGATGAAACGCTCTGATGGAACGGGGAATGTGATGCATACAGTCGATCGCTGTGAGTTATGGCATGCCCTGACACCACAATTGTTCAGAACTGCCGATTTGCGACAAGCATTGCAAGAGGGTTTGGCCCGCGGTGCCGTAATTACCGATGAGGCATCCGCTATGGAATTAGCTGGATGGACTCCTCGGATGGTAGAAGGCCGTGCTGACAATCTTAAGGTGACACGGCCTGAGGATCTGGCCTTGGCTACCTTGTATTTAAATCAACAGGAGAAGGAAGCATGATCCGGATTGGGCATGGCTTTGATGTTCATCGCTTTGGTGGCGAAGGCCCCTGCATTTTGGGAGGGGTTCCTGTCCCCTATGAGCAAGGATTAATTGCACATTCTGATGGGGAT
Source organism: uncultured Aeromonadaceae bacterium (assembly GCA_945957385.1). Taxonomy (GTDB): domain Bacteria; phylum Pseudomonadota; class Gammaproteobacteria; order Enterobacterales; family Aeromonadaceae; genus Pseudaeromonas. The sequence goes on from CAMFKP010000018.1 coordinate 50,568, forward strand.
GTGGTGCTTCATGCCCTGTGTGATGCCTTGTTGGGGGCTATCGGTGCCGGTGATATTGGGCGCCATTATCCTGATAGCGATGCAACTTTTAAGGGTATCGATAGCCGGATCCTGTTGCGGGATGTGTACACGCGTGTACTTGAACAGGGCTACCATCTGGGAAACGCCGATATCACGATCATTGCCCAAGCTCCAAAGATGGCACCGTATATTGATGATATGTGCGCGAGGATCGCAGCCGATTTACAGGTGGCGGTAGGAAAAATTAATGTCAAGGCAACCACGACCGAGTCGCTGGGTTTCACTGGGCGTAAAGAAGGCATTGCTGTAGAAGCAGTTGTATTGGTGGTGAATGCATGAGTCTGCCTGAATGGAATTATCTGCATGGCAAGCCAGAATGGTGTGGCCGCTTCAAGGTTCAGCCTGAGGATTTTGTTGTTATTGAAGATCTGGGGTTTGAGCCCGATGGCAACGGCGAGCACATTCTGGTTTCGGTGCGCAAACGTGGTGAGAATACCGCCTGGATTGCCGGTTTGTTGGCGAAGGCGGCCGGTGTTAATCGTGGTGCTGTCACGTGGGCTGGATTGAAAGATCGCCATGCGGTGACGGAACAGTGGTTTGGTATTCATTTGCCAGGAAAAGACGAGCCGGACCTGAGTATCATCGAAAATGAGAATATCCAGATCCTGCAACGCAGCCGTCACTCGCGCAAGATGCGAACTGGTGCTCTTAAGGGTAATTATTTTCGCCTTGTTTTGAGAGATGTTGAACGTTGCGATGCAATTGAGGCCAGATTGCAGGCAATTGGCCAAGCCGGAGTTCCCAATTATTTCGGCGAACAGCGCTTCGGGCGTAATGGCAGCAATTTGGAAGCGGCAGAAGCCATGTTCGGCGGAAAACGCATCAAAGATCGGGATAAACGTTCTATTTTCTTGTCGGCGGCGCGCAGCTATTTATTTAATCAGGTGATCAGCGCCCGGATTCAGGCTGGACTCGCGCGGCAGATGCTGGCAGGTGACTGTCTGATGCTTGCCGGCTCTCATTCATTTTTTAGTGAAGCAGAAATTAGTTCTGAACTGATGGCGCGGTTAGCTAGTGGCGATCTGCAGTTGACGGCGCCGTTGTGGGGACGCGGACGAGATACGGCTCAAGGGCCTGCTTTGGAATTTGAGCGAGAGGTTCTGGCTGCATTTGAAGTTTGGCGTCTTGGTCTAGAGGCCGCAGGTCTACAGCAGGAACGCCGTCCGCTTTTATTCGTGCCACGTGATTGGCGTTGGGAGTGGAGTCCGGAAGGATTGGTGCTGAATTTTTGGTTACCAGCGGGCTGCTACGCGACCAGCCTATTACGTGAGTTGTTGATACTGGACGCCCTGGAGTCTAATGAAGATACTGGTCAGTAATGACGATGGCGTGAATGCCGAAGGCATTCGCGCTCTGGCTGATGCGTTGCGCAAGATTGGCGATGTGGTTGTTGTCGCTCCCGACCGTAATCACAGTGGTGCCAGCCATTCATTAACATTGGAAAACCCGTTGCGGGTTGAGCAATTGAGTCACGATGTACTGGCTGTGAAGGGAACTCCGACAGATTGTGTGCATCTGGCGGTAAACGAGCTACTTCAGCCCCAACCTGATCTGGTCGTTTCTGGTATTAATCACGGAGCGAATCTTGGTGATGATGTCATTTATTCTGGCACGGTGGCGGCCGCAACGGAGGGCCGTTATCTCGGTCTTCCGGCAATAGCGATTTCACTTGATGGGCACATCCATTTTGCAACGGCCGCATCCTATGCGGCTAAGTTGGTCACTGCTTTGCAGACCATGCCGTTGCCTGCGGATCAAATTCTGAATGTGAATGTACCTGATTTGCCACTCGATCAGATTCGAGGCATACAGGTGACACGATTAGGTTGTCGCCATCCTGCAGAAGGGGTGATTGTTGATCAAGATCCCCGTGGCAAACGGATGTACTGGATTGGCCCTCCGTCGGCAGGGCAGGATGCGGGTGCTGGTACGGACTTCGCGGCGGTAGAAGCGGGTTTCGTCTCCATCACACCGCTACAGATCGATATGACCGCTTATCGACAAATGGCACAACTAAAAGAATGGGTTGAGAGGTTATAAAAACCATTGCGTAGCAGTAATGCATCACAACTTGTTCGGCAGCTTCAGGCGCAGGGCATTACAAATGCGCGCGTGCTGGAAGCCATTGCCTGCGTACCGCGCGATGGCTTTGTTGATGAAGCATTTGCACACCAAGCATGGGAGAATATGGCATTGCCGATTGGTTTTGGGCAGACCATCTCCCAGCCCTATATTGTGGCACGGATGACAGAACAGTTATTAGCCGGTCGTCAAGTGAACTCGGTGTTGGAAATCGGTACTGGTTCGGGCTATCAGACTGCGGTGTTGGCTCATTTGGTTAATCACGTTTATACGGTGGAGCGCATTAAGTCCTTGCAATATCAGGCGCGACGTCGGTTACAACGACTTGATCTGCATAATGTATCAACCCGGCATGCCGATGGCTGGACGGGTTGGCCGAGCAAGGCCCCCTTTGATGCCATTATTGTTACCGCAGCTGCCAGCGTTGTGCCTGATGCTCTTATCGCACAACTTAAAGAGGGTGGTTGTTTGGTCATTCCTGTCGGAGAGCGGCAACAACAGTTATTGATGATAGAAAAATGGCAGGGGCGTATTCGCCGTGAAGTGCTCGAATCGGTTCGTTTTGTTCCCCTTGTGAGTGGAGAGGTAATGTGAGGTTGTTTTCTCATCTCTATGACGTCGTCATGCGCTGGTCGCGTCACCGCCATGCGCCTTGGTATTTGGCGGCAAATAGTGTGGCTGAATCAGTTTTTTGGCCTATCCCTCCAGATGTCATGCTTGCTCCGATGTGTCTTGCTAAACCAGAGCGCGCCTGGACATTTGCTCTTATCGCGTCATTAGCCTCTGCTTTCGGTGGTTTGATTGGGTACATCTTAGGATTTTGGCTATTCGACCTGTTGGTTGAGCCTGCGATCATTGCGATGAAGTACCAAACCCAGTTTGCGCAAATCAAGATTTGGTTTGAACAATGGGATTTTTGGGTTGTATTTCTTGCCGGTTTTTCGCCAATACCATACAAGCTTTTTACCGTTACCGCAGGTGTGATGCATATGGCGTTAGTGCCGTTCATGATCGCATCGATTATTTCCCGTAGTGCGCGCTTTTTTCTAGTTGCAGGGCTAATGAAATGGGGGGGCGAACGGATGGAGCGTCGTCTTCGACAATATGTTGATGTGATTGGCTGGGGAACGGTATTAGTAGCTGTTGCAATGTATCTGGTGTTTAGGAATTAACGGGCGAAGTAAACGGATGATGCGATATTTTGTAATGCTCTTGACGGCATTCGCCCTTGCTGGATGCAGTAGCAGTGAGACGTCCGCTCCAGTTAGAGAGGCTGGAGCAAAATCTCACTCTCATTCACGTCAACAAGTCAATCGCTCCTCCTCGAATCAATACTTGGGAAAAAATCGATATCGCGTCAAGTCCGGTGATACTTTGTATGCCATTGCTTGGATGTATGGACTCGATTTTCAGGAAGTGGCTCGCTACAACGGAATTGATGCGCCTTATGCCATTTATACCGGCCAGATACTGAAACTGGATCTTGATGATCCAAGTTCAGGCCGCTATGTGGTCAAAAGGGGTGACAGTCTTTCACAGATCGCCGCAAATCATGGCACTAGTACGCTCAACCTAGTTCGTTTAAACAATCTGAAAAAACCATACAAGATTCATCCGGGGCAGCTTTTGCAGCTGGGCACGGTAACAACATCGTCGTCACAAGGGATGCAAGCGGATCGTGATCCACAACAAAATAACGCGCAAAAATCCAGCGACAGCGCTACCCAGGGGGTTGCTGCTGCAAAAGGAAAAGAATACTCTCGAACCATAAATGAACAGAATTACAACAAACTTTTAACTTGGCAGTGGCCTGCGAGAGGCAGAATTGTTCAAAGTTTCTCGTTGTCAGAGCAGGGCAATAAAGGTATCGACATTGCAGGTATACGCGGCCAAGCCGTTGTAGCTGCCGCCGCTGGCAAGGTGGTTTATGCTGGAAGCGCCCTGAGAGGCTATGGAAATCTGATAATTATAAAACATAACGAAGACTACCTCTCCGCCTACGCCCACAATGATGTGTTGCGGGTAAAGGAGCAACAAGAGGTCAAGGCTGGTCAACGAATCGCCGACATGGGCAGCAGCGATGCCCAGGATGTGCGGTTACACTTCGAAATCCGTTATCGGGGGCAATCAGTTAACCCGGTACGATTTCTTCCGAAACGATAGCACCCGCAGACGAATGGACTAACGGGTTGGGGGGACAACCTATGAACGACACAGAGTTGATGACTTCTGAAAGCGTTTTCGAATCAGGTGAAGAGTTGGAAACGCTAGAGTCACTTGATGAAATTGAGGTTGATGAGCCTGAGGAGGCGCCAACAGCTGAACTTGTAACTACTGAGGCCTTAAAAGGCGCTATGGATGCAACTCAGCTTTATCTAGGCGAAATAGGGTTTTCTCCTCTGTTAACTGCGGAAGAAGAAGTGTTTTTTGCCCGGAAGGCGTTGCGTGGAGATAGCGCCGCGCCCAAACGAATGATTGAGTCTAATCTACGGTTGGTTGTCAAAATCGCCAGACGTTATAACAACAGAGGTTTAGCGCTGCTGGATCTGGTTGAAGAGGGTAACCTCGGTTTGATTCGTGCTGTAGAAAAATTTGATCCAGAAAGAGGATTCAGATTTTCAACTTATGCTACTTGGTGGATTCGCCAGACCATAGAACGCGCCATCATGAATCAGACTCGCACCATTCGTCTGCCTATTCATGTAGTAAAAGAGCTTAATGTTTATCTGCGTACGGCCAGAGACTTGGCGCATCGCCTTGATCATGAACCAACAGCAGAAGAAATTGCGGCGGCGGTTGATCGCCCAGTGGAAGATGTCTCGCGGATGTTGAAGCTTAATGAAAAGATTTGCTCCGTGGATTCTCCCATTGGTGGTGATGGTGACAAGGCTTTACTGGATGTGCTCACCGATGAACGAGGCATGGGACCTGAGCTTGAGACGCAAGACGATGATATGCGTTTATCAGTGGTGCACTGGCTTGAACAGTTAAATATCAAGCAGCGTGAAGTGTTGGCGAGACGATTCGGTCTGTTGGGGTATGAGCCTGCAACCCTGGAAGATGTTGGGCGGGAAATCGGTCTGACTCGCGAGCGGGTGCGCCAGATTCAAGTTGAGGCTTTACGTCGTTTGCGTGATATCTTGACGCAACAAGGTCTTTCCGTCGACGCTTTGTTTAATGGCGAGTAAGGTTGTCTGCAGTGAACATAACGGGGCCTGAAGGCCCCGTTTGTTTTACTAAATTAAAGCGCTCCCACGGGAGCATGAGGCTCTTTAATCGCAAAGCAACTTAAGCCGGTATAGGGCATCAAGCGCCTGACGTGGACTTAAACTGTCCGGATCAATTTTTTCCAATTCGATCAATACGGGAGATGGCTGCTTGGTGACTAGATTTAGCGGCAGTTGATGGGTTGCATTGGCAGCGGATGGCGCTGTATTTGACATTTTTTCTAGCTCAATCAGCTTGTGTCTGGCCCGTAAAATGACCTGTTTGGGCACCCCCGCTAAGGCGGCAACTTGCAATCCATAGGAGCGACTGGCGGGTCCCTCTTGTACTGCATGCATAAAGGCGATGCCATCGTCATGCTCAACTGCATCTAGATGTACGTTTGCTAAATGAGGGAGTACATCAACTAGTTGGGTCAACTCAAAGTAGTGAGTTGCGAAGAGTGTGTAGGCCTGAATCTGACTTGCTAGATGTTCTGCGCAGGCCCAAGCTAATGACAACCCATCGTAAGTACTTGTGCCCCGGCCTATTTCATCCATCAATACCAGACTATTCTGCGTTGCGTTATGCAGAATATTCGCAGTTTCAGTCATTTCTACCATAAAGGTAGAGCGGCCGGATGCCAGATCGTCTGAGGCGCCAATCCGAGTGAAAATACGGTCGATTGGACCAATTCTCGCACTGTCCGCAGGAACGAAAGAACCAATATGAGCCATCAAGACTATCAATGCGGTTTGCCGCATGTAGGTCGATTTCCCTCCCATGTTGGGACCGGTAATGATCAGCATGCGGCGCTCAGGATTCAATCTAATAGGGTTGGCAATAAAGGGTGCATCCAATACCTGTTCAACGACGGGATGTCGCGCATTATCAATTTGAAGTCCGCTTTGGTTATCTAGATGAGGGCGGCAATAATTTAGCGTTTCGGCGCGCTCAGCCAATGCTGAGAGCACGTCAAGTTGAGCAATAGCTGCTGCGGATTGTTGCAAAGCAGTGAGATGTGGCATGAGTAGATCAAGTAACTCTTCATAACGCTGCTTTTCTAGCGCCAAAGCCCGGCTTTGAGCCGTCAATGCTTTATCTTCATATGCCTTGAGTTCAGGGATGATATAGCGCTCGTTATTTTTTAGCGTTTGACGCCGAATATAATCTGCCGGAACCAAATGGCTATTCGCTCGAGTAACCTCAATATAAAAGCCATGAACTTTGTTGTAATCGACTTTAAGGGTATTTATCCCTGTTCTATCGCGTTCACGTTGTTCTAGTTGTTGAAGATATTCGGTGGCCCCTTCCGCCAGGGCGCGCAACTCATCGAGCTCGCTATCGTAACCGCTGGCAATCACGCCACCATCGCGAATCACCACAGGAGGCGTCTCGACAATTGCCCGCTCCAGCAGATTACTCAGTTCTGGAAACAGGCTGATAGTCGCCGCCAAACGAGAAATCACCGGATGCTGGCTACTTGCGAGCAGAGATTGTAACTCTGGTAGCTGTTGTAAGGCACTGCGCATGCGGCTTAAGTCGCGTGGCCGTGCTGAACGAAGCGCTAAACGAGCCAAAACGCGCTCTAGATCACCAATTTGCCGAAGGGGCACCGGCAATTCCCGATAAAGTCCAATCCGTATCAGCTCTGCAATCAGATCTTGTCGTTCTTGTAATAACGTTCGATCCCGACTTGGCTGGTGAATCCAACGTTTCAGTAGGCGGCTACCCATCGCAGTGGTGGTCACATCCAGTACACTGGCGAGAGTGTTGTCATATCCACCAGATAAATTTTGCGTCAGCTCGAGATTTTTTCTGGTGGCCGCATCAAGCACGATCATGCTGTCAGGCTGCTCCAATCGAATCGAGCGGATATGTGGTAACGCCGTTCGCTGCGTATCCTTTACATATTGCATGAGACAGCCGGCGGCACTGAGTGCGGAAGTGACATGTTCGACACCAAAGCCGACTAGATCCTGGGTCCCAAATTGTTGGCGCAGAAGCTGGCGGGCTGTTCCCAGTTCAAATTCCCATTCTGGGCGCCGTCGCATTCCGCGACGATTGCCTAGCAAGGACAGAAACGCAAAGGACTCGTTATATAGCAATTCTGCTGGATCCAGGCGTTGCAATTCAGCCTGCAGTGTCTCTTCATGGGGAAACTGATTGATGTTGAAGCGCCCGGATGTAATGTCCAATGATGCCAAGCCGAACTGCTGGCCATCGTGGTATACAGCACTGATCAGATTGTCTTGGCGCTCATTGAGTAATGCTTCATCAGTGACGGTGCCGGGCGTGACGATCCGTACCACCTGCCGCTCTACGGGACCTTTGCTTAAAGCAGGATCACCAATCTGTTCACAAATGGCGACAGACTCACCCAACTGTACCAGACGTGCCAAGTAGCCTTCTACGGCATGGTAGGGCACGCCGGCCATGGGAATGGGATTACCAGCTGACTGTCCTCGTTTGGTCAATGAGATATCGAGCAGTTGGGACGCTTTACGTGCGTCCTCGTAGAACAGCTCGTAAAAATCACCCATACGATAAAACAACAGGACATCAGGATGCTGTGCTTTAAGGCCAAGATACTGTTGCATCATGGGCGTATGCTGGCTGAGTTGTTGCGGGTCGAATTGAGCTGCTTGCATAATCGTATTGGGCATCTGTGGGCGAACGAAAAATGATGAATTCGGAGATAGAGTACTGGGCAACGAAACTGGGCGAATATTTGACAGCTCGAAGGCTGATGGCTGTCACCGCAGAATCTTGTACCGGTGGCGGTGTAGCATACGCGATCACCGAAATAGCGGGAAGCTCAGCCTGGTTTGATCGCGGTTTTGTTACATATACCAACCTTGCGAAAAGCCAGATGCTCGGGGTTGAACCCGACCTAATTCGCTGTCACGGTGCAGTTAGTGAGGCGGTTGTTCGCGCGATGGCGATCGGAGCGCTATGTGAGTCATCGGCTCAGCTTTCTGTCGCTGTTAGCGGTGTGGCCGGGCCAGGGGGTGGTAG
>CAMFKP010000019.1 GCA_945957385.1 uncultured Aeromonadaceae bacterium
CCCTTAATCAGCCGATGTTTTACCAGATCATTCATCGGTGCAAAGCTTTCATGCAGTTTTAACAGCTGTGCTAGTTTATCTTCATATTCATCAGTCGACTTATAATCGCCAGCATTCGCATAGGCACCATCTTTTACATCTACCGATGGAAACCCTTCGAACGTATCGAACCCATGAATGACACGGCTTTGATTAAACGGCTCAAAGATGCTGCGCATATTAATCAGCAATGACATACCGGCGCCCCAGTGCACGCCAAATTCACAAATAACGCCTGGAACATCGACTATTTTTTTATACAACTCGGCATAATAAAGAACGCGTGCCACAGAATCGCCCCGTAACGAGACCAGATTATGACGATGCCACGCCTCGCCAAATAATGGGGATAGTTCATGGACCAAGGTTTTCAATTGCTGAGTGTTGTTTGATTTTTCATTGGTTGTATAAACCAACACACCATCATGTGATTGAGGCGTTAATATATCATCATTGCGCATAGACACCTCTATTACCGATTAAAAATAGTACGCCAGTCATTAATCAGCTGGGTATGACTAAAATAGCGTTGAATGATTTTAGCATTTTGCGCGTTATAGCCTATATTCGCCAGCGCCACATCTATTTGATCGGTTGAAAAAAGTTCGACACCCAGCGCTTGCAAGAATTTTCTTGATGTCGTTTCGGAATGCATCGCCACCGGAATGCCGCGCCCCAATAGCGAAATCAAATTGCCCATACCATGCTGACGCCATGAAGGCATAATCGCCAAATCAATATTGTTCAAAAATAACTCGTAATGTTCTCGTGCCGAAAACTCAAGCAGTGGATTAAAGCGTTCCTTTAATTTAGCATGACCGACGGCAACGACTTTGTTGATATAATCCGGATTGGGAGGGTAAGCTAGCGGCGAAAAAATTGCGACATTGTGAATATTTGAAAAATATTCAATCCAGTAAATATGATCATTTTCAACCGCGCTGGAATGGCCAAGCAAGATATTTACAGTTTGAGGACTCTCCGCGCGCTCATCACGCGGGTCACACTCCGGTCCGCCGTAAATATTACTTGGATAACAGAAGCAAGAAAATGGCTGTCCCTTGGCCTCATACTTCTGCCTGACCCATTCAACATCACCAGGAATAAAAGAGATTAAACCTGCGACCGCAGTGATCACCTTTTTATGATTATATGAATATTGATCGCAATAGTAAAAATCCCCCCCCCACATGGTCCAGAAAGATTTGTCTAGCCAACCTTTCTTTTGCACTAACAGATCATTCACTTTATCACGCCACAGGCCATGTAATATTATTTTGGCCGCGGCATCGAAATAGGAAGCCAGGGTGACAAAGTCTTCATCTCGGTATAAAAACTCCACAGGATGGTGCGGTTGCAGACCAAACTGATACTTGGGGCTGGTAATAAACACAAAGCGATGCTGACTCACATCAAAATTCGCCATCATAAAATCAAGAAACGATGGCATAAATTTTTCCATAATCATGACATGTAGAATCATAGCGCCTCTATCTATTTGCCAATAACAATGTACATGTTTTCACATTGATAAAATGATTTTATCCATCTCTGCAACTGCAATATATTGCTCAGCAACCTGATTGGCAGATGATACTTTTCGGATAACAATTTTAATTTTTTAGCCATCCGTCTTTCACCAACATTAACAATCGACAAGTGAGGGTATGTGTCTTTAATATAAGACACTACTCTGTCACTCGTTATCCAATTAACGGTGTCGATGCCACGAGTTGGTCGATTAAGTGCTCTCAGCAGCCTCTTGGCCCAATCATTGTTTAGCTTTGGTAACAGCGGCAATAGATAGTGCGGTTCAAAAAAACCAAAATAGTCAGGAGCCTGAATGATTATTTTGCCTCCCGTCTTGGTGACCCGAATCATTTCATCAAGACATGCAGTGACATCCTGAACATGTTCAAGTGTCTGATATGTAGTAACGAGATCAAACGTCTCATCACCAAAATCCAACTTTTCACCCAAGCCATACTGTATTCTATCCGCGTATGTTGCATATTTTTCGTCTTCAGCAACACGCATCTTGATGTACTCTAATTTCCAAGCTTCTGGCTCAATGCCATAAACATCATGCCCTCTGTTTAATCCGCGAAAAACAAAAGAGCCAACACCGGCAGCCATATCAAGAATAATGCCATCAGCATCGCCAAAATGTTCCAGCTCATGCCAGCGGCCATTAAGATCGTGGTCGAAATCCGACCACGCCTCGATCACATCATCCAAGTAGGTTGCGTTCTGTAATCCGAAATAAAATAACGACTCTTCATAGACGCGCGTTCTTAGAAATTGTTTGCTCTCAACTGACATGGTATGCCTCGTCTGATTTTCCGAAACAATACTGCAAAAACAGTTCTATGGTTGCGGCTCTAAGCAATTTATTGCTGCGATTTAAATTTTGCTCCAGATGAGGCACATAGTACATTGCATGCCAATTCTCATCGGTAAACTGTCGATAGAGTGCGGTCAGCGGATTCAATATTTTGTTCAACTTTTGCGCAATGTCTGGCTGCCGGATCCAGCTTGAATAATCGGCGTAATGATCGGTTTTACATTCCGGCATGGGAATGGCGGGATTATTGTCGATTGTCTTGCCCGTTTTTTGCCAGGGAATTGATTTGTAAAATTCGGGAAACTGCTTCAGCAGCACGGTGGAATACAGTCGATTACCGAGTCGATATTCATCATTAATCGAGAAGACAAACTCTAGTAATTCATTGTCAAGGAATGGTTTTTTATGCTCCAACCACGCGGAGGACGCCAGGGTTCCCATATTGGTAAAGCGGCGAACCCGGTTCATAAACAGATTGGGTTCAACGTGCGGGGTATCATAGAAAGACGAATCGATATTAGCCAGATAGGTATGCTGGCCATAATACAACTCAGCAATCTCCGCGTTGATTCTCTTGTTTGCCGTTTCCGCGCGCAAAAAACTCGGCCCCAGAATCGCATCACCACAATAACCACTGAGGGCATATCGCCCTTGCTGGATAATTTGGTCAACAAACTCACAGCCATGCATGTGCTGCATATCCAGCAACCCATCAGTTAGCCAGATAGTCGGTATTCTTTTTTCAAACCAGTTATCCGGCGTCAACTCATGAATCACATGGGGCCAGCCAACCATTTCGGTTACCTTCTGCGCCAACACAATGTCGGCACATTGATCGGTGCCAAAGGTATAACAGGCCCCCTTATACCCCGGGTGCATCTGGTGTGTGGCCGCCAATAACATTCTTGAATCCAGCCCACCACTGATGGGAAATACCAGCGATTCCGCCATATCCAGCCGCCGCTGCACGGCGTGCATAACAATTTCGCTCAACGCATCGACCGCATCATTGAACGATACGTTCTGTTGTTTGATATTTGCCCACGACCAGTAATGTTGGCTGTGTAGCCGATCGCTATCCAGGTCATAACTCAGCACTGTGGCTGGCGGTAACAGCGTCACGCCGTCGAAATAGGTAATATCGCCGACCAAATATCCCAAGTCCATAAAACAGGAGAGTGCCTGTTGGCTAATTTTTTTTTCAAAAAAATCCAGCGATAAAAAAGCCTTTATTTCACTTCCCCAGGCGAAATGACCGTTGCGATGATAATAGAACAGTACTCGCATACCATTTCGATCTGAGACCAGGGTGATTTTTTTACGCTGCCGATCGAACAGCACCGCACAAAATATGCCATCCAGCCTTGCCAGCAAATCAGCTAACAGATTTTGTTGATAGCTCCAAATAATGGCGCCATTCAGGTCGTGAAATGTTTGCTGATAATGCTGTGCTACCTCTTGCAAATTATAGGCACATCCCTCCACCCAAATCTGTAACAACCCAGATTCATCTTGATGTGTCTTTTTTGCATAAAATGAAAAGCATCGAACAGCGGCTACGTTGTCATCCTGATATTCGTGTTCGATGGCTACCGGGTAAAGCGCGGTTTGCGTACGAACGATCTGAGTTATCTGATCCGAATATTGCGGATTATTTTTTATATAACCAAATAGTCCAGGCATCTTGATTCGCCGTTGCAGGTTAATTTATTAAAATGTTATTTGTTTTAATCGTTCTTGCGCTATTTGCATGATGTTGGCGGTTTGCACACCCCACGAGAAATGTGATTCGGCATAATGGTGCAGGTTGCGGGCGGTCTCTGCTATCGGCAGTGAAAGATAGTGTTCATAGATGGCGACCAGATCAACAGGCTGATCATCGGCAGCCAGTTGCCATGTACCAGATAATTGCTCGGGGCTAAAACTGTCCTCCAGGCTGTAGATAAACGGCAAACCGTAATACATAAATTCACGGTGTTTTAATGGTTCTGCGTAGCTGACGCCGGTGCGATGGAAACCCAACGACCCGAGACCAAGATGCACCCCGGCATAACGATTGGCCAATGCATCAGGATCCAGCGCACCTGTGAAAGTCACATACTCGGCAACCCCCAATTCCTGGGCCTGTTGTGCCAACTGGGCCGAAGCGGGCCCCTGGCCGACCAGGAACAGCCGCAACTCGACCTCTGGGTAGGCTTTTACAAATTCGGGTATTGCCGGGAACAGCCGATCATAGCCGTGCCAACGCGCCAGATAGCCAACCCCCAGCAAGTGGAAAGCGTGGTGAATATCAGGCCTCGGCTGCGGCGCAGTCGGTGCGATCCAGGTTGCCCCGTTGCCCATCTTGTACAGCGGCCGCTGATGCAAGGTCGCACCCGGCAGCACTTGGCTGGGGGTGAAAAATCCGGCCACCAGGGGCGCCAGCTGCAGGAAATAGCCCAGATCGGTCTTGGCGGCTTGAGCTGGCAATTCATTTCGATATTCCAGCGTGTACATCTCGACGAACATAGGCACTGCCGCGGCGTGCAGCTGCCGCGCCAGTTGCAGTAACTCATCGTTATGCATCGGGTTGTAACGCACATACGCCCACTCGAATGCGCGAGCCTGGGCTTGGTGCGTGGCAACCCAGATGGCTACATGCACGAAGAAATCTCCAGGAGCCACCGCAGTAGTGATGATCTCGCGCTGGACTTCACTTCCCGCCTCGAACACCAGGCGCACTATGTTCGGACCATCGCCGCAGATCATATGCACTTGCGTGTGGTGGCGACTAAAGCCCTGAGCCTGGGCCAGCACCTTGCGCATCACCCCCAAATGGCCTCGGGTTTGCAGATTGACGTTATAGACAGCCAGCAGTTTTGGGGTGGCCATGGGCGTGCTACTCATGCTTCCTCCTGCGCAAAAAAATGCTGAACTTGACGCTGGAGCTGATCAATTTCAGTCGCCACCGTCAAACAGGTGGCACCGCTCACCGCCTGCGGCAGCAGATTCCAGAACAGATCGGTCATCACCTCATCGGGCGCCGGCTGTAGCGTGCCGGCATCAAATAGATGCGGAACCACGGTCAGGCGTTTGCACTCGGTGGCGACCGGCAGCGTCGTAACGACATGAGCAGGCCAATCCACCACCCGAGACACCAGCTCGGCAGGCAGCGCGCTGGCCGTGATGCTGAAGGTGTGGGAGGTGGCGGCAAACTGACTGCAACTGGTGATAAAGCGGCACAGACTATTTACCTTGCGACTTGCCGACATCTGGCTGTTCATGACAGCGCTGAAATCCAGCTGGTAGTGGCCTGGCGGTATCATGCTGTTCAGCAATTGCCGCTTCCCATTACCACGCTCGGGAAACGCGTCGCCCTGATAACGCCCCCAGATACCGGCTTCGGCATCACAGATCCCTTGCCGCAGTGCAACCAATAACTCGTCCATGGCATTTAAACGCTGGAAAGTCACACTGCGCGCCAGATCCCGAGTAATAGCCGCACAGATCTCGCTCGCCGGATAACGTTGGGGATGTTTGCGGAAGAAGCGCAGCTTGTTGCGCCAGTAGTAGTAGCGCGGAATCGTGTTGGTCGCATTGACGCCACCGCCTTTGTGCAGTGCGCAAACCAGGGGATCGGCCACCACGCGCCAGCCGGCATCCTTCACCCGGACACACCAGTCAATATCATCCCAGTACAGGAAGAAGTGCTCATCGAACACCCCTACCTGGGCAATAACCGCTCCGGTTGTCATCAGACAGCAGGCGGGAACATAGTCGCACTCCACCAGCTCGGCAGGGATGGCGCTATAGCGTTCACTGGGATAGTTCAGGTGAAAGGCGCCATCCTCCGACAGCACGTTCGCTCCGACCTCCTGCACCATCTCCGGCGTGTCCATCTTGCACATCGCCGGCCCCACCACCCCGATATCAGTCTGACGCTCCAGACGCGACATCATGCCAGCCAGGGTGCCTGGCAGCACGACCGCATCATTGTCCAGCAGCGCGATGTAGCGATAGCCCGCTTGTTGCGCCGCGCGCATGCCATGGGCAAATCCGCCTGAGCCGCCGATATTGACGGGCAACACGTCCAGACGGATATCGGGGAACTGGTCGCGGATCAACGCGACGGACTGGTCTGTCGAGGCGTTGTCGACCACCAGAATATCGGCAATATCGGCCGCCGTTTGTTGCACCGAGGCGATGGCCCCCAGTACAAAATCTTGCTTGTTGAAATTACAGATCACCACACAGATCGGTTTCATCATATTCCCTGTCTGCTGCGCCGAAGCGCGGCATCCCTTATTCAGTCAATGTTGCGGCGAACGCAGCAGCTCGGCAAAACAGTGCAATGCATTGTCCACCGCATCGTCCATATCGAAATAGCGGTATTCGGCCAGGCGGCCTAACGGTATTAACTGGGTAAAACACCCCAGCCGGGCGCGGCAGTCGGCATAGCGCGCCTGGGCAGTGTCGGTAAACAGCGGGTAATAGGGCTCCAATCCCTGTTCAGGCTCGTAGGCACAGGGATACTCGTAGACGATGCTGGTGCCCGCGTGTACTTGCCCGGTCAGGTGCTTGAACTCGGTGATGCGGGTATAGGCCTCTTCATTGGGGTAATTCACCGTGGTCACCGGCTGGAATTGCGGCTGCGCCAGGTGGCGATGTTCGAAACGCAGCGAACGGTACGGCAGTGGCTCACTGCCGGCACAGAGCACATCCAGCATGCCGGTGTAGATCAGCGGGCCGGTGAACGGGGCACCGTCCAGCATGACACGCCCCTGCCCCCAGTCCAGCGCCACGCGAGCGCTCATCGGCGTCGACAACTGCAATTCGATGTTGGGGTGGGCCAGCATCGCCGCCACCATGGCACTGTAGCCCCCTTGCGGCACCGCCTGGAACGGATCGGTAAAGTAGCGATCATCACGGCTGACCACCACGGGTACCCGGGCGGTCACCTCCGGCGAAATCGCCTCGGGCGGCATACCCCACTGCTTGCTGGTGTAGTTGACGAACGCCTTTTGATATATGAACTCCGCCAACTCGCCGAGCAGCGGATCGGCCTGCTGACGCAACGTCAGGATCGGCACCCGCGCCCCCTCGCCATAGCGCGACACCAGTGCCGCGATCAGCGCTTGCGCCTTGTCGGCGGGGAAACAACGTTCGATGCTGGTCAGGTTGAACGGCAGCGGCACCAGTTGGCCATCGATACGCGACAGTACCCGATGCTCGTAGGGATGCCACTGGGTGAATTGCGACAGGTAGTCGGCCACCGCCGGCTTATCGGTATGGAACAGGTGCGGCCCATAACGGTGGATCAGCACGCCCGCCGCATCCCGTTCGTCAAAACAGTTGCCGGCCAGATGGTCACGCTGCTCCAGCACCAGTACACGCCAGCCGAGCTGGCTGGCCATGCGTTCGGCCATCACGGCGCCAGACAGGCCGGCACCAATCACAATTGCCTGATAGGTCATGGGTTTGCTCCAAATAGCTGTTGTCTGACCTGAACCGGATCGGCCCTGAGTTGCCACGCCAGCTGATGACGGTCGTCGAAGAACCAGCCCGGGGCCAGCGCGGCCACCTCGTTCACCGACTGTTGGAGAAAGTGGTTAAAGCGCGGCGTGTCCTCCTGGCGCAGAAAATAGAGCGCCGCAGAATAGAGGTGATGGGCGCGCCCCTGGGCGATCACCAGCGGCGATATGCCAAACGCGGCCGCATTGTCACAGGCGCGCAGCATATCTTGCAGCGACTGTTCACGGCGTGCAGCGGACTGCCGGGTCTGGCCGCCAAAACTGTTGGCGTGATAGCGATAACGCCCCAATACCGCGGGAATAAAATCCAGCGAGCCGGGCTGCAACGCCAGATTCAGGAT
Organism: uncultured Aeromonadaceae bacterium; assembly: GCA_945957385.1. Lineage (GTDB taxonomy): Bacteria > Pseudomonadota > Gammaproteobacteria > Enterobacterales > Aeromonadaceae > Pseudaeromonas. The sequence continues at coordinate 8,235 of CAMFKP010000019.1, forward strand.
ATGCCAGGGATAGTCGAGGATGATCTTGCAACCATCATCGATGGCCTCACCCATGCGCTCATGCCGGCGGAACATGATCGAGCTGGCGTTGACGAAACAGCCATAGCGGATCAAATCCGTGATATCGCCGACCGGGCGTAAATAGCGGTAGTTGTAATAGTCACGGGTAAACAGCTTCAGCGTCCGACCGCTCTCATCGTCAAACATGTCGGCTTCGTGGTAACACAGCGTGCAGTGCGGATGGTCGTCCAGGTAGGCAGCCTGTTGTTGCAGCTTGCCCGGCAGCGCCAGATCATCACCATCGACGTAGGCGATATAGTCGCCGCAAGCCTCGCTCAGTAACCGTTTCTGAGTACGCGCCAGACCAATATTCTGCGGATTCTGCAATGCGCGCAGCTGCGGGTAACGACTGGCCAGGTGCTGCATGATGGCCCAGGAGCCGTCGCTAGAGCCATCATCGATGGCGATGACCTCATAATCGAAATCGGCCTGTTGCGTCAGCAGGCTCTCGAGACAGGGGGCAATGAAACGCTCGAGGTTGTAGACCGGAACCAGCACACTGACTTTCATTCTTTAATCCTATGTTATCGGTTCAATTTGACGCCAAGCGGCCGCGGCAGGCATGGCTACCGCACGACGCGATACGGGGAATGGCGCCTCATGCTGCGGCTCTGTTGCCAGACAGATACAAGTTGTATGCCAGCGCCCGTACACTCAGTGCTAAAAGTGCGAACGCTTTCACACTCCGGGTTAGCCGGCACTGCGCTGGGCGCGGCATTAGCCGACCCGGGTCTGCCGGCTCATCTGCGCCAGCAGATCCTGCCCATCCCAGAACCAGTCAAACGCCAGCGCCTGACCCGGCACCACCAGCCGGTCGATGCGGGTGTCGGGATATTGACGCAGCCAGGCCGCCACCGCCGCAGGCGTGATGCCGACACAGACACAGGTCTGCACCTGATCACCGGCGGCCAGCCAGGACGGCACATCGGCGTAGTGCCGTTCCAGCAGCACGCCGCCGCCCGTCGCGATCTGTGTCTGCACCCCGCCAGGCTGCAACAGGCTCAGGCTACCGACCGCAGTCTGCGCCAGCACCTCACCGCTGGCCAACGCCAGCTGGCTGTTCACCAGCCGCGCCATGCCGTTAGCCGGATCTTGGGCAAACGGTGCGGCCAACGCCGCCAACAACGCCTCACGAGCCGGAGCCGGCCAGTCACCCAACCAGACCAGCGTGGTCGGTGATGCACAGGCCTGCTGGTTAAACTGGCTGATGTCTTGCGCCAGCGCGGCCTGCTGGCGCTGGCGGCGGGCGTCATCCAACGCCAGCCAGGCGGAAGCGTCGAGGAGCGCCAGCGAACGGCGATCCGGAAACACCAGTTCCCGCCCGCGTGGTGGCAGCGCTATGGCCCGGATGGCCGTAACGGTGGCATCGCCCCCCCACACGACGCGCAGATCGCACTGCGCCGATAACGCGGCGGTGATCGCCTCGTCATGGCCGTAACGAATGAACCGCACCCGAGCGGCGATCGCCTGCCACTCGGGCTTGGCTAACAAATCGGCGCACACGGCCAGCAACTGTTGCTGCACCGGAGCCTGACGGCGCGAGAGGCGTACTATCGCACTGTTACCTGCCAGCAACGCCATCAGCCAGGAGAACACCCCCAGCGTCGGCACATTGGACGGCACCAGGTGCAGTGTCAGCCCCAGCGGCGAGCGAGAGGCATACGCCGGCAAGTGGGCGCGTAACGCGGCCGGACGCAACCAGAACCCCAACGCCACCAGATCGGGCCACGCCGAGCCCTGTGCCAACAACCGTTGCGACAGTGCGGCACAAAAGGCCATCACGCTGTCATCCGCCACCGGCAGCGGCGCTGGGGTAAAGCCCTGCCAGCCGGACGCCGGTAACACAAATTCGATACCCTGTTGCGGCCAGGACGCCGTCATTGGAATGTGTCGCTGCATCCGCGTACCTCGGCTCCGCGCTGACGGCCCAGCACGCTAAAATAACGCCCGTGACGGCCACAGCGGCAGTCATCCTCACCCAGCAACACGCCGAGATCCTCGCTCAGCAGGCTATGGCCGGGATAGCTCAGTGGCAGTGCCGACAGCAGCTGCAGCAGGCCGGGTTGCCCCATCGGCAGCGGTGCCAGCGTCTGCGGATCGCGCACCAGCACATCGGCCAGCGCTGGAGCATGCAGGTGGCCGGCCTCGCACTCGACAAACACGGTACCAACCTGTTCGACCATGCCATAGAAGTTGTGCACCCGGCTCAGCCCCAGCTGCTGCTGGCAACGCGCCTTGAAGGCGGCGTTATCCACCGCCAGGTGTTGCAGTTTCTTCCAGCCGCCGCTGTGGAACAGGATGCCCTGCGCCAGCGGTAGCGTCAGCCCGCGCTGGTGCAGCGGCTCCAGCAGACACTGCCAGACCATGAAGGTGAAGCCGAAGATCAGCACCGGCTGATTGGCATAGCGCTCGCAGAATGCCTCGATCACCGGCCAGTTCGGCTGCATCTGTTCATCCAGCGCATAGTGGTGATCGCGGCCCAGAAACGACAGCCCGAGCGCACCGGCGCCACGGGCCGAGAAGCCACTGCGGTTCTGGATCAGTGCCGGCTGTTCAATCAGCAGCATCGGCAACCGCTGTTTACCAAGAAACTCCTGCAGGATGCGCACCAGCACCTTGCTCTGCAGCGCGGCGGTGGTTTTGTCGAGCACGATGCGCGACACGGCGCCGGTAGTGCCGGACGAGGTCAGTGTCTTGAAACGCTCAGCCTCCGGCACGCTGGCCAGCAACAGGTGCTTGAACAGCCGTACCGCCAGAAACGGCAGTGCCGTCGCATCGCTCGCCACGACCGGCCAGCCGTAGCCGGCCAGAATGCGCGCAAATTCCGGACTGTGCTGTTGGTGCCACTGGTTCAGCGCATTGAGGCGCCGCAGCAGCAGGGCGGCTTTTTGTGCCTGGGGCAGGTCATAGACGGGGGCGTCCAGCAGCGCCTGCAGACTGGCCTCCAGCTCAGGCGTACCGTGGGGCTTGGCCTCGAACGCGTCACTCATGCCGTGGCCTCCTCAATCTGGCGTTGCAGCGCCGGGTAGTCGAGTTTGCCGGCAGCCGTCCGCGGCAACGTCGGGAGCGCGGCGACACGAAACAGGCTCGGGTGCAGGCCCAATTGCAGCTGTAGGTAGTCACGCACCGTGGCCACCTCGTCGGCCGCGCTGCAGGCGATACGCAGCGCCTGATCCTGGCCGCAGGCCACCAGCTCCCAGCCCAGATCGCGGCATTGCCGCTCCAGCGAATCGAGCTGCCAGCGCACACCGGAGAGCTTGATCTGCCGCTTCAGCCGCCCGGTGATATGCCACAGCCCATCGGCGCTGCAATAGCCCAGATCGCCGGTCCGCAGCAGCGGCGGCATCGCCGGCGCGGCGAGATCGGCCTGTGATTCGGCATAGCCGAGCATCACATTCGGCCCGCGATAACCCAGCTCGGCCTCGACGCCATACGCCAGCGGTTGTGGGACTCCGCACTCATCGAGCAGCAGCAGCTCGCCGCCGGGAATGGCCACGCCGATGCTATCGGGGTGTTCGGCCGCCAGCTCGGGCGGCAGATAGCTGATGCGTGCCGTCGCTTCGGTCTGGCCATACATCACATAGAAACGGATCCCCTGCTCGCGGCACCAGAGGGCATAGTCGCGCACCCGCTCCGCGGCCAGCCGGCCGCCGGCCTGGGTCAGGATGCGCAGGTGGGGCCAGCGCTGGCGGCGCAGGCGCAGTTGTTCATAAATCTGGTAGCTGTACGGCACGCCGGTCAGTTGCGTCACCGGATAACGCTTGAGGCACTCCCAGAAGCCGCGTTGCAGCGGGCTTTCGTTGGTCAGCACCAGACCGCCACCGCACAGCAGGTGGGAGTGAATCACCGACAGACCGTAGGAGTAGGCAAACGGCAGGGCCGTCAGCGCCAGATGGTCCGCCGCCATCTGCAGATAGGCGACAATCGACTCGGCGTTGGCGATCAGGTTCTGTTCGCTCAGGCGTACCAGCTTGGCGCCGCCGGTGCTGCCGGAGGTCGTCAGCAGCACGGCCAGCTCGGGCAACAACGCCAGCGGGCGCGCGTGGCGCGGCTGTGGTGCCGACGCCGGCCTGAGCCAGAGGTGCGGATCATACTGTTGCAGTAGCGCCTCGACGCTGGCTTGCGGCAGATCCGCATTGACCAGCAGCACGGCATGACCGGCCCACAGGCAGGCCAGGTAGTTGAGCAGGCTCGGCAGGCTGTTGTCGGCCTGCAGCAACACCAGTTGCCGGCCCGCGGCCAGTGGCGCCTCGCCCCACAGCTGCGTGGCCAGCGCCTGGCTCTGGCTGCGCAGCTCGGCATAGCTGACCGTCTGCTCGTCGGCATACACGGCGACGCCTTCGTGCGCCAGCAAACGCTGCCACAGACTCATATCAGCATGCCTCCGTCGACGCCGATCACCTGACCGGTGACATAGCTCGACAGGCCACTGGCTAAAAACAGCGCCACGTTGGCGACCTCGTCGGCCGCGCCGCTGCGCCCCATGGCGATGCTGGCCAACCGCTGCTGGTACTTGTCATCCGGCAAGGTGCGGGTCATGTCGGTATCAATAAACCCCGGCGCGATAGCGTTGACGCGGATCTGCTGCGCCGCCAGCTCCTTGGCCAGCGACTGGGTAATCCCGATCACCGCTGCCTTGCTGCCGGCATAGACGCTGAGCCCGGCGGCGCCGACACACCCCATCAGCGACGTGAGGTTAATGATGCTGCCGCCACCGGCGCGCTGCATCATGCGCGCCGCATACTGGCTGCAATAGAGCACGCTGTGGCTATTGGCGGCAAAGGTGCGCTCCAGCTGGGCCTGGGTCACCATTCCCAGCAGCCCCTCCTCCAGCACGCCGGCGTTGTTCACCAGCACATCCAGGGTTTTACTGTGGCTAAACAGCTCGCGAAACAGCGTCTTGACCGCACCGGCATCGGCGACATCGCAACGGAAGGCGTGACAGGTAATGCTGTGTGTCGCCTGCAATTCGGCGGCCAGTGCTTGTCCCTGTTCCAGATGGCGTACCGCCAGAAACAGCGTGGCGCCCTCGGCGGCAAAGCGCTCGGCGATGGCGCGGCCAATCCCGCGGCCGGCGCCGGTGACCAGCACCGTCTTGCCGCTGAGCAGCCCCATCAGGCCTCGACCCCGTACTTGGCCAGGATCTGTCGCGCCTTGAGTACCGAGCTCATGTCGATGATGTCATCGGTGTCGAGCATGATCTCGTACTCATCCTCCAGACTGGCTATCAGTGTCATATGGGCCACCGAGTCCCACTGCGGAATGCTCTGGTAAGTCAAATCATCAGTCACCAGCTCGGGCGCGATCGCCAGCGCATCGGCAAATATCTGGATAAGGGATTTTTTCATCGTCAGTACCTGATAAAACGGGAGTAATGATCGCGCGCCGCATAGTAGTCAGCGGCGGTCAGTTGATAGCAATTTAGCCCATCGCCTTCCGGCCCCAGCGGCCGGTAGCCACAGCTGGCATTGAAACGCCGCGCGGCACTGTTATGGGCAAACACCCGGGCCGTCAATTGGCTGACCCCCAGCTGTTCAAACGCAAAGTCGAGCAGAGCAAACACCACACAAAACGGCACCAGGTTCTGCCGGAAACGCGCCTCGCCGATATAGAGACCCGGCTCGGCCCGCTGCGGGTCCTCGGCGTCCAGCGTCAAGGTGGCGACGCCGATCGGCTCACCGCGAAAATAGGCGACAAAACAAAAATGGCGCTGTGAAGCCGAAATGCGTGCAAACCAGGCTTGATGCTGTTCGGGCGAAATAGTGTGCTGATCGACCATCATGCTGGCGATCTGGGGATCATTGCGCCACTGACGGACGCGCTCCAGATCGCCGTCGGTCAGCGGTCGCAAGTCGATCCCGTAACGCAGTGCAGGCGTGAGTTTTTGCACAGCGGCAGGCGCATCCGTCATGCCGGCCCTCCTTTACTTACTACCTGCGACGGCGGTCGGCGCCGTCACAGCAGAAAACGAGCCCCACTATACCATCCCAGGGGGGGCCTGGCGGGACTGCACACTCATTTTTTGAAATAATTCAGTCAGTTGGTGACAGAATAAACGTCTGTATCTATTATCGACCAACTGGCCAGAAACTTGAGTGCGGCGGCCTGTTTGCCGCACGACAGGAGCCGCTATGACGATTGCCATCATCCCTGCCCGCGGTGGCAGCAAGCGCATTCCGCGCAAGAATATCCGTCCCTTCTGCGGGCGCCCGATGATCAGCTATGCCATTGCCGCCGCCCAGGCCGCCGGCTGTTTTGAGCACATCATCGTCTCGACTGATGACGACGAGATTGCCGCCGTCGCCCGGGAATGGGGGGCCGAGACGCCGTTTCTGCGTCCGGCGAACCTCGCCGATGACCATACCGGCACGACGGCGGTGGTGATCGATGCCATCCAACGCCTGGAGGCACTCGGGCTGCACGCCGACAGCTACTGCTGCATCTATGCGACCGTGCCGTTGATCCGCGCCCGCGATCTGCTGCATGCCTACCAGCGGTTAACAGCCAGCCAGGCCGATTATGCCTTCAGCGCCGCCGCGTTTGGCTTTCCGATCCAGCGCGCGCTGCAACTGGATGCCGACGGCTGTGCCACGCCGTTATGGCCGGAACACATCGCCAAACGCAGCCAGGATTTGACACCGGCTTATCAGGATGCCGGTCAGTTCTACTGGGGACGACGCGACGCCTGGCTCGGCGGCCGCGGCGTGTTTGATGGCCGCGGACTGGCACAACTGCTGCCCCGCTACCGCGTCGTTGACATCGACACCGAAGAGGATTGGCAGCTGGCCGAACTGCTCTATCAGGCACTGCAGCAGCATGATGCCGGTTGATTACCTGTTCCGTCTCGATGCCGACAGCCAGATTGGCACCGGGCACCTGATGCGTTGCCTGGCGATTGCCGATGCGCTGCGCGCCCAGGGCGGACGCTGTGCGTTCGCCTGCCGCCCGCTGCCACCGACCTTGCGGCCCAAGCTGCAGGCGTATCCATTACGGGAGCTGGACGATGATGGCGCGTTTTGGCCGCTGCTGACCGCACTGATGCCGCGCTGGGTCATCGTCGACCACTATGGGCTGGATGCCGAATTTGAAGGCCAGGTCCGGCGCCACGGCAGCAAACTGCTGGTACTGGATGATTTGGCCGACCGCCGTCACGACGCCGATCTGCTGCTCGACCAGGGTCCGCTGCGCACGGCCGCCGATTACCAGCCGCTGCTGACTCAGCCGTGCCGGCTGCTACTCGGCGCCGATTATGCACTGTTGCGCGCCGAGTTTGTCGCACGGCGCAAACCGGCGGCCACCCCATTTCGGCGTGGTTTTATCAGCTTCGGTGGCGCCGATCCGGTCCACGCCTGTCTGCACACCCTGCAGGCTCTCACCGCCACCGCCTGGTGGTCGCGTTGTGCATGGACCCTGGTGGCCGGCGCCGCCAATCCGGATTGGCCGGCGCTCCAGCAGTGGCTCGCCGCCCATCCGGCCCGGGTGACGCTGCTCCGCCACAGTGATGAGATGCCACGCCTGCTGGCGGAACACGATTTTGCCATCGGCGCCGCGGGCGGCATGATGTGGGAGCGCTGCTGTGTCGGTCTGCCGACGCTGAGCGTCCCCATCGTCGCCAATCAGGCATTCAACGATGCGGTGATCGCGCACTATCAGCTCGGCGAACGGCTAACGCTGGACGCCCTGCAGCAGCCGGCACAACTGGAAGCGGCATTGAACCGCCTGGAAGCCCGAGCCGATTATTATCACCAGCAGGGGCAAGCCCTGGTGGATGGTCAGGGGCTGACGCGCCTGACGACGCAGTTAAGGAGTGAAGAATGAAGATTGCCGGACGGCCAATCGGCCGTGACCACGCCCCCTACCTCATCGCTGAGCTGTCGGCCAATCACAACGGCTCACTGGAGCGGGCGCTAAATATCGTGCGCGCCGCCAAAGAGGCCGGCGCCGATGCCGTCAAGCTGCAAACCTACCGCCCGGACACCATCACGCTGGATTCGGATCGCCCCGAATTCATGATTCACGGCGGCCTGTGGGACGGCAAGCGGCTGTATGATCTCTACCAGTGGGCCCATATGCCGTGGGAGTGGCATGCGCCGCTGTTCGCCCTTGGCAAACAGCTGGGCATCACGGTGTTCAGCAGCCCGTTTGATTTCAGCGCCATCGATCTGCTGGCCGAACTCGATGCCCCGGCCTACAAGATTGCGTCGTTTGAAGCCATTGACCTGCCGCTGATCCGCTATGCCGCCGAGACAGGCAAACCGTTGATCATCTCGACCGGCATGGCCAACGAACGCGAGATCGGCGCCGCGCTGGAGACGGCACACAAATATGGCTGTGGCGAGGTGGCGCTGCTGCACTGCGTCAGTGGTTACCCGGCGCCCGCCGGCGAATACCATCTGGCCACCCTAGCCGACATGCGGCAGCGTTTTGGCGTTGAGGTTGGCCTCTCCGACCACACGCTGGGTTCGGCCACGGCCATTGCCGCCACGGCGCTGGGGGCCACGCTGATCGAAAAACACTTTACGCTGCGCCGCGCCGATGGCGGTCCGGACAGTGCTTTTTCGATGGAGCCCGACGAGCTGGCCCAGCTGGCGGCCGATACCCGTACCGCCTGGTCGGCCATCGGTGCACCACGCTATAGCCTGAGTGCCAGCGAGCAGCACAACATCCAGTTCCGGCGCTCGCTCTACCTGGTCAAAGCGGTACGCGCCGGCGAGCCGTTAACCGCCGACCATGTGCGCTCGGTGCGCCCGGGCCTGGGGCTGCCACCGGCTGATTACGACCGGGTACTCAGTGCCGTGGCGCGCCGCGATCTGGCGGCCAATACCCCACTGAGCTGGGACGATCTGGACGACACCACCGCCGGCTGATGACAGCCCCAACAAAAACACCCCAGGTACCGGCCATGACGGCACCTGGGGTGTTCGGCGAGCCTCACCTGGACGTGCTACTGCCGCAATTGCAGATGGGGCCCCTGAATAAAATCCATCCCGTGCTGGTAGTGACGTTTCAACGTCGCCAAGAACGCCAGGATCTGCGGCACCTGCTCACGCACCCCCTCCAGTGCCACGGCTTCATCCTCGATGCGGTAGACAAATACGCTCAACATCGCATACAAGGTATTCAAGGTACCGGTTAGCACATAGGCAATATGGCGCTGCCGGCTATTGTGAATGGTCTGCAAATATTCTGACTGGCGTTGCAGCATACGAATAAATTCATAACGCGTCGCCGGAATGGTCTGCCACTCCTGTTGCAATTTATCAATAAACCAGTTGAAAAAGGGCTGGTCCATATATTCCTTGAGCTGAGCGGCGTCATAATTAACTTCGGTCGTCATCTGCTCATGAATATGCTTAATCAGCGCCGCCTTATCAAATTCCGGCCAGGTGGCAACCGGCACTTCGGTTAAGGGTAACGGTGTGGTACCACGAATCATGGCACCATCACTGCAATTATGACATTCGGCCCGCGGGAAATTAGACAACAAGACTTCGATCATCATCAACGAGGCGGAGAATAAATTATTGCTGATCACCTCGCCGCCGAAATTACCGGGAATGATTTTATCGCCTGAGGCCAGCACCATGGAGGCAAATTCAGGTTTCGGTTTTCCATCCTCACCATAATACATACTGTAGGTGGAGTGATGGTGACCATCGACTTTAAATCCGTTATCCAGGCCAATCAGGAACAAATTATTAAACCCCAGATGCAGGGGCATGCTGATACCGATATTACCCACTAATGGATTGGCGTGGGTAATCGCCAACAACTGATCGACCGGTTGCTTATTGGCCAGCAACAATGTCAGCATCGGCTCATCGGCTTTCATGGTTAACGCCATCTTTTTAAATAAGCGTCGGCACTGCGGGTGTACTACGTCGGTACTTAAAAACAATACCTTTTCCAGATAATCTGCCGGAATATTTTCCAACGAGCGCGGCACCACATCCACACGCTCGGTTGCCACATAAATATCGGCCACTATGCCGGCCCGATACAGGGATCCCAGCGCGGTACCACAGGCCAGAATAATGGCGTTATGCTGGTGCTGGCGAATAAACGCCATCGCAGCGTCATCCAGGGACGGACCATTGGCGACCACCAGCACCGGCATGGCAGCCATGCCGGCTGGCAAGCGGGCATCATCACGGATAAAGCGGATGCCGGCACTGAGATTATTCAGGCTGTGAGACAGGGAAAAGAGGTTGTCATCAAAAAAGCCCCAGCCCATGCCCAACTGATAAAAATCACGGATCACGGTGGCCTTGAGACTATTTAATGCCGGTGAATCATAATGCGAGAAATAAAAACAGTTGGCGCACAGGAACGTATTATTGCGCTCAGTGGAAATGGCGGCTCTAAGATCGACCATCACATCGGCTTCAGTCTGGCCGACGAACAGATGCAACCCCATATTTTCCTGTTCCAGATAACCGAGCAGCGAGGCCCAGTCAAAACAGAATAACGAGGCGTAGAAAATATCTGCATCCGGCTCAAATACAAACAGATTTGCGACCTGGCAACGTTCGTATAAATAAGCCAGTTGATAGCCGAGCCCCAAACCAAACATCATCGCCAGCGGAATGGAGTCGGGAATACCCTGAATCAGTTTATGGGTCTGATAGAATGCTTGTTGCGCCGCCGTCAGCTGATTAAAAAATACAATATGTTCCTGGCCGAAAGCATCATATTCATGATTGCGTTCAAACTGCATAATCGGCGTAGCGTTGAGGGTGTGTTCGATTTGGCGTTGACAGTCCGCAAACGGATTCGGGCCATAAAAGGCGTGGCCATTATCTTTCCAGCGAATATTTGGCTCACCATTTTCCGTGCAGAAAAATTCCAGCTCGCGCGTAACTTTATAATCTTTGAATTTATTGAAAATAGCGGGAATGAGTCGCTCGAACGCCTGCATATTGGCACTGAAACGGAGTGGTAAAACCGCTTGCATCGCCTTTTCTTGCTCGGCGATTTTCTTTATTTTCTCCAGTTTATCTTCCAGCGCGCCAAGATCATCCATCCAATCAGACATATCATCACCGATTATTTTTATAAAGTTGCGTTGCCTTATTTCTTGCAGAAAACATTTTTAATTCATCTGCCAACTCAGTATGCAGCGGCGTTAATTCTTCACGCCACTGATCATGCTGCTGTTGTATTTCGATGCAGAGCGCTTTGACATACGCCTTCTGCTCGGCGGGCATCCCCTGCACCTCGGTTAACTGCTGCAGCAGCTCGTCGCGCCGCGTCATCAACTCTGCGGCCACAACAAAATCACGCGCGGCAATGGACTGTGCCAGGCGCGGCATCTGGTCTTCCAACTCTTCAATCAGGGGTTGGGTCGTTGCCGGATCCCACATCACTACACCTTGGCCTGTTGTTGCACGAATGCCTTTTGCTTCTCGGTGTCCGGAATATTATCCCAGGCGGACTTGATGGTGATGATCAGGTTGGCCACTTCGTCGATCGGCTCACATGTCATGTTGCGGCTGGCATCCATCAGCCGATCCTTCATGTAGTCATAGAGCGCATACAGATCCTGCGGGATCTGGCCATACGACAGGTCCAGTGAATCCTGCAGGCCGTTGATGATGGCCATCGCCTTGGAGATAGAAGTGGATTTGGCCGAGTAATCGCGGCGTTCAATCGCGCCTTTGGCCTGAGCCAAGCGCTCCAGCAGACCTTGCATCAGCATCTGGATCACACGATGGGGATCCGCCACCGCCATCTCGGCATCCAGACTGGTGGTTTTATACGCTTTCAAATTACGGTTATACATCGGTAGCCTCTACGACTTGAATGCAAACATTACGCCCCGTTATCGAGAGGACGTCAATGAAGAAAGAGAAGACGCCGAACTGTTCATCTTGGCCAGTAAGGTATCGAGACTGGCATAACGAGCGCGTAGGTTAGCTTCATATTTCGCCAACTGACTGGCTGCATCTGATTCGCGCTGGGAAATCGAACGCAACTCGGTATTGAGCTGATCCTCGCGCAATGAAATCAGCCCACCAGTCTTGGTATAATCCTTGAGCTTGGTTTCCAGCTGTCCGGCCACCCCTTCTTTACCACTAAACAGCGACACGACCTGCTCGTAGTTGTTGTCCAGAGCCTTATCAAACTTCGTCGAGTCGATTGACAGCTTGCCGTTATTATCCATATCGATGCCCAACTGGAAAATCGTCGAGATGGATTTGGAGTCGGATGAAGGTGACGAAATAACGCTGGACATGATACTGCGCACGGCCCGCGGCATGGAGTCGCCGGCCAGGGCACCGCCGTCATTCTGGCTCACCCCGGAAACAATCGAGTTGCGCTTGCCCAGCGAGGTGGTCTGGTCAATCAGGGTGTTGTAGGAGTTGACAAACTCCTGTACCAGATTCTTGATTGCCCCCTTGTCGGTGGTGATATCGACCTTGTTGGAGAGCAGATTGCCATCGGCATCCTTATCGGAAACCCGGACGACAGTGATATCCAGCCCTTGCACCTTGTCTTTGAAGGTATTGGTCGCGCTCGTCAATTTGCTGCCATCAACATCAATTTCGGCATCAGAGGATTGCTGCGTGCGCGACATCGAGGAGCCGGCAGGAGGCGTTGCCGAGCTGGTGTCGGCCTCAAACATCTTCAACTCGCTGGTGCTGCCCGTTATCTTCAGATCGTTGCCGCTGCCTGAGACACCGGAGTCCATCACCAGCTTGGCGGTACCGTCGGAGTTATTGATGATGTTGGCACTCAGACCAAAGTTCTCGCCAGCATTGTTGATGCGCTTGCGGATCTGCTGCAACGTATCGCCTTTTTTCACATCGACGGTGAATTCGTTACCGTCGCCCGCCGTAAAGGTCAGGGTACCGTCTTCGGTAATCAGCGGCTTGGTCGAACTCTCGAAGTTACCTTCGATCTTACTGGTCGTCGCCAACTTATTGACGGTGATGTTGTACTGCCCGTTAGACGCATCCGTGTTGGAGGTGATCTTCAGGATCGGATCATCCTTATCCTGCGTGATATTGATGGCGCGCTTGTTAAACGCCCCATCGGTCGACATCTTGGCCAGCGTGGTAGTAAAGGTGGAGATGGCGGACTTCAACTGCCCCACCCCGGTCAGGGTGATCTGGGTGTTGGTCTTCTTGGTGGTGATCGGCTGTTGAAGTTGTGCCTTCTTTGCCGCCACGCTGGCAGAGATAACGCTCTCCAGATCCAGTCCTGAGCCTGCGCCCGCAGATGTTATCGTTGCCATGTGTCACCTCGTATTCATTTAAGCGGCATATCAGGCCTTATGGTCGTAAAGCAGCCCCTGAAGACCACCAGCCCCCATCTCTCCTTCACGTATGGCCTTGATACGTTTACTGATATTAACTAATTCTTCACTCGGGATCTGACGGATCGTCTTCTGCGTGTCGCTGTCCACGACCTTGATGATGGTTTGTTGCAAATCATCATCGACGCGGAAACTGACCGCCCAGCCCTTGGTATCACTGATTTCTTGCAAATCCCGGGCCTGTTTTTCCATTTCATGCCGCTGGGATGCCTTCTTCTGCGCGGACTCATCCGCCTCGGCAGCTGTCGTTGTCTGGCTATTTGGCGCTGTATCCACTGCAACAACCGGAGTTTCCGACGCAGTAGAATGAGCTTGAGCGGCCTTACGGCCGCTCATATCACCTGACACAACAGAAGAGGTTACGGCAGACGAAGAACTGATCATGTCATTTGCCATTTTCCCTTCCCTCCTTTAGTCAGGACTCATCTCAGGTTGTTAGCCCAGCAGGGACAGTGCAGCCTGCGGACGTTGGTTGGCTTGAGCCAGAACAGAAGACGCTGCTTGTTGCAGGATGTTCTGCTTGGTCATGTTCGCCGTTTCGGTCGCGAAGTCAGCATCACGGATACGGGAACGGGCGGCACTGACGTTCTCAGAGATGTTGGACTGGTTACGAACCGTGGAGTCCAGACGGTTTTGCACCGCACCCAGCGTCGCGCGGGTGGTGTCTACCGTCTTGATCAGGCTGTCGATGTTCTTCAGTACCGTCTGAGCATTATCCATGGTGGTAATACTGCTGATAGCACTCCAGGACAAGGCGCCAGAACCGGCGGTTTCCTTGAACGCGGAGGTGGTGCTGTCCCAAGAAACTTGAGTCCAGCTGGAGGTCTTGCCGGCCAGGCCGTTCACCCCGAAGCTGTTGGTCGTCAGGTTGACGTTGATGGCTTGACCCGCGTCGGCACCTACCTGGAACTTGAAGTTGTTGCTGGACGCGCCGTTCAGCAGGTTCTGGCCACCGAAAGTGGTGTCCTTGGCGATACGGTTAATTTCATTGGACAGCTGGGTGTATTCAGATTGCAGTGCGGCACGGTCGCTGGAGGAGTTGCTACCGTTAGCGGATTGTTGTGCCAGGGTGCGCATGCGCTGCAGCATGCTGGTGGTTTCATCCAGCGCGCCTTCAGCGGTTTGAGCCAGAGAGATACCGTCGTTCGCGTTACGGTTGCCTTGATCCAGGCCGTTGATCTGGGAAGTCAAACGGTTGGAGATTTGCAGACCGGCGGCGTCATCCTTGGCGCTGTTGATGCGCAGACCAGAGGCCAGACGGGTGTAAGAGGTATCCAGCGACTTACCGGTGGCGCTGAGGTTACGCTGGGCGTTAAGAGAAGAGACGTTTGTGTTGATGTACATAGCCATGATGATATCTCCCGATGGACGATTAACTGCGGGTCTCGATCAACTCTTGTTGTGATGAGTCCCACCTGTCAGGAGAGTCGGATTGAACCTGTCCTTCTCTCCTTAGGCGGGTCTTGACGTTTGAACCGGACGTCAGACCCGCAGCACCGCAAAAAGCTGGATTTTCCGAACACCCCTCAATTTGCTTCACCCTGTTTAACGGCACGCTTGGAAAAAGCTTTAGGAAATTTTTTGCCTCTTTTTTAACTGGTGGCAAAAATTGCCTCTATGCCGCGTCATCACAGGATGACCTCCAGTTATCGACCACAACGCACCACGCTTTAGCGCTTTTTGTGGATCCCGTTGGCCGGATCCAGCGGATCAGGGATCGTTGATCAGGTTTTAGGCAGAATTTGGCACACTGTGTGCATAGACGGAGTGACTGTCGATTTTTCGACAGCAATAAAAAAGCCAGCCGAAGCTGGCGAAAATGAGCGGTTGCTCAGGAGAAAGGCTGACAAGCCTGCACAGTTGAACCGAACTGTGTCAGACTTGCAGTGTGTAACCGAAGAGATGGGACTCTTCCCGATAGATTAGAGACTGCGAGCCGAACACCCCTCTAATCCATCCTCAACAGGGCGGCCTGAACCACCGCCCTGTTTCTTTTTTTGTCATTAGCCTTGTAACAACTGCAGCGCGGCCTGCGGGCGTTGGTTCGCCTGGGACAGCACCGCCGAGGCGGCTTGTTGCAGAATATTCTGCTTGGTCATGTTTGCCGTTTCGGTGGCGAAGTCTGCATCGCGGATCCGGGAACGGGCGGCAGTGACGTTTTCGGAAATATTGGACTGGTTGCGAACCGTAGAATCCAGACGGTTTTGCACCGCACCGAGTTCCGAACGCTTGCTGTCCACCGAGGAGATCAGCTTGTCAATGTTCGCCAGCACCGTCTGGGCATCGTTGACGGTCGAGATACTGTCGATATCCCCCCAGGTCATCGCCGCGGTCTGCACCGTGCTATCAAACTGACTGGTGGTTGAATTCCAGCTGAGCTTCGACCATTCGTTGGCCTTGACGTCGCCGGCCAGCCCTGACACCCCGAAGCAGAAATCGGCCAGATTGAAGGCAATCACCTGCCCCGCCTCGGCGCCAACCTGGAACTGGAACACCTTGTCATCGCTAGCACTCTTGCCATTAAGCAGCTTACGGCCGCCGAACGTGGTATCCGAGGCAATACGGGTAATTTCATTGGCCAGCTGGGTATATTCCGCCTGCAGGGCCGAACGGTCAGAAGAGCTGTTGGAACCATTGGATGATTGTTGCGCCAAGGTTCTCATGCGCTGCAGCATGGAGGTAATTTCATCCATGGCGCCTTCGGCCGTCTGTGCCAGGGAAATACCGTCGTTAGCATTACGGTTACCCTGATCCAGACCATTAATCTGCGAAGTCAGACGGTTTGATATTTGTAAACCCGCGGCATCGTCTTTCGCGCTATTAATGCGCAGACCAGAAGCGAGTCGAGTATATGACGTATCCAATGACTTATTTGCGTTGGACAAATTGCGCTGCGCATTGAGCGAGGATACGTTGGTACTAACGTACATAGCCATAGTGATTTCTCCTAAGCATTTCCAAATATAACAATGTGCAGGCTTTTAATATTTTTGTCGCTCTGCTTGTTTTTTATCGGCAATATTCAAGAGGAGTTTTCTTGCCTCTGTGAATATTTCACTCCTGAGGATTAAAACAAACAAACCTCATGGATATCGCCGACACCCAAATTTATGCCCAAATTAAATTACCGCTCAGTCAATAACAGTGTTCCGTGTTTTGACTGCCTACATGTAATCAAAGAGAGTGGTCTTGTTGACCATGGCATAGGCCTGCTGGGCCATGTTAAGTGCCGTGTTCTCCTTGGTAACATTCGTTATTGCATCATATATATCCAGTTCCGAAATATTGGCCTTGGACTCACTTTTAATCGCGGATAGTGAATCATTAGAAGCCAATACATTCTCCAGATTATTCATGCGTCCACCAATGCTGCCCATGGTACGATTGACGCTATCTTGCGTGTTATTAATATGCGTTTCCGTCTTTGATGCCAGTGCTTTAATATCATCACTCGTTGCCGACGGATCACGTAACGTACTAATCATGTCACTCAGCGAATTTAATACATTGTCATTTTTCGGCGCATCTAGCGAAAATGTTTGTGTCGCACCGCCGGCGGCCACATCCACCTTCACATTCAACCCATTAAAGCTGATGTCCTCGCCTTGTTTATATTCTCCACTTTGCAGGACATTATTTGCCGCATCTCGTATCTCATATGTATTTGGCGTTCCTGCGGTGGTTACGACGGAAAAATTATTATTCGCCGCAACCGCTGAATCATATTTCTGGCCATAAAACGAGTTAAACTCGCTGGCTTTATCTACCGAGACCTGGATATTGCCCGAGGTCGCGGTCGCTGAACGTTCGGTGGCAACCTGCTGGAATATCTGACTACCCGGATCATTGGACGCAATCGTCACCTTGGAGGAGACCTGGCTAAAACGCTGGCCGTTGTCGCCCTGATAGATGTAATTGCCATTACTGTCCTTGGTAAACGCCTGCGTCTGACTCTGATTACCAGAGAACAGGTACTCACCATTCTCATCCTGGGCATTCATCAGGTCGTACAGTTGCTTTTGCAACTCCTCCAGTTCAGTAGCCAGCGTCTCCCGATCCACATCGGTGTTGGTGCCGTTAACCACCTGTTGCACCTTGGTGTAGGCACTACCCAAGGTGGTGTGGATCGAGTTCAGCGTCGTCTCCTGCTGTGTCAGCTTGGCCTGCAAGTCAGTGCCGTTTGCCGCATACTGCTTATATTTGGCTATCTCAGCAGTTAGATTCAATTTCTGTGCCATACCGTTCGGCGATTCGCCGGCGGTGGAAAATTTTTCCAACGTATTCATCTGCTCCAGCGCCTTGCTGAAGCGTTCACTGTTCTTCATCAGCGAGGTCAGGCTGCGGTCGTACATCATGTTGGTCGTGATACGCATCGTCTATTACCTCGCCGCGCTTAACAGAGTGTCAAAAACCGAACGCGCAGCGGTAATAATTTGCGCAGAAGCGGCATACGCTTGCTGGAAGCGGATAAGATTTGCCGCTTCCTCGTCCAGGCTGACACCGGACTCGCTGTTAAAAGTATTGGTGCTCTGGGTCAGCTTGGCTTCCGCCGCCGTCTTGCTGGTGTTGAGCGCACTGACGGTCGAGCCCAGTGACGACATGCTGCTGGAAAACGCCTCACTGAACGTCTGCTTGTTATCCGTGCTCACACTGCTGCCCTTGCGCACCAGATCGGCATTCTGCAACGCCGCCAGCGCCAGGCCGTTGTAGTTGTCGTTGAAGCCGTTAGTGTTGAAACCGATGCTGAAACTGTCGTTCGCCGCCACGCTGCCAGAGATACTGAAATCAAAGCCCGGCGTGGTCTTTACATCGCTGTAAATCGCCGTCCCTGTGACCGGATCCTTGAGATTGGCCAGCAGGTTCTGCCCCTTGGTACTGGCGTCGGCGACGCCCAGCAAGGTGCCGTTGCCGTCATACACCTGATAGTTGCCGCTGGCGTCAATCTTCACCTGCTGAGGCGCCGTGGCCGCCAGCGCGCTGCTATTGATCAACGAGCCGGTGCCGGTGTTATACACGCCGGCCAGCGTAATCTGGCCGCTACCGTAGTTGTTGCCGCTGGCCGTGCCGGTCACCGGCGCCGCCAGCGCAAAGTCATCGGTGCTGGTGATGGCAACGCTCAAATCCTGCGCCGCCTGACGCGTCGGTTGCAGCAACAGGCTATCGCCAGCGGCCGGGGCGCCGGAGATATCCAGCTGGATGCCATAGTCATCCAGCTGGAACTGATTGGGCGGTGTGCTGCCATTGGTCAACAACGTCTTGCTATCGCCATCGATGCGGTAAATCTCAAAGTCGGTCGCGCTGGTGAACTTCACCTCAAAATCGTTCGGGCTGACGTTGCTGCCCTTGCCCGGGATGAAGCTGACCGACACCGCCGCTGTACCGGTATTGTTGGCGTTTGGCAGCCCTTGTGACGTCGGCAGCGTGAAAATATCGCCGCCGAGCTGGTTGTTCAGCGTCATCCCCTTGCTGTTTTGCTGGTTCATCGCATCGGCCAGCGCCACGGCGAGCTGGCCGATCTCGTTTTGTAACGGCCCCAGCTCGGTCCGCGCCTGGTACAAGCCACCGAGCCCCCCGCCCACCTGAGTGGTGGACAGGCTGCTACTGCTGTTACCTATCGTCAGCTGCAGCCCGGTTTGGGTAGCATCCGGATTACCCTTGGTCACCCCCAACGAGGCGGCGCCATTGGCCAGCACCAACGACTGGCCGGTCGAGAGGTTGACCAGCATGCTGCCGTTGTCCTGCGGCACGGTGCGAATGTCCATCTTCTCGGACAGCTTGCGAATCATCTCATCGCGCTGATCGATCAGGTTCAGCGTCGTGCCGTCACTGTTTTTTGGCGCCTTGATGATCTGCTGGTTCAGGTCATTGATCCCGGTCAGCAGACTGTTGATGTCCTTGACCTCACTCTCAATGCTGCTGTTAATCGTGCGCTGCTGATCGTTGAGCGTTGCGGAGACGGTCTGGAAACGGTTCACCAGACTGCTGACCTGACTCATCAGCCCCTGCCGTCCGGTGCTGGTATTAGGGTTGGCATTGGCAGTTTCGAAGGCCGAAAAATAGCTGGTCATCGCGGTATTCAGACTATTGGCGCTATTGCTCAAATACAGGTCGGTCGACGCCAGTTGCTGATACGCCGAGCTGTACATGGCCACCGATGAGGTATCACGCCACATTTCACGCTGGGAATAGACATTCAGCATGCGTTCGGTATTGCTCATGCCGACACCGAGGGAGGCCACGTTGGTGTAGAGCTCGGTACGCTGGCGCGTATAGCCCTGGGTATTGATGTTGCTGATATTGTTCCCTGTGGTCCACAGCAGCTTTTGCTGCGCCTGGACGCCAGAGGAACCAATTGACAGCAGATCGGATGACATACCCTCTCCTTACCCCATTAAATCTCGGCGGATGACCAAAGTCCGGCAAACGCATCGCTGCGAATGACGCGCTTGAGCTTGTCGGCATACTGTGGATCCGTGGCGTAGCCGGCCTGTTGCAGCGCTTCGAAATAGGCATCCGGGTCATGGGCCACGGATTTGGCCTTGCTGTAACGGGCGTCGTTGCCAATCAGATTCACGTAATCCTCCATACTCTGGACAAACGAGTTGTAACTGCGAAATGATGAGTTGCGCATCACCGGACGACCCTGTTCATATTCGAGACTGTCCGCTTGCGTGGTATTACCTTGCCAACGTCGTCCCGCCTTGATGCCGAACAGGTTGTTGCCGTTGTTGCCAGCGCCATCCTTCATCATCTTGCGTCCCCACCCTGTTTCCAGAGCGGCCTGAGCCAGCAGTGCTACCGGAGATAATCCAATCCGGCTTGCCACCTCGCGGGCGGCCGGCAAAAGTTGCCGCACAAAGGCTTCAGGAGAAGAAAACTCGCCTTGTCCCTGACGTCCCGCACTCGCCAGACCTGACTGTTGTAACCGCGCCATCCGCGCTACGAAGCGCTCTGCTGCGGCAACGCCAGCATTAACATCACTGTGCGTACGGGCCGTTTCCTGGGTTAATGCACCATCCGTGCCAAGATTTTTTGACGCTGCCGCATCGCGGTTATTCCCCTCCCAGCGCGCGAAACGGCGCATCACCGGCAGGCGTTCATCCGGCATGTTCAATTGCCGGGGTGACGCCTGGTCGACAGCGTCAGATTTTGGTGACAATTGCTTGACGATCAGCCCGGCCAGGCTGTTATGCCCCTTGGGACTGGACATGCTGGAGGTCATCTGCTCATCGAGCATGCCTTGAAAGAATTGGCTATAGCGGCTGTTCAGCGGGCTATCCGGCGCAATCGCCGTATTGGCGTCGCGCATGCTACCCACCCACATCTGGTTGAAGATGGCTTCGAACTGGCGGGCCGCCGCTTCCAGCGCCTGCTGCTGACTGGCATCCCCCTGGGTACTCATCTTGCGCAGCTGATCCAGCCCGCGGATATCCTGTACCAGACCAATATCGGTTTTTGCCTTGTCCATCGCCATCTCCTGACTACCTTAGAGAATGACCAGCTCACCCTCGATGGCACCTGCCTGCTGCAGCGCCTCGAGAATGGCCATCAGGTCGCCAGGGGCGACCCCCACCTGATTGATCGCCTGGACCAGCTGATCCAGCGTGTTACCGGTATCCAGCTTGAACATGCGGTTGTTAGCCTGCTGAACATTGATCGTCGAGTTGGGAACCACAGCCGTCTGGCCATTGGAGAAGGCATTCGGCTGCGAGACCTGTGGATTTTCAGTGATCGTCACCGTCAGGCCGCCATGGGTGATCGCCGCCGGCTTGAGTTTGACCTGGCTACCGATGACGATAGTGCCGGTACGGGAGTTGACGATGATCTTGGCCGCTTCGTCGGCCGGATCGACTTCCAGGTTCTCCAAGGTCGCCAGATAGGAGACCCGTTGTGCCGGATCGCGCGGCGCAAAGACCTGTACTGAGGTCGCATCCAGCGGGCGTGCGGTATCGGCACCGACCAGCCCATTGATCACGTCAGCCATGCGCTTGGCGGTGGTAAAATCGGAACGGTTGAGATTGAAGGTAATGGTATCGCCGGAGTTGAACGAGCTTGGCACTTCGCGCTCGACCGAAGCGCCATTCGGGATACGCCCGACCGTCGGCGTATTGATCACTACCTTGGAACCATCGGCCCCCTCGGCCCCCAGGCCGCCAACCACCAGTGAGCCTTGTGCGACGGCATAGACGCGACCATCGACCCCTTTGAGGAAGGTTTGCAGCAGGGTCCCGCCACGCAGGCTCTTGGCCTCGCCGATGGCCGACACGGTGACGTCTATCGTCTGCCCAGGCTTGGAAAACGCCGGCAGATCGGCATGCACGGCCACCGGGGCCACATCCTTGATCTTCGGCTTCAGGCTATCCGGCACCTTGATGCCGAAATTGTTCAGCATGGTTCTAAAGGTCTGTTCGGAGAAGGCATTGTTCTTTTCACCGGTCCCCGGCAAGCCGACAACCAGGCCATAGCCGATCAGCTGGTTGCTACGCACGCCTTGCACCTTGGCCAGATCCTTGATCCGTGCCGCATCGGCCGGTTGCAGAGCAACCACCATCAACGCCATGCTCAGGGCCAGATTGATAAGGGCTTTCATGACCATCTCCTAGAAAGGACTGTAGGGACCGTTGAAGAACTTGCTAAACCAGCCACGCTCCTGGCTGTTGGCCAGATCGCCGGTACCACCGTATTGAATGCGCGCGTTGGCAATGCGTTGGGACAGCACAGTGTTGTCGGCGTTGACATCCTCGGAGCGCACCAGGCCAGTGATGCGAATAAACTCATTGCCGTTGTTCAACATCAGCCACTTCTCGCCACGCACGACCAGGTTGCCGTTGGGTAACACTCGGACCACGCTCACCGAGATATTGCCTTGCAGGCTGTTGCTCTGGTCGGCCTTGGCTTGTCCCTTGAAACTGTTGTTGCCGCCCATGCTGACACTGGTGTCATAGCCATCGACATTCACCGTGGCACCACCGAGCTTCAACGCATTGAGAGCAAGACTGGAATCCTTGGCAGATTGGGAGTTGGCATTCTTCTTGGCGGTGGTGGACTCCACCAATTGCACCGTAATCAAATCACCGACACGGTGAGCCTTGATATCCGAGTAAATACTGTTGACCTGTCCCTGATTGAAGATCGACCCTGTCGGCTCCACGTTGATGACATCCTCCTCCGGCATCACAGGGGCAAAGGTCGGATCATCGGGTTGTGGCGCATTCGGCAGTGAGGTGCAACCGGCCATCATCATCGCCAGCACACAGATAACGCGTTTAGGGAACATGATCATCAGCCTCCTCAGGTCCGTTGTGTCAGGAACGACATCATCTGATCGACGGTCGAGAGCACCTTGGAGTTCATTTCATAGACGCGCTGCGCCTGAATCAGGTTCACCAGCTCTTCGGTCACGTTGACGTTCGAGGTTTCCAGCATCCCCTGCTTGATGGTGCCCAGACCATCCGAACCGGCAATCCCTTGTAACGGCGCGCCGCTGGATTGGGTCTCGACATACAGGTTTTCCCCGACCGGCTGCAAGCCAGCCGGGTTGACGAAGTCGGTGACTGTCAATTGTCCGACGACCTGGGACTCGGCCTGGCCCTTGATCTTGACGGAAACCTGACCATCGCCGCCAACCGTGACGCTCTCGGCATCCTGCGGGATCTGGATCTCCGGCTGTACCGGATAGCCCATCCCCGAGGTCACCAGGGTGCCTTCGGAGTTGAGGGCAAACTGGCCGTTACGGGTATAGGAGGTCGAACCATCCGGCATCTGGATTTCAAAGAAGCCACGCCCGTTGATCATCACATCCAGCGCATTATCGGTGGTTTGCACGTCACCTTGGGTAAAGTTCTTCTGGGTCGCCACCACCTTGGTCCCGGCCCCCAGCATCAAGCCGGAAGGCAAGGTGGTGTCTGCCGAGGAGCGGCCACCGGGTTGATTGACGTTTTGGTAGAGCAAATCTTCGAAGATGGCTCGTCCCTTTTTGAAACCAACCGTCGAGGCGTTTGCCAGGTTGTTTGAGGCAACCGAGATGTTGGTTTGCTGGGCATCCAGGCCGGTCTTGCTAATCCACAAAGCGGGAATCATATGCGTCTCCTCGCCCTTAGCTCAGGCGTAACAGCTGGTTTTGGACTTCATCGTTCTTTTCCGCGGTCTGCATCAGCTTCACTTGCGTATCAAACTGCCGCTGCAGGCGGATCAGGTTCGTCATCTCATCGACGACATTGACATTGCTACTCTCGAGCGCACCGCTCGCCAGGCGTACCTGGGCACTGGCCTTCTCGGCCTGGCCATCAGCGCGACGAAACAGACCATCGTTACCCTTGCTCAGGGCACGGGTATCCGGATTAACCAGCTTGATGCGTTGGTACTCTTCAACCGTATCGGGAGCCGCCCCTTCCGGACGGCCGATCACGGTTCCGTCCTGATTGATTTCGACCTTCTCCATCGGCAACGGCAACACGATCGGTTGGCCGGCATCATCCAGGACGCTCAGTCCGGTTGACGTTTCGAGCACCCCTAACGGTGAGACACGCAGGCTGCCCATGCGGGTATAGGCTTCTTTGCCATCGCCGTCCTGAACGACCAGCATGCCATCGCCTTGGACAGCCACATCCAGATCGCGACCGGTCGACATCAGAGCACCGGACTCCATACGCTGCCCCGGGCTTTCGGTCATCGCAAACACGCGGCTGGGTAACCCTTCACCAAAGGCTTGCATCGAACGCGCCTGTTCCAGATCAGCCTTGAAGCCAACGGTATTGGCATTGGCCAGGTTGTTGCCGCGGACGGCCAGGCTGTTCATGTTCTGCTTGGCGCCCGACATGGCGATATAGAGCAGATGGTCCATGTCATTCTCCAGTCAAAAAAGTGACTTTCCTGGAACAATGCAATGGACGTGCCACTTAACAAGCCGCCTGGGGGAAGGTAGCAAAACTAAACTTAAGCCATTGATTTAAAAGAAAGGCGACCGAAAGGCCGCCTTGAGAGAAGAGCAGAATCAGCGGATCTGCAGTATCGTCTGCTGCAGGGTACTATTGACTTCCAGCGCCCGGGAGTTGGCCTGATAGTTGCGCTGTGCGGTAATCAGCTCAACCAGTTCGGAGGAGAGGTTGGTATTGGATGCCTCCAGTGCCGAGGACTGGATGCTGCCTACGGTCCCGACTCCAGCTTGCGAGGGAACCGGCTCTCCCGAGGCCAGTGATGCCTTCCATGAGGTGTCGCCAATCTGACTCAACCCTTGCGGGTTGGAGAACTTGGCCATTGCCACCATACCGAGTTTGACGGTCGTACCATTGCTGTAGGTTGCCGACACCAGACCATCGGAGCCGAAATCGACATTCGTCAATTGCCCGACAGTCGAACCATCTTGTGACAGACTGCTGACGGAAAACGCCGACGCATACTGGGTGATGTTATCAAAGTCGATCGAGAAGGTCTGGGTGCCGTCGGCACCATTGGTAATCACACCGGCCCCCGGAGTTCCTAGCGCCTGAGTGGTAATGGTGGTTGGCGTCTGCGACAACTTGGCACCCTGCGAATCAAAAACCAGCTCGGCACCCAACGGCGTCCCCTTACCCCCGTTGATATCGACCGGCTTGTTATCGACGTAGGTCACCAGGCGCCAGGTATTCGCCGTCGTCGCCGTGGAATCCTTCATGAAGTATTGGGTGACCGTGTGGGACTGTCCGAGCGAGTCATAAATCACGACCGAGGTGGACGAGGTATAGCTATCTGAATCCTTGGGGTCGAAGTTAGCCGGATCCACCGCCTTGCCGTTGGCAGGCAAGTTTAGACTGGCATTAACCTTGGTCGTCGCTGTCGGCTTACCGGCGACGGAGGGGATCTGCAGCGCCTGGGTAGAATCCAGGCTGACGGCCTTCGGTGAACCATCTTCATTGACTTGATAGACCTGCAGGTATTCACCTTGCGACGTCGTCACATAGCCCTCGTCGTTCACCTGAAAGGCTCCGGCCCGCGTGAAGGTGCGATCCTGGCTGGTCAAGGCACTGGAGGTGACAAAGAACCCTTCCCCCTTGATCGCCAAATCCAGGGCGCTATTCGTGCTTTGTAGTGCGCCCTGATGGAATTGCTGGGTCACTGCGGCCGTTTGCACACCATTGCCAACAACCGTCTTGGCATTGGCAAACACGGAACTGGAATAGACATCCGAGAACTCGGCCCGCGAACCTTTGAAACCGGTCGTATTGACGTTGGCAATGTTGTTTGCCGTGACGTCGAGTTGCTTTTGCGAGGCGTTGAGCCCGCTCAGTGCAATATTGAATGACATAATCGCTCCTTCGCGTTCGCCGCTAGATTAACTGGTAACTTCGAGAATCTTGCTGAGCTCGATGGAGCCCAATCCATTGATGTTCAAGGTGGTCGCGGTGGATGAGGTGCCTAGCGTCACGCTGCTGACCTTGCCATAGGTCAAGGCGGACAGATCCTGGCTCTTGCCGTCAACCAGACCGTTAACCTTGACCGTGTACTTGCCGTCCGGCAACGCCTTGCCGTCGGCATCTTTGCCATCCCATGAGAACGGCACATTGCCGGTGTGATCGCCGGACATCGCCTCTTCGTAGACAACATTGCCGCTGGCATCCGTCACCGTCACCTTCAGATCGGAGGCCCCCTTTCCTGTTGCCAACACACCACTTAGCCCTTCGGAACTGGTCATATAACCGGTATTGGTCGGCATCAGCACCTTCTGCCCGACCAAGCCTGAGGCCATCAGCGCCTGGCTGGAGGTCACCACTGAGCTCAGGCTATTTACCGAACTATTCAGCGAGGTAATTCCGTCAACGGTGGAAATCTGCGCCATTTGAGACACCATCTCGGCGTTGTCTACCGGCTTGGTCGGATCCTGATAGGAAAGTTGCGTTGTCAGCAGCGACAAGAAGTCTGATTGACTCAGGCTGTTACTCTTGGTGCTGTTAGCGGCCGTACTTGCGGCTGACGTTGTCTTTGTCGTATTCAGGCCGATATCACTGTATATGGACATCCGCTACCTCCTCTTAACCCTTACCCAGACGCAATGTCTGCAACAGCATCTGCTTGGCCGTATCGGCCACTTGTACATTCGTCTGGTAGGAACGACTGGCGCTCATCATATCGGCCATCTCTTCTACCTGATTGACATTAGAGCGATAGATAAAACCATCCTTGTCAGCCATCGGATGATTGGGGTTGTATTCACGGACCAGGGGAGCCTGACTCTCAACAATGCCTTTAACCTCCACCCCCGGGCTGCTGCTTCCCTCTCCGCCTTGCATGGCCTCATTCAGTGCAGCGGCAAAAATTGGCCGACGCGCCCGGTAAGTTGTGTCCGCACTGGAGCTGACACTCTCGGCATTTGCCAAATTACTGGCGGTGGCATTGAGGCGAACAGACTGGGCACTCATCGCCGAGCCGGCAATATCAAGGATACGAAACAGACTCATGCCTGATCTCCTTTGATCGCTTTAAGCAGCCCAGAGATACGGCTATTGAGGAATTCCATAGAGGTCTGATATTCCAAACCATTTTCCATAAACGCCATACGTTCTTGCTGAACGTCAACAGAGTTGCCGTCACCGGTATCGGGCTGATTAGGGTTACGGTATTTAAGATCGCCAGACAGGGCACTTTCGGCCTGTATATGACGGGAATCGCTGCGCGCCAGTGACACACCAGCTTGCATTTGGTTGCTGGCATGTTCCAGAGCAGAGGAAAAATCGAGATCCCGAGCCTTATAACCAGGTGTATCGGCATTGGCGATATTGGCAGAAATCACTTCTGCTCGCTCTGCGCGAACTCCGAGTGTGTACTGATGGATCCCGAATGCTTTATCAAATGAAATGGCCATGGCGCACCTCCTGCCAAAAAGACTGCAAGAGGTGTGCCATAACAGGTTATTTAACTTTATAGACGATCCCAGGATTGCAACGAATCATCTCGAATCGATCCGTTAATCCGGTCAATGACTCAGAGGCACCCAACATCAGATAGCCACCAGGATTCAAGCTGGAGGCAAACTGATTAAGGATTTTCGACTTAACTTCAGGGGCAAAATAAATCAGCACATTACGACAAAAGATAATGTCAAACTTACCAAGCAAGCTGTAATTATCTAGTAGATTGAATGGCCTGAAGGTCACCAATTTTTTGACGCGCTCCGTCACCCGCATCTTGTTCTCGCCACAAGATTCGAAAAATTGACGCTTGCGCTCCGGCGACAGACCACGGGCCAGGGCCAAACTATCGTAGATACCTTCCTTGCACTGATTAAGCATGGTCGGCGAAATATCAGTTCCGATAATTTGCACGCCTCCTGGCAAGGTTCCTGGTTTTTTGAACTGATGCTCAAGCGCCGTGATAGCGATTGAATAGGGCTCTTGGCCTGAAGAGCTGGCTGCCGACCAAATCTTCAGCGGTTTTCCCCCCTTTCCCAGCTCAGGAAAAATCTTATCGGTCAAAAGCTGGAACGGATAAACGTCACGAAACCATAGCGTTTCATTGGTCGTCATCGCATCCACTACCGTCATCTTCAGATCGCGCTCCTTGGGATCCATGGAGCGCTTGATAAGATCGGATAGTGTAGAGGCACCAAATTGCCCAAGGAGTGGCGCGAGTCGACTCTTGACCAGATACTGCTTATTGGCACCCAGCACAATACCGCTCTGGGCCTCCAAAAAGGCACTGAACTGTTTGTAAAGCTCTTCGGACAGTGTCTTCATTATAAATTCTGCATAAGTTGGTTACATCGCATCTTGAACAGCCTTGGCCAGTTCATCCGGATTAAACTTGGCAATAAAATTATTCGCCCCTACCTTCTGAACCATCGCATGGTTGAATACACCGCTTAAAGACGTGTGCAGAATGATGTGTAAGCCTTTCAAGTTGGGATCGTTACGGATCTCTGCGGTCAAGGTATAACCGTCCATTTCTGGCATTTCAATATCAGAGATAACCAACGCTATCTGCTCTGTAATGGGTCCCTTCTTGGCCATGTCCTGCAACAGGTTCAACGCATCCTTGCCATCTTTAGCCATCAGGCATTTTACACCGATGGCATTCAACGCCCGCTCAACCTGCTTGCGCGCGACGGATGAATCGTCAGCAACCAATACTGGGCGACCATGCGGATCATGCTGGTCACTCTCTACAACCAACTCTTTGCTGACTTCCGTATTAATCGGCGAGATTTCATCAAGAATTTTCTCTACGTCAAGGATTTCAACCAACTCTCCATCTACCTCGGTGACCGCGGTCATATAGTTGAATCGACCGGCCCCTTTGGGCGGTGGCAGAATAGCCTCCCAATTCATATTGATGATGCGCTCAACACTCCCCACCAAGAACCCCTGAACAGAACGGTTGTACTCAGCGATGATAATGAAACACTTGGAGAGATCAGCAATTGGTCGCCCACCAGTAGCCATGCTCAGGTCAATCACCGAAATCGTGTGGCCACGAATATGAGCGACGCCTCTTACGTATGGATGCAACTTCGGCATGATGGTCAACGGCGGACACTGTAAAACTTCCCGCACCTTGAAGACGTTGATGCCAAAACGTTGACGCCCATTAAGACGAAATAGCAGCAACTCAAGTCGGTTTTGCCCTACCAATTGGGTCAGTTGGTTCACTGAGTCCAGGATACTTGCCATAATTCTCTCCTGTTAGGCGATTGGCACCATTTCTGCATTAGTTGCCGCAAACACGCCGCTTGATGCGAATTTTACCTGTAGTCAGGATATCGGCCAAAACCGTATCATCCATTAACAGCAAGGATAGTACATTCTTATATGTCGTTATTTTGCTTTATCAGCAAGTACTTGAAAATGATTAGTCGTGTTTGTCTGATCTGGGCAACACTACTGCCCTGTTTTGCACATGGCGTTGACGAAGAATTATCCACACAATTACAAACACAGGCAGAGCAATACGTATTCAGTCAATTAGTCGTCGATCCCACCAGCCAAGCAGAAATAACGGCCGCAACCATTGATAGCAGACGCATCCTGCACCCCTGTCAGGACCACATCACCCCAAGTTTAGCTGGGAATGGTGAAATCAAACGCAACACCACTGTCAAGCTCAGTTGTGACCTGACACCGAATTGGGATATTTATGTACCTGTTCGAGTTCGGATTCTAAAACCCTTCGTGACGGTTAGCGAAGCCGTCACCAAGAATACCGTGTTGACTGCCAGCATGTTAAAAGTTGATTTTATGGATGAAGTGATGATGCGAGGGGATAGTTTTACCGATCCCAACATGCTGATCGGCAGCCGTAGCAAGCGCGATTTGAAACCCGGTCAGCCATTACGCCAGAACCAAATCTGCGTGGTGTGTCGCGACGATGTTGTCACAATAGAAGCCAATACCGCTGGAATCGCTATCTCAACAGCTGGGAAAGCCCTGCAAGATGGTAGTTTCGGTGATACCATCCGGGTTCAAAATTTGCGTTCACAACGCACCATATCCGTTAACGTCGTTGCAGTTGGCCGTGTACAAGTAAAGCTGTAAGGCACTTTGACTTTTTTCATTAAAGTTTATCCGCCACTGGCCGATAGACAGGACAGAGACCATTTCAGGCGAAAGAAGGTAGCTCATCATGGCCATCAATAACATCAGCAACCTGATGAATAACTCCCCTGGCAAGGTAGGCAATAATACGCCAAGCCAGCAGGGAACCAGCGCGCCGACCAGCGATAGCACGACTGCGAGTAAAACAGCCGTAGCCCAAGATGCAGTTGTTTTGACGGATCAGGCGCAATCATTAAACAAGTTGCAGCAGAAAGTAAAAGATGCCCCCAGCTTTAACCAAAGCAAGGTCGAATCGCTGAAGGCTGCGATTGAACGTGGCGAATACAAGGTTGACAGCGAACGACTGGCCAAGAAAATGGTCACTTTGGAGTCGGAGCTGGGAAAATTGTATAAATGAGTGACCTGATAGAGCTACTTCAATCGCAAGATTCGCAGCTTGATGCCCTCTATGTGCTGCTAGAGCAGGAAATGGCCTTGCTCCAGCAGCGCAATGCTCTCGCCTTACCTGATTTAGCCCAACAGAAACAGGCACTGCTGCAACAGATTCAATATCAAGATCAACAAATATCTCAGCATCCAGAACATGAGAGGCTCGCTGCTGACTTGGCCACCCTTCGCCAGGGCCTGATTGACAAATTGCAGCGTTGCCAAGAGCGCAATGAAGTCAATGGTAAATTGATAGAGATGAGCCTGACGTCCAACCGGCGCCTTGCTACCGTATTGACACAGATTAGAGATAGAAACAGCACTACCTATGATAATAAAGGTACGCCCCGCGCATCTGGGGGATTAAACCTGAATATCAAGGCATAAATAGATGCAGTTATTAAAAAACCGCCACCTGGCGGTTTTTTAATACTGAAGTGGCCTGTCTAAAACCGCTTACAAAGCCCCCTGTAACTTGTAAAGATCGAATAATACGCGAGTGTCCAATTCCAGTTCTGTTGCATACATATTATCTAATGGATAACTTCGCACGACCCTAGCCCCTCTCACCATTCCATCAACCGATGCCTGCAGTTGATTGTTGGTTTGTACTGCATCACGCAAGGTGGTTGCGCCTTGTAATGACTGGCCATAAACCTGCTCTGTTAACTCTCGATAAGCATCCAGCTTGGATGCTCTCAACGCTTGCAGGACTTTCTCTGCTTTACTTGGGCCGGGTTGGACATCAACAATCGCATACCCAACAGCATGTAATACCGGAAAATGCTCAGGCTCCTCGACTTGATAGCGAGTTACACTCGTGCTGGAACAAGCACTAAGCATCATCGCCAATCCAACTATCCAGATTTTTCTGAACATAGTGACCTCAATGTGTCAATTCAACTGAGTTGCTGTATTGTCCGGGATACTCGCCACGAACCAGCATCCCTTTGGTAATGGTAACCGCCCGGCCACTATCAAGACTGTAACCTTGCATCAGCACACTTGTTGGAATAAACCCCTGCGCCGTAGCCTCAACCATATGTGTTTTCAAACTGACTATGCGGGCATTGATCACGACTCCCTGCGCATTGCGAGACATGGTCCCGGTAAGCACTCTGGATACGGGGACCCGCTTTGCTAACTCAGTCCAATCGCGACTGAAAACAAAATCCCCTTCAGGCGTCACTTTGATACTGCCAGTCAACTTATACTCAAAAACAATTTCACCTCGCCGGTGTAACTCATGCACGAAATCTTCTGCTAATTGTTCACCAAGCCAGTTACTGCTTTCCAGCGTCCCGAGATTGACAAATGAGGCAATGGCAATCGGAGACATCGGTTGCCCCCCAGCCAGTTTGGTCTGGAACAAGCGATCAGCCATATCAGACACTAAGCGATTCAGCTCAGTTCCACTCCCACTGGGACCATCATATTGAGTCTTGGGCTGGGCAGACTGCGAGGATGAGCAACCTGCAAGTGCAATCAGCAGACCCACCCATAAGGCCGTCTTCTTCATATTTATCTCCAGCATACTGTTTGGCTTTGCACTGTTATCGGCAATCCCATGCATTCTTTAAGCCGAATTTCCTAGTTTCTGGTATCGGCACGTAAAATGCATTTCCGTGATAAATCCCTAGCAAGATGAATACCATGAAACGATGGCTTGGTTTACTCCTGCTTCTGGCGCTGCCGGTGCAGGCTCAGTGGATTCTGGCGCAAGGCAGTGCTCCTATCGTTGATAGCGACCTTGATCTGGCTCGTGAACAGGCCACGCAAGA
The DNA here is from genome assembly GCA_945957385.1 of uncultured Aeromonadaceae bacterium. Lineage (GTDB taxonomy): Bacteria > Pseudomonadota > Gammaproteobacteria > Enterobacterales > Aeromonadaceae > Pseudaeromonas. Next base: position 40,343 of record CAMFKP010000019.1, read on the forward strand.
GGCGCTAAGACAGGCAATGCTGCAGGCTGGCGCATCCGTCTCTAGTATACAGGGGCTGAGTAATGGCGCGTTGACCAAAGATCAGTTCCAAATTCGAAGCAGCGGCGAAATCCGCCAATACAACCTGCTGCAAGAGTCGCGTCACAACGACAGATTGACCATCAAACTTAGAGCCTATGTTGTCGCCGAGCGCAGTCGCTGTTCCGGAGGAGAGTATGCAAAAGGAATTACGTTAATTCGCTTTAGAATTGCAGAGCCAGAACAGGCCTCGTATGGCCAACTTTATGACATCAATAAAGAGCTAACGCGCCAACTTTTCAGCCGTTTAGGGCATATGCGTCAGAACTTTGTCACCCGGCGCTGGTTGGATGCCAATCTTGGGCTCGATCCGCGGCGGCTGGAATTCGGTGAAAACAGCTATGTCCGACAGATGCAAGCGCTCGCCATTGATACCGATAGCCAGTATTTGCTCTTTGGGGTGATTGAAGATCTGTCATTGCGAGATGCCGAGGGCAACCCCCTCTCGAAGTGGCTAAATGATCCGATTCGTCAATTCTCACTGCATATTTATCTGTTTGACGGATTAACCGGCGAACTGATTGATCAAGGCCGTTACACCGGTAGCGCCTCCTGGTCCTTTGACAAGCAAGCCCAGGTGGATAGTGGTGGGCAACCATTCTGGCGATCTGACTATGGCCGCGAAATCAGCGCACTACTGGATCGCGCGGCGCAGGATTTGCAGATAAAACTGCAATGTACCAAGCCCACAGCCAGGATCATCCGCGTTGAAGGTAACCAGTACCATATCAATCTTGGAAAACGCCACGGCATCAAGGTGGGCGATCGCTTCTACATCGAGCAGAAAGCAAATTTTGACGATGAGCAAGGACACGAGCGAATTGTTCGCAATCCAACGACAGGAAGTATGGAAGTCAAACGAGTATATGAGAACAATGCCATCATGATGCCGACAAACGGTTATGCTCCGGCGAATATTCAACCCAATGACCTGGCAGTTCTTGAGTAAGTATCTGTCCAGACTGGAATAATATGTTGCCAGTCTGGATTTGACTCTCGCCTTTGTTATAATGCGCCGCGCCGCGTCCTCATAGTTCAACGGATAGAACAAGCCCCTCCTAAGGGCTAGATGCAGGTTCGATTCCTGCTGGGGACGCCAACTCTTTTCGTGTCACCATACTCCACGCTGTATCCCCTCAGGCCAAACGGGTTATCGCACGTCATCACGCGCTCAAGCCTTTGTTCCCGATGAAGTATATCTGGCGGCAAATTCTGCCCTGGCGGAAATAAATGCGGCGCCCAAAGGCGCCGACATAATAGCCAAAAACGTTGAGCTTTATTTCACGGTAACGCGTGCAAACTTACGTTTGCCAACCTGCCATACCGCCGTGCCCGTCGCAACCAGCTGTTTACCATCCGCGACGACAGCGCCATCACATTTGACTGCATTTTGCTTGATCATACGCAAGCCTTCGGAGGTGGTGTCAACTAACCCTGAATCTTTCAATAGATTAGCAACGGCAAGGCCGCCCTCGGGAGCGCTCAAGCTAACTTCCGGCATTTCATCTGGAATAGCATTTTTCGAGAAACGCTGAGTAAAGTCCTCATGTGCCGCTTCGGCCGCAGCAGCATCGTGATAACGGGTGATGATCTCCTTTGCCAACCAGATCTTCACATCACGAGGGTTAAGGTTGCCTGCGGCGATGTCCGCTTTAAACCCCTCAATCTCGCTAAGTGGACGAAGTGACAACAGCTCATAATAGCTCCACATCAACTCGTCACTGATAGACATCATTTTGCCAAACATCTCGGTTGGCGCATCGTGCACACCAATATAGTTGCCGGCAGATTTTGACATCTTCTTGACGCCGTCCAACCCCACTAGTAACGGCATCATCAGCACGCATTGCGCGGCCATGCCGGCTTCTTTTTGCAGCTCACGCCCCATCAACAGGTTGAATTTTTGATCGGTACCGCCCAGTTCAACGTCCGCCTTAAGGGCAACCGAGTCATAGCCTTGCAGCAACGGGTAAAGAAACTCATGGATAGCGATGGATTGACCACCAGCATAACGCTTCTTGAAGTCATCACGCTCCAGCATGCGGGCAACTGTCTGTTTGGCGGCAAGTTTGATCAGGCCTGTCGCGCCCAACTCTTTGAGCCAAGACGAGTTATAAACAATCTGCGTACGCTCAGGATCCAAAATCTTAAAGGCTTGTTCGGCATAAGTGCGTGCATTTTCCTTGATCGCCTCTTCCGAGAGCGGCGGACGCGTTGCATTCTTGCCCGACGGGTCGCCGACCATAGCCGTAAAATCACCAATCAGCAGCAAGACTTCGTGGCCCAGATCCTGAAAGGTACGCAACTTGTTGAGGATAACAGTATGGCCCAGGTGAATATCTGGTGCGGTCGGATCCATGCCCAACTTGATGCGCAACGGACGTCCTTCCTTCAGCTTGGCGATCAGCTCTTCCTCTACCAGTATCTCTTCGGCTCCACGCTTGATCTCGGCCAGCGCGGCTTCCAGCTGGGTCATTGTTCTCTACTCCACGTCATAAAATGAAAAAACGGTCACCATCTTACGGAATGGCGGCGGCAATGGAAAGTCTGTAAACTGACGCCGACCCGCCAGTATCGGGTCATAGCCGGCTTTCCCTGATTCGCTTCCGGCTAACCACGTGTGTGCCCTGAACCAGAATAAGAATTCCAGATGTGATGACCTTGGGGATAAGAAACGATATGTCTGTCCGATCCGGAGCCTGTTACTACACCGCCGTTGCTGCCCCGGTTAACGCTCACTCACCTTGCCTAGCAGGAGCCACTGATTATGAGTGAGCTGTATATCGGCCTGATGTCCGGCACCAGCATGGATGGCATTGATGCGGTTCTTGTTCGTTTTCATGGTGAAAGACCAGAACTTCTGGCCAGTCACGCTCAGCCGTGGCCTATCAAAGTTACTAATCGCCTACACGCCTTGTGCAATCCCGGCCCAAACGAAATTGATCGCATGGGCGAGATGGATCAGATAGTCGCAGTTCACTTTGCCGGTGCGGTCCGAGCCTTGCTGGCCAAAACCGGCCATCACCCCAGTCAAGTTCGCGCGATCGGTTCACACGGACAAACCATTCGCCACCGCCCGGAATTGGGGTTCACGTTGCAAATTGGTAATGGCGCCCGGTTGGCTGTAGAAACCGGCATAGACGTGATTTGTGATTTCCGAGCTAAGGATGTCGCACTCGGAGGTCAGGGGGCCCCCCTGGTTCCTGCGTTCCATCAGGCCGTTTTTGGCTCCCACAAGGGACCTCGAATGATCCTTAACATTGGTGGAATTGCCAATGTCTCAGTCCTGCCTGGCCCCGATGATCAAGTTTTCGGTTTTGATACAGGCCCTGGTAACACACTGATGGATCAGTGGTATCGCAAACACAAAGGCGGGCAATATGATGCCAAGGGCGCTTGGGCAGCCAGTGGTTGGGTCAATAACGATCTGCTGCAACGCTTGCTCGGTCACCCCTACTTTCACATGCCCCACCCTAAGAGTACTGGGCGCGAAACCTTCACCTTGCCTTGGATGGAGCTGTTTCTTGCCGAACGCCCTCCGATGCGCCCAGAAGACGTTCAGCGCACCTTGCTTGAGTTTACCGCTCGCAGCATCGCCGATGCCATCTTGCCCCTGGCCACAGGCGTTAAGGAGCCGGAGCTGTTCATTTGTGGCGGGGGAGTGCATAACGACGCGCTGATTTATCGCCTCGTCGATCTACTACCCGGCTGGCAACTGGATTCGACCGATGCGTTAGGGCTGCATCCAGACTGGGTTGAGGCAATTGCCTTTGCCTGGCTAGCCAAGAGTTTTCTTGATGGCCGGGCCGGTAATTTATCCGCGGTAACAGGAGCCAGTCGCCAGGCAATTCTCGGCTGTCTTTGTCCAGCAGGATGATATCTGAACCCAATGAACAAGGGGCCTTGGGCCCCTTGTCTGTTCTGTCTTCTCAGGCCGCCGGTATAAATTCCGGCAACACGGCAAGCCATTGCCGCCAACGTAATACCGCTGTTTGCAGCGCGTCATCACTATGTGGCTTGGGCGGAAGCAGACCCCAGATCGGTTTTGGCCAGGCTGCATCCTCATGAAAACGCGCAACATGATGCAGATGTAACTGCTCGACGACATTGCCAATCGCCGCCACGTTGAGCTTATCCGGCATCAGTGATGCCTGCATCAGACGCGCCACACAACAGGACTCCGATAGCAGGAGTCCAGATTCATCCTCAAGCTCGTGAATTTCACGCACTCCAGCTCGGCGCGGTACCAGAATCAACCAAGGATAGCGGCTCTCGCGTGCCAGCAAGACCCGACACAGCGGCAAATCACCGAGCCAGACGGTATCAGCCGCCAGCGTCGGATGTAATTCAAAAGCCGCACTACTCATTGCCATCATGACTCCTCTCATGCTTGATTCAGGCAGGGTGACCAGCTTAATCCTCTGCTCGTATCACGCCAAGGGGAGCGGTGATGAAAACCACCTCAAAACTGTTGAACCGCCCAACTGATGAACCGTTTGCGTTGTTCCGGCGTCGCCTGCAAAAACAGCTGCTGCAACTGGCTATCTTCGACCGGCATCGACGCATTAAGCGCCGGCTGACTCACCACAGCCGTTACCCCAGTAGCCACAGCAGCTGGCTTGCTGGTTGCTAACTGAGCGGCCAGGAGTTGCTGATAATTAACGCCGAGTTGGAAGCCATCGACCTTGATCTCGCGCTGACTGACTGGATAGTCGCGGCCAGAAGTGTCTTTCACCACCACCTTGGGCATAGTCGCAAACTGCTGCTTTTGACTATCCGCCGACAGGTTTGGCGCAGCCAGTTGCAGCGCCTCATTCGCCACCGTCAACGTAATCAGCTGGGGAGAGGAGCGCAGGGTTTCATCATTGTCACCATTGACCCGCGCTGGAAGGGTCTCTTCGTATCGCACCAATAGATGGTGTTCGCCGGGCGTCAATGTAATCGGATTGCCAGTGCCGGCCACCGTTGGCTCAATAGCCAAGAGTTGCCAGCACGGATCTAGGCTCAATGTTGCGGCATAGGCCGTTGGGAACAACAACCACAGTGTCAGCAGCAGGCTGCAAAATCTCATCATTCTTCTCCTGGGTGATGAAGCGATGACGCAGCCTAACAAATGAATATGACATTTTTGTCACATGACAAACGGATGGCACAACGATGACACGCGTCGCTTTAGTTTGCGTGCAGCGCCTGAAGATAAGCGATGATATCGAGCGACTCATATAGCCAGCGAACCTGACCCTGCCGTTCGATGCGCAAGCAAGGCACCTGTCGTTTGCCGCCACCGACCATCAACGCCTCAAGATGCTGACCTTCGGCAATATTACGCAGCTCAAGGTCCACCCCATGCTCACGGCAATAATCCGTCACTCGGATACAATAGGGACACGAAGGGCGCATATATAAAGCCAAACCAGATAGATCCACCGCGCTGATAGTTGACATCGTCATACTCCATACCGTTAGTTGAGTGCTGAGTTTATCAGCCGACTCGCCACCAGCAAATCCTCAGCCTGGAATGACATTCCCCTCTTTCTCCGGCTGGGTGGTGGTAATGTGAGTTGATGACGCAGGCTTCACCAGTAACGAAGCCATCAGTACCGATGCCATCAACACCACAGTGATTATCTTGCGTCGTTTCATCGTCTACTCCTGCCTTAACCAGAAAGTTATGTTTGCCCTGAAAACCAGTATACACAGATGATAATAACTCTCATCTTTCTTTTATCGATGGCCGCTAGCGAAAAAAACGATGTGACGGTGTCTGAAAACAGATAAGGGGCCGCAGGGCCCCTTATTGTTCGCATCACGCAAGGCGATGGTCGTACTGATTTAGATTGAGAATGATGAGCCGCAACCGCAAGTAGAGGTGGCATTCGGATTGCTGACCAGAAAACGGGAACCTTCCAGCCCTTCGACATAATCAACCACACCACCCACCAGATACTGCAGGCTCATGCCATCGATCACCATGATGACGCCATTCTTTTCGATCACCGTATCTCCCTCGTTGATCTTCTCATCGAAGGTAAAACCGTACTGAAAGCCAGAACAACCGCCGCCGGTGATGTAAACCCGCAACTTGAGCTCCGGGTTTTCCTCTTCACTGATCAGGCTCTGAACCTTGTTGGCAGCCGCATCCGTCATCTGGATGGGAAATTCAAATTCAACACTCTCGCTCATGGCGTTACCTCTAGCCTCTCAACCCGGCGGATTATCCAATACCCGACCAGGCAGTTCAAGTATTCTCCACCGTCGCCGGTTTCTCATTAGATTGCTGCGGCTGGGCCAGGCGCAGCGTGCGTGCCAATATCTGGCTGTACAAGGGTTTCCCACCCAAAGCCTGAGCGACCAACGTAGCACTCAAGGTGGCCAGCATCATCGGCAGGATCAACGTGAAGTTGTTACTCATCTCGGTGACCAGCAAGATCCCTGTGACGGGAGCGCGTACCGAAGCGGCGAACAGCGCGCTCATTCCGACCAACCCCAGCGTCAGCTGACTATCTGCCACATTCGGAAACCAGCTGCCCAGCACCTGCGCCCACACCAATCCCAATAGCGTACCCAATGCCAGCAGGGGCGCAAAGATACCCCCGGGAATACCGGAACAAAAGCAGAGTAAGGTGCCGAGAGTACGCCACAGTAACAGGCCCAGTAACAAAGAGAACGGCAGTTCGGACTCCATCCACTGCGGGATTTGCGTCATCCCACCGCTGTGCCAGCCTAGTGAAGTTAACGACAGTACGCCGAACAGGCCACCGACCACCGCCACGGTTGCCACCAGCACTGGCCGACGGCCGCGATGCCAAGCCAGATAGGCGTCCTGTCCCTGAGCGACTAACCAGTTGAATCCGGCACCGCACCCCCCGGCAACGCAGCCCAACAACACGAAAATAGCAAGATGCGCCAACGGCGGGGCGGTTAACTCAGGAACCGCGAACACAGGGTGATCGCCCAGAAGGGCATGACGAACCAGCGTGGCGCAAATCACCGCCACACTGACGGCTTTGACGGAGACAAAGGAATAGCGAAATTGCGCCCTGAGCTCTTCGAGTACAAACAAGATACCCGCCAGCGGCGCATTGAATGCGGCGGTCAGGCCTGCAGCCGCACCAGCCGCCAATAAAGCATGCCGTCCATCGGGTGAATCTTTGCCTACGGCCGCCAGCATGGCACCTAGATTACCGCCAATCTGGACTGACGGTCCCTCGCGGCCGAGGATCATGCCAGAACCCAGCGCCGTCAGCCCACCGAAGAACTTCACCGGCAGCACCCGTTGCCAACGAACTGGACGCAATCCCTCTAGCGCCCCTTCAATTTCAGGAATACCCGATCCCCCCGCCTCGGGGGCAAAACGATGCGCCAACCAGATGGCCAAACCGGCCATCACAGCGCCTGAAAAAAACGCCAATCCCCAACGCACTATTGGAGGCCAAGTCTGTAACCATTGCAGCCGAGAGGTGCTGAGCGCATCCAGCCCGAGTTCAAACCCGCAACAGATAAGTCCGGTCAGCAAACCGGTAACAGCGGCCAACATCAATAGTTGCGGCGAAGAGGTGTCCCGACGTAATAGCCGGCGGAGTAGCAACCGGAATTGATCGCGCCGAGAAACGGACCGAGCACTGCGTGAAACCATCTCCATACTCCCGAACGGGTTGCTGACACCTCGCATCGCGTCTGCTTTGGGCTTTTGCTATAGTGCCGCCTGTATTTGAGACCACATTATTGCACGCCTGCCGCATCCATTCTTGATGCATTTTAAGGGAGCCCCCGATGTCAGAGTCAGCCATGCATTCCGCCCGTCTGTTCGAACAAGCCCGCCACGCCATTCCCGGTGGTGTCAACTCGCCGGTGCGCGCCTTCAATGGGGTCGGTGGCACACCTCGCTTTATCGAACGCGCCGATGGCGCCTACCTGTATGACGTTGATGGTAAGGCCTATGTCGACTATATCGGCTCCTGGGGCCCAATGCTGCTGGGGCATAACCATCCGCAGATCAAGCAGGCGGTACTGGACGCGGTCGAACGCGGCCTGAGCTATGGTGCCCCCACCGCCATCGAAGTCGAGATGGCCGAGACACTGCAGCGACTGATGCCCTCGATGGAGATGTCGCGGATGGTCAACTCAGGCACCGAGGCAACGATGAGCGCCATCCGGTTGGCGCGTGGCTACACCGGCCGCGACAAATTCATCAAGTTCGAAGGCTGTTATCACGGTCACGCCGATGCGCTGCTGGTCAAAGCCGGCTCAGGTGCGCTGACATTGGGACAACCGAGTTCACCTGGCGTGCCGGCGGACTTTGTCAAACATACTCTTACCTGCACGTTCAACGATTTGACCAGTGTCGAGGCCGCGTTCGCTGACTACCCCATCGAGATCGCCTGTGTGATCGTCGAACCGGTCGCCGGCAACATGAACTGCATCCCGCCGGAACCAGGCTTTCTTGAAGGGTTGCGGGCACTGTGTGATGAATATGATGCCCTGCTGATCCTCGACGAAGTCATGACCGGCTTCCGGGTGGGTTTACAAGGCGCTCAGGGCCACTACGGCATTCGTCCCGACCTGACCACATTGGGCAAGATCATCGGTGGTGGCATGCCAGTCGGTGCCTTCGGTGGCCGTCGTGAGGTGATGGAATATCTGGCTCCAGTCGGTCCTGTCTATCAGGCCGGTACCCTCTCCGGCAATCCGGTCGCCATGGCCGCCGGTCTGGCGATGCTCAAGGCGATCCAGCAACCCGGCCTGTACGAGGCGCTCACCGACAAAACCCGCCGCATCGCCGAAGGGCTAAAACAGGCCGCCGGTCGCCACGGCATTCCGCTGGCCATCACCCATGTTGGCGGTATGTTTGGTTTCTTCTTTACCAAGGAGCGCCGTGTCAGCCGGTTTGAACAGGTGACTGCCTGTGATATGCACGCGTTCCGCCGCTTTTATCATCTGATGCTAGAGCAAGGTGTCTATCTGGCTCCGAGCGCCTACGAGGCCGGTTTCGTATCGCTGGCCCACGGTGATGCCGAGATCGAAAAAACCCTGCACGCCGCCGATCTGGCATTTGCCCAGCTGCGTAATGAGGGAGTGGGCATCTGATTTGCGAATTTGTCTGTGCCACGATCACGATTGAAACCAAGAGAGAGATGATGAGCAAGAGCGAGATGATCAGCGCTGCCGAGGCGCTACCAGGCCGCAGCGAACCCATGCTGCTGGAGCCAAACCATGTGGTGAATGGCCAGCCGTTACGCGGCCCCTGGCCATCACATCTGGACGTTGCCTACTTTGCAATGGGTTGCTTCTGGGGCGTCGAACGCCTGTTTTGGCAACAGCCCGGCGTGGTGGTCACCGCCGCCGGCTATCAGGGGGGATACACGCCCAACCCCAGTTATCAGGAAGTCTGTACCGGCCAGACCGGCCATGCCGAAAGCGTATTGGTGGTATTTGATCCGGCGCAGATCAGTTATGCCGAGCTGCTGAAGTTGTTTTGGGAACACCATGATCCGGCGCAAGGCATGCGTCAGGGCGGCGACATCGGCACCCAGTACCGCTCTGTGCTGTTTACCTCCTCGCCACAGCAACAGGCCGCTGCCGAGGCCTCGCTGCAGGCGTTCGCTGCGGCCATGCAGCACGCCGGTGATGCTCGTCCCATCACCACACAGGTGTTGCCGGCCCCCCTCTTTTATTATGCCGAGAGCTACCACCAGCAATACCTGGCCCGCAATCCCGACGGCTATTGCGGGCTCGGTGGTATCGGCGTCTGCTTGCCGCCCACTTTGCAACCGTAACCGCACACTAAGCAAAGAACGGGGCGCCCACGCGCCCCGCTTTGTATGCCCCTCTTATCCCTGCCCACTGCATCAGATCACAGATTCCGTTTCGCTCTATTCCATCCCGCTGTTATAGCTAAAGCGTGTTAATCCCGGCGGCAATCAGGCCGATAACCAGACAAGCCCCCCGCCCGGAGCAGACCATGCGCATCAGTGACCAGCAGCTGACGTTCAGCAGCGATTATCGGCAGCAGCAACTTCAGTTGCGGCAACAAACGACCCTGCCCGGCCAGGCATTACCCGTCAGGGAGCTCGCGCTGCGCGGTGAACAGACCCAGTATGACGAACACAAGCTATCGACCATTTCAAACAGCCCTGCAGCGACAGTCACCTCTCAGGACAGTGCCGATTCGGCCAACATCCCGGTGATCGACGAGCAAGTGTTGTCACGACGGGCGCTGCTGCAACGTGCACGACAAGAGCGGGAGCAAGCAGCTGCCGCCAACACAGCCCCTCAAGCTCGCACCGCCGATAACAGCCCCCCAGCCGAAGCGGGCTCCTTGGCGTTTCTGCGTCAGAGCAGCCAATGGTTGGACTCGCTCCGTACCGCCGATGATCGCTCGCCATCTTCGGAGAACGTTAGCGCGTCGGATGAAGAACAGCAGCAGGAGATGTCGCTCGACAGTCAGACCCGTATTCTCAAAACACTTCTGGAGAAGATGCTGGGCATTACGATTCAGCTAGCCAAGATGCCCGATGGCCAGGCGCACGACGCCGGCACGGACAGCACTGCCAGCCACGCCACCGCGCCCGCTGACGCTACTGCGACACAGGACCCACCCGATCAGACAGTGCAGGTCAGTGAACTGCATTACCAGCAGGAGCAACTGGCATTCCTGGCCAAGGGCCAGGTCACCACCAGTGACGGCCGGCAACTGCAACTGAATCTGGGCTTTGCCCTCAATTTTGAACAGACTCAGTGGAGCGAACGCCTGACCCGCAGCTCGGCACTGAAAGATCCGCTGGTGCTGAATCTGGATGGCCTAGTCGCCGGCTTCACCTCGGCACGTTTCGACTTCGACCTGGATGCCGATGGCCAGAAGGAGTCACTGACTCAACTCGACTCCGGCTCGGCTTTTTTGGCACTGGATCGCAACGGCAATGGCCAGATTGATGATGGCAACGAGCTGTTTGGCGCCCGCAGTGGCGACGGTTTTTCCGAACTGGCGAACCTGGATCAGGACGGCAATGGCGTGCTCGATGAGGACGATGCCAGCTTCGCCACACTGCGCCTTTACCGACCCGGCGAGGCACTGTTGACACTGGGTCAGCAGCAGATCGGCGCCATCTTCCTGCAGACGGCCAACACGCCATTCCAGCATCTGGGCGGTGTTGATAGTGCCAGCGGACAGAGCCCGGCAGTACTCCGCCAGACCGGCGTCTACCTCAAGGAAAATGGCACCGCTGGCACATTGCAACAGATCGACATGCGGGTGTGAGGCAGGATACCTAGTCGTTAGCCCGTATCTTGATCTGGCTGATCACCACACCGCCAAGGATCAGCAAGGCGGCCAGGCTTTGCAGCGGTGTCATCGCCTCGCCGAGCAGCAACCAGCCCACCAGGATCGCCAGCAGCGGTACCAGATTGATGCTCAGCGCAGCTTCACTGGCCGGCAACACGTGCAGTGCCATGTTATATAAACCAAACCCGCCCAAAGTGACGATTCCCCCCAGGTAACCGATGGCCAGCCAGCCCTGCAGATCGACCGTCAGCAGGCTATCACGGGCCAGCCACACCGCCGGCAGGTAAAACAGCACACCGAGCAGGTTCTGTACCCCGGTCAGCCACCAGGTGTCATAACGGTCGCTGAGCCGTTTGAGCAAGACCATGTAACTGGCAGCGCACAACATGGCCATCAGCTGCAGGCTGTTGCCAAGTAACGGATCCGGCGCCGCCACGCTACCCACGGCGGCCAACGACAACAGGATGACGCCTGCCAGCGAGGCCAACAGGCCAAGCAGTGCCGGCGTGCGCAGCCGCTCACCGAGCCAGATCCGCGCCATCACGGCAACAAACAATGGCACCAGGGCAGCAATGGTGCCCGCCTGAGCCGAGCTGGTATGGCGTAACGCCTGCACCTCGCACAGAAAGTAGAGGCAGGGTTGCAACAGCCCAAGCACCAGCAGCCAGCGCCCATCGCCAGCCTGATAACGAGGTCGCGGCAGGCGCGACCAAAAGGGTAGCAACACCAGCGATGCCAGTAGCATGCGCAGACCGATCAGCGTTGCCGGGCTCACCTGCTGTAACGCCGTCTTGGCCGCCGCATACGAGGTCCCCCAGAGCAGGACGGCGCCAGCCAATGCCAGCAGCGCCATCCCCCGACTACTCCAACGCGTGCCGTGCGTCTTGGTCTCATCCAGTACCAGTTGTTGATCCATCACATCTATTCCTTAACCAGCTGCATGACGCCAAGCATACCGAGCACAGAGCAGGCTGTATGGAACAAAATTGCGCTGTGAATCGAAAAGGATCACATCCGGCTGCAGGCGATATCCCCTCAGTGCCCAGCCTGGTAACGTGCCGGCGTTGCGCCGACACAACGGCGGAACCAGCGGGTAAAGTGGCTCTGGTCGCTAAACCCCAACGTATGGGCGACCTGGCTGATTCCTTGACCGGCACGCAATAGGCATTTTGCCGCATCCAGCCGGCACTGCAGCTGATAGCGGTGAGGTGGTAGGCCATAACAGGCAGCAAAGCGACGGTTGAGGTGGCTGGCGCTGATGCCACTGCTGGCACTGAGCTCGGCCAACGGCACGCTCCGCGTCAGCTCGCAGGCCAGCTGATGCGCCACCTGTGCCAGCCAGGGCTCACACCTTGTGCCGTTCTGACGACATAGCCCATCGACTGTCAGCCGTGGCCATTGAGCCAGCAGCGTCTCCAAGAGCGAACGCAACACCGTGCCCGAACCAGCATCCTCCTGCTCGCCTCCCAGATAATTTGCCAACTGATGCAACGCCATAAAGTGGGGACTTGCCGACCAAACCGGTTGCCATGCCGGCGTGGGTTCGGGCAGCGGCCACAACGCCGGAGCCAGATAAAACATCCAATAGCCCAGCGCTGCGGAGCCGCACGGATTGCAGTCATGAACCACGCCGGGCGGAATCAACACCAGATCGCCGGCCACCGCCTGCCAACCCTGGCCACTGAGTTCAAAACGGGTCTCACCTTCCAGCACAACGCCCAGCGACCAGCTGGAATGCCAATGACGGGCAAAGGTGTGGCGGCGATAACGCGCACGGCGCAACTCGAGTCCAGGGCAATAGCGCGGCCGCCAGAATGCCACGTCAGCCTCGACTACAGCCGGCTGTGGCGCCGGGTTGTCGGGCGCGCCAGTCGGTAATGACGTTGCCGCGATAACTGATTGCGATGGCATACCGATTACCAGGGTTCGAAAATGGAGCCGTTACCCGGCAGGAACAGACGCTGGTAGATGGCTGTCGCTTCGCCGTCACTCATGCTGGCTATGTAGTCACAAACGGTGCGATGCAGCAACGCATCATCCTGTTGCTGCAGACGGGCGGAGACCGCACGCGGCAACAGATCCTGCGGATTATCCCGAAACGCCTCGAACAGGCCGGAGATGATCTTCTGGCCCTTGTACTCCAACGTACGGATACGCGGCTGGGCAATCACCTCATCTAACACATAACCCTTGAGACGTTTGAGGATGGCCTCCGCGTCAGGGCGCAGGCGCAAGCGGTAATCCAGCAACGGATGTTCAAACTGGTTCAGGCGTACCGGCTCGGTCTGTTTAACCAGAAAGTTGACCAGATTGGTGATCGCCTGCTTGAGCAACCGCGGCTCACCGCTGGCAATCCGGCGTACAAAGTAATCAGCTTCCCGTGGTTTGCTCGGTTTGTTATCCAGTCGCGCCACCTCGCGCAGCAGCTCGCCGAGTTCGTCGGCCACTTTATGCGGACTCAGCAGTCCGACCGCCAGCGCATCCTCCAGATCATGCACGCCATAGGCAATGTCATCGGCGATCTCCATGATGCTGCAGTCAAGGCTCTTGTGGGCGGCACGCAAGCCGCGGATCAGGATGCCGGCCTCGCGTTTTTCGACCTCGACCGGCTGGCAGAAACGAGCACGATCGGCGGTCGAAAACGGCGCCAGCAGCCAGTCGCGGATCTCGGCTTCATCATCGTGAATGCACTTGGGCGGATGCCAGGGCGTCAAATTGCGCGGCAACGATTCCGGGCGTAGCGGATAATCCGGCGCCACCTCGGAAAACAGCACCGGATATTTGAGCACCGCCAGCAGTGTACGGCGCGTAAAGTCATAACCGCAGCCGTCCGAGTATTCTCCCAGCCGGCTCAGCAGGCGCAGCGTCTGGCCATTGCCCTCAAAGCCACCGTAACCAAGCATGTAGTAGTTGAGGATCTTCTCACCGTTGTGTCCAAACGCCGGGTGGCCTATGTCGTGTGCCAGACAGGCGGTTTCAATCAAGTGTTCAGGCGGTACCCAGGGCGTCAATTCCCCTTGGCCATCGCGTTGACCGAACCAGGCCAGACGATTGGTCAACGAGGCGCCGATCTGCGCCACCTCCAGCGAGTGCGTTAACCGGGTGCGAAAGAAGTCGTTTTCGCCGACACCCACCACCTGGGTTTTACCCTGCAGTCGACGAAACGCCGCGGAGTGGGTGATGCGACTGCGATCGATCCGCGCCAGAAACGCCAGCTCCGGCGCCTTGATATCAACGCTCTCGGCGCGCCGCGTGACGGCCGCCTCCCCCTTCTTGCCGAGCGTCGCCGAACGCCGCTCGCCCCATTCACTGCCTGGTATTGTCATGCCTTGTTCCGTCACTGAACGTTTGCCACAGCATACGGCATCCAAAGGAAGCAGAACATGGGGCATCGCCGCACCTTGTCCCCGCGCGCTGCGCTGCAGCAGCAAAAATGGCATCTCGAACCATCATTGAGGCGACGATTCGACTAACATGGGCGCACCAACGCCATGGAGGCCTGCTGTGACCCTCGCCAACCTGAATCTGCTGACGACGTTGAAAGTGCTGCTGGAGACCCGTCATGTCGGCCGCGCAGCCGAACAACTCTGTTTGAGCCAACCGTCGATCAGTAAACAACTGGCCCAGTTGCGCCGTGATTTTGCCGATCCCCTGCTGGTCCGTGAGGGCGCCGTCTGGCGACTTACACCTCGCGCTGAAGCCTTACGACTGGAGATAGCACCTGTGCTCGACGGGGTGCAGCGGCTGTATGCCCCCCCGCAGTTTGACCCGGCTGCCTGCCGGCGTACCTTTTGTCTCGCCTCTTCCGATTACGTCGCCCAGTACATCCTGCCGCAGATTGGCGCAGCGCTGGCTTCGGCCGCGCCGTTAGCCAGTCTGGAGTATCAGCCCTGGGACAAGAGCAAATTGTCACAATTGGCCGAATTGCCGCTGGATCTGGTTTCCACATTGACGGAACAGCTGCCAAGCGGGCTAGCCAGTCAGCTCCAGGGCGAAGATGGCCTGGCGGTACTGATGCGCGCCGACCATCCGTTAGCCCATCACACGTTGACCCGCCACGCCTACCTGGCGGCCCGCCATATCCGCATCAGCGGCGGCGGCGACAAGGAAGGCCCTGTCGATGCGGTACTGACCGCATGTGGCGAACAGCGTCGCTGGTTTGCCCAAGTGCCGTTTTTTCAGGCCGCCGTTGGCCTGCTGCAACACAGTGACAGCCTGCTGACGACTCCGGCACACATTGCCTGGCAGCTGGCACAGGATCATCGTTTGCAGCTACGACCACTGCCGTTTCCCTGTGCCCGCCAGCACTACCACCTGATCTGGCCACAACGCCTGACCCATGATGCAGCGCATCAGTGGTTTCGGCAGTTGGCGTTCCGTTTTCTCAGCGAGCACCTGCAGACCACAGCCGCTGCCGCTGCGATTCAGCTCGCCCATTACCAAGTTGAATGATGCTGATAGCCATATTTCATTTCAGGCATGATATGGGTTGCGTTAGGCTGAGGCGCAATCACAATCTCGGAGCAAAAACATGATCCTGACCACCTGGCTGGCACTGGCCGCCATCTGCGTGATGGGCGCCATCAGCCCGGGCCCCTCCCTTGCGCTGGTGATGCGCAATACCGTACGAGGCGGGCGCTGGCACGGCGTGGCGACGGGACTCGGTCACGGACTGGGTGTGGGGCTGTATGCGCTGATCGCCGCCTATGGTCTGGCCTTGCTGTTGACCACCACCCCCTGGCTATTCCAGCTGGTACAGTATGCAGGGGCTGGCTTTTTGGCTTGGCTCGGCCTCCGCAGCCTGCTGGCTAAACCTGGCAGCAGCGCGGTGACAGAACACGGCTCGACCGAAACACAGTCGCGTCAGCTCGGTGCCGTTGAGGGCTTTGCCGTCGCATTTTTGAACCCGCAGTTGGCGATCTTCTTCGTCGCGCTGTTCAGTCAGTTTGTACACGCCGACACTGGCTGGCAGGAGGCACTGCTGATGATGCTGACTGCTGGCGGCATCGATGCAAGCTGGTATTCGCTCGTTGCCATCGCCCTCTCCCATGGCCCGGTGCTGGCCTGGTTGCGGGCACAGTCCCTGCTGATCGATCGGCTCAGCGGCCTGGTACTGCTCGGCATCGCCATCAAGATAGTGCTGTAACCTGACCTGCCCCTGGCAACGCTATCCTGGCCATGGGCTGAGATAATGTTCGTCTGCAAGTCACAGCGGCCTATCCACTACATGACAACGCCGGGTTTAACCCGGCGTTGTTGTTAACTCGCGAACCCAACCGTTCATGTTAGTGATGTGTCTTGGCTGGCTCACGGCGACGATAGCGGCGCAGCGCCCACAGAGCCAACAGGCTCACGCCCCCGATGACGCCATTGCCGTCGTCTTCTTGCCTATCATCGGCGGTCGAAACCGAAACGGCACCCGGATCGACAATACTGGCATTGACCAGACCATCAGCATCATTGGGGCCGCCATCTTCCAGAGTCAACTGCACGCAGTGGTTGCCAGCCGTCAATCCGCTCGTCCACTGGGTATCCCCAGGTGGCGGACAATAGCCGGCAGAACCTGGCGCAGAGTGCAACTGGTTATTGGCATCCACCACAAACGAAGTCCAGCGACCATTCATATTAATCATAAATCTTTTGGTATTTTAAAATTGCATTCAAAGCAGTATTTGTAGCGATATCAACATTCGACAGGGATGATACAAGTTGATCATCTTTTCAGGTGCGGACAGATATCAGATCCGCATTATCGAACAACTCAAAATCAACTTTATTCAGATAAAAACACGACATATCCGTAGATTTAAATATGAAAAAATTTGAGAGATTGAACGTGTTCGAAACGAAATGGAATGCCTTGTCATTGAGCTTAACCAGATTATAAATCCCGAGAGAGACCAGATCACTAACCCCCATATCACTATTTTGCGAAGAATATAACGTCCAGCCATTAACACCAGTTTAATGACGTTTAATAGGTAGCGTTCGGCCTCGAAACAAAATATTCAATCCGGTCTGCTGGCCCAAGCCCAGAACACGCCCCAGACCGGCCAGCAGCACGGCTAGCCTAGCGGCCGCAGCTGCTGACGCAACCAGCTCTGAAATGGCCCCTTCGGCAGGGCGCCGGCGAGACGCGCCAGCTCTCGCCCCTGGTAAAACAGCGCCAGTGTCGGAATCGAGCGAATGTGATGGCTGGCTGCAGCGTTCGGGTTGGCCTCGGTATCGAGTTTGACGAAACACGCCTCGGTCATCATCTCGGCGGCACTCTGGGCAAAGGTTGGCGCAAACTGCTGGCAGGGAGCGCACCAGTCGGCCCAGAAATCGACGATCACCGGCAGTGACGAGTGGGCTATCCAGCGCGGCAGCGTGAGATCCGTGGCGGGAACCGGCTGTCCCGGCAGCAAGGGCTGACGACACTTGCCACACACCGGACGGTCAACCAGGCGCTGGGCAGGCAGACGATTCAGGCCGCCGCAGGACGGGCAGACCAGTTGTAGCGTTTCAACTGTTTGCATGTTCAGACTCTCATATTCACCGCATCTCGGTGCCCTCACTATGCGATCACCGGCGGCTGTTTTCAAAGGGCGTGATCGACAAATAGCCACGCCAGTGATCTTGCATCAGGTATACCCACCGCCGCAGTGCAACACCGCATTTGCCGAAGGCATGCGGATATTCAGATATTCAGATATTCAGATATTCAGATATTCAGATATTCAGATATTCAGATATTCAGATATTCAGATATTC
>CAMFKP010000020.1 GCA_945957385.1 uncultured Aeromonadaceae bacterium
GAGTTCCGGCTTGAAAAACCCACCCAGGAAGCATTGGATGATGTGCGTGATGCCGTCAGCCGTATCCGCTCCGATCTGCCCGGTGACATGCGCGATCCGGTGATCAGCAAATCCGATCTGGCCGGTACACCGATCTTGACCTATACCGTCGCCTCCAGCCGCATGGATGATGAGGCACTCTCCTGGTTTGTCGACAATCAGCTCACCCGCTCGCTGCTGAGCCTGCCCGGGGTCGGTGCCGTCAACCGGGTTGGTGGTGTCTCGCGGCAGATCCGGGTCGAGCTGGATCCGGACCGCATGCAGGCCTTGGGTGTCACGGCGGCCGACTTGTCCCGTCGCGTACGCCAAATCCAGCAGGAGGCATCGGGCGGTCGCGCCGATGTCGGGGGGGCCGAGCAGTCGGTTCGCACCATTGCCACGGTACAGACCGCCGAAGAGCTAGCGAACCTGGAACTACCGTTGGCCGATGGCCGCGCGGTGCGCCTTGACCGGATTGCCTCGGTACGCGACACCATCGCCGAGCCGCGCTCGTTGGCCCTGTTAGACGGCAAGCCGGTAGTGGCCGTTGAAATCGTGCGCAGCAAGGGCGGCAGCGAGGTCAACATCATGAACGCCGTCCGCGAAGCGCTGGACAAGGTACGGCAACAGCATCCGGATATCCGCATTGATGAGGCCTTCAACTTTGTCACGCCCGTGGTCGACAACTACGACAGCTCAATGCAACTGCTGTATGAAGGGGCATTGCTGGCCATCCTGGTCGTCTGGCTGTTCCTGCGCGATTGGCGTGCCACCCTGGTCTCCGCGGCCGCACTGCCGCTGTCGATCATCCCGACCTTTGGTGTCATTCACCTGCTGGGTTTCAGCATCAATGGTGTGACGCTGCTATCGCTGTCATTGGTGGTCGGTATTCTGGTCGATGATGCCATCGTCGAGATTGAGAACATCATGCGCCACCTGCGCATGGGCAAGAGCCCCTATCAGGCCGCCATGGAGGCCGCTGACGAGATTGGCCTGGCGGTGATTGCCACCACCTTCACCTTGATCGCCGTCTTTTTGCCTACCGCCTTCATGACTGGCATCGTCGGCAAGTTTTTCGTTGAGTTTGGCTGGACCGCGGCCATATCCGTGTTTTTCTCGCTGGTGGTGGCGCGACTGTTAACCCCCATGATGGCGGCATATATGCTCAAACCCCACGACGATGTGGAAGATGAGCCGCGCTGGCATCGCCATTACATGGCGATGGCGCACTGGTGTTTACAGCACAAAGGGCGCACCGCCGCCATCACGGCACTGTTTTTTGGTGGCGTGCTGTTTGGTCTGGCGCCCTGGCTGCCAACCGGGTTCATTCCTGCCGATGATCTCTCGCAGACCCAAATCCAGCTGACGCTACCGCCCGGCAGCACGCTGCAACAAACCCATCACAGCGTACAACTGGCCGAACAACTGGCCGCAGGCAACCCGCATGTCAAGACCCTCTATACGACCATCGGTGGTGGTTCGTCGGGCAGTGATCCGTTTGCCGCCGGCGGCAGTAGCGATGTGCGAGAGGCCACACTGACCATCAACCTAACGCCGCGCGAGGAGCGCGCCGGGCTGAGCAAACAAGCCATCGAGAGCGACCTGCGTCAGCGTATGAGCCAGGTGCCTGGTGTGCGGGTCAAAGTCGGCCTCGGCGGCTCGGGTGAGAAGTATCAGCTGGTGCTCTCCGGCGACGAAGGTGAAACCCTCGCCCGCTTTGCCCACCAGGTGGAACGCGAGATGCGGACCATTCCTGGGGTTGGCAACATCACCTCCAGCGCCAGTCTGGTCCGCCCCGAACTGGTGATCCGTCCGGACTTTGCCCGTGCCGCGGATTTGGGGGTCACGGCCGAAGCCATCGCCGACACGCTGCGCATCGCTACCACGGGAGACTATGACCAGAACATCCCGAAACTGAACCTGTCGCAGCGCCAGGTGCCTGTGCTCGTCAAGTTCCAGGATGCCAGTCGCGGAGAGTTAAGCCGCTTCGAGCGCATGTTGGTCCCCGGTAGCCATGGCCCTGTGATGCTGGCCAATCTGGCCGATATCCGCCTGGAGAGTGGCCCGGCGCAGATTGATCGCTTCGACCGTTCGCGCAATATCACCCTCGATGCCGAGTTGAATGGCATTGCGCTCGGCGACATGGAGGCCGCCGTCAGTGCCTTACCGAGTCTGCAGCAGTTGCCGGCGGGCATCAGCAAGGCAGCGCTAGGGGATGCCGAAGCGATGGCCGAACTGTTCGAAGGGTTCAGCCTGGCGATGTCTACCGGCATTCTGTGCATCTATGTGGTACTGGTACTGCTGTTCAAGGATTTTGTGCAACCGGTGACGATTCTGGTCGCGCTGATCCTGTCGATTCCTGGGGCTATCCTGGCGCTGTTTCTGTCCCATACCGCCCTGTCGATGCCGGCGATGATCGGCCTCATCATGCTGATGGGTGTAGCGACGAAAAATGCGATCCTGCTGGTGGAGTACGCCATCATGGCTCGCCAACAGCGTGGATTACATCGACTCGAGGCCCTGCTGGATGCCTGCAGCAAGCGGGCGCGGCCGATCATCATGACGACGGTCGCGATGGGTGCCGGCATGTTGCCCATCGCACTCGGGTTGGGAACCGATCCCAGTTTCCGAGCCCCGATGGCCATCGTCATCATTGGCGGTCTCATCACGTCGACTTTTCTGAGCCTGCTGGTAGTTCCTGTCGTGTTTGTCTACATCGACGATGCACGTCGTTGGGTCGTGCGCCGGTTTACACGGGCCAGCCAAGCCCACGCAGAGTAACGCGTGCGCCACATCAGGTGATGTGGCGCTCTTCCTTTTGGCTATCCCTATGATAAATTGGCGAAAATATATAAATTTGCTGCCTGGTGTTAAAGGAATCGCTCCTTTGCAACCTGCGATTAACGAAAACTCAACCCTATATACTGGCGATTTACAGACAAGGAGCGCTGTAAGTTCGCAGCCAATCTGAAGCATGGAGCCAATTGATGAAAATTGCCGTACTGGGCGCCGCCGGGGGCATAGGCCAGCCCCTCTCACTGCTGTTGAAGATGAATCTGCCGGCAGGTAGTGAATTGGCGCTGTACGACCCTGCCCCCATGACCCGAGGTGTCGCTGTCGATCTGAGCCATATCCCGACAGCCGTCCGCGTCAAAGGCTATACCGGACGCGATCCTGACGCCGCGCTTGATGGCGCAGACATAGTGCTGATCCCGGCAGGGATTGCCCGCAAGCCGGGGATGGAGCGTTCGGATCTGTTCAAATTCAATGCCGGTATCGTCATGGACCTGGTGCAACACTGCGCCCGTTGCTGTCCCCAAGCCCTGCTGGCGCTGATCACCAACCCGGTCAACAGCATGGTGCCTGTCGCCGCCGAAGTGTTGAAGATGGCCGGTGTCTATGATTCACGGCGGCTGTTTGGCCTCACCACGCTGGATGTGGTCCGCGCTGAATCGTTCTGTGCCAGTGATGAACGACCCGAAGCGCTGCCGGTTAAAGGTGCTGTTCCGGTCGTCGGCGGCCACAGTGGCACCACCATAGTGCCGCTCTACTCCCACCTTGGCGGTGATCTCGGTGGTGATGACGCTTTACGCGAGCGCATCCGGCGCGTGCAGCAAGCCGGCACCGACGTCGTCGAAGCCAAAGCCGGTGCCGGATCAGCGACCCTGGCAATGGCTTATGCGGCCCTGCGGTTTTGCCTCTCTTTGCTCCGCGCCAGACAAGGTGAACTGGGAATCATAGAGTGTGCCTATGTCGAAGGGGGGCACCCCGAGGCACTGTTCTTCAGCCAGCGCATCCGCCTCGGTATCGAAGGGATCGCGGAAGTGCTGCCCTACCAACCGCTACATCCGGTCGAACAGGCCGCAATTGATAGCATGCTGCCTGGCCTGAATGAAGAGATCCGCCAAGGGATTGATTTTGTTCGTCAGTTGATGCCGATTTGGCATCAGGTCGGACGCTGACCCTCAGCGTACTCCCCGCCGCGGGAGTGCGCCTCTTGTACCACTGTGCTGGCGGCATTCCACCAGCACACCTCATCCGCAGTGTTAGCCGCGTTTCTCACTTTTACGAGAAGGATCATCATGTTAGTCAGCCGCACGCTTTGCCTTTTCGCGCTTTATCTGCTCGGTCACGGGTTACAGGCTTACGCCAACGACAGCAGTGTCGGCGATGACAATGGCGGTCTGCTTCTGACCGAGCAGGCGAATATCCAGATGCACAGTGAAACCCTGAGCCTGAGTGAAACCGCCGTCGACGTGCGCTATCAATTCATCAACACCTCGGCCCACGCCATCACCACCGATATGGCTTTCCCGATGCCTGCCATGTATTTCGGCATGTCCGATCACAATGCGATTGCAGACTTCAAACTCTGGGTCAATGACCAGCCCCAAACCACGCAGCGGCGTCTGGTGGTGTTATTGGCCGGACACGACATCTGGCCAGAGTGGAAACGCCTGGGATGGAGTGAAAACGACATGATGTCATTGATGGAAAATGGCGAATCGCCCGCAGGTAAAACAGCGTTACCGCCATCGTGGTTTGATGCGCAGGGCATGCCACGTTTTACGGTGCACGAGTATTTCACCTGGCGACAACACTTTCCAGCAAAACAACCGATCCAGATCCGCCATCACTACATCCCCAGCCTCTCGACGGGCGTCCCACAGTCGGCCACCACACTGCTGGAATCCTACGGCCAGAGCAGTTGTATTGATGCGGCCGCGCGCAAGGGAATACAACAACGCGAAGGGGAATATGGCGCTGATTGGGCACTGTTACGTTACATTCTGACGACGGCCAATAACTGGCAAGGCCCGATTGGCGAGTTCCACCTGATCATTAAAAAACGGGCACCAGGCGATCTGCTCAGCCTGTGTTTTAGCGGACAACTGCAAAAGACCGCTGCCGATACCTTCGAATACCGGGCACATGATTACACCCCGCCACGGGATCTGGAGATCCTGTTCGTGCGCCGCCCCGAGTAGCCGGCGGCGATTGGCGTATTCATACCGGCAGATCGGCCCCCTACGCCAACATGCAGCACAATGGCCTCACAAATCCGGTTACTCCTGACGCCGGGACGATAAAAAACGCTCTGACAAGCCGGAATAACGCTCGGTACGACGCCGGATTGCCTGGGCCAACAACGTAGGATCGGCATACAACGTCAGCTGCTGTTTAGCGCGGGTGATACCGGTATAGATAAGCTCACGACTCAGCAACGGCGACATCTGATCCGGTAACACCATGATCACCTGCGCAAATTCCGAGCCTTGAGATTTGTGAATCGTCATCGCATATACCGTCTCATGAGCCGGTACGCGGCTGGGTAGCAGCGAGCGCAGCTGTCCTTCGCCCGTTTCAAACCAGACCCGCAATCGCCCGTTGTCATCAGGCAAACAGAGCCCGATATCCCCGTTATACAGACCGATGGCATGATCGTTTTGTATCACCATGACAGGACGGCCGGCATACCAATCGTGCTCGGGCGCCACCAGGCCTGCCTCGGCGAGCGCGCGCTCAATCTGCGCATTCAAGCCCGTGACCCCAAAGGGCCCGTCGCGCAGCGCACACAACAACTGAAAACGATTAAACCGGGCGAAGATGGTCGCGACTGCCGCGCCAGCGGCAACATCCGTCAAGTAGTGGCAATACCCCTGCACGGCGGCGGCGATAAGCTGGCGGTAAGCACCCGGCCCCCATGGCTGTAACTGAATATCGGCGTAAGCGTGTTGCCAGATAGCCGCCAGTGCCTCGGGACGGCCCTGATTGCAGGCATTGGCGAGCTGGCCTATGCCGGAATCGGCACTAAAGCGCCAGCTCTTGCGCAATAAACACAGGCTGTCACGCAGCACTGGCCCCTCGGCGTCTCCGGCCGCGACCGTATAACCGGTCTGGGTAGATAGCCACTGTGCCTGTGGCGGGCTCACCCCTGCCGTCAATACGCTGCAGATGTCTCCCAGCACAGAGCCCGCTTCTACAGACGCCAATTGATCCTTGTCGCCTAACAGGATCAGGCGAGCATGTTCTGGCAGTGCAGACAACAAACGCGCCATCAACGGCAAATCCACCATCGAGGCCTCATCCACCACCAGGATATCCAGATGTAACGGATTACCGGCATGATGACGAAACTGCAGTTGCCCTGGCACGACGCCGAGCAAACGATGCAAGGTACCGGCGCCGTTTGGCATCGCGGCCCGCACGGGAGCCGATAAGGGCAACGAAACGAGCGCCTGTCCCAGGCTCTCCGCCAGTCGCGCCGCCGCTTTGCCGGTCGGTGCAGCCAAGCGGATCACCGGCGGCCGCCCCTGCTCCACCCCCTGCTCGGCCAACAATGCCAACAACTTGGCCACCGTCGTTGTCTTGCCGGTGCCCGGCCCGCCCGAGATCACCGCCAATGCGCGGGATAACGCGGTCGCCGCCGCCAAATGCTGATCGTTACGGCACGCCTGGGAAGGCACAGAGCGCAGCAGTGTCTGCAACGCTGCTAGCGATTGCACCTCGGCCAATTGTTGATACAGGCCCGCTGCATCCAGGCTGTCCGGGGCCACCAGATCCAGATACTGACGCGCAAAACGGGACGCATCAAATGTCGCGGCCTGACGTTGCTGCAGCAGGCTTGCCAGTATGGTGTCGGCATCAAGGGCAAACAGTCGGCGCATTGATGCTAACGTCGCCGTTGAAACCGCGACCTGACGCCCTGCCAACTGCAACAGGCGTGCCGCTACCTGGGCTTCAAAGCGGTAGTAACGGCTCAGATAGAGGCGTCCGCGCCACAAGCGTAAAGGCCAACAGGCCTCGGCATCGTCGGCCTCTGCAGGGTCCTGATCTGGGATCCCTACCAGTCGGTGTGCTTGCCACAACGCGGCCCAACTTTCGACGGGAGCCAGCCCATCGAGCAGTTCAGACGCCGCCGCGGGCGGCAAATCGAACAGAGGAACAGGTTGTGTTTGACTCAGCGGCAAGCAGACATGTCCCTTACCGAGTTGCGCGCTGACCCAGGCGGCCGCCAGCACCAATTCGGCATCATGAGCATGAGGTTCCTGCTGGCACAATTCGGCCAACAGACGAGCAAATTGAAAATCGATCTGCCGCAAGTGACCGCTGTCAACCCAGCCCCTGAGCCGTTGCAACACCATGTGAGGCGTAACAGCCATCATGCTTTCTCTCCACTAAACAGCGCATCCAGGGCATTAAGCAACGCCAGATCCACCGTCGTATGCCAGACACCGGCCTGCGGCATACCACGCAGAAACAGGTAAAACACGCCACCAAGATGCCGCTCTGGCTCATAACCGGGCAGACGTTGTTGCAACAAGCGATGCAATGCCAACGTATACAGTTGGTACTGCAGATCGTAGCGGTGCGCCAGCATCGCCTGGCTCAGTGCCGGCTCCTGGTAAGCGCTGTAGTCGGCGCCAAGGTAGTTAGATTTATAATCCAGCAGATACCAGCGCCCTTGATGTTCGAACACTAGATCGATAAAGCCCTTGAGCATGCCCTGCACCGCAGGAAACGTGAGTCGTCCCGCCTGCCGCGAGAGCGGATCGTACCGCGCCATCAGCGCCGAGAGTGCACTGGCGTCCAGCGGCGCCATCGGTATCAGGAACTCCATCTCGACCTGGCGCTGTTCGGCCGACAGCGTTCCCAGGCATAACCCCGGCTGTAACTCAGTGGCGAGGACTGCTTCGACATGACGGCGCAGAATCGGCATCCAGTGTGCGTCATAGCCATATTGCGCCAGCACTTGCGCGATCCGCCCTTCAAATTGCGGACAGGCCTGCTGACGGAGTGCCCCCTGATGAATCGCCGCAAAATCAATCTCTTCAAACAGGGTATGCAGCAAGGTGCCCGCATTGGCCCCGCGCGGAAAATCAAAAATGGTTAACTCAGGCGCCGCCGCCGGATTGAGCCGCATCATCTCGGTGGCCACCCTATCCGGTACACGCTCCTCACGTACCGCCTCAGCATCAAACCCCGGCATTGCCAGCACACCTTCTGCATGGTGATCGCCTGCAGCGCTCAGCGCCGAATAGGAGCTGATCCACCAATTGCGCTCCAGTGGGCGCTCAAAGTGGCGAACCTGGGGTGGCCGGCTCATCGTCGTCGGCGCCGCCAGTGGTGCCACCGGGCTCAGTGGTGGCGCCGAGATGCTCACCCCGGTCGAGGCCTGTTGCAGGGCTTGCAGCCCCGTCAACAGCAACGAGGCGTCTCCCGCTTCACCGCGCTGCAGCAAATAGCCGATGGCGCTCAGATGCAGCTCGGTGATCAATGACTTACCGGGCCCGCTGCGCAGTGGAGCCAAACCCAGCCAGCACGCATAAACAGCCCGGGTTAGTGCAACATACAACAGGCGCAAATCCTCGGCTAATCGCTCCTTGTCCGCCTCGGCACGCGCCTCTGGGTCACCACTGAGATCCAGTTGCAATCCGTCGTCAGCGTGGAACAAGGCGCTGTCACTGGCACGGTACGCACAGAGGAACGGCAGGAAGACCAACGGATACTCCAACCCCTTGGACTTGTGAATGGTGACGATCTGCACCAAGCGCCGTTCCGATTCCAGACGCAATATCTGTTCCCCGGCAGTCGACCCCGGCGCGGCAATCGCCTCACTGAACCAGCGCAGCAAGCCATAGTCACTGTCCAGCTCGGCACTGGCCTGTTGCAGTAACTCCCCCAGGTGCAGGAAGTTGGTGAGACGGCGCTCCCCCAGCGGTGCGCCCAGCAAGGAGGCGGCCAAATTACGGCGTTGCAACAGCGCCTGCAGCATGACCAGCACCCCCTTGCGTTGCCAGAGGTGTTGATAGTCACGAAACTCGGCTACCGTCTGCTCCCACACCTGTTCATCCTGTGACAACACATCCAGCGTCGTCGCATCCAGATCAAATAACGCTGTGGCTAACGCGGCACGCAACGCCCGCTCTGACTCCGGTTGCTGACAGGCTTGCAACACCAACAGCAGGTCTGCCGCCTCTTGTTGGGCAAAGACACTGTCCCGGCTGGACAGATAGACCGACGCCACGCCGAGCCGTGCCAGCTGTTGCTGCACCAGGCGCCCTTCGGCGCCGGTGCGCACCAGCACAGCGATATCACCGGCCTGCAGTGGCCGCGCGCCCAGGCAAACCTGCTGCTGACCGGCGCCCGTGAGCAAGGTCGCGATTTGATTGGCGGTCGCCTGGGCCATGTCCGCCAGATAACGCCCCTTGTTCAACGTCGGCTGCGCATCATGCCACCAGCAGTTCAGGACCGGTGCCGCAGCACCGTCCAGCAACAGACTGTCGGCTTTGCCATTGGCATCCACCGGCCAGAACGGAATATCTGCCTCGTAAATAAACGGTGCCTTGGCCTGTGCAAACAGGGTGTTAACCGCATTGACCAGTGCCGTACTGGAGCGGTAATTGCGCCCCAACGTGTAATGCGCCGTGACATGACGCCGCGCTTGCATGTACGTGAAGATGTCGGCACCGCGAAAGCCATAGATGGCCTGTTTCGGATCGCCGATCATCAACAAGGCCAGCGAAGTGGTCGCCTCCGGGTGTTCAGCATACAAACGGTGGAAAATGCGATATTGCTGAGGATCTGTGTCCTGAAACTCGTCGATCATGGCAACCGGATAGAGTTGGCGCACCCGCGCCGCCAGTTGCGGTCCCAACGGCGTCGCCAGCGCACGATCCAGATCCGCCAACAGATCATCGAATGACAGTAACTGCTCGCGTCCCTTCGCCTGCCGCAGCCGATGGCGCACCTCCTCTGCTGCGCGCTGTAAAATCAAGGCGCGCAGGTTGGGGGGCGTCGCCAGGAAGTGTTCGATTTCAGTGAACAGAGGCAACTGGGGCGTGGGTGCCCCTTTCTTCAGGTTGGCCTCCAGCACCGACTGCTGAAAACGCGGCAAGGCCTCTGGCCACTGATAATCTGCCGTCTCCTGTCGTGCCCAGCGGTCAATCGCCTGTAACCAGGCCTCGTAATTCTTGCCGGTATAGCGGCTGACCACGCCCTCGGTTTGCTGACGCACAGCCTCCTCGGCGGTACACCACGCCGTTTTAAGGCACGCGATGCGCTCAAGCTGTTGCTGGTGATACGCCAGCAACGGCGTCTGTGCCATCGCCGGTCGCACTGCCAGCTCAGGCCGATCAATCAACCACTGCAGTTCATCGAGCAATGCCGCCGGGCCTGACCATAGTGCCCGCACTGATCGCACCAGCGTTGCCGGAGCCGGATAAAAATGCTGGCGCCAGAAATCACAGACCGCCTGTAAGCGCAGCGCCCCCTCGTCAGTAAGCAGTTCGTTAGTGAACAGGGCGCCTGATTCAAACGCATTCTGTTTTAGCATGCGCTGGCAAAAACCATGGATCGTGAAAATCGCCGCCTCGTCCATCTGCCGCTCCGCCGCCAACAAACGGGACGCAGCCCACGGGTGATCACCCACCTCGGATAACAGGGCTGCCAACAAGGGATCCCCGGCCGCCGTACCGCGTAAAAACGCCAGCCGCGCCTGATGAATCCGTGTCCGGATCCGGCCTCGCAGCTCCTCGGTCGCCGCCTCGGTAAACGTTACGACCAGTATCTCCGGCACCGCCAGAGGACGAGCAAAAGCCGTCAACTCGCCGTGAGCATCGGCCGGACCATGGCCCAGCAGCAGACGCAAATAGAGTCCGGTGATGGTATAGGTCTTGCCTGTTCCGGCTGAGGCCTCGATCAAGCGAACACCGGTCAGCGGAAAGCGCAAGGGATCAAGAGACTGTGGCATCATGCTGTCTGCTCCTGCTGCAAGTGGGCCGCCAGCGGTGCCAAATGTCGTTCCGTCAGCTGGATCAAGGCCGCCAGCGTCGCATCATCCAGCTCGGGATAACAGCGGCGCACATAAGGGTCGGCACCTTCACCTGGCCGATCATAACCATCATTGAATTGTTGTCGTGCCGCCTGTGCCACCGCATCTGGCTCGGCGCCGCCGAGCGCCTTGGTATACAGGGCCCAGGCCGTCTGCGGGAAAAAGGGCAAAGGTTGCATCATGCCCTGCTGCCAATCCAGCACCAGTGCCTGCAACGCCGAACGCGCCGTCACGGCATCCACAGGCTGTAACACCCACTGCTGTTTGAGATCGAACAGACGCGTTTGACCGCCTCCGCTGAGGGCCAGACACAAATGCTGGATCCAGGCCAGCAGCAGATCGCGCCCATGCAAGGTCCCCGGTTTGTAATAGAGCAACTGCTCGCCTTGCAGCGAGAGCCAACCTTGCAACGGTGCCAGCGGCAGACCATCCGGACGGCATAACGCCAACGGCAGGTTCACCTCTTGCTGATACACTCGCGCCAGCCAATAGGGCCGGATCCGGTCGGCCAATTCCGCCATTTGCTGATCATATTCAGCCAGCAGCTGGCGGCCAAACTCGCCCTGTGGCAACTGACCACTGAGCAGCCAGCGCTGATGTTGACGCGGCAGATCTCGCTGCTGCAGGTGCGCGTCGAGCAATGACTGTTTGAGCTGATACAGCTGCAGGTTATCGAGGCTGAAAGGCTCATTTTCCTCTAACGCCAGCTCGAGCGGTTCAAACCACACCTTCAGGCGGCGGTTGAGAAAATAGCGTGTCGGCTGTCGATAAAATCGCAACAACTCGGCCAACTCCAACACACTGCCCCACTCGGCAGGCAACGCCAGTTCAGTGCGCGCAAGATGGCCGGTAAGGGACTCAGGTGTCAACGCCGGTAGCCACTGACTGGCATAGGTAAACAAGCGGCTGCCATGCTCGGGATAGAAATAACGCGCACTGTAGGGCGTCAGGGGGTGTTCGATTACCAGATGGCGCAGCAGGCGGGCGCCGGACTCCTCATCCGGCAGCAACTCATCGCCGGCTAGCACAAAGCCCTGACGGCAATACTCCAGCAGCTCGGCCAACAACACCGAGGGCACCTTGGGCGAATTGTCCTGCTGACTAAATCCCTGATAGCTGATGTAGAGCCCTTGCTGCGCGCTGAGCAGTGCCTCCAAAAACAGATAGCGATCATCATCCCGACGCGAGCGATCGCCACGCCGTGGCGCCACCGCCAACAAGTCAAAGCCCATGGGCGCCAGGGTCCGCGGGTAAACGCCATCATTCATCCCCAGCAAACAGATTTGGCGAAACGGAATCGAGCGCATCGGCATCAGAGTACAAAAATTGACCTGACCGGCGAGGAAACGCTGGCTTGAGCGCTGGTTTGCCAGCGCCTGACGCATCAGATCGTAAAACAGCTCCGGCGCCACCGGGTCACCGAATCCGGCCTCCTGTTGACGCTGCAGCCACTCCTCAACCAGGCCGTATACTGTGGTCAGCAAACGAGCATCGGCTTCATCCGGGCGATAAAAGTCAGCGATCAACGCCTGCAGACGTTCACGCCACTGCGACATGGTGGCCGGTTGTTGCAAGCGCGGCAACCAGCACTCCAGCGCTTCGATGAAGGCGGCCAGCTTACCCAAGCTAACGGCCGCCTGCCCTTCGAGTTCGGCATATGGCAAGACACCAGCCACCGGCGCCCCCTCGCCCATGCCATAGCCCAGCAACATGCGCCGAAGCCCGAACAGCCAGCTGTTGGCTGCCAGGTGCGGCAGGGCGAATCGTTGCGGATCGGCTTCATCCAACCCCCAGCGCACCCCGGCCGCCTCGACCCAGTGGCGCAAGGGATGAAAACTCGACGCATCAAGCTCAAAGCGCGCCAGTACCGCCGGCACCTCAAGAATCGACAACACCTCGCCAACCCCCAGCCGTGACTGCGGCAGACGCAACAGGGCCAGCAGGCTGAGCAACAACGGGTTCTCCTGACTGGCCGAACGATCCGAGATCGCAAAGGGGATCTGGCCCCGCGCACCAAACACCGCCTGAATCGCCGGACTATAGGCATTCACATCCGGCATCATCACCACCACCTCTTTCGGTGTGAGCGTCGGGTCAGCCTCAAACATGGCCAGCAGTTGATCATGCAGCACTTCCAGCTCGCGCATCGCGCCGTGGCAGGCATGGATCTGTAACGAGCGATCATCCACTGCGATGGCGGTCTTGTGTGTACTGCGATCGGGATCTGTTAACACACCGCCCCTGTCGGTCAGATCGAGTACATCCTGCTGAATAGCGGCCAGCAACGGCGCAGGCCGATCCGTATCATCGCAGCGCTCTGCAAACACCGGGATCTCGTTGGCATCCAGCTCCAGCAGCTGTTGCAGGTAGTCTCGCCCCTGCTTGCCCATCGAGGCCAGTAGCGGATTGACCGGACCTTGATACTGGTCGATGTCGACACCGGGTTTCAGGCGACGGGCCAGATGCGCCAGGGCACGCCGATCAAGAATATCGCCCCAGTAATGCCGGCATGGATTGGTGATGAACAAGTGCACATCAATCTTGTCAGCCAAACGATGCAGCGCTTCGACATAGCGCGGCGGTAACGCCGAAATGCCAAACACCAGCACGCGTGCCGGCAAACGCTCACTCAGATCCTGGCGGCTGGCCAGGGCGTCGATGAAGTCGGCAAACAGGTTGGCTCTGTGATAGCCGCTGCTGGCCAACGGCACAATACGATCCACCAACTCGCGCCAGAGCTCGGGCTGCCACTGCTGTTGCGTAGCACCCGCCAGCTCCGGGGCCAACCCTTCGCCTCGCTCCCAGGCCGCAATCCAATCAGGACGATAGACCAGATATTGGTCAAACAAATCGGCAATCTGCTGCGCCAACTGCCATAACCGCAACGACTCGATCGGAGCGCCATCGGGCTGCAGGTAATGACGAAGGGGGGCAAAGTGCTCTCGCGTCAACAACGTCGGCAACAACACCATCAGATGCCAGCTCATCGCCGCCTTGTTGTAGGGACTGCTGGCCGGCACATCATCCAGCACCCGGGTGAACATTTGCCAGATGAAGCTGGCCGGCAAGGGAAACTCGACATTCGCGGCAATGCCAAACTCCCGGGCCAACTCAAGTCTGAGCCACTGCGCCATGCCCGGGCTCTGTACCAGGATCTGCTCCTTGGCCAGCGGGTGAGTCAGCGGCGCCACCTTCAACAGGTGCACCAGCATGGTACGCAGTACAGAAAGCTGATTGGAAACGTGCAGTGTCAGCATCGAGGATTCCCGAAGAGCGAAGATAACCGGCGATAGGCGGTCAATAACCGATATCTTATTGAAACAGATTGGTTTTGTAGAGGCTACCACGCCTAAGAGCCTAAGATAAGCCGGTCGCACGTTTGCCAGGCCGGGATCGGCATGGCGTCGGTTTTGGCTTGTGCCCTCGGCGCTTTTGGTTCAGGATCGCGCAGACCAACACTACTCAAGGAATAGCGTAATGAGCCAACTGACTGCCGATTTGAATGCCAACTACCAGTTGCTGATCGATGAGGCCCGCGAATCTGGCCTGTTGTGGGGTCTGCAATTCGGCGAGGATTGGGTCGTTTGCGACTCCAATGAATTTTCAGACACCGATGTGTTGCCGCTGTGGTCCAGCGAAGCGGCGGCCAAAGCCCATTGTGTCGAAGAGTGGGCAGACTACCAGCCGGTGGCTATCGATCTGGAAACCTTCTTTGAGGAGTGGGTCAATGATCTGGGCCAGGATGGCGTCCTGATCGGTACCAACTGGAATGAGGAACTGGATGGCCTGGAAGTCGAACCGCACGAACTGGCCAAGGATCTGGCGGCAGTCGACGAATAATCCCTTACGGCACCAGGACGAAACCGGCATGAACACGAACGCATTTGAAGATGACCAGCGACAAGGCCTCTATCGTGCCATTTACGAACGGCGCGATGTGCGTTCGCAGTTTTTGCCGGATCCGGTGCCGGAAGCCGTACTTGCCCGCTTGCTGCACGCAGCCCACCATGCGCCATCGGTCGGTTTTATGCAGCCTTGGGACTTTATCCTGATCGACGATCTGGCAATCCGCACTCAAGTCAAAGCCCTGTTCGACGAAGCGAACCTCAGCGCGGCCCAACGCTTTGCCAAAGAAGGGGACCCGCGAGCACGGCTTTATCCGCAACTGAAGCTCGAGGGCATTCTTGATGCGCCGTTAAACCTGTGCATTACCTGCGACCGTCGCCGCGGTGGGCCAACAGTACTCGGCCGAACGGCGATCCTGGAAATGGATTTGTTCAGCGCCTGTCTGGCCGTACAAAACTTGTGGCTAGCCGCCCGAGCCGAAGGTGTCGGCATTGGCTGGGTCAGTATTCTCGACAATCAGCGTCTGGCGGATCTGTTATCCCTACCGGAACACATCTATCCACTGGCCTACCTGTGTGTTGGCTATGTCTCCGAGTTTCTGCCGCAGCCGGAGCTGGCTAGTCGCGGCTGGCAACAACGCTTGCCCCTCACACAGCTGGTACACCGCAACCACTGGCAAGGCGACGCGCTCTCCCCGACGTTGAACCAGGCGCTACAGACGACCCAGATCCCTAATTACTGCCGTCAGGAGGGCATTAAATAACGACGGGTCAGGTGCTCAAGCTCGCCATTATTAATCAGCTCGGTCAGAATACGTTCTATTTTTGCTGCCCGGCCGACAAACGGCGATTGCCGTGATAATCCCAGGTAAATCTGCAACGGCTGATTAAATTTTAACGTCGCTTTCTTGTAATAACCTTGCAGTCGATTGTGCTGAATTAAATAATCACCTTCACTTTCCGTGCTCAAAACAGCATCAATTCTTCCCAGCGACAATTTTTTAAAATTACGCAATGCCACTGTCACATCCCGCTTATTCAGAGCCGTATCGAGATCAAAGCGTGGATTATATTTTGCACCGCGCTTAACACCTATTTCCAAGCCATAGAGATCTTCATAGCTACGAATATCCAGTGGATTATCTGCACGCAGATAAAATACTTTATTGCTTTGACGCTGATAAGGCACATTCAAGTAACGAATATACTGTTCTCGATCGGCGGACCTAATAATATTGGTCATCAAATCAGCCTCACCACGCCGCATCATCTCCAGACAACGAGCCAGCGGTGCAGCTTTTATCTCCAGTTTGGTATTCAGCCGTTGCGCAATCAGGCGCGCTAATTCAACATCAATCCCTGAATAAGAGCCATCCGGATTAATTATTTTCCATGGCACGCTCTCGCTGAACGCCATGATTAATGTTGCCGCAGCTTTGGGTGCATTTGAGTCGGAAGCCTTCACGGCGGATGGCGAAATAACCAACATCAATACCAATAGTAAATAACGCACTATCACACCGCTCTCCATGCATCGCTATCAGGGCGTTGACTGTTTATCATCAAATATATCAACAGTTCATGACACTAATGCTTGTTGTCGATAGGTGCAATCGTCTGATGCCGCCACAGCCGCTATCGTGAGGCACGAATGCTAAATTTGCGGAGTAAGCCACATAGCAAATAAAAAAGCGCTCGGCCAGTAATTAGCCAGAGCGCCGAGATTAAAACATATATTTACAAACTAACAACCATAACCGACTAATCCGGATAACGGCGATATATCTCTTCAACCGCAGGCAAATTGGCCAGCAGCAGCCCCGTCAACGTCGGGTCAAACTGTTTGCCAGCCCCTTGCCGGATATAATCGATGGCATCGGGAAAGCGCCAAGCAATCTTGTAACAACGCGGACTGACCAAGGCATCCAGCACGTCGGCAATCGCCACAATGCGGCCGGCAATGTTGATCGCCTCGCCTTCCAGCCCGCGTGGATAGCCGGAGCCATCCCAGGCCTCATGGTGCTCGTGCGCAATGATGGCCCCCAGCTGCAGCGCGCGCTTATCCGACTTGCTGAGTAGTTCAAACCCAATCTGGGCATGGTTTTGCATGATGCTCCACTCATCCTCATCCAGCTTGGCCGGTTTATTCAATACCTTGTCAGGGATCCCGATCTTGCCAACATCGTGTAGTGGCGCCGCCTGACGGATGAACTCGACATCCCGCTCCTGCATGCCAACCAACTGCGCCAGCAAGGCGGCCAGCTCGCCCACCCGCTTGACATGCGCCCCCGTCTCCTTGGAGCGCTTTTCCACCGCTTCGCCGAGAATGAAGATGGTCGAACGCTGTGTCTCCTCAATCTCCTCACGCAACAGCAGACTTTCGTAGGTGATGGCGACATTGGCGGTAAAAATCTCCAGCAGCTCACGCGCATCCGGGCTGATGCTCTCGGCAAAGGACATATAGACCACGGTCTCACTGCCGGCTTTGCTGTGGTAATAACTGGTAAAATGATGTGCACCAAACTGGCTGCGACGATCACGCAACGCCACATGGAAAGCATCTCTCACCTCGGAGGGGAGCTTGTCCACATCCTCATCGATATGCAGTTGTGAAAAGGCCTCGGTCGCGGCCAGAACCTTCAAGTGACCATCTTCAGACGAAGCGGCATAGGCCTCTACCCGACTGGCACAGACACCATCCCCATTGAGATTCAGTAGGAAGTTCACCTGTTCCAGCACCGCAGAGGCAAAGCGGCGCAGGTTGTGGGAGTCATAGACTTCGGTAATGGCATCAATTGCGCGCCGCAGCCCCACCCGGGCGCGTTCCAGATGCATGATGTCGCGGTAGGCGCGCAAGGCCGCATAAAAAACCGTGACCAACTTGTTGTGGGTCAGCTCGGTCTTCTCCTTGTAGTCATTGATGTCATAGGTCTTGATGACATGCTCTTCCGGTGCCTGCCCGGGCTGGCCGGTACGCAACACGATACGCACATTCCGGTTGTGCAAATCCTCACGGATGTAACGCGCCAGATCCAGACCGGCACTGTCAGTTTCCATCACCACATCCAGCAGGATCAATGCAATATCGTTGCGACTCTCCAGCACAGAGACCGCTTCGGCAGCACTATAGCAATGCACAAAGCTGATACCCTTGCCATCGAAGCTGAAGCCGGACATGACCAATCGGGTTACTTCATGCACCGACGGCTCATCATCGACAATCATCACCTGCCAGCGCGACAGATCATGACCAG
This sequence comes from uncultured Aeromonadaceae bacterium, assembly GCA_945957385.1. GTDB lineage: Bacteria > Pseudomonadota > Gammaproteobacteria > Enterobacterales > Aeromonadaceae > Pseudaeromonas. Next base: position 17,952 of record CAMFKP010000020.1, read on the forward strand.
GATCGGCCTCGGGCTCATCTTCAATGAAGAGCAAATCATCACTCATCTCTGGCTCCTTGTTCTGGCTGCAATTGTCCTGCCACTGACAAATCCGTTTCCTCATCAAGCAATGATTCGAGCTTAGTGCATATTTTGACAGCCCGTGGCTGACAATCCGGGTAACCAGCTGATTTGGTTAGCCCTCTCACAAATCAGGGGCTTGCCCCCGTGGCAGAAAAACACGGGGATCGTCGGTAAAGACCGCATCCATGCCCCAACTCCAGTGGCGGGCCACGCACAAAGGATCATTGACCGTATAACAAAGCAGCCGATAGCCCGCTTGCTTGATCGCGTGGGCGACTTCAAAAGTCAGAGACTGCCAATCACAATGCAGGCTATACGCGTCAATCTGCTGTAACTGCGCCATCCAGTCTGCAGGGATGGTCTCGTAGAGTTGGCCTCGACGATACTCTGGCGCCAGCTGCTGACACAGCCGCAATGCCTGGTGGTTGAAGCTGGATAGCAGCAGGCTGTGCGGATCCCGCCACTGCTGACGCACTGTTTCAAGCACCGACACCACGAGCGGCAAAACATCGTCCGCATCATGTTTGATTTCCAGATTCAATCCCAGACCAAGACGTTGGATTTCAATCAGGGCGGCACTGAGTGTCGGTATGCGTTCATCGGCAAATTGCGGGGAGAACCAGCTGCCGGCATCGAGTGTTGCTAATTCAGCCGATGTCGCCTGCCGAATCTGGCCATGACCGTTAGTGCAGCGATCCAGAACCTCATCATGGAAAATCACGCAGGCCCCATCGGCCAGTAAACTGACATCCATTTCCACCCAGCGCAGGCCAAGTTCAGCCGCCTTGCGAAACGATGCCAGCGTATTTTCCGGCGCCAACGCCGCAGCACCACGATGACCAATCAGGCGGATCTCGCCTTGCGGTGTCAATAACATGTTTTGATTATCCTTTTACTGATGCAGACAAAGACGAAGCCCATAGCGCCACCGTTTGCCGGCTGGTGTATTCCAGATTAACCGACGCCCGGGCCAAGGCGTCAGACAAAGAGACGGGCTCTGGGTTGATGGCAAAACAGGCGGTTAATCCAGGAATAGCGGCTGTGACATCGCCACCACGAATCGCCCCCACCAGGGAGACCACCGGTTTGTGCTGCCGCCGGGCGCGTTCTGCCACGCCCGCTATGACCTTGCCCGCCGCCGTTTGTGCGTCAAGCTGCCCTTCACCGGTGAGAACCAGATCGGCCTGGGCAAGCAAGGCGTCAAACTCCAATACCTCCAGCAGAAGATCAATACCCGACCGCAAGTTTGCTCCCAAGCATCCCAACAACGCCGCGCCCAGCCCTCCCGCCGCACCGGCACCGGGCTGCTCATCCACTCGATAACCTGCCAGCTCGGCCAGCACCCCGGCCCAACGTTGCGATGCCGCCTCCAGATACCGCACCTGTTCTGGCGAGGCGCCTTTTTGCGGGGCAAACACATGGGCCGCGCCGTTGGCACCACATAACGGATTACGCACATCACAGATCACGGTGATCGGCGTCTGACGCAAGCGAGCGGGCACATCACGCATATCGAGGCGCGCCAACTGGCCCAGCCCTTCGCCGTTTGGCGTCAAGGGCTCGCCATCGGCATCGAACGCCTGCGCCCCTAACGCACACAGCATCCCCAAACCACCATCGTGGGTTGCACTACCACCCAGGGTTAACAACAGTTCGTTACACCCCGCCTCGAGTGCCTGCAGGAGCAATTCACCAAACCCATAACTCGAACTTCGCAGCGGATCACGCCGTGCGGGCGGTACGTGCAGCAACCCACTGGCGCTCGCCATTTCGATCACACCGATCCGGCGGCCATCGGTATGCTCCAGCATGCCCCACTCGGCAACGACGGGCTCCCCCAGCGGCCCTCGCACTGAATGGCTAAGGCGTTGCAGGGGCCAACGTTGCGCCAACGCAGCCAAGGTGCCTTCACCGCCATCAGCCAAAGGCAAGCACAGGCATTGCGCATCCGGTACAGCCGCCAGGACACCTCGTTGCATGGCCTGCACGGCCTCATCGGCAGTCAGCGATTCCTTAAATGAATCAGGACAAATCAGGATCACAGGCATCTGATATCGCCTCATTGATGTCGAGATAACACCGGGTCTACCTCGTTTGGCGCCGCCATCTCTTCTGCGGCCGAGCCCGCCCCCTTGCGCCCGACAAGACGTCGCATCACAGCGTCCAGCAAAGGACGACGAAAATGGGCAAGGCGCGGTTTCTCTTCTGCGGTAAACGGCAAAGGACGACATTGAGCCATCGCCGCCATGCCCAGCCGAATGGTCAGCAGCCCCGCCCCCATCCCTTGCGCAACACGTGCGGACAAGCGCGCCGACAGTTCAGCGCCCAGCCATTCTAGTCCGATATCACTGACTAACTCGGCCGCCCCCAGATAAACCAGATGGCGAAACACCTGTCGCAATAACCGGATCCGGCTCCAATACCCCAGTCGCACACCATAGCAACGGGCTATCTGCTCAATCATGTTGAGATTGCGCCATAACACAAACAGCACATCAAACGCCGCAAAGGGGCTAATCGCCACCCAGACTGCGTTTTCACTGCTCCAGCGCAGGATTTTTTTGCGGGCCAGTGCATCGGCCTCAGCGACCACCAGTTGCGAGAACAGTTGTGTCTGCTCTGACGCGCTAGCAAAGCCCTGTTGGCTGTCTAACCACTGCCGATAACCCGCCGTTTGCACCCAGCCAGCCTCCTTGGCCAATTGTTGGCAAAAGGCACGGGCCTCATCACCAGGCAGCGACTCGGCAATCAGTGCGTCAGCGCGACGACGTGCCTGGTGACTGGATTTGAGTTGGCGCAGCGAGCGAAGCTCGCTGAACATGGCCCGCAACGCGCCGATCGACACCAATACTCCCGCCAGGCTCCAGAGCCCCCCCCATACGATGGACTGTTGCCATTGGGCCCACAAACCGAGGACCAGCTCAGCCATGACAAGCAGGGTGATTAGCAGGCCGCCCCATAACATCCAGCGCGGTCCGTTGCGCGTCTCCTGCTCCAGGCCGGTTGTCAGCACAGATTCTGCCTCAAGTGGCAGCGGCTGAGCTTGCGCCATTACGGCCTCGTCAACGTCGACTCGGCCGGAAAGGTCAGATTGCAACGTCACTGCCGGCTCCGGGGGAAGCGAGACGCGTCCTGACGGTAACGATGGTTTCGTCATAACATTTTATCTCCAAGCAGAAACTCTAACGCCGCATCCATGCGGATATTCGGCCAGGGGGCATGGGCTGGTAATACCGGCGGACGCAAGGGGACCAAACCAAAACCATGCTCTGGATTGGCACTCTGCCGTTGCCAGAAAGCAAGGTCCGGACGGCCTGCAGGCACAGCGCCAGGAAACAGCCTGACCGGAGCGCCTTCCTGGCTAACCCCTTGTAGCACGGGTAATGTCTGGCCTTGCCACTCCGCCTGCAGATAACGACTAGCCATGACCGACGCCATCGCCAAGCAATGTATGTCTATCCCTTCAAATCGGGCCTGTCCGTAACCTGTGTAGACCAGCTGACGCAATAACTGCTGCAGGGCACCATGCTGCTCAGGTGTCACATGGTCGGCCTTGCTGGCCACAAACAGCAATTTATCTATTCGCGGCGCAAACAAGCGCTGCAACCAGTTGTTCCGTCCGTAATGAAAGCTGCCTAATAGTTGGGCCATGGTCTGTTCAAGATCATCAAACGCCTGGGGACCCGCACACAGCGTCTGCAGGCAATCCACCAGCACGATTTGACGATCAAAGGTAGAAAAATGCTCCTGGTAGAAACGCTTGACCAGATGCTGTTTGTAATGTTCGTAGCGCTCTTCCAACATGGCATAGACAGAGCCCTTGGCGGCACTCCCCGTCGGTTGCGCGCCGACCCAGGGAATAAACTGCAATACAGGGGCTCCCTCATGCTCGCCAGGCAAGACAAATCGGCCTGGCTGTATTAGCGACAGACCCAATTTATAACGGCAATCCAGCAACCAGGCTTTATAGGCGGCAACCAGAGGGGCCAACCGTTGTTCATCAAAGGGAGCCGACGGATCGAGCGCACGACAGCCCTGAGCCCAATCTTGCGCTAAAGAGGCGACCTGGGGACGCGCCAGTTGCTCCGTCACCTGTTGACTCCATTGCTGGTAATTCAGCGCAAGCAGCGGCAAATCCAGCAGCCATTCACCGGGATAATCCACAATATCCAGATACAAGGTGCCTAATGACTGCCCCATATGCCGCCGTAACAGACTGCCGCTGTGATAACGCAACTCAAGGCGGATTTCGCTTACGGCGCGAGTGGGCGCGGGCCAAGTCGGCGGCGTGGCCAGTATGGCAGCCTTGGCTGCATCAAACTGGAAGGTGGGAATATGGTGATAGCGTTGCGGAACTTGTCGTCCCCCGATCCAACGCCCTGATTGCACCACCTGCCAATGGGGCAAGCTGACAGTCAGATCCAGCTGCTGCAACTGATGTACCAATGCGGTGATGAATGCCGTTTTACCGCTGCGTGACAAACCCGTCACCGCCAGTCTGACATGACGATCCAGTGACCGATGTACCAGGGTTTTCGCCTGTTGCTGTACCGCATCCAGCATGCCAGCCCCCACTAAAGTAGCCATCATAACCCCTTGAGATCACGGCGAACCCGATAGGTTCGGGACGTCACACAACGCTCAATCTGCTGTACTCGACGTTCAAGTTCGGCCAAACGCTGTGCAGTGAGCGCCAGCCCTTCGGCGGGATTAACGCCTTTTTGCCAACCATGCTGCTTGACCATCGGCATCACTGTCGCAGCGACGACATCATCGCGCTTGGGCAACAGGATCCAGGCGGCCAGATACAGCAAAAAAGTCAAAAATGACGCGAAAATCAACCCAGTCACCAAGACCAGGCGCACCACCCACACCTCGACTTCAAAATAATCCGCCAAACCGCTGCACACTCCAGCGACCGCACCATGTTGCGGATCTCGATACAAGCGCTGACTCATTGCCCACCTCCTGACGAGTGTGTGTTCTGGTTGTCATCACGCCACTCAGGACATTCGACATCCAGCAATCGCTCAAGGGTCTGCACACGCTCTTGTAACAATTCAGCCTGCGCCATTAAGGCTTTGAGGCGTGCCCGATCCGGCTCTGACAGGCCACGATCGGTTTGTCTGCCGCTGCGGTAATGCAGAAATAACCAGATAGGCGCCACAAACAGCACGAACAAAATCGCCGGGATAACCAGTAACCCCGCCAACATACTCATATCATGCCTCCTTTTGGCTGCTGGTATCGGTCGACATGCGAGCCTTCATCGCCGCAATCTCTTGCGAGATGGCATCTTCTGCCTCCAGCTCGGCAAATTGCTGATGCAAATCGGCGCTGGGCTTGAGCACATCGGCGCGCCCTTCCAGCTCCTCGATTTTACGCTCCATACGGTCAAACTTGTCCATGATGCTGGCTGGCGCACTACGCGCAGCCTGTTGCTGGACATTTAACCGGCTGTGCGCCGTTGCTGAACGCAACAGCATGGCTTTTTGCCGTGTGCGGGCATCATCAAGCTTGCTCTCAAGTTGTTGAATCTCGATTTCCAACTTGGCAATGCCCTCCTCAACCGCAGCGAAATCCTGCTGTAATGCATCCGCTTGCTGCTGTTCGCGGGCTTTTTCTATCAACGCAGCACGGGCCAGATCCTCCCGCTGTTTTTCCAGCGCCAACTGCGCCTTGGCCTGCCAGTCAGCAACCCGAGCAATAAAACGTTGGTATTGGCGTTGCAGTTCCTTTTTATCCGCCAGAAAGCGCGCCAGGTTTGCGCGTTCTCGCACCAAACCCTCCTCCATCTCCTGAATAATCAATCGCACCATTTTTTGTGGATCTTCAGCCTTATCAAGCATGGCGTTGACATTGGCATTAACGATGTCGGCAATCCGTGAAAATAACCCCATGGTAGGACTCCTCGCTGTCTTAATGGAAAAACCAAACCCTCCAGACACCAGCAAACAATGTGCCATTACAGCAACAATATTTATCACATTGATATTAATGACTATTTATTTATACGCCTTCTCGCAGAAGCAGCTAATATGGTTTTATTAACCAATGATCGGTAAAAAATGCCATGCCAGATAATCTGCAGCACCGATTAATCGGCGAATCAAATGCCATCGGAGAAATCCTGGAACAAGTCTCGTCGTTAGCCCGAATTTCACGCCCTATCCTGGTGGTCGGGGAACGGGGTACGGGCAAAGAGCTGATTGCCCATCGTCTGCACTATCTTTCGGCGCGCTGGCAAGGACCGTTTATCTCGCTAAATTGTGCCAGTCTGAACGAATCCCTTCTGGAAACTGAATTATTTGGTCATGAGGCCGGCGCATTCACCGGTGCGCAACGGCGACATAGCGGACGCTTTGAACGAGCAGACGGTGGAACCCTGTTTCTGGATGAACTGGCGAGCATGAGTGCCCGCCTGCAAGAAAAGTTGCTACGTGTCATAGAGTATGGGGAATTTGAACGGGTCGGCAGCCAACAGGCTATACGTGTCAACGTCAGACTAATCTGCGCAACCCATGAGCATCTGCCAGAGCGGGTCGCCAATGGATTATTTCGTGCTGATCTGCTCGATCGTCTCGCTTTTGATGTAATCACGCTGCCACCACTTCGGCTGCGGCAGGATGACATCCTGCTACTCGCTGACTTTTTTGCCCAGAATATGGCTCAGGAGTTCAATCTGCCGGCCATCACCGGTTTTGCGCCGGACATCCAACAACAACTGGTGCTTTATCCCTGGCCTGGCAACGTCCGTGAATTACGCAATGTCATTGAACGCAGCGTGTTTCGCTATGCCGAGCCCGGACGCCCACTGACGCGCCTATGCATGGACCCATTTGCATCGCCATGGCGGCAAACTCCGGAACCAGTTGTGGATGAGGCCGAAAAAATCCCCATGAACTGGCAGGAACATATGGCAGAATATGAACGCAAATTATTGATGAAACTGCTGATGTCCTGCCATTACAACCAGAGAAGTGCTGCACAACGCGCGGGGTTAAGTTACGATCAACTTCGTGGCCTGATAAGAAAACACGCCATCAGCACTCGCCCTCCCGAGATGAGACAACATCCAACATGACACGCTATCTCGCACTCTTGATTCTGCTACCGCTCACCCTGGTCGGGTGCTCCCCACAGGAGAACCGGATCCAGCAAAATGGGGCTGTCTATTGTGTCGACAGTGCCCCCACCAGCATGAATCCGCAATTATATGGTTCGGGCTCACTAGGCTCGTCCCTCTCGCATCAAGTCTACGACCGGTTATTGACGATCAACCCATTGACCCAACGTATCGAAGGTGGACTCGCCAGCAGGTGGAGCATCAGTCGCGACGGTCTCACCTACCAATTCACGTTACGTAAGGGGGTGAAATTTCACACCCGTCCCTGGTTTACCCCAACGCGCGATATGAACGCCGATGATGTGCTATTTAGCTTCAACCGAATGCTCCAAGAACATCATCCGTTCCATGGGATCTCCGGCGGCAGCTATCCCTTCTTTGATAACACTGATTTCAGAGAGCAGATACGTGAAATCCGCAAGGAAGATGACCAGACCATCAGCTTCATCCTGAATTCACCGAATTCAGCCTTTCAGGCCTATTTAGCCAGCGATTACGCCGTCATCCTGTCGGCTGAATATGCCGACAAGTTACTGCTCAGTGGACAACCCGAGCAAATAGATACTTTCGCCATTGGAACCGGTCCATTCATGCAACAGCAGTTTCGCAATGGTGAATACATTCGCCTGTTGCGTCACGAACAGTACTGGGATGTCGTTCCGGGGCTGGAACGGTTGGCCATTGATTACACCCCAAAAGCCACCAAGCGGCTGGCAAAGCTGATCACTGGGGAATGCCAGGTCATGTCTTATCCGGCTGCTACCCAGGTAGCATTCATCAAACAACACAAAGATCTATTGCTGGATGAAGAAAGCGGCTTGAACACGACCTTCATCTCGTTCAATACCACAAAAAAACCCTTATCCAATCTGCAAGTTCGCCAGGCGCTGTCGATGGCGGTTAATCGCGACAATATACTGCAGGCGGTCTACTTCCAGACCGGCGAATGGGCCAGCTCGCTGTTGCCTCCCGTTTCCTGGGGCCACAACCCGAATCTCGATGAGATCAGCTACGATCCGGTCGCCGCCAAACAGTTGCTGAAACAAGCCGGCCTGGCTGATGGATTTGATCTGACGCTCTGGGTTCAGACTCAGGGGGCCTCGCTTGCTTCGAGTAGTTTAAAAATTGCCCAGCTCATCCAGGGTGATCTGGCTCGGATCGGCGTTAATGTCCGCATTGTGCAGCTGCGTTGGCCACTGATGCGCTCGCTGCTGCAAGAGGGCAAACACGATATGGTCCTGATGAGCTGGAGTGCTGATACGGCCGATCCGGATAACTTCTTTCGGCCACTGCTTAGCTGCCGCTCCAGAGGCAGTCAGGGATTCAACTACTCCCGTTGGTGCGATAGTCAGTTCGATAGCCTGCTCGAGCAGGCAAACCGCACGTCACGCTTGGCCCAACGTATTGATATTTATCAGCAAATGCAAAGCCGCATACAGGATCAGTTGCCTTTGCTACCCCTGGCCCACGCAGTTAACTTGTATGCCAGCTGGAAACGATTGCACAACCTTGAGATGACGCCAGTTGGTGGCATCTCTTTCAAGCATGCTTATCGGGATTGAATCATGCTGATTTATACCTTACGACGCCTGAACCTGCTGCTGTTTACGTTATTGGCGCTAACGTTATTGTCATATTGGCTGGAAGTTGAACTCGGTACGGGAAGTACAGGCAGCCTGTGGAGTGGCTATCTGCACTACCTGCATCGCTTGTTAACCGGTGATTTTGGCGTCTCCTTGCATACGGGACGCCCCGTAGTCGAAGAACTTCGGATCTACTTCCCAGCCACCATGGAGCTGTGTCTGGCCGCAATCGTGCTAGCTGGCATGATCGGCATCCCGTTAGGAACCATAGCGGCGCTGAATCAGGGCAAACCCGTGGATCGCTTTATCATGGGGGCCAGCGTACTTGGCTCATCGATCCCAGTTTATTGGTTAGGTTTACTGCTGACGCTGCTATTCTCATTGCAGTTACGCTGGCTGCCCTCGTCTGGGCAGTTGAATTTGCTGTACGAAATTGAGCCAGTGACTGGATTCCAGTTGCTCGATTGCTGGCTTTCGCACTCCCCAGATCGTCTGAATGCCTTCATTGACGCGCTACAACATCTCTGTCTGCCTGCCATCTCGCTGGCCCTGTTACCGCTGACAGAAGTTACCCGACTGGTTCGTAACTCGATGGCCGATGTTTTGCGACAGAACTACATCAAGGCGGCGTTCAGCCGCGGTTGGTCACCGGCATTTGTCATCCTCAATCATGGTGTCCGCAACGCACTGCCACCGATTCTGCCGCAGCTGGCACTGCAGTTCGGAGCCATCATGACGTCGGCTTTTATTATTGAGCAGGTGTTTGAATGGCCAGGATTGGGACGCTGGCTGATATCCAGCATCATGAATCGCGATTATGTCGTCATACAAGCCGGCCTTTTGCTGGTCTCCACCTTGTTACTGGTGTTGAACATCACGACTGAACTGGTATCCACACTGCTTTATCCTGCACGAAGGAAGGAACTGTATGGTCAGCAAGATTAAAGGCTATCAGGAGATCCAAATCCCCTCGCCTCTGACCCAAACCTGGTTGGTATACCGCGAGAATACCTTGGCCATGGCCGGTCTGTGGGGCATGGTGTTCTTGGTATTAGTCATGATGTTTGGGCCGAGCCTAGTGCATTTTGACCCGTTACAACAGAATGCCGATGCGCTGCTGTTACCACCGTCATGGAGTCAATCGGGAACATTGCAACATTTCTTTGGCACTGATGATCTGGGCCGGGATCTGCTCTCGCGTCTGGTATACGGTGCGCGACTCACTTTTGGCAGTGCCATTTTTGCGACATTGATCGCCATGTTATTCGGCAGTCTGCTGGGTGTGCTTGGCGGAATGACGCAAGGGCTGAAGTCCAGCTTTTTGCACCATATGCTGGACATGTTGTTGTCCATTCCCTCTTTATTGTTGGCGGTGGTACTGGTTGCCGTATTGGGACCAGGACTCGATAACGCCATCCTGGCTGTCACCTTGACGCTGTTACCTCAGTGTATTCGTGCTGTGTATGCCGCCGTGAATCAGGAACTGCAAAAAGAGTACATCATTGCCGTTCGCCTCGATGGCTCCACACCGCTACGCATTCTGCGCCTGGCCATTTTGCCGAACATTGTCGACACCCTGGTAACACAGACCACGCGATGCCTTGCAACCGCCATTCTCGATATCAGTGCCATCTGTTTTCTGGGTATCGGCGCCCAATCTCCGCTCCCGGAATGGGGCACCATGCTCGCCGACGGCATGGATCTGATTTATATCGGCTCCTGGACAGTCACGCTGCCCGGATTGGCAATTGCTTTCAGTGTACTGGTCACCCATCTCGTCGGAAGTGGGCTACGTCAGGCGCTGCAACAAGGAATTGATTAATGCCATTGCTTGATATTCGTAACCTGACAATCGAAATCGATACTCCGCAAGGGCGTGTACGGGCCGTTGATCGCATCAGTTTGACGCTGAATGAAGGCGAAATTCGCGGCCTGGTTGGCGAATCCGGCTCGGGCAAGAGTCTGGTCGCCAAAGCGATTATGGGCATGATGAAGGATAATTGGCGCGTCACGGCGGATCGGATGCGCATCAATGATATTGATTTGATGAGCCTGACAACCCGCGAACGCCGCAAGATCATCGGTCGCAGTGTGGCGATGATTTTTCAGGAGCCCAGATCCTGTCTTGACCCATCGTTGACCATAGGGCACCAGCTGATGGAAGTCATTCCTAGCCGGGTATTCGATGGCCGCTGGTGGCAACGGTTATTTTGGCGCCGCAAGCATGCCATTGGCCTGCTGCACCGGGTTGGTATCAAGGATCACCGCAAGATCATGGCCGCCTACCCCCACCAGCTTTCCGAAGTGCTGTGCCAAAAAGTCATGATTGCCATGGCCATCGCCATTCAGCCGCGGTTGTTGATTGCCGATGAACCGATCAGTGCCATGGAGGCCACCACCCAGGCCCAATTACTGCGGTTGCTGGATCGGATGAACCAGAACAATCAGACCACCATACTGCTGATCAGTAATGACATCTCCACCATCGCCAACCTGACAGAAACAATCACCGTCATGTACTGTGGCCAGATGGTTGAAACCGCACAACGCGAACGACTGCTTGAAGAACCTCATCATCCCTATACCCATGCCCTGCTCAACGCCATTCCCGACTTCAGCGGCCGTTTACCGCATAAGTCGCGCTTGAATGCCTTGCCAGGCGTGATCCCCCCCCTGCAGCACCTGCCGATTGGCTGTCGCCTCGGTCCTCGCTGTCCCTATGCACAGAAGCTATGCGTTCAGACGCCACAGGTTACCCGTCTGAAGAATCAGCACTTCAGTTGTCACTTCCCGCTGAACATGGAGGAATCGAAGCGATGATGGATCAGAGCCCGTTGCTGCGCGTCGTGGACATTGGCAAGGAATTTATTGAACGCCGTTACCTGTTTCAGCGCAGCCGTGTGATGGCAATACGCAGTGTCAGTTTCACATTAAATCCTGGAGAAACCATCGCGATTGTCGGTGAAGCCGGATCTGGCAAGAGTACGTTGGCACGCATACTGGCCGGTGTTGTGGCTCCGACACACGGCGAGATCCGGGTCAATGGTGACATGATTGGCCCCGGTGATTATCAGCAACGCTGCAAACAGATACGCATGATCTTTCAAGATCCCAATTCAGCGCTCAACCCACGCTTGCGCATCGGCCGCATTCTGGAGGCACCACTGATCCTCAACACGGATCTGAACCCTGAAGAGCGCGCGCACAAGGTTCAAGAAACATTACGCATGGTGGGATTGTTGCCAGAGCACGCATTGTTTTACCCGCAGATGATCTCTGCCGGGCAAAAACAGCGGGTCGCCCTTGCTCGCGCGCTGATCCTGAGCCCGAGCATCATAGTGGCCGACGATACGTTTTCGATGCTGGACCTTTCGGTCCGTTCACAAATCATCAATCTGCTGCTGAAATTACAGGAAGAGTTGAAAATCGCCTATGTGATCGTCGCTAACGATCTCGGCCTGGTACGTCATATCAGCGACAAAGTGATCGTGATGCATCAAGGTGAAGTGGTGGAAAGCGGTGCTACGGAGCAGATCATGCGCGAACCACAACATGAAGTGACCCAACGCCTGATCAAGAGCTATGGTCACGAATATCGCTGCTGACCGGCACACCACTGTGGAAGCGGAACGTCTCATCCGGATCTAGGATGAGCGCCGCTTCCCGCTCCCCAAACCAGCACACCCGCTCCTCCAGCTCGCCCGCCTTGGCATACTGCTGCGCCAACGCCAGATAGTCACTGTAGTGACGCGCTTCAGAGCGCAGCAGCGAATAATAGAAACGTTGCAGTTCCTCATCCAGTTGTGGTGCCAGCAGGGCAAACCGTTCGCAAGAGCGCGCCTCTATGTAGGCGCCGATGATCAGTTTGTCGACCAACGCCGCCGGCTCATGGGTACGAGCCCCCTTCAGCAATTGACTGGCATAGCGACTCGGTGACAGCACGGTATAGTCGATCTGACGTTGCCGTAACAGCTCCACCACCTGCTCAAAATGATGCAGCTCTTCTCGCGCCAAGCGGGACATGAGTAACAGCAAATCACTCCTGTCGACATAGCGGTACATCAGACTCATCGCCGTCGCTGCAGCCTTCTTCTCACAATTGGCGTGGTCGATGAGTAACGTCGGGATCTGGGTCACCGCATGGTCGCACCATGCCTGGGGCGTTGGACAGTGCAAGAAGCGGTGGATGGGTGCCAATAGAGCCTGATACATGTTGCGGTTCCGTCGTTGTTTACAACGGGCATCATGTTAACAAATTGTAGCCCGTCGGCAATCGGCAGGACTAGCGCTCCCAGTAAGCCTCTTCCAGGCTGTCTTCTCGCTCCGGCAAACCACGGGACAGGCGCGGACTGCTCTGCTTGAGCACTTCATAGCTGACGCGGTTGGCATATTTGCACAATTGCGAGAAGGAGGAGTACGCCAAAGAGGCGTGTTGATGCTTGGCCGAGTTCGGCACCATCTGGCGGTGATAACGATTGGCCGCCATGTCGTGCAATATTGCCGACAGCGCGCCGTCACCGGCGCCATTGGTATTCTTGATAAAATCCGGGCCGCCCATATAGGGGGCAATATGGGCAAACACCCGCCGGGGCTCCTGGCAAGCCGCCCGGCTCATCGGCCGACTGAACTCATAGCGATTGAACTCGGGGATCACCCCTGGCAATAACGGATGGGACGTCTCGCGTTTGGTTTGCTCTTCGGTATAACCGGCCATAAACAATCCGGTAGCACCGGCGGTGCACAGCACCAGATCGCACCACGCCAGCGCCTGGTCTGCCGCTGCGAGCGGATCGGCAAATCCAGTCAGCGCCTCGGCTTCCTCTTCGTTCATCGCCAGCACAGTGACATAACGCTCAATAAACTCGCGCCACCACTGCGGCTGCTCATCAATGATAAAGCGGGTTCCCAGCGTCAGCACAACCGGCACACCGGCATCCTGAGCCAGATTCACAGCCTTGAGTGTCGCCTGTTTGATGGTATCGCCTTCCAGCTCACGCACCAGATAGGCACTGATGACCAGGGCGGAGGCGCCCCGAATCAAGGCTTCAGGAATAAAGTCATCGCTGAGTCGATTCATCAAACCGGCATTGATACCAAAACTGCGATCCCCATCGTCGGTAACAAAGGTGAAGCAACGGCCAATGGGTCCTGCAACCGGCTGCAGGTAATTCAAATCCACCTTGGATGAGGTATTGCACAGATAACGGTAGGCGTAGTCACCAACCTCGATGTTTTGGCTCATGACGCCCAACAACACCGATGCAGAATCACTCAACACCGAATAGTTGTGCAGAGTATTGGCAATGGTGCCGCCGGCAAACTGGCTCTCGATCAGCTGGTGCGTTTGCAACTCACGATAAATTGCCTCGGCCACGCTATCGGACACCAGCAGCGAGTGCCCTTTGCTCAAGCCATAGCGCTGCAAGAAGTCGCTATCGACCTTGGCCTCGATATCGACCAGCGTCTGATCGATACCGACAATGTAAGAACTGGTTTGCTCGGCCAACGGATGGGGCTGGGTCAGCAGGGGATCGCGCGCCCCTACCGGGAAATAGTGTTTTGATTTACGTTGGCCGGGAAATTTCATGAATAACCGCTATCTGAACGAGATGACAGGGCCGCGGATCCTATCACAATCCATCGGCCTGCCTAGGGGGTAACAACGGCTGTTTACCGAGGATTCAGCACGCAAACCTTTGCGTGATGAGTTGGATCAACATATCCCGTTGCACAGGCTCGGCATTGAGTGCCGGAATGTAATGATAGGTCTCGCCTCCAGCGGCATGAAACAACTCGGCTCCGCCGATGGCAATCTCCTCGAGGGTCTCCAGACAATCAGCCGCAAAACCCGGACAGATGACATCGACTCGTCGCTTGCCCTGGGCCGGCAGCTGGCCCAGCGTGACATCGGTATAGGGTTGCAACCAGGGCTCGCGGCCAAAGCGCGATTGAAAACTCATGCTCCAATCATTGGCGGGCAACGCCAGTGCCTGAGCCAGCAGGCTGGCAGTCTGACCACACTGTTGCGGATAGGGATCGCCTTGCTGCGCATAACGCTCGGGTATGCCATGGAATGACATCAGCAAGTGGCCCTGACCGTGTTGCTGCCAATGAGCACGGACCGAGTGGGCCAGCGCGGCAATATAGGCCGGCTCGGCATGATAGTCGGCGACAAACTGCAGCGCCGGTACCTGGGGCCGTGATGCCTGCACCCGTCCCCAGGCATCCCAGACCGAGGCCGTGGTCGTGGACGAATATTGAGGGTAGAGCGGCAGAATCAGCACCTCTGTCACTCCTTGTGCGGCCAGTTCGTCCCATACCCGTGCCAGCGACGGCTGGCCATAGGTCATCGCAAGACGGACCGGCCACGGCCGCCCACTCGCGCGCAATGCACACTCGACATCCTGGGCCAGCTGTTGGCTGTAAACCGCCAGCGGCGACCCCGTAGCCAGCCAGATGCGCAGGTAGTTGTCCGCAACCCGCCGACAACGTAATGGCAAAATAATGCCCTCTAACAGGGGCTGCCACAGCCACGGCGTCAGATCCACAACCCGCCGGTCCGACAGGAATTCACGTAGAAACGTCCGCACCGCGCTGGCCGTCGGTGCCGTTGGGGTACCCAGATTAACCAGAATTACGGCACGCTTGCTCTGCTGCATGCTCACTCCCATAAAAAAACGCCCGTATCTGCAACAGATACGAGCGCCTTTTGACTGCGGATCAGTTCAGGCTCAGCCCAGCAAGCCAGCCAGTTGTTGGCTGACGGCATCCACTGCCTGAGTCCCATCCAGACGCTCGTAACGGGTACGGCCCGCTGCAGCTTCTGCCTTGTAATAACCGACCAGCGGCTCGGTTTGCTGATGATAGATATCCAGACGCTTGCGCACCGTGGTCTCTTCATCGTCAGCACGGATCACCAGATCTTCACCGCTGACATCGTCCTTGCCATCCACCTTCGGCGGATTGAACACGACATGATAGACACGGCCTGAGCCCGGATGCACACGACGGCCACTCATCCGCTTGACGATCTCCTCGTCCGGCACATCAAATTCGAGCACGAAATCCACGACCACGCCGGCATCCTTCATCGCATCGGCTTGAGGAATGGTGCGCGGAAAACCGTCCAGCAGGAAACCTTTGGCACAATCGTCCTGGGCAATACGCTCCTTGACCAGACCAATGATGATGTCATCAGAGACCAGTTGTCCCTTATCCATCACTTCCTTGGCCTTCAGCCCCAGCGGCGTTCCCGCCTTGATGGCCGCACGCAGCATGTCGCCGGTAGAGATTTGCGGAATACCATACTTGTCCATCAAGAACTGGGCTTGAGTTCCCTTTCCGGCACCAGGCGCGCCAAGCAGAATAATGCGCATCAGCTTTCCTCTTTTGGTCTATCAATGACGTCAATTCAGGAGGCGAAAACTACACGCTTTCGCTGGAATCCTCAAGTCCGGACTCCCTTTGTGCATGTTTATGCTCGTAATAGGCCTGCTTTTGCTGGTACATCGCCTTGTCGGCCATCTTGTACAACAACGAGAACGGGATCTTGTGGCTGTCGGCATAGCCAACGCTGAAACTGATGCCATATTCACGTCCAGCCAGTGTCGCCGGGCGGAACTGGGTCTGCTGCAGCCGCGCCATCAACTCCTGAGTCTGCTCAACCCCATCACCTTCCAGCAGAATGACAAACTCGTCGCCGCCAATGCGATACAAGGAGCCGGTCATGCCCTGCAGGCAATAGCGCAGACGTTCGGCCACCGTCTTTAATAATGCATCCCCCGCTTCATGGCCGCGCGTATCATTAATTTCCTTGAGACCATTCACATCGATAAGAAATAAACCAACTTCCTTATCCAGTGACGTTTCCAAATCCGCCATGGTTTGATCAAACGCAATTCGGTTACCCAGACCGGTCAAGCCGTCAGTTCGCGCCCAAAATGCCAATCGGGTGGTCAACGCCCGATTTTCCAAATAGCTGCCTAATTCACGGGCAAATAACATCATGCCGCGCAGCGCTTCCTCACGCATTTTCTCAGTCTGGAATAATAACCACCCCCCACCAAACGGCGGAGGCAGCGGAATACTATATAAGCCATTATCAAATAGATAATCCGCAGTATGTATTTTTATCGGCACCACCAGTTCACGGTTAAAATCCGGGTCAACATATACATTGCGCAATTCATTTGCTGGCTGTAACACCACGGCAAATGGAATATCCAGCTCACAGGCGACCAAATGCTTTACCACTGAAATCATCAGCTTTTCCGGCTCGGCATCATTAGCTAATTCTTGGCGCAGATGAATAACCTGGTTATATATTCTGTTACTGGTTTCAATGCGCTGCAAAATGAGCGCCAGTTTATTGGTTCGCTCCTGAACTTTTTCTTCCAGACTTTGATTCAGCCGGGATAATTCATCCAGATAACGATCTTTTTCTTGTGCTAATCCGGCCAGCATATGGTTATTTTCTTCCAAGGCTGAAACTTGCTGGCGAATACGGGCCTGCATATCGATCAACAAACGCTCGGTATGGGCAAATTCCCAGATACGTGATGTGGTCTCCTCGACTAATTGCCCCGCCTCCATACGACGAATAATTCCATACAGCGCATTAAAGGCGCGTAATATTGGCCGAAAGGCCAGTACAAATAACGCCATCAATATCACGACGAAGACAATCTGATAACTGATAAATGGACGGATCGCCTCATTGACCGCATCGCGCATACTTTCCGGTGAACGACTGACTCGGATATATAAATTAATGCTGGGAGAATAATCTTTTTCACCGATCTGCACCCGTTGGAATTGGCTGATATAACCATGCTGATTCGGTTTGAGCGTCTCGCCAATATCGACAATCGAGCGTTCGACATGGGATGCCCGATTGGCTTGTGCCAACAAGTTATTAAACGGCACCACGGCAATTAGAAAACCCTGAACCCCTTCGGCACCGCGCACAACCACACTGCTAATACTGGAGATAAAAATCAGCGCCTTATGATCGCCATCCGGTACCAACTCCTTATCTTCGATCACCGCTACGCGCCCGCTGAGCACCCCGGACTCATACGCTTTATCCAGACTGGTCATCAGGTGGCGCACGGATTCATTACGCTCGATCGGCCGGATACGGCCACCGATGTGCTCCCGCACCCGGCCATCACGGGTGACCAGATACAGGCTGGAAACTACGGCATAACGGTTGATGAAATTCTCGAAACGTTCACGGACTTGAGAGCCGTAATACAGACTGGCGATGCCTTTGATAATCGTCTCATGTCCGGTTAATAAACGCAGACCACCGGTCAGGGCCCCGATTTCGTTATTCAGGTTTTCCCGAATGACCACGGCCTCACTGTCCAACTCGGTCATCAGCGTTTGGGTAGCAAATTGTTTTAACCCTTGGTAGTGAATAATGCCCAACACGGTGAGCGGCAACACCAAGGTGCCAAAAATTAATCCGATAAAAAAACGACTCAGTCGGATCATCGATTATTACCACCCTCCTCCAGCGCCATGGTTTGCATATTCTCTGCGGTCTCCTTGGCACTATATTCATCCGATAAATACAACTCCAGACATTTGCCCATCACCAACCAGACAATCATCATGCTGCGGTCATTAGGCATGGCGCGACTTTTGAGCAATTGCTGATGTAATACGCGCATATCATCGGACATATTATCCGCCAGCCGTTCGGCCACCTTGCCAACTGACGGGAATAACTTGGAGCGCTGATATAACGCCTTTTGACGTTCATCGGATAATAAGAAACGCACCAATTCTTCGCTGGCCCGCTGTTTGCTATCGCTCAGATCGCCGCGCCGCGCCATGACATAGGAGCTGCTTAGCGGCACCATGGGCTTGCCACCCAGGCTCGGCAACAGCGCAACGCCCAGCTTGTCACCCAGCAGATCTTTCAACGTCTGATAAGCCCAATCACCATCGATGAGATAGGTCACTTCACCCTTGATAAAGGCCTGTTCATTACACATCAACTCACATTCCGCAACCGGATAGCGATTGATCATCTCGCGATAGGTGGTCAATGCCGCCACCATTTGCGGTGTATTGAGGTTAAAGGTTCCGTCTTTTAATGGCCAACCCCCGCTGGCGGTTAAAAATGGCATAAACCAATACGCCTGCTTGCTGGGCCAGGCTAATTTTCCGGCGGGGATATCCTCCAGCCGCGCAACCGGCGCAACCATGTCTTTGCGATAAAACAACACCAGCTGGTTGCCCATATTAATCGGCATCCCGTACCAGTTATTAGCCAGGCGCCCATCATCACGCAGCCCGTGCGCTCTGGCGATCGACTCGGGCCAGGGGCCAAGATGGTATTCCTGTACATTGCTGATCTGGTCACTGGGAATAAAATAGAGGTCCGGCAATAATACCGATGACAACACCTTGTCGCGTAATTGATCGGCACGGAAATGCTGTTGAATCACCTTGTGACCGGTTATTTTTTCAAATAGCGTCAGCTCTGGTTGCAGGTGCTCCAGACTATGGGCATTCCATAGCGTCAATGTCTCTGTCTGAGCATGGACGTGAAACAACAGGAAAATAGCAGCGAACCAGGTCGTCAAACGCATCGCGTATCCTCTCGTGATAGTCATGTCGTGGGATCGTGTCCTGACATCGAATATGTACCGATGTGATCCCGACTCCGGTGGAATCCATTCCTATTGCGGTCAGATATGTGCAAATTTTAGCAAGCATTTGTTAAATCCGAGACTGACGATATCACACATTGCAGCATGTTCCGGTTGAAAAAAATCAGGGCCGCAAGAGGCGGCCCTGATTGGTTCCTGATTTGTTTATTTATTACTCACGCCAGTAACAGCTTATTCAGTCTGGCGACAAAACCCGCCGGATCCTTTAAGCCACCCTGTTCAGCCAACTGCGCCTGCTCCAGCAGCAAATGGCTCCACTCGCCAAACCGTGACTCATCGGCTTCACTGGCCAGACGCTGGACCAGAGCATGTTCCGGGTTGAGTTCGAGGATGAATTTCTGATCCGGCACCGGCTGGCCAGCGGCCTGCATCAGTTTCATCATCTGGCTGCTCATGCCATAGGTATCCGTCACCACACAACTCGGGGTATCGGTCAGGCGATGGCTGATGCGCACTTCCTTGACTAGACCTGCCAGCACCTTGCTGACGCGCTCAACCAGGCCGGCATGCTCCTTGGCCAGCTCTTCTTGCTGCTTGCGGCTCTCTTCGTCTTCCAGCTCGCCGAGCTGCAGATCGCCACGGGTCACGGAGACCAGCTGTTTGCCTTCAAATTCGCTGAGGTGGCTCATCAGCCATTCATCGACACGATCCCACAGCAACAACACCTCCACACCCTTCTTGCGCAGCAACTCCAGATGCGGGCTCTTGCTGGCGGCGGTGTAGCTGTCGGCAATGATGTAATAGATCTTGTCCTGCTTCTCTTTCATGCGGCTGACATAGGCATCGAGGCTGACATTCTGGACATCTGACTCTGCGTGGGTCGACGCAAAACGCAACAGCTTGGCGATCTCTTCGCGATGCGCGTAGTCCTCGGCCGGACCTTCCTTCAGCACGTTACCAAATTGCTGCCAAAAGCTTTGATACTTGGCCTCGTCATCTTTGGCCAGTTTCGCCAGCATGCTCAGCACCCGTTTGGTACAGGCCTTGCGCAGCTGGGCGGTGATCTTGTTGTCCTGCAGGATCTCGCGGGACACGTTCAGCGGCAGGTCGTTGGAATCCAGCACCCCCTTGACGAAGCGCAGGTAGGTGGGCATGAACTGCTCGGCGTCATCCATGATGAAGACGCGTTGAACATAGAGTTTAAGGCCGTGTTTTTGTTCACGATTCCACAGATCCCAAGGCGCCCGCGCCGGCACATACAGCAAGGAGGTGTACTCTTGGCTGCCCTCGACCTTGTTGTGCGCCCACGCCAACGCATCGTCATAGTCGTGGCTCAAGTGCTTGTAGAACTCCTGATACTCTTCGTCGCTGATATCACGCGGAGTTCGCGTCCACAATGCCGTGGCACGGTTTACCTGCTTCCACTCTCCCGGAGTGATGACCTTCTCGCCACCTTCGGCTTCTTCTTCACTCGGCTCTTGCCACATCTCGACGGCGACGCTGATATGGTCAGAGTATTTGCCGACCACACTGCGTAGATGCCAATCATCGAGGAATTCGCCTTCCTCTTCTTTCAGATGCAGGATCACATCCGTCCCGCGCCCGGCCTTCTCGACATCGGCTACGGTAAAGGTGCCTGAGCCATCCGATTCCCAGCACACACCGCGATCGTGAGCCTCACCGGCTGCACGGCTGATGACCGTTACCTTGTCGGCCACGATGAAGGAGGAGTAGAACCCCACGCCGAACTGGCCAATCAGCTGGGAGTCTCGCGCCTGATCGCCGGAGAGATTGCGGAAGAACTCGGCCGTGCCAGAGCGGGCAATGGTTCCCAGATGTTCGATCGCCTGGTCACGGGTCATGCCGATGCCGTTATCGGAGATCGTCAAGGTGCGCTTTTCTTTGTCGATCAGCAGGCGAACGCGTAATTCACCATCATTTTCGTACAGCGCGGGCTCGGAGAGCGCCTTGAAACGCAACTTGTCGGCAGCATCAGCAGCATTGGAGATCAGCTCGCGCAGAAAGACTTCTTTATGCGAGTAGAGGCTGTGCGCCATCAGGTTCAGCAGTTGTTTGACTTCGGTCTGAAACCCGTGAGTTTCCACATGAACGGCTTCGGTCATCGTTGCTTTCCTTGATGAAAGTTATGGATTAGGACAGAAGCGATATGGGGGCGGCAGTCCGGCTTTCAAGACTGCCGCGATTTGATTGCTGAAAAAAACGTCAGCGTTACTCTAGAGGACGACGTCCTGACAGCGAATGAGAAAGCGTGGTGCCATCGACCAGTTCAAGTTCCCCGCCAACCGGCACCCCGTGGGCAATGCGGGTCACCGCGACCCCGGCCTGACGCGCCAGATTGGCGATGAAGAATGCTGTGGCATCACCTTCGATGGTCGGATTGGTGGCCAGAATCAGCTCGTCGAATGCTTCTTGCTGCAAGCGCTGCTCGAGCAAATCCAGTCCCAACTCACGCGGCCCTATGCCATCGAGCGGCGATAGATGCCCCATCAACACAAAGTAACGTCCCGAATAAAGATGAGTCTGTTCAATGGCCGCGACATCGGCCGGAGACTCCACGATACACAGCTGGCGTTTTTCACCACGCTTGGGGTTGGCGCAGATCTCACACAGCTCGTTTTCCGTAAAGGTACGGCACTGCTGACAATGACCAATCTCGGTCAGCGCCCTCTCCAGCACCCGAGCCAGACGCTGGCCACGCGGCCTCTCCCGCTCCAGCAACTGGAAAGCCATGCGTTGTGCCGACTTGGGGCCCACACCGGGCAATACCTGCAACTCACGGATCAGTTCATCGAGTAACGGACTGTACTTCATTGTCTCTCCGAAACAACAAGCGGGGTTTCCCCCGCTTGTCATTCAAGTCTTAGAACGGCATCTTGAAACCGGGTGGCAGCTGCATACCGCCGGTCAGTTCGCCCATCTTGGTCTTGTTCTGCTCTTCAATGCGGCGCACGGCGTCATTGAAGGCCGCCGCGATCAGGTCTTCCAGCATTTCCTGATCATCTTCCATCAGGCTGGGATCAATCGCAACGCGACGCACGCTATGGCTGCCGGTCATCGTCACCTTGACAAGGCCAGCGCCGGATTCACCGACCACTTCCATATTGGCCAGCTCTTCCTGCAACTTTTGCATACGATCCTGCATGGCCTGAGCCTGCTTCATCAGATTACCGAGTCCACCTTTACCAAACATCGTTCATCTCTCTGTAGGGTTATCAATTGGCTGTTTTCAGTGGCTGGATACTATCAGCATCCAGCTGAGCACCAAAGCGCTCAATCAAAAATTGGATATGCGGATCCTGGTCCAGCGCCGTTCGTGCCTGGTCGAGAATGGCCTGATAGCGCTCATGCTCGATAACAATTGGCGGCTTGCCTTCGGGCTGACCAAGGACGATGTGCAGGTTCACCGGTTGCGCCACATGTTCACTCAATGTCTGTGCCATGACAGCAATTGCTTTATCCGACACCAGATGGCGATGCTCTTCCGGCAACGTCAGCACCCAGCGATCGGCCTCGATGCGCCGGCTCGATTGCAGGGCTAATTGCCGCAAACGTCCACCCAGCCCACTGGCCGCAATCAGCTCGGCCCAAGCATCGCCACACCCGGTCAACAGATCGTTGGATTGCCAACGCTCATCCTGGGCCGCATCGCTGACGCTATGGCCTCGAATTGGCACTGTGGATGAAGCGCTAGCCGGCATCGGGCGAGCGACAGCCTGCATCGGTGCCCGCATGTCACTCCCAGCCGCCACGCGGCCATCAGCCTCGATGCGATCGGGTTCGGAGGGCATCGGCATATCATCTTGATAGTTCTCCAGCGGCGGCAGCTCCCACGGCGGCGTGTCCACCGCATTGCGCGGGTTGCCGATAGCCGGCACGCTGTTTGGCGCTGCAAAGTGAGCGCCGAACGACTCCGCCGTTGCCAGCGTAACCGGCTCCGCGGACGGCAACGGTGCCGTATCACGGCGCGGCGCGGACGCGGACATGGCCGTCATCGAAGACGGACGCGCCGCAGGCATCACTTGCGCCGGGGTAACCGCCGCTTGACGCGATGCAGGCTCCGCCCCCGCGCTCTGACTGCGCAGCCGGTTGCGCGCCGCCAGTAAATTACTCAGGCCAGCCTGACTGGCTGGCGGCTCGGCTGAGGATGACGCCTCGGGCGCGCTGACGGGCTCTGAAGTGGTACCTTGGGGTGACGACTGCCGCAGGTACTCCGCTTGGGCCAACAAGGCATCTTGCTCCTGTTGCAACCCATGCTGGATCTGGGCAGCCGCGATCTCATCCGCCTGATGTTGCTGCGCAGCTGTCCCAGAAGTGGAGTGATCGCTTGGTCTGTCTGTGCGCACCGAATTCACGACGGCGGCAGCCATACTGGGCATCCCGCTCGCAAGCGCAGCCGGCTGTGGCAGCGGATTTTGCTTCTGGTGAACTGGGGTCAACTGCGGTGACATGACGCTGGCACGTGGTGAGAAAGCCAGCATACGCAACAATGTCATCTCCAACGCACTGCGACCATCTGGCGCCAAGGGGAGCTCTTTACGCCCCTGTAATGCCATTTGGTAACAGAGCTGAATTTCATCAGCGGCAAACACGCCCGCCAACTGGACGACCTGCTCGGCATCCAGCGCCTCCGGATCAGGCGCCGCCCCCAGCAGTTGGGTCAAGGCCATGCGGTGCAGCAGCGCCGCCAACTCAAGATGTACCTGATCGAAATCTGGACCCAGTTGTGCCAACTCGGCGACCTTGGCCATCAACGCCGCACCATCCTGCTTCGCCAACAGATTCAATAGCTGATGGAGATGGCGATGGTCGAGGGTACCGAGCATCGCCAGTACCAGTTCAAGACGCACATGGCCATTACCATGGGCCAGCGCTTGATCCGTCAGGCTCAGTGCATCGCGCATACTGCCATCTGCCGCCTTGGCGAGGGCGCCAAGTGCCGGCAGCTCATAGGGCTGCCCCTCCGCATCGAGAATGGTCTGTAATTGGCCGCTGATCTGCTCCCGATTGAGCGCTTTGAGATGAAATTGCAGGCAACGGGACAGAATCGTGATCGGCAGCTTCTGCGGATCCGTGGTCGCCAACAGGAACTTGACGTAGGGCGGCGGCTCCTCCAGCGTCTTGAGCAGCGCATTGAAGCTGTGACGCGAGAGCATATGGACTTCGTCGATCAGGTAAACCTTGTAACGACCGCGCGCGGGACGGTACTGCACATTATCCAGCAGCTCGCGCGTATCTTCGACCTTGGTGCGTGAAGCGGCATCAATTTCCAACAAGTCGACAAAATTACCCTGGTCGATTTCACGGCAGCTGTCGCATACGCCACACGGCGTGCTGCTCACCCCCTGCTCACAGTTCAAACACTTGGCCAGGATCCGGGCGATGGTCGTCTTGCCAACCCCCCGCGTGCCACTAAACAGGTAGGCGTGATGAAGACGTTCCTGATCCAGAGCATTGATCAGTGCCGTCAACACATGCTGCTGCCCGACGACTTCGTGGAAATTCCGCGGGCGCCACTTTCTGGCCAGTACCTGATATCCCATCCAAACTCCGAGTTGTTAGCTGTGCCGATGGATCAATGACCGCCGAATTGCACCAGGCTGAGCGGCTCAACGCCGGCGGCACGCAGCTTTTCTTCGCCACCCAGATCCGGCAACGAAATGACAAATGCCGCCTGATCAACATGACCACCACAGCGACGGATCAACTTAATTGCCGCATCCACAGTGCCACCGGTGGCCAGCAGGTCATCAATAATCAGGACGCGATCGCCTGGCTGAATAGCATCTTCGTGGATCTGCAAACAATCATGACCGTATTCAAGGGCATAGCTCTCCTCAAACACAGAGCGAGGCAACTTGCCTGGTTTGCGCACCGGCACAAACCCTAACCCCAGTGCCGCAGCAACCGGCGCGCCGAAGATAAAACCGCGCGCCTCGGTTCCGACCACCTTATCTAATGGCAATTGGCGGTAGTGCTCAACCAGCAGATCGATGGTGGCTTTGAATGCCTGTGGATGCTCCACCAGACTGGTGATATCGCGGAACAGGATCCCCGGTTTCGGGTAGTCCGGAATCGTCTTGATACAGGATTCAATAAAGGAAAGGGTTTGAGGATTCATGTTGATTACCGATAAAAAAAAAATAAAGCCCACATTCTGTTGATCAGATCGGGCTTAGGTTCTTTCTGCTGCCCTAGCTTAACAACCCGGCTTTCCTTTGCAACCTCGATAGCAGCAAAGCTCGAAAGGAAAACGTATTTTCAAGTTATTTGCGCAAAAAAAGTGCATGAAAAAAGGCAGTCTTTCGACTGCCTCTTCTGGTCACTGACCGGAGTCAGCAAACAACTTAGAAGTTGTATTGCAGAGCAAGAGTCCATTCGTTTTTGGCATCATCGCGCTGATCGAACAGGTATTCAGAATAGGCGTAGAAGTTGCTGGTGAAGTTGTATTGAGCACCGAGCAGATACTCATTGGTCAGCTCAACGTCAGTATCGTGGTTCTTGGCATAGTTATAACCACCCAGGAAGCCCCAATTGTTGGCCAAGGAATATACTGCAGCCAGTTCATAGCCCTTGATTGACTGTTCAATACCTGCAGTTTCCGGTTTGGACTCGTTGTACATGGCTGCAAGGTATAGATCCTTACCAACAACACCATAGCTGGCAGACACGGCCCAATCTTTCTGATCTTTCAGACCGTCTTCAGAGTTGAACTTCTGAGAACCCACACCAACAGTGGCACCGAAATCAAATGCGTAAGACAGAGAAGCGGTATAACCATAATCTAGGTCATTTGCCTTACGCGCAGAAACATAAGTTACTGAACCAGTAAAACCACCAAAAGTGTTGCGGTATATAGCTTGACCATCTTGACGACCAGTGAAATCTGCACCAGCAGCAGCCGTATCACGATAGCCCCAAGTGCTGTTTGCTGCACTACCCCACTCATTGAATACGTCAGTGACAGCTAAGACGTCGTAGTAGGCAGTATCGGTACGACCAAACAGGAAAGTACCAACTTGGCCACCGTCAAAGCCTGCATAAATGTGACGAGCATCGAAAGTACCGTTTTCGGAGCCTTCACCAGTTACTTTCCACTCGGCACGGCCAAGAGCCTTCCAAGAGTCATTAATGGCAGTAGAACCCTTAACACCCAAACGGGCTGAACCGTCAAATGTTGAGTGATCCTCAGCACTTGATCCATTCACACCGGATGCAACGTCATTATAGAGGTTGACCTGAGCGCGGCCATACACATCGAACTTTTGACCATCTTTTTCGTAAACGGTAGCAGCGTTGGCTGCGGAGGCAGCCAGCAGAGCCGGAACGGCCAGAGCAAGAAGAGTTTTTTTCATAATCATTTGCCTACTGAAATTAAACACTAAGTCCTTATATTCCCTGTGGAAGTGACGTTTCCATCACTCTCGAGCGAGACTAGCATACAAAATGTGAAGCCAGCAACAGAAAAAAATGAACTAATCGGCGTTGGCGTTGTCCGTAGCATAATTGTTTGTTTTTAAAAGCCATTGCTCATTTACCTGTCATTATTTTTTGCGCTGGCAGAGCTTTATATGACGCTGTTTCTCAATAAGAGATTTCGCTTTTTGTTAGCTGCCTCACAGAGCGATATACTGCCCGCCATCGAGATTCCGGAGACTACCGAATGCCTGTTTCGGCTATCAAGACAACCGTTTCACAGAACTATCGGCGGCTCAATCAGCATCTAGCAGATTTCGTGCCAAGAAAAGAGCAAAACTATCTGGTCGCCGAAATCGTCAAGACGTTGTGTGGTGAACAGGGTGGCGAGCACCGTCTGCTGATTGCCGAAGCCGGCACCGGGATCGGCAAGTCACTGGCTTATCTGCAGGGTGCTATTCCGGCCGCGATGTTGCAGAACAAGCGTTTGGTCCTCTCGACCGCCACCTTGTCACTGCAAGAACAGCTGATTAATAAAGACTTGCCGCTGTTTGCCCAGATCAGCGAGCAGCCGGTACGCTATCGGTTGGTGAAAGGACGGCAGCGCTATTGCTGCATCGTGCGGTTACAGCAACTCGTCAACCAGCAACAAGCGCCGCTAGAGCAGCTGTCATTCAGTGAGCTGCTGGCGTTCAAACCCGATGCGGCCCAGCAGGCCCTGTTTCAGGCGATGCTCAACGCCTGGCAAGCAGGGAGCTGGCAGGGTGATCGCGACAGCTGGCCCGAGCCCATTGCCGACACGCTGTGGGATTTGGTGAGCTGTCAGTCGCATAGTTGCACCCCCCTGTTTCCCGATCATCAGGATTGCCCGTTTCACAAGGCGCGTCGCGATCTCGAAACCCAGGATGTATTGGTAGTCAACCATGCGCTGCTGCTGGCCGATCTGGGTCTGGGTGGTGGCGTCATACTGCCGCCACCGGAAGAGTGCTTCTATGTTATTGATGAAGCTCATCATCTGCCAACCATCGCCCGTGATCAGGCTGCGGCCGTCTCGTCGCTGCGTCAGGATCAACTCTGGCTACAAAAAATGCCCCATATTGGGGATGAGCTCACCAAAACAATGCAAAACAGTGTGGTCAGCCGTTGTTGCGATCAACTCAATGATCAAGTCCAACTGTTGTTAGCGGATTACAAACAGTTACAACAGCTGTTCAAGGCACAACGTGAGTGGTTTGCAACAGACACCGCCTACCGTTTCGAGCATGGCGAACTGCCTTCGGCGCTGCATGCGCTGCTCAGCGGTAGTCATGAGCCACTGCGTCAGATGGCACGGTTGCTGGACCGTTTACAGGGACAACTGGCCGAACAGGCCCGCGAGAGTGGACGTTTCAACCGCCAGCAAGAGGCGTTGATGAGCGAACTTGCCGCCGCGCAGCTGCGCACTCAGCATCTGGTTGAATTGTGGGATCTCTTGCTGGTTTCCGGGGAGCGCCGCCCTGTCGCCAAGTGGCTGGAGTATCCCGAGGCCAAAGAGTATGTGCTGCACGCGGCGCCGCTGGAGATGGCTGGCTGGCTGAAACATCATCTCTGGTCACGCTGCGCTGGCGCAATCGTCGTCTCCGCAACGCTGACTGCGTTGAACCGCTTCGATTATTTCTGCCATCAGGCGGGTATCCATGCCGAGGATCAGGCTCAGCTATTACGTCTGAAATCGCCGTTTGATTACCAAAGAGCCGAATTACTGATCCCGCAGATGCCCTGCGAGCCTGCCGATCCGGCATTTACTCACGCCCTGATTGAACAGCTGCCACGCTATCTGGCGCAGCAACAGGCCAGCCTGATCCTGTTTGCCTCGTATTGGCAGATGCAAGAGGTAGCAACCGGGTTGCGTAACCAGGGCTGGTCGCTGCTGGTACAGGGCGAAGCCTCACGCCAGGCGCTGCTTGCGCTGCATCGGGAACGTTGTGCACACGGCACACCCAGCATACTGCTAGGAACCGGCAGCTTCTCCGAAGGGCTGGATCTGCCTGGAGAGCAACTGACCAACCTCATCATTACCAAGCTGCCGTTTGCCGTACCGGATTCACCGATTGAGGCGGCGATGGCCGAAGCCGTCAGCCGCCGCGGCGGCAACCCGTTTTTACAAATCACGGTGCCCGAAGCGTCGCGCAAACTGATCCAGGCCTGCGGCCGGCTGATCCGCCAGGAGCAGGACGCTGGACGCATCGTGTTGCTGGATCGGCGCATCGTCACCCGCCAGTATGGCCGCAGCCTGCTGCAGGCCTTACCGCCGTTTCGCTGCACAATCGAATAATAGTGCCGCCACGCCCGTTGCTGATGGCAGGCAAAACGGTAGAATCGGGTCAGCCTTTATGGCCCCAGCACAAAGGAGTGTTTATGCGTAAAGTCGTTACCCTGTTCATTGGATGTTGCGCCTTGATGGCGATGTCATGGGCTCAAGCCGCAACGATTGAGATCCCGCGCCCTTATGGCCTGCAACTGCTGGACGGGAAACCGGCTGCCGGCAACCAGATCAATGCCCGCCAGTTGACGCTGCCGGCAGGCCAGCATCAGGTAGTCCTGGTGTTTGAAGGCAGCTTTCGCGATCACAGCGAAACCCGTCTGATCCGGGGTGAACCTGTGGTCATCAATATGGATCTCAAGGCGGATGATGCGCTGAGTATCCAGTTTCCCTACCCGCGCAACTACGATCAGGCAGAGAAATTCCTTGAGAAGCAGCCTCTGACCATCCTCAACAAGACGACCGGCCAACCGGCCAAGGTTGAATTCTTCGTGATGCCGAAAAAAGAGGGGCTGCAAATTGGCCGTGATTACCAACAAGAGCTGACCGAACAAGGCAAAGCCTTCTTGCAGATCACTACGCCGGCTACGGCTAGCGCGGTTGCCGCCACACCTGCAGCCGCTACCGCCGCCGCTGCAGCAGCGGGCGCAGCCACCAGCAGCAACAGCACGGCTGTTGTCGATAAGCGAGCCCAGAACCTGGAGATGCTCAAATACTGGTATCTGCAGGCCGATGCCCAGACCCGTAAGGATTTCCAGCACTGGATTATCTCCCAGCAATAACAGCGTGATACCCCACAGTGCGGCGCCGGATAGAGCGCCGCCTGACTATAACAAGGAGAGAAAACATGTTGTTGCATCAGGCTGGCCGCTGCCTTGCGGCCCTGTTGTCACTGCTTAGCGTCGCTGTACTTTGCTCCGCCCCCGCCACCGCCGCCCCGCTGACCAACACACTGCTGGCCCCGGGTGGCATTCGCATCGAATTCATACTGTTCGCGCTGACGCTGCTCGGCGTGGCGCTGCTGCACCACTACACCATGTGGGTCGCGCTGACCGGTCTCGGGGCCATCCTGCTGGCCAAATACAGCCTGCTGGATAGCTTCTCGTTCTGGCACCACCTGCTCGGTGGTGGCGGCAGCGAGGGCGAGTGGCGCATCCTGCTGAACCTGATCGGTCTGTTGTTTGGCTTTGCGATCCTGGCCAAGCACTTCGACGAATCCCATTTGCCGAAGGTGTTGCCGAAGTTTCTGCCCAATGACTGGAAGGGCCCCTTCGTCTTGCTGGTGATGATCTTCGTCATCAGTTCGTTCCTCGACAACATCGCCGCGGCGATGATCGGTGGCGCCATTGCATTCGTGGTGTTCAACGAGCGGGTGCATATCGGTTATCTGGCCGCCATTGTCGCCGCCAGCAACGCTGGTGGCTCCGGCTCCGTGGTCGGCGACACCACGACCACCCTGATGTGGATCGACGGCGTCAGCCCATGGGATGTGCTGCACGCTTATGTGGCCGCCGGTGTCGCGCTGGTGATCTTCGGCCTCATCGCCTCGTTCCAGCAGGATAAATACCAGCGCATCGTCAGCGATGCCCCGGCAAATCAACGCGTGGAGTGGAAACACCTGCTGGTCGTCGGCCTGATCCTGGTGTTGGCGATTGTCACCAACTATGCCCTCGACTTCCCGGCGCTCGGCGTCTGGATCGCGCTGCTGCTCGGCGCCCTGTTCGTACGCACGCCCTGGGAAGAGCTGAAAAACGCCTGGGCCGGTACCATCTTTCTGGTGGCCCTGGTCACCTGCGCCTCATTAATGCCGGTTGACGAGCTGCCGCCCGCCTCCTGGCTCACCACCTTCAGCCTGGGCTTTATCTCGGCGGTGTTCGACAACATCCCGCTGACCAAGCTGTGTCTGGAACAGGGCGGTTATGACTGGGGCATGCTGGCCTACGCGGTCGGTTTCGGCGGCTCCATGTTGTGGTTTGGCTCCTCGGCCGGGGTTGCCCTCTCCAACATGTACCCCCAGGCGCGCTCGGCGCTGCAGTGGCTGCGTCACGGCTGGCATGTGGCGCTGGCCTATGTTGTCGGCTTCTTCGTGCTGCTGGCGCTGGTCGGCTGGCATCCCCACCCCCCGCACAAGGCACCGAAGGTCGAGGCGGAGATCAGCCAACTGGAGCAGCGCTGAACCTGATGCTTACTTGACTCAGCGACAGGTATGACAACGGGACCCGCGGGTCCCGTTGTGTTAGCTGAGCCCTCGCCCGCCTGGCGATGCCCACCCCAGCCCCTGCTGCAGTCGATTTATTAGCCCCACTTAATAATCGCAAACACCGCTATGGTGATGGATATTATTTGCTTGCCCAGCACCAACATAATAAAACCGTTGCAGTGCCAGAGCGGGGTAATATCCTTTCCCCACTGCTGGAAATAATAAATCCATTTACTATCAATGTATTAACTAAAACCATTGCACAGGCGAACGGATTAATTACGCCACCGTGTCCGACAATAAAACTCTGCCTGACTCACACTCAACCGAGTATTTCCCCACCCCTGTCATCGTTGACAGACAAAAAGGCCACCTTCACGGTGGCCTTTTTTGATGCCGGCTCAGTGCGGTTTATGCCGCTTACGCGCTGATCCGTTCATCGCCGCTGACATAGCCAAAGCCACGCAGGCCGACGACATGCACATGCTCCTGCTTGCCATGCACCTTGCGGATCAGCTTGTAGGTGGTGCCCTTCTCCGGACTGATGTTCTCTGGGGCGGCAATCAACAACTGCATATCCTGGCGTTCGCACAGCTCGAACAGGGTGGCAATCGACTTGGCATCCAGACGGGCCGCTTCGTCGAGGAACAGCAGCCGGCATGGCTCTATGTCCTTGGCGCGCAGGCGCTTGGCCTCCTCTTCCCAGCTCTGTAGCACCATCAGCAGGATCGCCTGACCGGTCCCGATTGCCTCGCCGGTCGAGAGGGCGCCGCTCTCGGCACGCAACCAGCCATCGACGCCACGCTGCACCTCGATCTCCAGCTCCAGGTAGTTGCGGTAATCGAGCAGCGCCTCGCCGAGCACCTGGAAGCTGCGCTCGCCCTGATCGATGTGCGGGTTCAGACGCTGGAACAGCTTGGCCATCGCTTCGGAGAAGGTCATCTCGCCATCGGCGAACAGATCCTGGTGCATCATTGCCTGATCGCCGAGCGCCATCAGCAGGCGGGCATAGGCATCGCGCACATTGACGTTCAAACGCACGCCACGCACCTGGCCGAATGCGATGTTCTGCAGCCCCTGGTTCAGCACGCGAATACGGTTCTGCTCGCGGCGGATGATGTTGGTGATCTTGGCCGCCACTTCGGTGGAGCTCAGCGACAGGTGAGCTTCACGCTGCTTGAGCTCGTCGGCCAGCCGCGACAGTTCGATCTCCATCTCCTCGATGGCCTCGACTGGATCGTCGGAGCGGATGATGTCGTGACGGATGCGATCCTTGAGGTAGCGGTAGACGGTGACATAGAAGGCCACCTTCTGCTCGGTGTTGCGATTGCCTTCCGACAGCCGCAGCGCGTCGCGCAGTTCGTCCTCATGGGCCACCGCCTGACGCAAGGCCCCGAGCGCCTTGTCCGACATGGAGCGCAGTTCATCGGCATCCAGGTACGCCAGCTCGCGGCGATTGAGGCGTTTTTCGACATCGTTGTCGCGCGCCAGGCGTAGCACCCGATTCCAGCTCTGCTTGTGGTTGACCAGCAGCTTGCGCGCCAGCTTGTAATCCTTGCCCTCGTGGGCCAGACGCCCCTGGATGCTGTCAATATCACGGCGACAGACCTGGAACTGGGCCTCGGCCTGAGTGCGCCGGGAGCGGGTACGCACCAGCTGCTCCTCGACCTCGCGCTTGTGTTCGCGGGCCTTCTCTTCCATGTCCGGTGTTACCGTCAGCCCCATCAGCCCCAGCTCCTGCTCGAACTCGCCCAGGGTCTGGCGCTTGGCATCAAGGCCGGATTGCAGTGCGGTACGCACCTGCATCGCCTCGGTGAAACGTGAGCCGATCTGGTTGACCGCTTCGGTCAGCTGGCGGCGTGCCAGCTCGGCATCGGCCAGCTTGGCCTTCAGCCGCTCGCTGATCTCCGAGGTCTGGCCGAGCATCGCCTCGGCATCCTGATAAGCAAAATGGCTGCTGCGTGCCAGCAGCTCATCCAGCGCAAAACTCTGCCGGCGCACCAGCGCCAGCTGCTGTTCGGCGTCACTGGCGGCGGCTTGCAACGCCTCCAGCTGCTGCGGATCTTCACGCAGCAGGTGCAGTTGTGTCGCCAGCTTATCCAGCGCCTCACCGTGGCGGCGCAGGAAATCGCCGGCCTGCTGCCAGGCCTGATAGTCCGCCTGGGCGGCCTGCAACCGGGCCGGCAGATCATCGGTCGTCAGCAGATGCCAGCCGGCACGCAGCCGTTGCAACAGCACCAACGCCTGGCGTGCCTGCTCCTGTGTCGACTTCAGTTGCGCCTGGCGTTGCTGCCACTGCTCCAGCTGGCCCTGCAGCTCGCGTTGCCGCGCCTGCAACAGTTCCAGCTCGGCTTCCGGGTCGGACTCGAACGCTACGCTCAGGTGCTCGGCGATAAACTGGCTGAAATGGTGGTAAGTACGGCTGTGTTTTTGTTGTTCGAACGCTGCAGTGGCATAGGCATCGATCAGCGCCTCGCGCTCCTGCTCCAGCGCGTCGACCCGTTGCTCGCGGGCGGCACGGCCAAACAGCGGCACCTTGGGGTAGCGTGAATAGCGCAGTTGCCGCTGGCTGCTGCGCACCACCAGCGCCTGGGTCAGCTCGGTCGCTTCGAGCAGATCCTCATCAAATGACTCCGGATTACCCTGGATCAGGTAGAGATCATCCGGCACATCGTCGAGGGCTTGCAGCCGCTCGATGGCGGCATCCAGATCGGCGACGACGATCGCCGCCCGCGCCGGCCCGTACAGCGCCGAATAGTAAGGGGCATCGTCGATGCTGATGTCGTCATAGACATCGGCCAGCAGCACGCCATCCAGCTGTTCGCTGACACGGGAGAGGCGCTCATCCACTTCACCGCCAACATTCTGCAGACGGCGGATCTGCGCCTCCAGCTCCAGCTTGCGCTGCTGCAGCCGATTCTTCTCGGCTTCGGCATGACGCTCCTGCTCCAGCGCTTTATGCATCGCCTGGGAGACTGCCTGGGGATTTTCCAGCGGCTCGCCACTGAGTTCGCGCAGCTTGTCCAGCTTCTCCTGGGCCACCAGCCAGGCCGGCGCCAGCTTCTTCAGCTGTTCAATGCGGCTGCGATCCTGCGTCACCTGCTGCTCGGACTGCACCATCTGCTGACGGCCGGCATCGAGCTGATCGGCGGCCTCATCCAGACGCGCCTGTTGCTGCTCGGCGGCCAGCTCCAGCGCCGCGTCGTCGGCCAGATCCAGGTTAACGCTCAGCTGGTGCTGCTGTTGCAGGCTCTGCTGCACGCGCTGTAGCTGTTGCAGTTGTTCCTGCTCGCGCTGCAGATCGCTGAGCGCGCGCTGAATCGTCTCGCCGCGGGCCTGCAGATCCCGCGCCTGATGGCCCTGGCGCAGCACCTGCTCACCGCGGGCATACGCCTCATCACGCGCGACTTCGCCGACGACACCGGTCAGCAGCGCCAGCGCCGCATCGTATTGGCCGGCGGCGGTGCGGGCCAGATTCAGGCGTTGCTGGGCTTGCAGCAGCGCCTCGGTCAACTGGCGCTCACGCTCCTTGAATTGGCTCTGTTCGCGTGCCACCCCGGTGACATCCAGATCGGGCCGCGCACAGAGCTCGCGGGCCGCGTCCAGCGCCTTGATCGCCTGCCGGTACTGGATGGCACGGGTCTGCTGCACATCCAGCGCCTGCTGGTAATCGGCCAGCTGGCTTTTCAGGCTGTCGACTTCGCTGTCGGTCAGCTGTTTTTTCTGCTCCAGCTCGGCCTTCTGTTCGCCGATCTCCTCGACAATCGCCAGCTGCTCCTCCAGCCGCGCCTGCAGCTCGCCGACATCTTCCCGGTACTGGCTGATCTTCTTGCCGAGCGCCACGGCGTTGATCACGCGGGCCAACTGCTCGGACGCCGCCTCCAGCTCATCGGTCAGGTGCTTCTCGCGCGCCTGCATCTGCTCGGCCTCTTCGGCCAGATAGATGGCGCGCTGCTTCTCTTCGCGCAACAGGCGGTGTTTGTCCTGCAACTGACGACGCGCACCAAGTGCCGTTTCGGAGAGCCGGGACTTCTCGGTGCTGTTGCGCATGTAATCGGCCGCCACATAGTGGGTGGTTTCGGTGATCAGATTGCGGAACAGGTCGCGTTGCGACTGGGTTTCACGAATCGCATCCAGGGTACGGCGGTTCTCGTAGATCGCCGCCTCCATGTCCTGGAACGCCTTGCGCACACCGGAGTTCTCCGGCAGCAGGTATTCACGCAGTGAACGGGTGATCGATGACGAAATGCCGCCATACAGCGACGCCTCGATCAGGCGATAGAAGCGGGAGCGGTCTTTTTGATCGCGCAACTTCTTCGGCAAGATGCCGTATTCGAACATGAAGTTGTGATAATCGGTCACCGAATTGAACTTGGCGACCTTGAGGGCGCCGAGCTCGGCAGCGGCTTTACGCAGATCGGCAAACGCGCGCACCTTGGCCTTGTCGTCGTCGAGGCGCTCGAGCAACAGATCGGTGGGCGCTATGCCCTCGGGGACTTCAAGCAGCGCAAACGGCGTGATGTTGACCTTGTTGTCACGGTTTGCCACCTGCTCCAGGTGTACCCCGACCCAGATGCGCTGGTCGCGGGAGTTGCGGACATCGATCAGCGAATAGCAGTGGCCGCGTTGCAGCTTGCCATACAGCCCCTTGTCGCGGCTGGCACTGGAGCTGCCCGCCTCGGTGGTATTGCGAAAATGCAGCAGCGTCTGATCGGGGATCAGCGCCGTGATCAGCGACGCCATGGTGGTCGATTTACCGGCGCCGTTGCCACCGGACAGGGTGGTCACCAACTGGTCAAGCTCGAAGGTCCGGGCAAAGAAGCCGTTCCAGTTGACCATGGTCATCGATTTAAACTTGCCGCGCATCGTCATACATCCAGTCCGAGTTGTTCTTCTTCGATCTCATCTTCGCCGTCGTCCAGCAGGTGCTCGCTGGTCGGCAGCTCGTCGTCGTGCAATATCGCCTCGCCCTCACGGATCATCCGCAGCTGGACGGCGCGCGGATCCTCATCGCTGCGCACATCGGCGCCGAAGCGGAACACCGCTTCGTTGACGCGGAATTTATCGCCACTGCCCAGCGGGGTCACCATGCCAAGCCGGCGCAGGCGACGCAACGAGGTGCGCATCTTTTCCAGCAACTTGCGCTTGTCCAGATCCGAACCACCGCTACGCTGATTGACCATGCGCAGCAGCTGGCGCTCGTCGGCCAGCGTCAATAACTCTTCTTGCAGATCGGCCAGCGCAAAGATCCCCTCATTGGCCAACCGCTCCGGGCTCAGGTAGAGGTAACACAGCACCTTGCCGACCAGCATGTCCAGCTCGGACAGCACAGAGGTGCCGATCTCGGACGAGGCGCGCGGCCGCAGATAGAAAAAGCCTTCCGGCGCCTTGATCAGCTCTACCTGATAGCGGCCATAGAAACGTTCCAACTCGTCGTGGTACTCCAGCAAGAAGGAGTGATTATCCAGGTCATCGGCGCTGATGTGGCGCCCACTGCGCAGCCAGGTGTCAAGTTTCGGAAACAGCGGGTTGGCGATCGCCTGCGCCATGCGCAGCGCGAGCGGAAATTCAGTATTGATCAATGACATGGGCCTGTACCTTAGCTCCCGATTCGTTGATGGGTTTCCATTTGGGCTGCCGGCTGCTGTGTAATTCCGCACTGGCGTGACCCAGCCGCACCGCCGTGTCGATCAACAGGCGGGCGACATCGAAATGCTGATAGTCCGGATAGCTGGCCAGGTAGTCGCGCAGCACCTCGGCCAGATCCAGCGGCCGCTCGCCACTGCGAAACGCGTCCAGATGCAGCTGAATGCGCTCGGCCAGCTGGTTGTTGATATCGAGGATCTCGTGGTACTCCAGCTCGCTGGGCACCTCACCGGTCACCTCCTCGCCGTGCAGCGCCAACGTCTCGTCGCGCAGCTCGAGCAAGCGGTGCTCCTGGGCTACCACCATCAGCCAGTTATGTTGTTCAAAGTCGCGGATCGAATCACGCAGACGCTGGCTGAACGCGCGGTTCTTGTCCATATCAATGGCGGTGCGGATGAACTTGTGCACGTGACGGTCATAGCGCGCCCACAGCTCGATGCACTGCTGACCCCAGCTGATGATGGCGTCGAGTCGTGCCTGCAGCGTGTGCGTCAGCGCTTCGATATGTGCCAGCTCATCACGGCCTTGGGTGGCCTCCTGAATGTTGAGCAAGCCATCTTGCAAGTTGTGGCCGGCGGCATCCAGCGTGTCCTGCAGCTCGCGCAGCGTCTGGCCGGTTTCGCGCAGCAGCTTCTCGCAGCTGTGGATCGCCTCGGTCCAGTTCTGGTTCAGCAAGTCGGCAATCTCGCTCTTAACCTGGTTTTGATGCTCATCCATCGCCCGCTGGGTCAGATCGATGCGCGCCAGGATCTCCTCCACCGAGAACTTCAGCCGCGGATAGACCTGTTCGTTCCAGTGCGCCAGATCATCCTGTTGCTGAGTCGCCTCATGGGCCTTGGTCAGCTCGCTGGCCACCTGTTCCAGCAGCAGAGACAACTTGATGCTGCTGACCTCTTTTTGCTCGACATAGAATTCGACAATGCCCATCGCCAGCCGTGTCAGCCGGTAGAGGCTCTCGCCCTCGACCGGATCGGCATTGAAGCGCGACAGCAACTTCTGGCGTACCAATTCATTGATCGCGTTGTTCGCTCTGTGGGTCAGCGTCTCGTCCATCTGCCCGAAGATCTGGCTGACATAACCAAACGCATCGTGCAGCGCGGCCTCGGTCAGCTCATGGCTGCTGTCATCCCGCGACAGCGCGGCGATGGCGATCAAAAATGCCAGTCTGTCGTTCGTCAGCTGCAGCGACAGTCCTTCCTGTCGGACCCAGCCCACCAGCTCGGGTAGCGTGCGGTCTGCGGTACGGGAAACCTCTTGGCTCATGACCTCTTCTTCTCACCTTGATGTTGTAACGGCCGTTGGGCCATCACATGGATATAACGCCCCAGCGCCACGAAGGGCTCCTCGCGACAATAGCGCTGCTCCATCTGTAACAGATCGTCAAATTTCTCGTGCTGATCCTGCTTGTGACGCATGTAGTCGTGGATCACCCGCACCCCGGTTTTGCCGATCAGCTTAAGTCCGCCACGTTGCAGCCAGTCGTACACCTCCTCCGGCAGTTGCGGATTTTCCGGTGTCAACTTCTGCTTGCGCTTCTTGGTCAGGCCGGCGCGGATGTAATCAAAGTTGCCGACCACCAGGCTCTGGAACAGCAGGGCGTGGCGGTTATAAAACAGCAGCGACAAGATGCCGCCGGGGGCAAGAAAACCGAGCAAGGATAACAAGGTCTGTCGCGGTTCGGACAACCATTCGAGCACGGCGTGGCACAAGATGAGATCAAACTCACCCTCGACATGCTGATCCAGCGCCTGAATCGGGCAGTGAATCAAGCGAATACGCTCAGAAAGCCCTTTTTCCTCAATCTGTTGTCGCCCCAGCTCCAGCATCTCGGCGGAGAGATCGCACAGCTCGATGTGGTGCCCCATCGCCGCCAGTTTCTGGGCAAAATAGCCAAAACCACCGCCGGCATCGAGGATCCGCAGCGGCCGGTCGCCAAGCCGGCTCAGGCAGGAGAGCAGATCCTGCCAGACCACAGCGGCACGGATCTGCCCCTTGGTGGTGCCATAAATGTTCTGGGCAAACTTGTCGGCCAGGCCGTCAAAGCTGTGATC